>NZ_AYZK01000003.1:0-275795 GCF_001436135.1 Lacticaseibacillus thailandensis DSM 22698 = JCM 13996
GTTTTCAAAGTACTACCAGTTGCCGTGCAGTTGACGTATCAACCAGGCAACTCTTATATGATACCGTCATTGGCAACCAATGTCAATAACTTTTTTCATAATCATGTCGTGGTGTGCAGCAATTAATTATCACTGCCCCGACACAACCCAATCAGTATATCAATCGGTACTAACAAAGTCCAGAACTTTTGGATAAAAAATGAAATTTTCTTCGGCGGGTAACCATTACCAATATTAATAGTAATTAGTGGGCATCCGCGTCCGTTGGTTCTGTCCTCCGAAGAGCACGAGAACCATTATCCCTAAAACCAGGGTCCCCGTCAACCGTTTGCTGTAACAAAACAACATTGGACTGCCTAACTGACATTGTCTGCACCAATACCATACAGTTCCAAGCCCCCCGCAACAGGGTATTCGCCCCAACCACATACCAGCCGCAACTGCCCCTACAAAAACAAATAGGGACCACGTTGATGGCATATACACCATCGCGTGGTCCCATTATCATTCTATTTAACGCGTAAGTCCGCAATGTTTACCCGTCGGTCAACCCAGGAGTCATCGTAGAACCCTTCCTCATGTGATACAAGGATGACCGCACCCGGATACTCGATCAATGCTTGCCGCAAAGCAGCCTTAGTGTCGTCATCCAAATGGTTGGTCGGTTCATCCATCACGAGTAAGTTAGTCGTCTGCATCATCAGGTCAGCCAACTTCACTTTGGACTGTTCCCCCCCTGACAGCAGCGTCAATGGTTGGTCGACATTCTCCCGTGTCAACGCCGTGCGGCTCAGCACCTGACGTAAAGTACGCTGAGTTGCAGCTGGATATTTGGCCATCATGAACTGCAGGGGCGTTTGCTTCGGTACGTCCCACCGCAATTCCTGCTCAAAGTAACCCACCACGACGTTTTGTGCCATCTCGACCGTACCGCCTAGTGCTGGCAGCTTCCCCAGCACCGTCTTGAGCAAAGTCGACTTCCCTACACCGTTGAAACCTTCTAGGGCCATGACTTCATCATGACTCAGCGTAAAGTTCATCGGCTGGAGCAACGGTTGATCGTACCCCACACTGAGGTCAGTGACGTCCAGGAGTACCTGGCTGTTTTGTTCAATGAAGGGAAATACAATTTTGGCCTTGGCCCGGTTACCTGGTGGCGTTAACCGCTCCATGTGCGCCAACTGCTTCTCCCGACTCTTGGCGGACTTGCTACGCGTGCCGGCCTTAAACCGCCGGATGTACGCCTCCGTCTTTTGTATTTGTGCCTGCTGCTTGTTAAAAGCCTTCATATAAGTTTCCTTGTTGGCTTCCTTCTGCCGCATCGCCTGGTGCAGGCTACCCGTGTACTTGGTAATCGTGGCAAACTCAATATCCAGGATGGCATTAGTCACCTGTTCCAGGAAGTCAAAGTCATGCGAAATCACGATAAAAGCACCCGCGAACTCCTGGAGCCAATCCGATAACCATTCGATATGTGACTTATCGAGGTAGTTGGTCGGTTCGTCCAGCAGTAACATGTCGGGCTCTTCCAACAAGAGTTTAGCCAGGATGATCTTAGAGCGTTGGCCTCCTGACAACTGGTCCACCGGATGGTCTAACCCTAGTGCGGTCAGCCCTAACCCACTGGCCACCGTTTCAATTCGGGTGTCCAAGTTATAGAAATCCGCCGCTTCCAGTTCTTGCTGCAAGGTACCAGCTTTGGACAGCAACTCATCGTCTGGATTAGTCGCATAATCGGCATAAATTTGGTTGACCTTATCGGCCTTGGCGTACAAATCTGCAAATGCCGTTTGCAAAAACGCCATGATGGTCTGGCCGGGTTCCAAGTTGGCGTACTGATCCAAGTACCCCACGTGGAGGTGCTTTTGCCAGACGATTTTCCCGGCGTCAGGGGTAACCTGCCCCGTTAGAATCTTGATAAGGGTACTCTTCCCCGCACCGTTCTGACCAACCACGCCAAGGTGGTCTTCCTTATTAACCTGAAAGTTTGCGTCCGTGTACAACTGCTTGTCCACGAACTGCTGGGAAAGCCCCGTTACCGTTAAAATACTCACCTGGAAAACCTCTTTTTTCTATATAAAGGGGCGCTACCTAGTAAGCGCCCGCCGTACAACTCAACGACTCACGCTACCACAGTCGACGAGGCGCGTCAATTTTCACGCTCGCGCACGGAACCACGCATGGGCGTTATAATATGCTAAAATTAGGTATTAAATATGTGGAGGCCAAAAGTTTGGAACCAACAGAAAAAAAGGGTGGTAGTACCTGGCGCTGGGTACTTGAGTTAGTCGTCCTCTTTGCCGCTGTCTTTATCATCACGCAGTTACTCATGACGTTCGTGATCAGCAAAGACGAAGTTCAGGGGTCCTCCATGGAACCGGGCTTGCAGCAAAATGACCGGCTCATCTCACTACGGCACAAGCAGATCAAGCGCAACGATATCGTCGTGGTGTACGCGCCCGATGCAACCGACAAAGCGACCGGCAAACCGGAACTGTACATTAAGCGGGTCATTGGCATGCCGGGCGATACCGTTCAAAGCAAGAACGACAAGCTGTATATCAATGGTAAGTTAGTCAAGCAACCATACTTGCACAAAAAGTTTATGCGTAAGGAAATCAAGGCAATTGCGGCACAAGAAGGCCTCGACGCCAGCAAAGTGAAGTTCACGTACGACTTCTCCCTCAAGACCCTCAAGAGTACCCACCGCACCAAGGTACCAAAGGGTGAGTACTTCGTGATGGGGGACAACCGGATTATCTCGCACGACGGCCGGGCGTTCGGTTTCCTCAAGCGGAGCCAGATCCAGTCGGTGGTCGTAATGCGGTACTGGCCAATGAGCAAGTTTAAGTTTTATTAGAGAGTGAAGTAGCCCGCTTAGAAAGCGAGAGCATAAGTGAACCCGGATAGGAAACCTGCACTTGGTTTCCTGTGCGGGTTTATTTATGCGGCAGCTTTCTGGGCGACGCAACTCGTTTGAGAGAGTGGAGCCCCGCGGGTAAAAGCGTGAGCGTAAGGCACCTGGGCGAAAAGGCCCGGGGTTGGCCTTTTGGGGCAGGTGCTTTACGCGGTAGCTTTTGCGGGGCGTAACTCGTTTGAGAGAGTGAAACCGCCCGCTTAGGAAGCGAGAGCATAAGTGAACCCGGATAGGAAACCTGCACTTGGTTTCCTGTGCGGGTTTATTTATGCGGCAGCTTTCTGGGTGGCGCAACTCGTTTGAGAGAGTGGAGCCCCGCGGGTAAAAGCGTGAGCGTAAGGCACCTGGGCGAAAAGGCCCGGGGTTGGCCTTTTGGGGCAGGTGCTTTACGCGGTAGCTTTTGCGGGGCGTAACTCGTTTGAGAGAGTGAAACCGCCCGCTTAGGAAGCGAGAGCATAAGTGAACCCGGATAGGAAACCTGCACTTGGTTTCCTGTGCGGGTTTATTTATGCGGCAGCTTTCTGGGTGGCGCAACTCGTTTGGGAGCGTGGAGCCCCGCGGGTAAAGGCATGAGCACAAAAAGACCCGGGCAAGCAGCCATATCAAGCTGCTTGCCCGGGTCCTTTTTAATGTCGATTGAATAATTAATTACTTGCGGTCCAGAATCGCCTTACCCAACTTGTAGTTGCGTTCGTGTTCACTGGCAGGCATCAGCATTCCACCCGTTGACCACACAATGTGACTGGCGTTCGCCATTGGGTAGTGCTGCGTCAGGTACGGTTGCGCCTGACGCAAAGCTGCAAAGCCCGCCGTAGCACTCGGTTCCAACTGCATCTGCTGAGTATCCATCATTTCGGCCGTGTAGGCCAGTACGCGGTCATCGTCAAAGGTGGCAATGCCCTGCAGAATGGTCCGCAGCACGTGGCCGGCAAGACGTGATGGCCGGCCAACCGCCAGACCATCGGCTTCAGTCAGTCCATCCAGACCGATATCGTAAACCGAGATCTTTTCGTTCAAACCGGTGGCCATCCCCAAAACGACGGACGGCACGTGGGTCGGTTCAGCAAAGATTGCGTGGACGTTGGGCCCGAGAATAGTCTTCAGACCAAAGGTAGTCCCACCAGGTGAACCACCAACGCCGGCTGGCAAGTAAACAAACAACGGGTGGTCCTCATCGACCGGGATGCCCTGGTCGTGCAGTTGCTTTTGCAAGCGAATAGCTGCAACCCCGTACCCAAGGAAGAGGTCGGTGCTGCCCTCGTCATCGATAAAGAAGACGGACGGGTCCGCCTCCGCTAGCTGGCGTCCGGTCGTAATGGCCTTGGAGAAGCTGCCATCATACTCGACCACGTTAACGCCTTTGCTGCGTAACACGTCCTTCTTCCACTGCTTGGCGTCACGCGACATGTGCACCGTCGCCTTGAAACCTAGCTTGGCCGCCACGATCCCGATGGATAAACCAAGGTTACCCGTCGAGCCCACGGCGATGCCGTAATGACTAAACAGCTCACGGAATTCCGGTTGGTTCAGCTTGGCGTAGTTGTCGGCGTACGACAACATATCGTGCTGCATCGCCACCCGTTCGGCAATCTTTAATACTTCGTAGATCCCCCCACGCGATTTGATCGACCCCGAAATGGGTAGTTCGTTATCGGCCTTCAGGTAGAGGTTCCCCGGCAAACTGTACCCTTCACGCTGGGTAACGTGCTCCTGCATCTTGCGAATCCGGTATAGCGGCGATTCCAGGATCCCGTCGGTCGCAGCGGTCTCCGGAAAGGCTACCGCCATGTACGGGCCAAAACGGTGGTAACGGGCCTCAGCGTCAAAGAGGTCCTCCTTGGTCAAAGGTAGCTTGGCGTCCTCGCCGTAGTCCGGGTTGACCCACAACGTCTCCCTTTCCGCAGCTAGGTCAGCCACGATTGGGTACTGCGCAATTAACTTCTTAACATCCATTGTGTCTAGTCCTTCTCTTTCCCCAATTAAAGTACAATGAGCCACCAGTACACCCTGATGGCCCCTGATTCAACTCACACATCGCCCATTTTGCAATAAAGGTGGCCCTTTCTGCAAGGCCTCACGCATGGTTATCAGTATATATTAATTAATTTTGGTCGCCACGGCCTGCGCGGGGCCCGTCCGCCGCGTCACTGTCTGGATGGTCCATCGCGTACCGCGCCCGTACCTGTTCGTAAAATACCGCCACTGTGGTCTGGATGTACGGCGTTACGTACAGGTCCGCGATACCCAGCGTAACGATCGACAACAGGTACCACGGAATAAACGAAATGTAGAGCACCAGCAGGTCGGCTTTGTACCCATGCATTAATCGCCAGGAGTCACCCATCAGCGTAAATACACCGCGGTGATCCCCCCGCTGCCGCGCATCGTAGAGCAAGTAGTACGCCAACCGCAGGCCGAGGGTAAAGATGATCCCGGGCACGTAGAAGAACGCCGTCCCCACGCTAACAATCAGCGTGACCAAAATGTACATCAGCAACATGCTGAAGAAGTACGTCCCGCTGAACAGTTTGAACATGATGTCAAAGACGCGTAGTCGCCGGTCCGGATTTCGCACCACGTCCAGTGCGGTCAGGCTCACCCCCGTGAAGAAGTAGAAGGTGACCAGGCCGCCAAACAAACTCTTTTTCTCGGCATTAGCGCTCAGGTTCTGCACCGTGGTAACAAAGTCGGCGTTGCTTAACGTCGCCAAGTGCGCCGACACCTGGCCAAACTCGATCCCAATGAGCAGGTTAATTGCCAACATGATCACTACGGGCAGTAGCAACGCCAACGCCAACTTGAGCCGCACTCCCGGATGGCTGAGCCGTTCCTTGGCACGTGCTTTCATCTCTGCCCGAGTCATAAATAAACTATCATTCATTAAATAGCACCATTAGCCCTTTTCTAATGACCGTGTCGTCCGCCACCGCCGATGCCGCCGGCGCCGCGTACCCGCGATGGTGTGTTTAATCGCGCGCATGGCCGACAATTGCTGGCTCAACAAACTCAACGTGTCATTACTCGTCGTTAGTGATCCCGACCGCACGCCGTAGCGGTAGTCAGGGTGAGCGCCAAAGTAGAAGCGTTCCGCGTGTATAGCATACCGCACCGTGAACAATTCGTCTTCCATGGCGTCTAAATCCTCATTAAACCGCAACTGGTGGCGAGTGATCACCCGGCGCCGAAACATTTTGTTCCATAGGTACCCACGAATGGGACCTGCGGGTGCCAGCACCCCGGCCATGAATTCATCACGCGTCAGTGTTCGTGGTAGTTGGCCGTGACCAACCACCGTCTCCGCACCGCCACGCTGGACGATGTAGGGGTTGGTGACCACGTCGGCATCATTAACCGTGGCACCGTCAACAAAGTGGCGCACGTAATCGCGGCCCATCCAATCGTCCCCATCCACAAAGATGACGTAGTCGCCCTGGACGTGGGCCAACCCCGCATTGCGGGCCGCCGACACCCCGCCAGCTGGCGTTAGGTGGAGCACCCGCATCCGGTCATCACGCGCAGCTGCACGCTGCAAGAGCGCGGGTGAATCATCGTGCGAACCGTCATCCACCAATAAAATTTCCAGGGCATGGTAGCTTTGGTGCCGCAAGGCGGTGAGTACCCGGGGGAGGTACCGCGCCAGGTTGTGCACGGTGACAATTACTGAAACCAATGGTGTCACAGTAGCCACTCCTTTCATACATTCCATTATATATGCCCCAACGCACTACGCCTACCTTAATAAAATTTGTCGAATAATATCACTGCTAAAATGTCGGCCCATTTTTGTGGCTATATTACCGTGTAAGTGGGCATCTGTAACAATCAAGCCCGTGTTTTTGACGTGGCCATCCCAAAATATTCAAATTTGCGTCAAATTTCAAAGAGTACACCCGTTATATTACGCCTGTGTTACAACGTTGCGGAAAAAGTGCCTTTTGTAATGTAACTGGTATTAGTATGACATGAACGGGCCGTATACTGCTCCTTGTTGAGAAGCAGTGGTTTGCCACTGACAGAGAATATTAGGAGTGAATAGTTATTAAAGTTGCGTATATGAAGTGGGTAGTGACAGCGGCATTGGCCATTATCCCAGGGGCAATGTTTGCACAGTCCAGTACGATCGTTGATGCGTCGAGTAACGCACAGCAGGATGTACAGGTCAAAGTACAGACTGGGGACACCCTCGAAACATTGAGCGAACAATACGGTGTTAGTCTTGACGATATTGCCAAGGCCAACCACATTCATTTAAACAAATTGACACTGGCCAGTGGTTCAACTTTGAAGATTCCCGAAAAGGGTAACAAGATCACCCCGGGGACCAACAAGTACAATGAGGCTGAAAAGCAGCTTCAGGCCGAAGCAGCAGCCAAGGCTAAGGCGGAAGCACAAGCTAAAGCCGCTGCTGCCGCCAAGGCGAAGGCCGCCGCGGATGCTGCTGCTAAGGCCCAAGCCGCTCAGCAGCAACAACAAGCCAGTGCCCAGAACACGAGCACTACCAGCAACACCACGACGACCACCACTACTACCACTAGTGGTAAGAGTTACGGCACGTTCAATCTGACCTTCTATGACCCAGCCGTACTGGGTTCTAACATGGGTTATGGTGGCGTAGCGGCCAACCTCTCCGTCTTTCCTAAGGGTACGCACCTGAAGATCACCCTGTCTGACGGGACGGTTTGGTACCGCGTGGTTAACGATACGGGTTCATTCGCTAACAGCAACAGCCGCCAGTTGGACGTCGCCATGCCGAACGATCAGGTCCCATCGGCCGGTGTACTGAGCGCCACCGTTGAAGTCGTCGGTTAATTCAAACTAAACATGATTACTGCACCAGCCGGGCACCATTGCCGGCTGGTTTTTTGTTGTGGTTGCACCCCGCCGGGCACCCCCTGACGGTACAATGATATTTACTACCGCTCCCCGACCGAGGTTTGATACTCACTGACAGACAAGGGCGATAAAATTAGTGGACGCGGGCCATTCTGGCGCGGCCGCACGATCCAACCAGGCACTACCGTCACCTCACCCACATGGTGTCACACTACCTGTTGCCCCTAGACAACACCTTTGCCCAGACACAAACGGGTCCGCCTCCTAACAATTGCAGGAAGCGGACCCGTTGTTTTCATTAATATTCACGTTACGTTCGGCAAGAAGCCATTCGTGAGCCATCCTGATTAGTAGCCAGTACTGCCACCATAGTAACTACTGGTACCCCCATAGGGGCTAGTGTCCGTACCATTCGTTGCAGTCGTACTATCGGTGGTGCTCTCCGCAGCACCAGTACCATACGCTGCACTAGACGAACTAGTGTAATACGTCGTGGTCGTACCGTTAAAGAAGGATGAGTTGATTGCGTTCAGCCGCGTGTTAAAGTTACTCAGCGTTTCCTGCGACTTGCCTAACTGCTTACGAATGCGGTTGCTCGTCTTCTGTAGTGCTGACGTCGAAGCCACCTGGTACGATGCTCCGTCGATAGTTGCATCATTGCCCTGCAACGTGTACTTCTTGATGTTGCTGGCAGCTTTACGGTAATCCGAATTCTGCGCCATGGTAATCAGGTCGTCAAAAGTTAGGTTCATCTTCAGGCTACCCTTGAGTGAACTCAGCACGCTTTCGTACGAGGTCAGTGTCTTGGCGGACAACAGGGACTTCACAATGGCTTTGATCACCTGTTGTTGCCGCTGCTGCCGCCCGTAATCACCCTTGGGATCCTCGTACCGCATCCGGGCAAACTGCAGAGCCCGGGTCCCGTTAAGGTGCGCCTTGCCCTTAGTGAAGGTCCCGCCGTCATGACTCGGGTCACTCCAGCTAAACGGTACGGTGACATCAACACCACCTACCGCGTTAACAATTTTCTTTAGCCCGTTCATGTTCACGGTAATATAGTAGTTAATTTTGATGTTCAATAGTTTCTGGACGGTTTTGAGTGTTGACTCCTCACCACCACTAGCGTAAGCCGAATTGATTTTGGCCACATCGCCCGTGCCGGAAATCTTCGCCAGCGTGTCTCGTGGGATACTAGTAATTGTGGTCTTGTGCTTCTTGGGGTTGATCGTGACCACTTCAATGGAATCACTATTCCCCTTACCCCAACTAGCGCCACGGCCCAAAGCCCCGGTATCGGTACCGAGGAGCAAAATTGAAATTGGCTTTTCTTCCTTGATCAGCTTGCTGTTAGCTTTAGCGCTGGTCTGGGTGACGTTGGAGTACGTACCGTTGATTGCCGTCTTGGTCTCGGCAAAGAAACGGAAGCCATAGGCCGCCACCAAGAACAAAATGCCAAGGATGGCAAATATTAAAAAGCGCCACACCGGGTGATGCGGAGCCCGTCTAACCTGCTTACTGCCTTGCGAACGTGAATCCATGTATGTACCCCTCTAATGGTTTTACCGTAATGGCCACTTCAACGCGCGCCATTAGTCGAAAGAATTATACCATACGCCATCAAGCCACCCACCGCGTCAACGCCACGTTTACGCTTTTTTAGGGAAACTGTGTCAACTCTGTAACCTATTTGCCTTATTACCACGGGTCCAACAACGACCACCGAACCCCACCAAGTGCGTGTTGTTAGTATTGGCAGCGATTACACAAAATGGCATAATTTACCCCCACGCGAAAATATTGTGCTAAAGTATTGTTAGTACTGATAAATAATAAGGAGGAAGCACAATGGCTCACTTAACGAAACTCACTGACACGTACACGCTCAGTAACGGGGTCAAAATCCCAATCGTCGGTTTTGGCACCTGGCAAACGCCTAGTGGCGAAGTCGCACGAGATTCCGTCAAGGCGGCGTTGGACGCTGGCTACCGTCACATTGACACCGCCGCCATTTATGGTAATGAAGAGAGTGTCGGCGAGGGGCTCAAAGCCAGTGGCGTTGACCGTCACGACATCTTCTTGACCACTAAGCTGTGGAACTCCGACCGTGGTTACGACAACACGCTGAAGGCAATCGACACGTCTTTGCGTAAACTGGGCACTGATTATGTGGACCTATACTTGATCCACTGGGGCAACCCGAAAGCCTTCCGTGACCACTGGCAGGAAACCAACGCCGAAACCTGGCGCGCCATGGAAGAAATTCTGAAATCCGGGAAGGCCCGCGCCATTGGGGTTTCTAACATGCGGGTCAAGCACCTTCAGGAACTGTTCAAGACCGCCAACACTAAGCCGATGGTGAACCAGTCATTCCTGAACCCTAGCGATATGCAGGAAGAGGTCACCAAGTTTGATACCGAGAACGGTATCCTCAACGAAGCATACAGCCCACTCGGCACGGGGAAGATCTTCGGCATCCCTGAACTGCAAAAGATGGCTAAACGCTACGGCAAGAGTGTGGCTCAGCTGGTTCTGCGCTGGAGCCTCCAGCACGACTTCCTACCACTGCCAAAGTCCGTCCACGCTGAACGGATTCAAGAAAACGCCCAGCTGTTTGACTTCGAGCTGTCCCACCACGACATGGAACTCATCGACGGACTTCATGGTGTTGCCGGGTTGGCTCAGGACCCCGACACGGTTGGCTTCTAGATTGTTAATCCGTACCCAAGCTTGCGCCTGACAACGCAAGCTTTTTTGGTGGCACGCACCTCACTGCTGGTGCCCGCTACACTACGGGCCAGCGCGCACGCGCGCAATAGCACCCTACTTGTGCTACACTGACAGCAGCAAACTTACAGGAGGATAACCATGTTTGAACCCACCAAAAAGCACCGCGTGTCTGACGCGGTTGCGCAAGTCTTCCCTCAAGAAGTCACCGACCAAATTTTCCAGGTGGTGAACTTAATGGTCAAGGCGCACCAAATCGTCGTCGCCCCCGTCGCCATCATCTTTTCTGACGACTTTACCGACGATGAACTCTACGCCATGATGATTCAGGGCAACGCTGCGCCAGCACAAGAATTCCCCATCACGTACAAAGGTGACAAGCCGTTTCTCGGCCACGCCTACATTCTTATCGTGAAGGACCACCCGAAGACCATCTCCATTGACTTCAGTGCGGCAAACGACTTGCCGGACAATTTGAAACAGACAAACTAGTAACAATTAAATAGACCCAACGTGCTCACACGATGGTGTGCACGTTGGGTCTATTTTAATGTCTTGCGTGGTGTTGGCTACTTAGTCCACGCCGCGTACAGCTTGACTAACGCCTGCGTCCCGTCGTTACCGTGTCCCGCGTCCACGAGCTGCGCGTACAGCTGCTTAGCGGTCTTGGTCGCCGGCAGATCCAGGCCAAGCTTATCGGCTTCATCCAGCGCAATACGCAGATCCTTGAGGAAGTGCTTTGCAAAGAAGCCGGGGGTGTAGTCGCCTTTGAGCACCCGGGGACCGTAATTCGTGAGGCTCCAGTTAGCCGCCGAACCGGCACCAACCGTGGCCAACACGTCATCGAGGTTGAGCCCGGTGGCCCGGGCGTAAACCAACATTTCGGTCAGTCCGGTCATCGTGCCGGCAATCATGATCTGGTTAGCTATCTTGGCGTGCTGGCCCATCCCGGCATCCCCAAAGCGGTGCACAGAACCGGCAATGACGTCAAAGATGGGCTTCAGGGTGTCCATGACAGCCGGGTCGCCGCCAACCATCACGGTCAACGTCCCGTTCTTGGCCCCCACATCACCACCAGAAACTGGCGCATCCACCGCAATCACACCACGGGCGCTTGCCGCCGCGGCGATCTTGCGCGCCAACGTCGGCGTACTGGTAGTCATATCCACCACCAACTGTCCCGTAGTAGCTCCCGCAAGAATCCCCTCATCACCAAAGTAGATGTTTTCGACATCCTGGGGAAAGCCCACCATACTGATGGTGATGTCAGTGGCAGCCGCTACTTCGGCGGGCGAATCTGCCCAGTGAGCGCCGTTATCCATCACCGGCTGGGCGTGGGCTTTAGTGCGGTTGTACACCGTCACGTCATACCCAGCTTTAAGCAAGTTATTGATGATGCCAGTGCCCATCACACCCGTGCCAATAAAACCAATTTTCTGCATATTATTACTACTCCTTTACTGGTACCCGTTCAATTACAATAACTGTTCCAACGCGTCCAGCCGGTCAGCGAAGACGTTAAAGGCCCCTTCCAGGTAATCCGGCTTGGTCATATCCACGCCCGCAGCGCGCATCGTCTCAATCGGGTACTGCGTGGACCCACTCTTGAGGAAACCCAAGTAATGCGTTACCGCCCCGTCATTACCGGCTGTGATGCCCTGCGCCAACGTGGTTGCGGCCGCAAAGCCGGTCGCATATTGATAAACATAGTAGTCGTAGTAAAAGTGCGGAATCCGGGCCCATTCGAGGCTGATCTCCGGGTCGGCGACCAGCGTGTCACCATAATACTTGGCGTTGATCGCCGCATACTTATCGGAGAGTGCATCCGCCGTTAACGGGGTCCCCGCCTGGTCAGCCTGGTGCATCCAGTCCTCAAACTCCGCAAACTGCGCCTGCCGGAAAACGGTGCCCTTGAACCCGTCCAGATAGTAATTGAGTAGGAAGGCGCGTACCTGCGGATCCTCGTTGTGTGCCAGCAAGTAGTCCGTCAACAGGTTTTCGTTAGTCGTCGACGCAATTTCCGCCACGAAGATGGGATAATCGCCATACATGTAGTCTTGATTGTGCCGTGAGTACCAACTGTGAACCGAGTGCCCGGTCTCATGTACCAGCGTGTAGAGCGAATCCAACGAATCGTGCCAGCTCATCAGGATAAACGGGTTGGTGTCATACGCGCCACCCGAGTAGGCACCGGACTGCTTGTTACGGTTAGCGGCAAAGTCGACCATGCGGTGGTCGTAAATGTCGCGGACATGGGTCACGTAATCATCGCCCAGGACGCTGAGGGCCCGTTCCGCTTCGACTTTGGCCGCGGGCACGGTGTAACTGAGAGCCGGCTCTCCGGTCAGTGGCGTGTACAGGTCGTAGCTGTGCAACTCCGCCAACCCCAACACGCGCTTGCGCAACGCCACGTACCGGTGCAACAGCGGTAGGTGGGCGTTGACTTGCTCCACCAACGTCGTGAACACGGCTTCCGGAATGTGGTTGTGGCTCATCGCGGCGACGCGTGCGCTTGGATATTTGTGCGCCTGCGCGCGGAAGTTGTCCGCCTTGACTTTGCCCGTCAGCGTCGACGCAAAGGTGTTACGCAGGGAGTCATAGGTCGCGTACAACGACTCAAACGCGCCCTGCCGTACATCGCGGTTGGTGCTGTGAATCAACTCATCGTAAAGGCTGTGGTTCAATTCCACAAAGTCACCATCGTCATTTTGGACCATGCCAAAGTCGATGTCGGAGTTGTTCAACACGTTAAAGGTGTTGGTGGTGCCATCCAGCGCGTCACCGGCTGCGGCTAAGAGTCCCTCGGTCGCTGCATCCAGCACGTGGTCACGCTCCGCGGTAATGTTGTCCAAAAAATGTTGGTCGTGGTGGAGGTCAGCGTTATGTGCCACCCAGTCAGCCAACGTATCGGCAGAGATTGCCAAAATTTCTGGGTTCATGTAGGCAGTAGCGCTAGCAAAGGTGGTGGCTAAATTGTCCGCACGCGCCTTGTAGCCTAGGTACTGACTGTTGCCAGTATCCTGGTCGCTCTTCATGGACGCGTACACGTACAACTTCTCCAGCCGGCGGAACGCGGCCAGAATCTGGGCGATACCCGCAGCCAATTGCGTTGGGCCCTGCCCGAGGGTTCCTTGCAGTTGCTTAAGGGTCGGCACGAGTTTCTGCACGGCGGCATACTCTGCTTCCCAAGCATCGTCGTCAGCGAACACGCTGGTGAGATCCCAGGTCAGGTCCGTGGGCACCTCGTCGCGGGTCGGTAAGGTAACGGTCATAATCAACACCCTTTCGTGGAGCTTTTGACCATATGTTAGCACAGTTCCCTGTAGTTGGCCTTACGCCGCAGTTAGCGGACGGCGTGACCGCTTGTACACATCAAAAAGGCCGCATTCCCGACAGAATGCGGCCAACTTTGGTTTAGTAGCAATTAGTGCGGCTTAGGCCTGGTACCGGGACTCCCCGTTCAAGTAGGTCTCAGCCAAGCTCATGTCGGGGTTCAAAACCAGGAAGTCGGCGTCACGGCCAGGCAGAATGCTCCCACACTTGTCGTTGATGCGGCTCGACTTAGCGGCAGTGTAGGAACCCATCATTACGGCTGCTTCTGGCGTCGCGGCGTTCCAGTCCACCACGTTCTTAACGGCATCCTTCAACTGCAGGATCGAACCAGCCAGGTGGTTGTCACTCTTCAAGCGGGCAGTACCCCCACCGACCGTAACGGGGAATTCACCCAGCACGTAGTCACCATCAGGCATCAAACCGGCCCGCATGCAGTCCGTAATCAGGGCCACGTGCTCTGGTGTCTTTTCGCGAATCAACGTAGCGGCAACTTCTGGACGGATGTGGTGACCGTCACAAATCAGTTCGTCGTCCACGATGTTCATGAACATGGCGGCGCCAGCCATCCCCGGTTCGCGGTGGGTCAAACCACTCATACCGTTGAACGTGTGCGTAAAGGAAGTGGCACCCGCTTCAACACAGTCACGGGCCTGTTCAAAGGTGGCGTTGGAGTGACCCAACGAAACCACTTTGCCAGTACCACTGACGTACTCAGTGAACTCCACGGCACCCTTGCGTTCTGGTGCCAGGGAAATCTTCTGTAGCATGCCCTTGGCACTTTCCTGCCACTGCTTAAACTCGTCGATCGACGGGTCACGGAAGTACTTCGGGTTCTGCGCCCCTTTGTGTTCTGTGGTGAAGAATGGGCCTTCAAAGTGGATACCCTGAATCTTCGCACCCGTTTCGGAGCCGGCGTGGTCACCAATCATCTTGCAGACGGCGTTCAACTGGTCAAAGCTAGCGGTCAAAGTCGTGGGCAACCAGGACGTAACCCCCGTACGGAGCAACCCTTCAGACATTTCGTTGAGGGCGTCCCAGTCCGCATCCATCACGTCGTGGTCCAACAGACCGTGGATGTGGGTGTCGACCAAACCTGGGGCGATCCACTGGCCATCGTAATCAACAATCTTCCCGGTTGGGGCCTGGTGATCACTCGGAATGAATTCACCGAACTTGCCATCGTCGGTCACCTCGAGGTAACCGCCAATTTCGGTCGTATTCTTCAAAAAGAATTTTGCAGCGTGAATATAGTAGCTCATGAATAAATCTCCTATCCTCAAATTCGTCGACACCAGCCAACTGCTAGCGCTTACTAACATTTTACACCATTCAGTGTATCATGCGGTGGTCTAGACCACAACACAGCAGCGGTGAATTCCTGGCGTCAACTCGGTGCCATAGCAAAACCCCGGGAATGAACGCCCGGGGTCGCCTTGATTAGTTACCAGTAGTACCGGCAATCACGTCGTTAATGTGCACTACGCCCGCTTTGCCGTCATCAACCAGCTGTGGTGTCGTACCGACCATCGCGCCATTGATGAAGCTAATGACCATCGGTAGGTTCATCCCCGCATACAGGTCGATATCTGCGCCTTCCATAATCATCCGGGATACTACGTTCGCCGGGGTGCCACCCATTAGGTCAGCCAGGACGGTGAAGTCGTCCAGCCCCGCAATCGTATCCTTAAACTTCTTCTGGAAATCCTCTGGCCCTTCGTTTGGCAACAATGGCACCGTCAGAATGTCGTCTTGCGGACCCATAATCAGCTCCGCACTCTTCTTCAACTCCACGCAGAAACTACCGTGGCTAATCAAGATTAATTTGGTCATGAAAATTCACCTTTCTATCCTTCCACCAACGTCGTGCGCTAACCCTTAGCAATCACA
Source organism: Lacticaseibacillus thailandensis DSM 22698 = JCM 13996 (assembly GCF_001436135.1). Classification (NCBI taxonomy): domain Bacteria; kingdom Bacillati; phylum Bacillota; class Bacilli; order Lactobacillales; family Lactobacillaceae; genus Lacticaseibacillus; species Lacticaseibacillus thailandensis. Next base: position 15,695 of record NZ_AYZK01000003.1, read on the forward strand.
CCCAGAGCAGACAGCGCAACGGAAACGATCAACACAATGAAGATGGCCCGGGTTGAAGTCATGTGCTTCTTACCCAGCAACCAGTAGATGGCACCAACGATCAGCGCTGGTAACAGCTTGGGCAGGATCATGTCCATGTAGTTTTGCATGTTCAGCGGCACGGACCCAATCTTTGGCGCCCAAGCAATGTTGACGTTGATCATCGTGGCCACTAGGGCCCCGACCATGAACACACCCATCAAGGTAGCGGCGTCAGTCAACGCTGACAACTGGCTCTGCATGTTCGTCACCAGGGAAACACCCTGCTTGTACGCCACTTTCAATTGCTTCCAACGGAACACGTTGACGGCCATTTGGGCAACGATCCAGATGAGGATCCCAATCGGGTTACCCTTGCTGGCCATGTTGGCAGCAATGGCACCAAAGATGGCTGGAATCAGGGCGGCAAAGATGGAGTCCCCGATAGCGGCGAAGGAACCCATCAACCCAGTTTTCAGACCCGTAACGGTTTCCTCACCCTTGATACCTTCATTCTCTTCAACGGACAGGTCGATCCCCGTGATAATGGTGTTGAAGAAGTTGGAGGTGTTGAAGAACTGGGTGTGCGTCTTCATCATCTGCTTGAGTTCAGGGGTGTCATCACCGTAGATCTTCCGTAGCTGCGGCAGGATGGTGTACAGGTACCCAGAACCCTGCATCCGTTCGTAGTTCCAACCTAGCTGAAAACCGAAGAGGCTACGCCGGTTGATCTGATTGAAGTCTTTATCAGTTAATTTGTAATTAGAGCTCGTCATCAGTGATCTCCCCCTCATCTGCAGAACTATCTTGTTTGACGGCTGCCTTGGTACCACCAGCGCTACCGCCGCCATTGTTGCTTGCACTTTGCTTGTAGCTAATTGCGGCCAGAGCAAAGCCAATCAGGGCAATGGCCAACATGGACAAACCGTTGAAGGACGTCGTGAACGCCTTGGATGCGGCGGTCAGGCCCGTACCCAACGTCTGAATGTCAGTAAACGTAACGGTGAACAGGGTAGTAATCATGAAGCCCAGGATCAGGTATGGGAAGTGCTTCTTGACCGGCAGGTACCGGAGCAAGATAGCAAAACCAACGGCCGGTAATACGGCACCAGCAACGGTCAGCCCATCGCCGAGCCACTTCCAGCTACCGTTCAGAACACCAACGACTTTGGTAACCAGGCCACCACCAAAGGTCAGGGCCAGGCCAACAGGGATCATCCGGGACAGGGCCCATGGTAGGGCACCAGCCAGGAAGTAACGTTCGATCCCTTTGTAGTCCATCTGGTCAACCTTCTTATCGATGCGGTGAGCAAAGAAGGTGTTCGCGAACCGGGCCAGGATATCCGTTTCGATCATCAGACTAGCTACAGGTACGGCCAACGCCGCAACGGCAGCTTCTGGCTTCATCCCCGTGCTGATGGAGAACGCCGTGGCCAGAATCGTCCCGGAGTTAGCGTCGATCTTGGACGCACCCCCGAAGGTCCCAACACCCAGCACGGTCAGCTGCATGGCCCCACCAATGATCAGGCCAGCCTTCATGTCACCCATGACGATCCCACTAAACAGACCGGCAAAGACGGGTGCACTCAGTGAGGAATAGATCTGCAATTCATCGAGGATTTGGTACCCCGCGTACAACGTTAATAGTGCAATCTGCCACCAAGCTATTTGCATTATGCTTCTCCTCCTAACCCTTTCTTGAGCAGGCTCATAAAGTCTTGGGACTCATCGCCCGGCACCATCTGTGCAGTCAACTTAATGCCCTTGGACTGTAGCTCCTTGAAGTCCGCCACGTCCTTATCCATCACGTTAATTGACTTAGTGATGTGCTTAGTCTCATCGGTCTGGGACATGTTGCCGACGTTAATGCTGTCGATCGGCACGCCCTTGTTGATCAGCGCCAACAGTGGTGCTGGCGTTTTGGCGACGATGAAGACCCGCTGTGAATCGTACTTGTGGTTCAAAATATGATTGGCAGCTGTATCCACATCCAGAACGGATAGGCGCACACCCGCTGGGGTAGCCATCCGTAAACCACTCTTCTCAATCTGGCTCTTGGACACCTTGTCGTCAACGACCATGATCCGGGTCGCCTGCAACTTGGTCGTCCATAGGTTAGCTACTTGGCCGTGTACCAAACGGCCATCAATCCGCGTTGCGATAATCGCCATGAACTATTCCTCCTCTACTGCTGAAACCGTGCGTAACAAATTTCTGGAACCGAACAACTTCACCGACCATCCCCGGCCACCTAGTGGTTGATCATTACTACCCAGATTCCAGTAATGACGGGGAGCGGTTCACCAGTGGGTCCGCGGTTCCAACACCGACCCTCACTGTTGCCGTTAATTAATACCACGCCCACGGTCCTAACAACCGCTCCGGACAATAACTAGTAACACGGCGTGCAATAAACAATAGCATCAACATCGAACTGCGGTACGGAATACCCGTACCGGTGGAAACATGATTGCCGCACGCGTTACGTCGTACTGCCCTGGTGCTCACGGTCGGGACCGCTGGCGGCACCACCTCCTTAACGGAACGTTATTTGTTAGTTGTTGTAATCGTGAATGATGACACCCTTGACCACGCGGTTAACGGTCCCGGTTGGTGATGGGGTGTCCGGCTTGTTGCCGATCTTGACGGAACTCAGTAGCGCCAGCGTCTGCGCAAACATCACGTCTGGCAGTGCCTGGTAAGCTTCGGGCAGCTGCTGATCACCGTTAGCAAAGAAGAAGTTTTCGCCGGAGAAGTCATTGTCCTGGCTCGTTCCCACTGCGACGACCCGCTTGGCGATCTGGTCACCCTTGATTTCCTCCATCACGTCGACATCGTATTGCCGCGTGTAAGGGTTGTTGCTGAGGAAGTCAAAGACCAGCGTCCGGTCGTTCACAAATGACTTGGGGCCGTGACGGAAGCCCATGGAGGTGTCAAAGATGGTGGCAAGTTTGCCGGCCGTCAGTTCCAAGACCTTCAGTTGTGCTTCCCGGGTCAACCCGCCGAGACTACCGGAACCCAGGTATGCGATCCGGTCAAAGTCTTCATCGACCAAATTTTGGATGAAGTCTTCACGCGCTACCACTTCTTGGCCCATCTTGGTGATGGTGTTCACGTAGCCGGCTTTGGTCTCAGCGTCCGCCTGGTCAAAGACCAACAGGGCGGTCAGCGCCATGCAGGAGAAGCTCCCCGTCATCGCAAAGCCCTTGTCGTTTGAGCCTGCTGGCTGGAGCAGGACCAGGTTCTTAGCCTCGCCCTCAGCGTGTTGTGCCAGGTTGCCGTCGGGAGCGCAAGTAATGGTCAGCTGGTGCAGGTTCTTGACCAGCTGTTCCGCCAGAGCCACGGCCTTGACTGATTCTGGTGAATTACCACTACGGGCAAAGGAAACCAGGATCGTCGGCGTCTCCGGTTCGAGGAAATCGTACGGCGCGGACACAATGTCCGTGGTGGCAATCGACTCGAAGCGGAAGTGCTTCCGGTCACCGTGAGCGTTTAAATATGGGGTGACTGTGTCACCCGTGTAGGCACTCGTGCCGGCACCGGTGAAGATGACGCGGACCACTTGGCCATCAGCAGCCGCTACAACTTGGTCCAAAAACTGGCTGACCGCGTCGGCCTGCTGCTGAAAATTGCTCAGCGCTTCCTGCCATAATTCTGGCTGTTGCTTAATTTCCTTGGTGGTAATTTGTGCACCCAACTGGTTTAATTCTTCTGTTGACTTACTAAACATGCTAAATCCTCCTCAACCTTCACTACTTGTTTTGTGTTCGTCCCGGGTGGTGACGAACGGTGTAAACAAACTGGTCAGCCCGCGCAACACTCAAGGTGTACTCAATCACTTCATTATTGATGCTGGTGGATGTCCGCCTGATATTCAAGCTGGGCGATCCTAGTGGTACCTTGAGTAACTCGGCGTCCTTATCGGGCACCAAGCTCGCGTAAAACGACTCACGGGCATCCAACACCGGTGACCCGTAATGGTCCCGCAGCGTGGTGTAGAGGCTCGTCCGCTCAATTTCCTTAGCGGACAGCCGCGGGAACCGGTCCGCTGGCATGAACGTACGTTCCACCATCAGTGGCACGCCGTCAGCCCACCGCACCCGTTTCATTTTGTACGTCGGGGTACCGAGATCCACGCCGAGGTGTTCCGCGAGGTACTCCGTGGCTGGTTGTTCGTGCAAATAGATGATTTCCGAGCGCGGGTGCCGTCCCAAAGCGTTCATTTCTTCGGTAAAGCTGTACATGCCCGCCAAATCGGTCGACTCGTTGGGATCGTTGGCAACAAACGTGCCCCGACCACGACGGCGATAAACCAGGCCCATCATTTCGAGCTTGGATAGGGCGGCCCGAACGGTATTGCGGCTGACCCGGTACTGGTCCGCAATCTCCCGCTCACCGGGTAGCCGCTCGTGGGGCGACATGCGCGTTTGAATCTGTTTTTGTAATGCCTGAACTAACTGCTCGTGTAATGGTTGCTCGCTTAGCGTCACCGACACCGCCTCCCCAAATTGGTACCAACCAGTAATATTGTAACCGCTAGCAACGCCGTCGTCAAACGCTTTCTAGAAATTGGTTGGTACCAGATATTAACTAATTAATTGGTATATACCATCACGACTGTCGTCTTTATGTATTTCTCACCAAAGCCGTCATGCAATAAATTCACGATAATCCCGCCAGCACTGAAATGCCACATTATCGGTTAGGTATGCTGACACCATTTCTGAGATTTTGATATGTAAACGTTTTATGCTGTCATATATTGGTCTAGAACCAATAAGTGACAGTTGTTCTGCAAAATTGGGTAACTTTTGGGGCACGATAGCCAGCAAAATCTGGATGCGTTGCACAGATATGCGGACAGTTGACCATTACAATGACGGTGAAACCACACAAAAAAACCGGTGTTTAACCAACACCGGTTTTTGAACGCGCTTTTGCAAATGGGTAGCGCGACCCATCACGTTTACTTTGATTCTTCTTGGCCTAACTTGGCCGCTTCCTGGTTAGCCACGACCACGTCACCCGGCCATTCGCCGTCCACGCCGCGAACCCGCTGGGACGCCTCTTCACCTTTGCCAGTAATCAGCACGATATCATCGGCGGCACTGTCGGCAATCGCCGCTCGAATCGCAGCACGCCGGTCTAAAACCTTCCGCACCGTGACCCGCTCGTGATCAATCTGCTCGTCAATTTGGTCGATAATGGCCGCCGGGTCCTCAAACTCTGGGTCGTCAGTCGTCAGGTAAACATCCGTCGCCTGTTCATTAAGCGCCCGGGCAAAGTCGCCACGTAACTCGACACCTTTGCCACCTGGAGCACCTAACACAACGCGCAGGTGGGGTGCCGCGTACGCACGGTGCATAAACGATAGCAACGTGTGCAGGCTAGTGTAGCTGTGCGCGTCGTCGATAAACACGTGTCCGTGGTGCGGCACCACGACGGATTCCATCCGGCCCGGTACCGCCACGTTTGCGATCCCCGCCGCGGCTTTGGTAGCATCCGTCCCCATCAGCCCCGCACCAATGATTGCAGCACTAGCGTTGCTGACGTTAAAGTCGCCCACTAGGCCGAGCTGGTACTGACCACCAATGTTCAGCTCCACGGCCTTATCGGTCACCGGTACCAGCCGAAACTTACTGATTTCCAGGTCTGTTTCGATTGGCTCATAGCGAAAATCGATCGGCAGGTCCGGGTTGGTCGGCTTGAAGTCGGTGCTAGCAAGTAGGTAAATGCTGTCCGCATACGTGGTCGTCCGTGCCGCCGCGTACACTGCGTCAAAGTGCTCCGTCTCGGCGTTAATAACGACCTGCCGCGAGTTCACCAGCACCTGCACCTTGTTGTGCAGGTAGTTTTCAAAGTTAGGGTGCTCGTTCGGCCCAATGTGGTTTGGCGTAATGTTGAGGAAGAAACCCACATCGTAAGTCAGGCCAAAGACACGGTTGCGCAGGTACGCCTGGCTGGAGACCTCCATGACAAGGTGGGTCATGCCGTTATTGACGGCTTCACGCATATCGTGGAACAAGTCCATACTTTCGGGCGTGGACAGGTCGGACTTAAACCGCTGGTCGGGGTTCGGCCCCACAATCCGTTCAATCGTTGAAAACAACGCCACGTGGTGCGGATGTGCGGCCTCCAGAATGCCGCGCGTAAAGTAGGCCGATGTGGTTTTACCCTTCGTCCCGGTGTAGGCGATCACCTCGAGGTCGTCCTGCGGAAAGTCGTAGAACGCTGCGCTCAGGATCGCCATTGCTTTGGTAATGTTGACCACAATCAGGGCGTTCAGCCCGTTACCTTCGACGTACGGCTTTTCCGCCACGTAGGTTGTGGCCCCGCTGTCCTTGGCCATCGACAGGTAGATAGGGCGGAATTTATCCCCCTTGCAAAAGAACAGGGTCGGTCCCTCCACTTTACGTGAATCATAGGATATGCCCGTCATTTCGACGTTTACATCACTTTGAACCGCACTACTCTTTAACAAGTGGTGTTCCTTTAATAGCAAAATACATGCCGTTAGTGAAATTGCCATAGTCTTCTCCTATCTATTCAAGACAAGTTTGTCTAGATTATAGCATACCCGGGGTGAGCCGCGCCGCGACAAGTTTGACAACGTATTCACCATTGGGGGCCTCGACGGTGCACTGATCACCCACGTGGTGGTGCAGAATCGCCCGTCCTAACGGCGATACACTCGTTAAATTATTCGGTGCAAAGTCGGCTTCGGCCGGACCCACCAAGTGATAAGTTTCACTTTCGTCATCATCGTCAAAGAGTAGCTCCACGGTTTTACCCAGGGTGGCCTCGTCATCATCGACGGGCTTCACGACCTGCCCGTAACGTGTCTGTTTATCCATGTAGCGCATCTGGCTTTCAAGGTGGCGCAGTTCACGCTTCGATTCCGTGTACTCCGCGTTCTCGGACCGGTCCCCCAGGGCGGCCGCAGCGGCCACCCGTTTGATTAATGCGGGCCGTTCCTGCTTTAAGCGTTCAATTTCCGTGCGTAAATGTTGCATTCCGTTCGGCGTAATGTCGAAGTACTCCATTGTGCATCTACCTTTCCGTCTTTCAGTACGTCGATTGTGCAACAAGGCCGGACCGGTGGCAAGTCTTTGCTAGCAAATCTTAATGTTCGCCCGTGAGCAACGGCTGCGGTTGCCGGACATAGCAAAAGGCCCCGGATTGCCGGGGCCTTACTATTAGAACAGGTTACTGAAAAATTCACCGATACCGCGGAACAAGAGCCGGAAGAAGCCAGCCTTTGCGTCTGCCGTCTTGGTCGTGACGGCGACCTTGCTACCAGCGCCATCCACGTAGCCCAAGTTGTCGCCCTTGACCTTCACGTCCAGGGTGCCTGCCGTTGCGCCACGCTTGACTGGTGCCGCCAACTTCTTGCTTGTGTACGTCTTGGTGATGTTTGCACTGGTCGTCCCCGTCGGTACCACCGTCTTCAGGGTGCGGCTCGCCGCGATGGCTACCGTCTTGCTCTTACCCTTGGTGACCGTCGCGGTCTTGTGGCCCTTAACCGTACCACCCTTCTTGACCAACGTAGCCGTCTGCCAGTTGTGCACCACGTAGCTCATTAACTTAGCCGTCTGCACGAACCGCTTCGTCGTGCCGGAACCGTTAGCGTGCAGGACCACCGTAATCATCCGCATACCGTTGATCTTGACGGTACCAGTGAAGCAATCGCCAGCCTCATCGCTCGTCCCAGTCTTCAAACCATCGACCTTGAGCTTGGAGTAACTAGCAATCAGTCCGGGTAGCATCCAATCCCAGTTGTCCATTTCCGTGGCGTCCTTGGTGCCCTTACGGAACGTCATCTTAGTAATACTCGTTGTCTTGAGGACATCCGGGTAATCCTTGAGCAAGTTACGAGCCAAAATGGCCATATCCTTAGCGCTCATCTTGTTTTCCGCATTCTTACCGGTACCAGGGACCATGTTGCTACCGAGGTCACTGTTGTTCAAACCATTGGCGTTAACGATCGTGGCGTCCTTGATGCCCCATGACTGCAATTTGTTGTTCATCATCTGGACAAACTTCGTCTGGTTGCCGGCCACCGCGTCGCCGAGTAACATTGCCGCCGCATCCGCGGAGTAAATCAACGTTGCTTGGTACAATTCCTTGACCGTGTACGTGGTGTCCGTCCGCATTGGAACGTTAGACAAGCTCCGGTTCTGGCTCAACGCCGCAAGGGCCTTGCTGGGTCTGATGGTGTCCGTCCACTTAATTTTGCCCTGCTTGATGGCCTCACGTACCAAGTAGATCGTCAGCAACTTCGACATGGACGCTACTGGCAGCGCTTGGTTTGCGTTCTTAGCGTACATAATCTTGCCGCTATCGGCGTCAATGGCAATGGCAGCCGACGCGTTAATATTGGCATCCGTGGCGGCGTGGGCCGTCGCTACTGGAACCGCAACACTAGCAACGGTGATTGCGGCTAACAGCGCCACAACCACTTTGAACAATTTCTTCATCGTAATAAGTCTCCATCTTCCATACCAACATTTTTGAGTTCACGCAACGTGCTTATGTATTCCGCACCCACGAGTGCGGTGTCACCACGACTAATTCGTGGCGCTCTGGTTACTGGTACCCGCTGGTAAACCCTGCTTTCCATTATGGGCCAACTGCTCACCAATACGCAACGGCAAATGGATCACAAAACTCGTCAATTTTGGACTTGATTCCGCGTAAATGTACCCGCCGTGGAGGGTAATGAAACTCTGTGCAATCGCCAAGCCAAGGCCAGAGCCACCCGTTTCCTGGGACCGACTTTCCTCAACCCGGTAGAACCGATCAAATAACTGGCTCAACGAATCGTTCGGAATCTCCGCCCCGTCGTTAGAAACGTGAATGATGACTTCCTTGCCGATCTTCTCGCTGTTAAGGTAAATATGCCGCGCCCCCTTGCCGTACTTCAGGGCGTTCACGATCAGGTTATTAAAGACCCGTCCCAACTTGTCGGTATCAGCCTCCATCATCAGCGGCTTCGGGTCACTATCCACCACAAACTCGATGCCGCGCTTTTCGGCTTCCAGTTCAAAGCTGGCGGCGAGCTGATCCAGCATCGCGGCCATATCGAAGCGCTGTGCGTTCATCTTGGTGGTCGTCTGCCGGGCCTTGGTGTACTCAAAGAGGTCCTCAACCAACACCTTCATCTGTTTGGACTTCAGGTAGGCCGTGTGGACGTACTTTTGCATGTCCTCCTCCGAGTGGTACTGTTTGTCCTCAATCAGCCCCAGGTAGCCAATGATGGACGTCAGCGGCGTGCGGATGTCGTGGCTGACGTTCGTAATCAGTTCGTCTTTGCTGGCCTCGATTCGCCGTTCTTCGTTCATGGATTCCACCGTGGATTCCACCAACGCGTTGATGCTATCAACCACGCGCTGCAGGTCGGAGTTCACGGCCAGGTGGATACGATGGTCAAGGTGACCATCGGCGATGTAATGCAGCTCGCTGATGACGTGGCGCATCTGCATCTGGTGGTAGCGCCGAATGAGCCGCCAATATACGATGACCGCATCGATCACACCCATCATGCCGATGAAGATGTTTTCCCAACTCCACAGGTGCCAACTGTGCTCGGGGCCAAACGCCAGGGTACTCTTGATGGTAAAGATTGCCTCCTGCCACTGCGGGCTGCTAGCAATCATCTGGTTGAGCATCACCACGATGGCAAAGTTCAGCAGTAGGAGCAGGATGATCGTGACGACACCCTCAACTAGTAATTCAGATTTCTCCTTCGCGGTGAGGCGGATTTTTTCGCCCATATTACCTCTCCCTTACCCAAAGGGGGCATGGCCAACCACCGGGCGCCAATACGCCACACGTACTGTCCCCGAGGACGACCATCCCCCCAACGTACTTATTTAGCCTTCGACTTTGTAGCCTACGCCCCAAACAGTCTCGATGACTTTCTCGCCACCAGTGGCTTCCTCAATCTTGTCGCGCAGGTGGGAAACGTGCACCATGACTGTCTTAGCCGACACGATGGATTCCTGCTGCCAAACGCGCTCAAAAATTTCGTCCGCAGAAAAGACACGGTTGGGGTGACTAGCTAGCAGGTAAAGGATCCCGAACTCCAAAGCGGTCAGCTGAATCTGCTTCCCGGTCAAGGTCACGACTTCATGGCTATCCTTATTGATTTTAAGGGGCCCCACTTCCAGGGTATCTGGCGTCGTATTCTGCACCTGGCCCTCACTCCGCCGTAGAAGACTCTTGACGCGCGCCATAACTTCCAGCGGGTTGAACGGCTTAGTAACGTAGTCGTCGGCACCGGTGATCAGGCCCTGGATCTTGTCCATGTCGGCAGTCTTGGCGGACACGATGATAATGGGGATCTGATTATCTTTACGAACTTCCTTGACCACTTCGATACCAGACATATTAGGCATCATGATGTCGAGAATCATCAGGGCAGTATCGGGATTGGTCGCTAATTTAGTAATGGCCTCTTTACCACTGTAGGCAGCAATAGGCTCGTAGCCTTCATTAGTGGCGTAAATGCTGAGTAACTGGACGATTTCTTTATCATCGTCAACGATCAGAATTTTCATAATTAGGCTCCTTATCGAAACACTTTTATAGTTTGATTCTAGCAGAATGGTTTATTAATACTACGCAACGGAGGGAGCTTAGGAGAAGTTTATAAGTGCGAGAGCGTAGCACACTAGATTAGCAGCCATAGCGTGAGGTGCTTCACCCATGATGGCTCGTACTTTGCCATTATGGGTGAAGTGACTCATGTGGCAGGCTGCTGGTTCGCGGAGCTCGTTTAGTGCGCGAGCGTAGCGCACCGGGTTAACAAGGCACTCTGACTAAAAGACCCGGGTTTGGCCATTTAGCCACCAAGAACCAAAGCGGGGCCCGCACCCGGCGGCCCCCGCTGACGGTCACGCACCGTCTACACCTTTGCTTTAACTAATAAACCGTCGCGATTCGCCCGTCCTTGTAGACATAGAACAGGTGGAGCATCTTCGTGTTGCCCTTCGCGTAGCCACCAACCTGGTAGGCCACCCGCTCGTACGCGGTCGTTTTCCCCGCATACTTAAACGTGTCAATATCGGACGACTTTTCATCCGGGTGTTTCTTAAAGTACCGCTGGACGATGGCGACTGCCGTCTGTTTACTGCCGCGATTCAAGTTCTGGCTACTACTTGAGCGCTTAGCGACCTGCTTACGGCTACGGCGCGTCTTAGACTTGTGGCTACTTTGCTTGGTCTGACTACTGTGGCTAACCTTGCTACTAACACGCTTGCTACTGGTCGCCTTGCTGCTCGAACGGGACACGCGCTGCAGACTAGCTGCCTGTGACTGGCTATTGGCGCGGTCGGCTTTGCGCGCCGCCAACGCCTGCTCTGCACCGATCCCCCAATGTGGAAGGACGCGATCGTAAGCTAATACCAGGACTAACACCAACAGCAGGGTCACCAGCACTTTGCGGGTAAAAATCACGATGTTTCGCGTACCAAAGCGGCGGATGCGGTCACTGTGGCTATTAGCCGCGCGCATGTATTCGTGGTAAAAGCGAAAAAGTACCCAGACCATCAGGACCACGATGATAATTTCGCGAAACAACATGTTATGGAAGAAAAAGTTGAATAACCAGATCCACATACCGCTAGCCCTCCGCTCGTTTGTGCTTACCCGCCTATTATAGCAAAAACAGCCCCCAGTCACTGGACCAATTGCTATCCACGCCCTTGCGGACAATAAAAAACGGGACCGTGACAATATTTCATGCCACAATCCCGTGATGATTAGTTTAATTTACTTAACGCTGTAGTTAGGAGCTTCCTTGGTAATTTGCACGTCATGTGGGTGACTTTCACGCAGACCCGCATTCGAAATCTGCATAAACTGCGCGTTGTCGTTCAGGTGCTTAATGTCGGGTGCACCAACATAGCCCATCCCCGAACGGAGGCCACCAACCATCTGGAACAAGACGTCGCCAGCTGAACCCTTGTAGGCAACCCGGCCCTCAATACCTTCCGGCACGAGTTTGTTGGCTTCATTAACGCCAGACTGGAAGTACCGGTCGGATGAGCCGTGGGCCATTTCCATAGCACCCAGGCTACCCATCCCCCGGTAAGTCTTGTAACGACGGCCATTAAAGAATTCCATCTGGCCAGGAGCTTCGTCGGTCCCTGCCAACATCGAACCCAGCATCACGGCGTTACCGCCGGCAGCCAGGGCCTTAACGATGTCACCAGAGTACTTGATCCCACCATCGGCAATGATGGTCTTACCAACTTTGCGGGCCACACTAGCAGAGTCGTACACGGCGGTCAACTGCGGTACGCCAACACCGGCCACGATCCGGGTTGTGCAAATCGAACCTGGTCCGATGCCGACCTTGACCACGTCTACACCCGCGTCGTAAAGCGCCTGGGTAGCTTCGGCCGTGGCCACGTTCCCGGCGATCAATGTCACCTTGGGGAAGTGCTCGCGGATTTCTGCAATCTTGCGTAGCACGCCAGCGGAGTGACCGTGGGCCGTATCAATGACGATGGCGTCCGCACCGGCATCGAGGAGAGCTTGGGCACGTTCAAAGGTGTCACTAGTGACCCCTACTGCCGCAGCGACCAACAGGCGACCCTGAGCGTCGACAGCGGCGTTCGGAAACTGGGTGACCTGACGCAAGTCCTTGATGGTGATCAGACCAGCCAGCTCACCGTTGGCGTCAACCAACGGCAACTTTTCAATTTTGTGTTCCTGGAAAATGGCTTCCGCCTGTTCCAAAGTTGTGCCCACCGGAGCGGTGACCACGTCTTTGGTCATAACTTCAGCGATCGGTACGTTGCGGTCAGCGACGTAACGGAGGTCCCGGTTGGTCAAGATGCCGACCAAGTGGTGGTCATCCTTCCCAGCGACGATCGGTACCCCGCTGATGTGCTCTGCATCCATAGTAGCCGCGGCTTCTGCGACGGTCTGGTCAGCCGTAGCGGTGAATGGCTTGCCCACAACACCATTAACGGCGCGCTTCACGATGGCAACTTCTTCAGCCTGCGCCTCGATGGACATGTTCTTGTGGATGACCCCAAGACCACCCTGACGGGCCATCGCGATGGCCATGGCACTTTCCGTAACTGTGTCCATCCCCGCACTGATAATTGGGATGTGCAAGTGGAGATTGTCCGCGAGGTCCACGGATAAGTCGACTTCATTCGGGAGCACATGGCTCTCTGCTGGTATTAGCAAGACATCATCAAACGTAAACCCACGCCGTTCAAACTTGGTATCCCAATTAGTCAATTTATTAACCTACCTTTTTTAGAATTGTAGTGAGTTTAGCACCTTCGGGCGGACTTGGCAATTATTAGCGTTATTTACGGGGATAAAGCCGAACATTAGCGAGTTATGGCAGGAGTTTAATCGCTTTGTTACTTAAGTCGACAACAATTTCCTGACTGCAAGCTTCACGTTTCTACCCGTATTCTTCACAACCAAATCATCGTAATGCGGCGCCCCAACCAATGCGTGTCACCGCCAACGTGTACTGGTCAGGCTTGACCGCCCGCTGGTTCATGGCCCGGACAAAATGGGACTTAAAATCTGCCTCCTTCATTCGGGTATTGACGTACCAAGTATCCCCGTTCACGACGCCAGTGCTTGCCAGTGCGTGTACTACTGCATAACCAGCATGTTGGTATACCTGGTGGGCTGTGTCCCTATCAGGAAACGTGACTGTCCACGTCGTTGGTGGAATTAATTTGTTCCACAAACTGCTCATCGCAATTACCTCACTTGAATAAATTTTTCCGGCTCAATTCACAAAAAGGCGCGACATCAACGTCGCGCCAAAGGGGTGATTGTAACCGAATCCTACATCGTATCAGCTAAAGCTTTGAACCACAGCGCGCTCTTCTTCACGTGCCGTTCCTGCGTATCAAAGTCTACGTAGAATAAACCGTAGCGCTTGTTGTAACCGTTGGCCCAGGAGAACTGATCCTGCAACGACCAGACAAAGTAACCTTGAACGTTAACGCCCTCAGCCCGTGCTTTCAAAACGGCCGCCATATGCTGGTCAATAAAATCAATGCGTTTATCATCCTGCATGATTTCTTCACCATGGTACTGTTCTTTCAAGCCCAGGCCATTCTCGGTAATCATGATCATGTGACTGTTAGGATATTCCCGAGCCACACGCTTCAAAACATCGTACAGGCCCTCTGGATAAATATTCCAATCCCAGTCCGTGGTTGGCACACCTGGCTTTTGTACCATTTGCCCAACACCGTGGAAGCTAAACGACGTTGTTCCTTTCTCACCGGTCCCATTAAACTGGTTACCACTAGGACCATCATAGGCCTGCATAAATGCGGACTGGTAGTAGTTCATGCCGAAGTAATCATTTTGCGTCGATGCCTCCTTCAAGATGTCCATATCACCATCCTGAATGTCTAGGTGTGCATCGTTCTTCTGCAAAATTTCGTTGATCAACGACATCGTCTCTGGGGTGTATTCACCTAAGAACGTACCGTCCAACAGGAAGCGATTGATGAACGCATCATACAAAGCCGCAGCGTGCTTGTCGGCTGCACTATCAGTGATCGGGTAAATTGGCTGCAAGACATGAATCAGGCCAATACGCCCATCGAGATTAAGCGACTTGTACAGGTTAACTACTCGCGCGTGAGCCAGCAATTCGTTATGCTCCGCCTGAATGGCGCTTGTCACGTCAAAGTGGTGGTTAGGCGGGAAGTTACCAGCAATATACTGGGATAGTGCCAACGAAATCAGTTCATTGATTGTGAACCAGTTCTTAACCTCCGTGAATTCCTTGAAGCAGAACTCCGCGTACTGAACAAAGTAATCAATGTTCTTACGGTTCAACCAGTCGCCATCATCAAACAACGTCTTCGGAGAATCAAAGTGGTGCAGTGATACATAAGGCGTTAACCCGTGATCAAGACACTCCTTAAATAACTTATGGTAGTACTCGACCCCGGCCTGGTTTGGCTCACCATACCCTTTGGGAAAAATACGCGTCCACGCGATGGAAACCCGAATCGCATTCAAGCCATATTTCTGTGCCAGCTTAATGTCTGTCGGGTACCGGTGGTAGAAATCACTAGCCGGATCGGGTGCAAAACGTCCTTGCGCCTTTAGGTAGTCATCCCACATCGTTTTGCCCTTGCTATCGGCTGTGGTGGCACCCTCAACTTGATAAGCAGCCGTGGCACCACCCCAGATAAAGCCGTGGTGTAGACTAGTCACTCGATTTAACAAATCAGACATGATTAATTATTCCTCCTTATTAAGCAGTCGCTGGTGAATTTGGTGTATCTGAGCCGTCATCGTTACCGCGTAGTTTGTTGATAATAAAGTCGAGGGCTTTGTCCGCGTGCCGCGTTAGGTCAATGTACTGCTTACCAGTAGTCGTAATCATCTTAACGTTAGATGCATCAGCTTCAGCCTTCAGTGAATCACGCATCGCGTCCATTTGTGGAGCCAAAACTACGACATCCATGTCGGGAAGCAAATCACCATGTGCACCGTAAGCTGCCGCAGCAGCTTCGACCGGTAAATTGTCTTCCTTCGCCATCTTGTTCAGCGAGTTGGCCAAAATACCACTAGTACCACCACCGGCACAAATAACCATGATGTTCAGGTTCTTACCGTCCTTAGTCATACTCAGCGGAATTTCGCCGCTATCAATTTCAACTGGTGTAGCTTCAGTAGCCGGAGCGGTGCCATCAGCAGCAGCCGCAGCTTCTTCAGCAACCTTTTGCGCATCGTAAACCTTGAAGAATGGGTAGTAACATGCAAAGTCTAGTACCAAAATCAACACAATGAACAGTAATGACAACATCGCGAACCCGGTACCCATGAAGATACCAATTGGACCAGGCGTCGTCCAAGGCAGGTTGTAGATGAAGGCATTCATACCTAAAACATCAACGAAGATCTTGAACAGCCATACATTCAAAATTGGTGTGATGATAAATGGCAGGAAGAAAATTGGGTTCAGAATTAGCGGGGCACCAAACAGAATTGGTTCGTTAACCCCGAACGAAACAGGAATCGCCCCGGCACGCCCGACCGCCTTTAGTTCCTTGGACTTAGACATCAAGGCGAACATGTAGGTGATAACCAACGTTGCACCAGTACCACCGATCGTGGCGATAAAGTATTGCGTACCTTGTGCCAGAATGTTGGTTGCGTGTGCGCCGGCCTGGAATGCGTGCAGGTTGGCTTCAACGTTGGTCAGGTAAATAGCCGTAACCGCTGGTTCAACAATGGATGGACCTTGAATACCGATGAACCAGAAGAAGGCCATCGCGCCGTAAACAATTGCCAGACCTAGGTAACCATCGGCCGCCGTAAACAGTGGTGATAGTACCTGGATGATCCATGCAGCCAGGTTGGTGTGCGTAAGTGTCCGGAAAACAACATCAAACAACCAGAAGAACGTCGTGGCAAACGCAAACGGAATGATGTTAGTGAAAGCGGACGAAATGTTTTGTGGGACTTGTTCAGGCAACTTGATGGTGATGTGGTGCTTGAAGCAGACGTAGTAGATGTTTGGTACGATAAATGCTACCAGGAAGGCACAAATCAAACCCTTAGTGCCCATGTAGGCCGTGTCAAAGTAAGCACCAGTCTTAGTGGTGAAGGGATCAACGGCGACCAGCAGGAAGCTGATTTGGGCCCCAAACATAACCGCAGCTTCAGGCATTTGGTCCACCTTTGGTAACCGTACGTTCTTGCTACGAGTTAATGCCCGCGCAACGTTAGCGGCTGCCATCAGTGATAGCACACCCATCGAGAAGTTATAGACTTTATTTAGTGAATCACTCACCGCCGTAGGCCAGTAGAATCCCCAGATATTTGGCACGTCGGCTACCAGAATAAAGATACTTGAAAAGATAATGATTGGCATTAACGAGATAAACCCATCACGGACCGCCTGCAAATAAATGTTGGCAGACAGTTTCTTGAAGAACGGTTGGGCTTTCTCGATCTGTTTAACAATCCAGTTCATAACGAAACCCCCTAGGTTCAAACGAGTGGATTAAACGTGTTCTTTGAGACCGAGTTTCTGTTCAATTTTGGCAAGACGTTCATATTCATCAATGAAGTAGGTAACCTCATCCTTCAGCATCATTGTGGTCATCAAAGTATCCTGACCGTGAACCATGATGAAGGTAACATCAAGATCCTCACCACCAGCCTCTTTACTGAGCAACTTAGTCTGCTCATTATGGGCATCGTTGATGGAGGATTCCGAATCCTTAACAAATTCACGTGCCTTATCAAAGTCACCTGCGCGGGCGCTATCTAGTGCGTGCAGCAACGCCGTTTTGGCATCACCTGCATACGCAACAATTGCAAAACCAGTCATTGAAATTTCTTCTTTTGTTGCCATATCAATCACTCCTTACAAAATTTTTGTGGCTTTTCCCCAAGCAATCTCTGGATGTGAATAATGAAATACAGACGCTCATTATTGCTAATACCGGCAAATAGTTCTGCCCTAATCCGGTTAAATATTTCCACACCAATTGCATAAGATTGGGGATACATTCGCTGGTAATCCTCTTCTACTTCGGGCGCTAGTTGCGTCTGGTCAGTTTCTAGGTGCCTAATGCGATCAACCAGATACTGAAGGTGAATCATGAATCGGTCATAGTAATTACCATTCTTCGCCGAGCGGTAAATGTTGTGATGATTCAGTACATCTAACACGATGTTGTTCACGGCTTCAGTGGTATCCCTTCCAGCGTCACTAGTATCGTCATCAGCAGTGGCAGCGTTAACGTCACCTGAAGCATTAATGAAATGTAACGCCAAGCTGCGTACCTCTGACTCAGGAAAATTAACCTTCAAGTTACGCTGAATGATATCCAACGCGACGTCAGCCACCGCGTACTCGTGTGGGTAATGCTGCCGCAGGTCCGGAACCATAGTTTCTTTGTAAGTTCCCGCCTGCATACGCGTGTAAGCACCTAAAATGTGGTCGCTAAGAGTGATGTAGATATAATCAAGAATCCGAACATGAAACCTGCTTCTTGCCATGTCGATAATTTCATACGTCGTCGTCACTACATCAATGGGAATATCTTTGAGTAAGAGAAATAAATTTTCACGAGCAGTTGCAGTGTTGAGATAAAAAATCTTTTCCACCCGGTCGGCCGAAACCGGATCACCCTTCCGCTTGTTAAAAGCCACACCTTTCCCCCTCACAATGGCTTCCCGATGATCATCAATGTTAACTAAGGCAGCATTGTGATTTAACACTTGGGCTATGCGTAGCATTTTTCTCATCTCCGTTCAAAAAAATGACAATAAAAAATGACCACAAACCGAGCGCTCATGCGCCTTTGGTTCGTGATCATGCCTGACTTAACAGTAACACTCACTAATATTCCTATCGACAACATTAGTGTAGCGCTTACATCATTTTTTGTAAACGCTTTTTTAGCAAAAAACATTGCCTGTAGGTGACGCTATGCCCCACAATGGGGCGTAAATTCAACATTCGTATAACTTTGCTTGTTTAATTTATAACATGCGCGAGGATATCCAGACAACGGACCATTACCGTACTTAAACCATCAGGCACCAAAAAAGCGGCTGCCTGATGGCAACCGCTACATTGATCATCATTACCGCCGTGGTAGTGGGGCAAAGAAGCTGCGCAGGTGGTAGCGCGACTTCAACAGGTAGTGAATCCCGTAGGCGACGACCGCGAGGATAAACAGGCCCCAGTTGTTCATTGGTGACGTCAAGAACGACTTCACCACCGTCAGGTAGGATGATGCCAGGGAAGCAAAAATAATCAGGATAATCCCGCCGATAGCAATGAACCAGAACTTTGGCCGTTCGCCCTTGGGGGTAAGGCTCCACTGGGTGTAGTACGTGAACACCAATGCCGCCACAAACGACATAATAACCAGTGAGGCGAACCCACCGCCTTGGCTGCCCGATACCTTCGAAAAGCTACCAATCAAGCCGTACAGAACGGCAAAGATGGCCAGAAACGTGAAGCCCAGGTCGGCCGTTGAAATCCAAAACGGCTGCTGCTGAATGGGATCGACTGCTGTTTTGGACGAGGCAACTTTGTTCCCCCGCTCCACGGCCGGGCCAAACAGTTGCACTGCCGGCTTACCTTCACGCTGACCCTTCAACATCTCCGGCAGCATCTTCTTTAATTCTGCCGTTTCCTTGGCGTCGTCAGCGCCGCTGTCCTTCATCGACCGGCGGAACTTGACCACGTATTCTGCGTTCTTCTTCGTCAGTTGTGCCAACATCTCGTCGACCGTTTGTTCCGGCTCCGTTGGCTGCTGTTCCTGCTGCTTTGCTTTTTTTGCCACTACTCTGCCCTACTTTCATTACCGATGGTTACTACGTCATGCGCTCAGGTACGTGCCAGGCTGGCTACCGTATGGAATGGAAATGAGTGCCATAGGCCTGCGCAACCTTCTACACGTTAAACCTAAACTCGATGATATCCCCGTCCTGGACCTCGTACTCCTTGCCTTCTTGGCGGAGCCGGCCAGCCTCGCGGACCGCCGCCACGCTGCCGTACTTATCCAAGTCGTCAAAGGACATCGTTTCCGCCTTGATGAACCCGCGCTCAAAGTCCGAGTGAATGATGCCCGCAACCTGCGGCGCCTTCATCCCCCGCCGGAACGTCCATGCCCGGGTTTCCTTACCGCCGGCCGTGAAGAAGGTTGCCAGACCCAGTAGGTGGTAACTAGCCTTGATTAGCTTGTCCAGCCCGGATTCATCCACGCCTTCGGAAGCCAGGAAGTCAGCCTTGTCGTCATCGTCCAGCTCACTAATTTCCTCTTCGGCCTCGGCAGCCAGGGCAATTACCTCAGCGCCTTCCTTCTCGGCCTGCGCCTTAATGTCCGCCATGTACGGACTCTCATCCGGGTTCGCCATGTACTCTTCAGCGATGTTGGCCACATACAGCACGGGCTTGCTCGTGAGCAGGAACAACCCCTTCACAATCTTCTGTTCGTCCTTGTCAAAGTCGATGCTGCGCACTGGATCACCGTTTTCCAATACCGGCTTGATCTTCTTCAGGACCTCAAACTCGGCCTCGGCGTCCTTGTCGTGCGCCCGGGCCGTCTTCTCAACCTTGGCGTAACGCTTATTCACACTGTCCAGATCCGCGATGGCCAACTCCATATTAATGGTGGCCATGTCGTCGATGGGATCGATCTTCCCGTTAACGTGGGTGATGTTGTCGTCATCAAACGCCCGCACCACGTGCACGATGGCGTCCACCTGGCGAATGTTCTCCAAGAACTTGTTCCCCAGGCCTTCACCCTTGCTGGCACCCTTCACGATCCCGGCAATGTCGGTAAATTCAAAGGTGGTGTGGATCACCTTCTTGGCGGGAATCAACTCATCGATGCGGGCCAGACGACTATCTGGCACCTCGACCATCCCCACGTTAGGATCAATGGTGGCAAACGGGTAGTTAGCCATCTCGGCCCCCGCCTTGGTAATTGCGTTAAACAGGGTCGACTTGCCGACGTTCGGCAACCCGACGATTCCGGCTGTAAGTGACATGACAATATTCCTACTTTCTCTTGATAATCTGTAACTGACCAGTACGTGGCGGCACTATGCTTGCGCGTCGTGCTCTGCGTGCTGCAAAACCTTCTTCAGGCGCTTCTCAAAGTCGCGGCGGCTCATCATGACGATGTGGCCACAACCCTGACACTTCACCTTGATATCGGCACCCATGCGAATAATTTCCCAACTATTGGTGCCACAAGCATGCGGTTTTTTCATTTCCACAATATCGTGTAAATCGTACATATACTCGTACCTCCACGCGCCTTAATCTAGGTTTACATCTAGTAATGCTAACACACGGTTTAGGTCTGCTTCACTTTCAAAGTCAATTTCGATCTTACCCTTACCCTTCTTGGTTTGGGCAATGTTGACCTTGGTCCCAAAGCGGTCCCCTAACTGGTTCTCACTGGCCCGCACGTACGGCGACTTCACCACTTTGCGCGTCGTCTTGGCCGGCGTCCGGCCATTAGCATTGGCCTGGGCAATCAGCTTTTCCAGTTGCCGTACCGTCAACCCCTCGCTGACCGTCTTCTTGGCCATCGGCACGATTTGCGACTTCCGCTTCAGGCTCAGCAGGCTACGCGCCTGCGCCATCGACAGGTCACCGTTGCTGACGAGCTTCTTGACCGCCTCGGGGAGCGACAATAGGCGGAGGTAGTTGGCAATGTATGGCCGACTCTTCCCCAACCGCTTGCTGACCTCGGCCTGGGTGATGTTCAGCTTCTTGATCAGCGTATCGTACGCCTGGGCTTCTTCGATGGGTGACAGGTCCTCGCGCTGCAGGTTCTCCAGCACGGCGACTTCCATCATCGACTCATCGTCAAAGCTGCGGATGATGGCCGGGATGGTATCCTTCCCCGCCAGCTTGGAAGCCCGGTACCGCCGTTCACCGGCGATGATCTCGTACCCGTTAACACTTTCACGCACGATAATGGGCTGGAAGACCCCGGTTTCCTTGATCGACTTAGCCAGGTCGTTTAGCGCGTCCTCGTCGAACGTCCGCCGGGGCTGATACGGATTGGGCCGGATCTCGTCCAGCTTGATTTCCGTGACCGCGTCCATCTGGGGTTCCTGATCCTCGAAGTTGCTAAAGATCGCGTCGATCCCGCGACCAAGCCCCTTTTTGTTCTTGTTATTCGCCATGAGCTGCAAGCACCTCCCGCGCTAAATCTTCATACACTGCCGCCGCCCGTGACTTCGGGTCAAAGTCCACGATGGGCTGCCCGTAACTCGGGGCCTCCGCCAACCGGGTCAACCGCGGAATAACGGTGTGGTACACCTTATCACCAAAGTGGGAGCGTACTTCCGTGATGACCTGGTTGCCCAGCTTCGTCCGGGCGTCAAACATCGTCAGTAGCACGCCTTCAATTGCCAAATCGGGATTGAAGTGCTTCTGTACTAACTTAACCGTGTTCAGTAACTGGCTCAACCCTTCCAGGGCGTAGTATTCACTTTGTACCGGAATGAGAATCGTATCCGTGGCGGTGAACGCGTTAATGGCCAACTGGCCCAATGATGGTGGGCAGTCAATCAAAATGTAGTCATAATCCGCGCGCACGGGTGCCAAGCCTAACTTCAGGCGCATTTCGCGCGCCATTTGTGAAGTCAGCTCAATCTCCGCCCCTGCTAACTGGATCGTCGCCGGCACAATATCCAATCCCGGGTGATCCGTGTGCAAAATTGCGGAGGTGATGGGCTCCTCGTCCACCAAAACGTCATAAATATCTTTTTCAACGCGGGGCTTATCGATACCTACCCCGCTGGTTGCGTTACCCTGCGCGTCAGCGTCCACAATCAAAACGTGTTTGCCGGCGTTCGCGAGGCACGCACCCAGATTGACGGTCGTCGTGGTTTTACCCACACCGCCCTTTTGGTTCGCCACCGCAATTACGTGTGCCATGTTGACCTCCAATTCAAACCGTTAACTTTACGCATCCTGTCATGCTGTATTTACTATTTGCTCGTTTGTGCCTTGGTGGGACGGTTCGTAGCTTTGGCAGCTTTGCCATCCGTCACCTGGGCATCAGGAATTTCAATAATGATGCGGTGAATGCCGTCTGCGTCCTCTTCACGCATCGAGGCGTTCATCCCCGCCTGCTGGACCAACTTGAGCGACTTCTTGATGGTGTTCACCGCCACCCGGGCGTCCTTGTTCAGCGTTGACCGCCGTTGGGCTTTCTTGGCCGTCTTCTTGGCTGGACGGCCCTTACCGGCATGGTTGTCCACCGCGTCGGGATTGAGGATGCTTTGCACCAGCGCCTCGGTCTCCTTAACGTTCAGGCGATCCGCCGCGATGCGGTCCAAGACGTGCTGCTGCTGGTGATCATCCAACTTAAGCATCGCCCGGCCCTGCCGTTCCGTAATGGAACCATTCATAATGGCTGCCTGGACCGGCTGGCTGAGTTTGAGCAGCCGCAACTTGTTGGCCACAAACGACTGGCTCTTGCCGACCCGCCGCGCGATGCCCTCCTGGGTGATCGCGTTTTGGTTCATCAAGTCCGCGTACGCCTGCGCCTCTTCGATTGGCGACAAGTCTGCCCGTTGCAGGTTTTCAATCAACGCCATGGCGGCCGATTCGTCATCAGCCATTGTGGTCACGATGGCGGGAATCTCCGTCCAGGCCAGTTGCGTGGTCACCGCCCGAAAGCGCCGTTCACCCGCGATGATCTCGTAGTGACCCGGTTCGTATTCACGCACCACAATGGGTTGGAGTAGCCCGTGCTGCTTGATTGTTAGTGCTAGTTCATTCAGTGACTCTTCCTGAAACACTTTGCGCGGCTGAAAGCGATTAGGCACAATGGCGTCCGTGGGAATCTTCCGAACGACTTCACCGTCAGCCTTTTTGCGGTTAAAAAAGTTGAATGCCATGCTTACTGTCCCCCAATTGGTTGTTTTGCTGGTGTTCCGGGCTTACGCGGGTACTTCTTCGGCGTCCGTACCACTTTGTCGATGACCACGAGGTGCCGTGGGGCCTCCTCGACGGGTAACGTCAGTGCCCGGTCCGCAACCACATGACCACCCAGAATCTTGATGGCCTTATCGGCTTGGGCCAGTTCGTTAGCACCCTGGGCCCCCTTCATCGCAATAAACTTGCCACCCAGTTGCACTAACGGCAAACACAGTTCCGCCAGTACGTCGAGAGCTGCGACCGCCCGTGCGGTGACCAACCCAAACGATTCCCGGTCGGGTGATTGCTTGCGCCCAAATTCCTCCGCGCGCGCGTGCACAAGGTGGACACCGTCGAGGTGGAGCCGTTGGCAAAGTCGCTCCAGAAAGTCGATCCGCTTTTGCAGGGAGTCCACGATGGTGACCTCCAAGTGCGGGTTGAGGATTTTCATCGGTAACGACGGGAACCCGGCTCCGGCGCCGACGTCACACAGCGTGACCGTGGTCGTCCATAACTCCGGAAATTCCAGTAAGGGCGTGACCGAGTCGTAAAAATGCTTGAGATAGACATCACCCTCAGCAGTAATGGCCGTCAGGTTCATCTTTTGGTTCTCTGCCACCAGGTACGAATAATATTCGGCAAATTGTGCTTGCTGCTCGGCGCTTAATACCACGTCAAACCGTGCCAATGCGGCCGCAAATTCTTCTGGATTCATTGCCGTCTCCTCATCGTCTAAAATTTTAGCTATTGCCCGCTACAACAGGCTTTGTGAACAGATAATTGTGGAACACCTACGCGTTTCACGTCATGTTCAATTTTAGCCCACCCAGCATGCTTTAACAACCCGCGAACGCGACTCCGGACAGTTTCACGTGAAACATATCCAGACGACAAGCGCAATCACCATGATGAGACGCAACGGGAACTGATGTGACCCCCATCACTGCCGTTGAGGAACAAAAAAACGGCCCGTAGCATGTGCTACGAACCGTGATTACATTTATGCTGGCACCGCAACGTTGACCCGCTGCTCGTGCCGCTTGACGATCATATCAGCAAACGCCCGTGCGACGTTCATGTTCCGCAATAGCGGACCGTGAGAGTAGCTGCCAAAGGTCTGCTTGTACCGCACCCCTTCAACGCCTTCCTCCGGGTTATTACCGAAGCCTTCCACCACCTTACCGAACGGCCGTAACTTGTCTTTGTCATCAAAGTAGGTACACCCGCTATGGTTTTCAAAAGCGGTGACCGTGCCAAAGTCCGTTTCGTACTTGGTATCCCCGATCATCCGGGCCTCTGGACGGAACACCGTGTGCAAAGGCAGGATACCCAGACACTGAATGGTAGTACCGTCGACCATTTCGTACTTGGTACCCAAGAACTGGTAGCCACCACAAATACCCAGCATCGGGTAGCCCGCCTCGATGTACTTAGTCAGCGTGTCTTTGAAGCGGCTAATATCCTTGGCCACCACGGTCTGTTCGTAATCCTGCCCACCGCCGAAGAACACAAAGTCGTAATTGTCCGCATCAAAGTCGCGACCCAGACTCACGTTATCGACCTGCACGGTATACCCGCGCTGTTCTAACAGGTAACGGAGAATCTTCACGTCGCCACTGTCACCGTACGTGTTCATCAAGTCTTCGTATAGGTACGCAATCCGTATCGGTTCAGCCATTATGATCCTCCTCGAGTAATTTATTCCGTCATTATAACACGCGTGGGGTGCGGAAGTTAGTGGGCCCTGCTGAGTGGGCGGGAGCACTATGGCTTGGTGAACCGCGCCACGAGGATTGCCGGCTGCTGCCAGGTATTGAAACGAGCTCGCGCTTTCTAACCGGCCCGCGCCGCTTTCTAAAAATAAAATAGTCAAATATCAGAAAAGTGACGGACTTTTGGGACAACTGCATATAAACTATGGGCGTGGGGAAAAATAACGCTCTGGGTAGGAGGTGTGCCTAATGGATACCGCAACTTTAACAGTTAAACAAGCTACCGTTGATCACTATCACCGCGCGTTACGCCAACTGCGGGAATATAACATGATTAGACGAGCAACCGTGTTATTACGGGACGCCTCGGTGAGTGCCGGGATCACCGCCGAGTTGGACCGCATGGCCGCAGACGTGCTGAGTGATTACAATGAATCAAGACTGTTAGTCAAGTATGGGGAAATGAATGCCGGATTACACTTGTCACACCGCCTCCCCCTCGTTGATCCGCCACAAAATTAAGCAAGTACCTAACGCGGCGGGTACGGGGTCCCGCCGGTGTGCACACCAACTTTGCGGCAGGTATTGACAACGTAAGGGCGCCCGGTAACCGACGCCCTGGGGACACCGATAGATGACGGGGTCCCTTTTTTGGTAGGTGTCACTGCACTTCTGGTACCACTACACTCATCCAAGCAAAGCAAAGTGGCGTCCCACAATAACCTTTGTAGGACGCCACTGTTGTTATTGGCCTA
Source organism: Lacticaseibacillus thailandensis DSM 22698 = JCM 13996 (assembly GCF_001436135.1). Lineage (NCBI taxonomy): Bacteria > Bacillati > Bacillota > Bacilli > Lactobacillales > Lactobacillaceae > Lacticaseibacillus > Lacticaseibacillus thailandensis. The sequence continues at coordinate 41,608 of NZ_AYZK01000003.1, forward strand.
ATAACTACTGCTGGAACTGTCGCTAGTGTTCGTGCTGTCAGTATGCGTCGTATTACTGGTATTTGTCTGGTTGTCGCTTGTACCCAACCAGTTTTGGAACTGGTTGCTATTTAATAACGGAGAATTTGTCACAATAAACTGTGCGGCTCCCGACTCGGCGTACTGTGAGGTCACCCACGTGTTTTGTACCAACAACAAGAGTGACAGCACGATGAAGATTGCAATGTAGTGAAAAATAACAGCCACAATGGCGCCGCCGAGGCTATTCGCCTGCTTGATCACCGGAATCCACGTAATATGCCGCGACCATTTGGCCAGCAGATGAATCAAGAACCGGCCGGCCACAATAATCACGATAAACGCCAGGGCTTTGGTGCCAAAGCCGACATCCGCGCCGCCCAACGCCATCGCTACTCGCTGATAGTTCGCAATCGCAAACACCCACAGAATCACGTTGCCAATCATCGAAATAATCGTTATTGCTAGGCCCTGCCGCCAACCGGACACGCAGGCCAGTAGCAGCCAGATGATGATAATAATGCTCAAAACCACGCGGAATTACCTCCTTGTCACCCTAGCCACGCCCAGCTCATCGCCAAGGGTTTACTCCCATTATGCCCATAAACCCCACCGCTGCGTAGAGTTTGCTGGTAAATTTATCAATTCGGCAAACATCGTGGTCATCCGTACAACACGTTTTGACATTAAAAAGGGCCTACCCCGCGGTAGGCCCAACACTACTATTCGTTACTCACCGTCATTCAACGGCACAATGGTCGAAAAATCATCACTAGGCACACGAATCAGCGAGAAGCGGTCGCCCGTCTTGCCGGCACGCAGGCCCAAGCCATTCAGGAAGTTGCCCTTGTAGCGCGCCGTAATCGTGGCAACGAACGCTTTGTCCGTCTGCCGGTCCATGCTAGCGAGCTTCTTGGCGTGCCACGGGAAGTGTGATGCCTGCAGGTTGAGGATGCCACTACCATCCGACACCGTCGCGTCGTTGCTGTTGACCTCAACCTTAGCGTTTTCCACCCAGTACGTGTAGTGCATCAGCGAGTTTTTACCCGACCCGGACCGCACCTCAACGTAGTACGAATGCTTATCGTCCGTCTGTAGTACCAGCGGCTGGTACTTGTAGGATACCGTTGCCTCCGCACTATTCGTAAAGTTCGTCGGACGTAGCCAGGCCGCGTAAACCAACCCGTACAGGGCGGCCAAAAAGACGACGACCTCAACTAAATCAATCAGTATGGTCCTCCCCGAATGGTGCTGACCGTGAACCACGATCATCTTGAGGTGCCGTTGCCGAATGTTGATAACGATAAAAATGAGGTAAACGACCAGAATGATCCAGGCCGCCACACCAATAAAGTTCCATGCGTTCATGGTTCTTCCTCCCAGAGTGCGTGTTTATTGCTCGTGATCAAGCTTAGCCATTGCCGCTTGCCCGAGTAGGTTCATAAAGTTCCACGGACGGTCAAAGTTGGGGTTAAAGAGCATATCCACATACCCCAAATCATCCACCGTATTTTTATTTTGAATCATGACCGAAATCAGGTTAGCGCACATTGAGATGTCTAACTTACTGTAAAACTGCCCGCCCAAAATCTGGCGGTTCGACCGCCGAAACACCAAGGTACCATCAATCGTGGTCGTGGTGGGCATAAACTCCGGTCGGTAATTGTCCTTAAATTCAACGTACTCGACGTCGTCAAAGTACTTGCGGGCACGAGCGTAAGTCAACCCGCTAGTCGCCATGTTGTGCTCCAAAATGCTCAACGCGCTAGTTGACTGCGTCCCCATGTACTGAATACTACCGGGTTGCACGATGTTCGCGCCAGCAATCTTACCCTGGCGCACAGCGTTGGTGGCTAACGGCGCGTAGGCAAACTGCCCGGTGGGGTTAAACCGCACCACGGTGGAGTCGCCGGCCGCATAAATATCCGGATCACTCGTCTGCATTTCGTCATTAACGATGATTGCCTGGCTGCGATCCAGGTCGACCTTGCCGGCCATCAGCTCCGTCATGGGCTGGAAACCGACGCACAGAATCACGATGTCGGTCTCAATTTCACCCTTGTCGGTGCGAATGAACACCTGCCCATCCTCATCGCCGTCAAACTCCAAGACGTGCTCACCGTCATGTAGGTCAACCCCGTGCGCACGGAGGTCATCCCCGATGACGCCAGCCAAGCCTCGGTCCACGTAATGACTGAGCAAACCGTGACGGCCATTGACCAGCAGCACGTCGTGGTGTCCCTGCTGGGCAAAGGAACTTGCAATCTCCACCCCGATATAACCACCGCCAACAACGGCGATCCGCTTGGCGTGATCCGATGCGGCTTTGATTGCGAGGGCGTCCTTGTAGTTTTTGCACAGGTAGACGTTCTTGACGTTGACCCCGCGAATAGGCGACGCCACCGGATAGGAGCCTGTCGTCACAATGAGCTTGTCGTATGTGTCGCTGAATTTCTTACCGGTGGCCAGGTTCTGCACCTCAACGACTTTGCGGTGCGTGTCCACCGAGGTTACATCGTGGCGTAAGTGTACACCGACGTGCAACCCCATGGCTTCTAGTTCGGGACCCGTGGCGTAAAAAACGTCACGGAGATCCCGCACTACACCGCCTAGGTAGAGATAAATGCCGCACGATAAAAACGAAATATCCTCATTGCGTTCGTACACCGCAATCTCCGTACTGGGGTCACGGTTCAATATTTCCTGGACTGCAGCCGTACCCGCGTGGGTACAACCTATCACAACCACTTTCATACACTGGTGCTCCATTCGCTCATTGTGAACCACATTTATCCGTGGCTACGCACCCAACGCGGCCACTTTCCTCGCTATCAGTATCGCACACGCTCAACAAATATCAAAGCTCGCGGTGGACATTTAACTAGGGCTTTTTACCCGTGGTGCAGAGGTGAACACAAAGGGACCGTAACCAAAGTCACGGCCCCAAACGTGCTTAGTCACTCTCCATGAACAAAGCCTATTTAACTGGCGTCCACTGCCATTCACGCACTTCAGGAATGTCGTCACCCTCGCGGCGAATGTAGTCGTTGTGATACTTCAACGTAGCGTCCATGCGGGCGGTAAAGGCCGCCCCTTCGTCACCGTAGCCACCAACGGCCGCAATGACGTCCTTGGCCAGGTGGTACCGGTCCAGTTCGTTCAGCACGCGCATGTCAAACGGCGTGGTGATGTCCCCGTCTTCACGGTAGCCGTGGACACGCAGGTTTTGGTTGTGCCGACCAAACCACATGTCACGGATCAAGCCTTCGTAACCATGGAAGGCAAAGATAACCGGCTTGTCCACCGTAAACAGGTCATCGAACTGTTCATCAGTCAGACCCCGTGGATCCTGCTCCGGACGACGGAGCTTCAACAGGTCAATGACGTTGATGAAGCGAATCCGCATGTTCGGGAACGTGACCCGCAGCAAGTCGATTGCGGCCAAACTTTCCATGTTTGGCTCCGTTCCGGCCGCCGCGATGACGACCTCTGGTGCGCCGTCGTCATCGGTGCTGGCCCAATCGATGCGACCCATGCCGGTCTCGGCCAGACGCTGGGCTTCTTCAATACTGTAGAACTGTGGCCGCGGCTGCTTAGAAGTGACGAGCAGGTTGACCGTCTCCGAGCTACTAAACAGCTTTGGTGAAATAGCCAGCAGGGAGTTGGCATCTGCGGGCAGGTACTCGCGGATGAACTCCGGCTTCTTTTCCGCCAGGTGGGTCAAAATGCCCGGATCCTGGTGGGTGTAACCGTTGTGATCTTGCTGGAAACTAGTGGATGTCGCCACCACGTTCAGTGACGGGTAGTGCCGCCGCCATGGCTGTTCACTAGCTTCACGGATCCACTTGAAGTACTGTGTGAGCATGGAATCTACGACGCGCAGGAACGCTTCGTAACTGGTAAACAGGCCGTGACGCCCGGTCAGGGTGTAACCCTCCAGGAAGCCCTCACTTTGGTGTTCAGACAACTGGGAGTCAATGATCCGGCCGGCGCTAGCCATCTTTTCGTCGGTGTGGTCGTTAATTGGTTCCAGCCATTGCCGCGCACTTTCTTCAAAGATGCCATAAAGGCGGTTACTCATCGTCTCGTCGGGACCAAAGATGCGGAAGTTGTTCGGGTTCAACTTGATCAAGTCACGCAGGTAGTCAGACCAGATAATCATGTCCTGCTTGGTCAAACGACCCGGCTTGGAGTTGTCCAACGCGTACTTCTTGAAGTCGGGCAACTTCAATGGCTGTGGCGCTAATCCGCCATTGGTGATTGGGTTAGCCGCCATCAGGTGGTCATGATCTGGCAACAGTTCCTGCAATTCAGGAACCAGGTGGCCATTCGCGTCAAACTGCTCTTCGGGGTGGTATGATTTCAACCAAGCAGTCAAAGCATCCACGTGGGTCATGTCCTCAGAGGAAACAGGAATTGGAATCTGGTGGGCGCGGAACGAGCCCTCGATTGGTTCGTTGTCCCACTCCTTGGGACCCGTCCAGCCCTTTGGTGACCGGAAGACCACTACTGGCCAGCGTGGCTGACCCGCATCGCCCGTTTCGCGAGCATGCTGCTGGATGCTGTGAATTCGTTCGATAGCACCATCCAGGGCCTGCGCCATTTCTGGGTTCAGTTTCTCCGGGTCGTCGCCTTCAACAAAGACTGGTGCCCAGCCAGCCCCTTCGAGGTACTTCCGCACATCTTCGTCGGACTTGCGGGCCAGGATGGTCGGGTTACTGATCTTAAAGCCGTTCATGTGCAAAATTGGCAGTACGGCCCCGTCGTTGATCGGGTTAATGAAGGTGTTGCTAAACCAGCTAGCTGCAAGTGGGCCGGTTTCACTTTCACCATCACCGATCACAACGGCCGCAATCTGGTCAGGGTTGTCCAAAATGGCCCCCACACCATGGCTGAGGGAGTACCCCAGTTCGCCACCCTCGTGCATGGAACCTGGCGTTTGGGCACTGGCGTGGCTAGCCACCCCACCAGGAAAACTAAACTGCTTGAACAGCTTCTGCATCCCCTGCTCGTCCTGCGTTACGTCTGGATAAGCTTCGGTATACGTGCCGTCCAGGTAGGAGTTAGACACCATGACCTGGCCACCATGACCTGGGCCTTCAATGTAAAACATGTTGAGATGGTACTTATTAATGACACGATTTAAATGCGTATAAATAAAGTTTTGACCGGCAATTGTGCCCCAGTGGCCAATTGGGTGAACCTTAACGTCCGCAGCCACAATGGGCCGTTTAAGCAATGGGTTGTCCTTCAGGTACAACTGGCCGACAGACAAGTAATTGGCAGCCTGCCAGTACCGAGTCATCTTTGCAAAGTACTCGGGTGTAGAATATTCCGTCATTACAGCAACCTCCATTTTATTGGGTCAAAGGTGCGCGGCAGCCCGCTACACCAATTGTGGACCGGCCACAAGCAATCGTTGTGACGTCTTACTTTAGTATAGCGCAGAACCCGTGGCCGTTGGACCACATAACCCCATTTTAACGCGTACCGCACGCAACGCACACCATGTTAGAATAATGGTAATAAAAGTTACGGGAGGAATCGTTATGTCCAAAACTACCACCGCACTCGCCTTTGTTGCCGGCGCCGCCACGGTTATGCTCATTCAGCACGTCCACGCACGCATTACCTTCGTTGAAGCTCCGGCCGACTTACCGCAAGCACCGCAGCCATTACCAGCCGCAGAACCACAACGCATTCCACGCCCCGCACAACGCCATCGTACCCGCGTCATCGCGGGTAACGTCGCCAGTCAGCCGCGGCCACATAAACGCATTCGGTAGCCACAGGGTGGCTACTTTTTTTTGCGCCGACTATCAAAAATATGGCTGAACTCGCCGAAGAGGTCGTAATCCCGTCGCAGGTTATGGGAATCCTGCATCATCTGCTCGACGTCCAGTTTGCCATCCGGTTGCGGCTTACTGTCAGCGGCCAGCAAAATCTTGGGAATTGCCGTAATCAGCGCTTCTCGCTCCGTCTTAGTTAGGTTAGCTAACAGCCGCTTGGTTTCGCCCCGTTCCACAGCGTGGTACACACTCTCCGCAGCGAGTAACTCTTCGAACTGTTGTGGTAACCGGTCAGCCATGATTCTTACCTCCTCTATGGTGATAGTTACATTTTACTCTAGTAAGCGGTTGCGTGCGACAAGTGACCAGAGTGGTTCACCATCACCAAAGCATATAGGTTACAAACGTATCGTTCAAAAATTATAAAGAAATCTGTAAACTAGCTCCCATGAGCCACGTGGACATTGTCATTTTTAGATGCATTTTAATTACCACATGGGTTCTAAACGATTGATATCACGGCGTTATTTGATAGTCCATACCACACGAACGGATAAATGTCTGTTATCCGTTACACGTGTATCAGATGCACACGATATCAGAGAAGGAGCGTTAAATAACAATGATCAAAGAAGAGTTGCGTCACATCATGCAACATAAATGGGTGATCTGGTTGATGGTTGCGACTATCCTTATCCCCATCTTTTACGCCTACTGCTTCCTGACCTCAGCCTGGGATCCGTACGGTCATACCAGTAAACTACCGATTGCGGTCGTAAACCTGGATCAACCGACGACGCTGAAGGGTAAGCGCGTGAGCGTCGGCGCCCAAACAGTAGCTAAACTGCGTAAGGATGACCAGCTCGGCTGGCACATCACCAGCTCCAAGGAAGCCGCCAAGGGTCTGAAGGACAACAAGTACTACGCGGTCATTACCTTCCCGAAGGACTTCTCCCGCGATGCTGCGACGGTCCTTAATAAGACGCCTAAGCAAATGCACTTTGCTTACAAGACGAACGGCTCCCTCAACTACATCGGGGAAGTTATGAGTCAAGTCGGTAGCGACAAGCTGAACGACCAAATCAAGGCCAAGGTGACCCAGACGTACGCCAAGACCTTTATTCAGCAAATTGGTAGCATTGGTAAGCAGTTGAAGACCGCCGCTAATGGTTCCAAGCAGATCACCGATGGCATTGGCACCCTGCAAAGCGGTACGTCCGCGATGCCCAGTGGTGTATCCAAACTAGCTAGTGGCAGTAAGCAACTGACCAGTGGCATCATCACCTACACTAACGGTGTGACCCAGGTCAACAACGGCATGTCCCAGTTATACGCCAAGGTACCAACGCTCTCCAGCGGTGTGCAGGCGCTCTACACTGGTAGCGGCTCCCTGTACAAGGGGTTAGGCCAGCTATATGCCCAGGTACCAACGTTGGCCAGTGGCGTTACCAAGCTGAACAATGGCGGTAAGACGTTAGCATCAGGGGTCAAAGCCTACACTAACGGCGTTAGCCAAGTTCAAGGCGGAACTAAGCAGTTGCAAAATAATGTTCCTGCTCTGTCCAGCGGTGTTGCACAATTGAACAGTGGTGGCTCCAAGTTGAGCATCGGTCTGAAACAGTTATACACTGCCGTTACGACTGGTAGCAGCAGTAGCACCTCATTGAGTTCCGCGGTCAGCCAGCTCAACACGGGCGCCGGGACGATTTATAGCGGTGCTAACGATCTGAACAACCAAGTTAACGGCAATACTGCCGACACCGACTTAACCAGTTCCGTCCAACAGCTGGATGACGGTAGTAAGCAACTTGCTGATGGCATCAGCCAGATGAAGGACAAGATGACCAAGTTGCAGAGTAAGATCAACTCACAGGTCGCTACTCTGAACCTGATGTCCGGCATCATGAAGTCATACGCTTCACTCAAGGCCAACCAGGACACTGCCAACACGGCCATGCAGACTGCCATTGACAGTGTGACGGATGCCAATCAGAAAGCGGCACTTACCGCTGCCTGGACCAAGGTCAAAACTGCCCAGACATCAACGCTGAGTGCTTACTCAACGCAAAGTAGCGTCATGTCCATCGTGAAGACCAACTTAACCAGTACCGCTACCGATTCTGCCGGCGATCCAACCGGGCTGCAAGCAGCAATCACACAGTTTGATAGTGCCCTCGATCAGTTAAAGACCGGCTCCACCCAAATTAATACCGGCTTAAACACACTGAACGGTAAGGCTCCCAAGCTAGCCCAAGGTATTCAGCAGCTGACTGATGGCGCTAAGCGAGAAAGTACCGGCCTTCAGCAACTTGAGGATCAGGTACCAACCTTAACCAGTAGCGTGCAGCAGTTGGCTAACGGTGCCAGCCAAGAATCTTCCGGCCTTAACTCCTTGAACAGCCAAGTGCCAACCCTGGCATCTGGCGTCAACCAGTTAGCTAATGGTGCTACTACCCTCAACAACAACTCTGCCGCCCTAAACAGTGGTGCCCAGCAGTTGTCCGGTGGCCTCACCACCCTCAGCGGTAACATCCCGACGCTCTCAACTGGCGTCTCCAAGTTGTACACGGGGTCTGGTCAGCTCAATGCTGGTCTCGCCACTCTGAACAGCAGCGTACCAACTTTGGCCTCCGGCGTTACCCAGTTGTACAACGGGACTAAGCAATTGAACGCCAACTCCAGCGCCCTGGTTTCCGGCTCTAGCCAGATCAGTGGCGGTATCGGTACCCTCAATAGTAGCGTGCCTACCCTGGTAAGCGGCGTGAAGAAGCTCCACAAGGGATCGACCAAGTTGACGTCCGGCCTGAAGAAGGGCAGCAACACCATTGCCAAAACCAATTTGACGGGTAAGACCGCCAAGATGTTCGCCCAGCCGTCCAAGGATACCGAGGTGAAGTACACCAACGTCGTTAACTACGGCCAGGCCCTCGCACCATACGTGCTGGCATTAGCCTTGTTCATTGGGATCATCATCTTCAACTTTGGTTACCCAATGCGTCGACGGAACGGCAAAGACGAATCCGTCTTCCAGATGCTTGGTAGCAAGCTCATCGTTGGGACTGGCGTTGCCGTTGCCATGGCCGTGGTTGAAGCCACGCTCATCATGGCGTTCGGTCTGGACGTCAACCACGTTGCCGCCTTCTACGGCATCACCATCCTCTTCGCCCTCGCGGCTCAGTACCTAACGATGCTCCTGAACCTCGCGTTCAACCGTGTTGGTATCTTCATCGCCCTGGCACTGCTGACGCTGAGTGGTTCGGGCGGTCTCTTCCCCGCCCAAACGATTAGCCCGCTATACGAATCGATGCAGAAGTTCCTGCCGATGACGTACGCAATCAACGGCTACCGTGAGGCCCTGACCGACGGGATTGCCTCGAGTACCGTGATGACCAGCATCGTCATTCTCGTTCTGATTGCTGTTATCAGCGTCGCCCTAATGATTCCCGCCATTGGGTACATCATTGGTAGCGATGGCGAACACAGTGAGGAATAACCGTCATTAACAACATGAAAAGCTCCGTCAGTGCAGCGTTTTGCTGTTGCTGACGGAGCTCTTTTAATGTTTATAATTGCCTACGCAGCAACGGTCGCTGCCCGTTTTCAGATGCTAGAGGTGGTGCAATCTTTCTCCGTATGGGGATCCAGTTTAAAACGCGACCTTTAATTCGTTGAGCTACTGACCGGTAGTATGGTCCTACCAGCGCTCGTCGTGTACGGTCACTTTTAACTTGTAACTAGACATATTTTAACGGCACTGATTTCAAGGCTCAATTATAAATTGCAGGGTTGCCACATGCTAAAAATCGGCAAATAGGTCGCTCAGTGACATATTTTGTCATTAAGTTTTGGTATTCTAACCACAGTTGTTAAGGAAGGGTGTGAGGCAGTTGACGTTACAACAAGTTAATTTCCGCGATCGTCAAAGTGGCCAGCTGGTTGCAGGTTACACTTATGATCGTATCGACTCGCAGTTTGCGTTGGTCTTTGCAAATACTGATAGGCCGCCTGTGACTCTGGTGACTGATTTGCATGTACCCATGGCGCAACGTCTCCAACTTTTTCAGACATTATTACGGCGGCCTAGCGCTGATTCAGCTGTAGTAACTTATACGGAGACGCCCATTGCTTATGAAGTCGTCATCCATCAATGTGTGCTTGTTACCAGTGAAGTGAGCGACGAGGCTACATCCATCCCCAACACAACGGTGGCGGTTGGTGACGCCCACGTCGACATCGACGCCTTTGGGGCTGAATGTCAACTAGCCATGGAAAACAACCGCTGGGTCGATACCAACCTCGAGATTGCTCGTCGTACATTTCAAGTTCTCGATGCGCGGTTGGTCGTCGATTCTGAAACGGGCGGGCAGTATCCTGCCATCACAACTGAAGGCGGCCCCTACCCTTTATTTTGGGCGTTACCCCAAGAATATATTGACTGGGTTGTAAACCCAGCCACATGCAGTTTATTTCCTTGCATCTGTGTTTTTGGGCATGATCAACAAGGTTCAGCTAAAGTCGATACTTACGTAAGAATGGAGCGATAATTATGACAAAAATTCAAGAAATTAAGGCAGAATTGAATGCAATCGACACGCAGATGTACACTGACAAAAAAGAGAAAATATATGTGAGGCAGTTTGGTTCCTTTCTGGACAACAATTCACCGTTGCCTAGTAACCAAGATTTACTTGCTGAGGCTGCAAGGCAGCATGTTAAGCTCACACCGACCACTATCACAAAGCAGCTATTCAAGGACGTCAACCTAAAATTAGATGAAGAGGACGAAGCACTCGATAAACGGCCCATCAACCGGCGTGTGATGTTCGTGGCGGAAAATTCGGCTGTACGTACTGATGGCAAGGGGGATAACAAGACATTCGATAATTTCACAATGTTTCATGATACCGATAGGCCTACAAACACGTTCAAGCTCTACGCTCAAGTCAACGATCGCCGCTTACAGGACGCTTACATCACGGATGCCATTAAAAACAAGTCAGAAAGCGACTCCCAGAAGCTAAAGGCCGCATTTTTGATTGCCGGGCCCAAAACCATAACCTTGGCTAATTGGCAACAACATCAAGCAGCTGCAATTAGGGTGCTAATGAGGTCCTATGCTGGTGTCGGAGCGGCCGCTGCTACTGAAGATGAAGCGGTAGCTCGTTTGACAGCTAACGCGGAAACATTCGCAAAGAGTGCGTGCATTTTTGCTCAAGAATGCGCCGTAATCGAGCCCAAACAGTTGGTGGTATTTGGTCAGGATGCAGCCACGGTCTTGCGTCAGATGAAACCCTTCTTCAGTGGCAATACACAACTAACTGCTTTAATTGATGAGTTGAAGGTAGTTCGCCACTATGCCACCATCGGTAATTTTGCAAATTGGGTAGCTACGCAGAACGTAGAGTTATTGCGTAAATTGGGGCTTGATCCTAGTCAAAATCAGCCATTTGAGCCACTTAAACGATAGATAAAATAATAGACCAAACTCCAAATTAAAGTTTTGGAGTCTGGTTTTTTATTGTTGGTAGACATTAATCAAAATCAGTTTGGTAGGTAATCCAGGTAGTCTAATTCAATTCTCGGCAAAGCATCAAAATCATAGAGTGTATAGTACAAACACAGGCCGGCAACTCGGAGTTCACCACCAGTCTGAGGCGTGGCTGCATTGTTGGGGATGAAACGATACGGTATGTGGTGCCAACGCAGGTTTGTGAGGACGGTCAATAAAGGCCAATTTTCCTCAGTGCAGACATCGTCATCAAGGTTGCGCGAAGCTACAGGAATACCTGTACCAAAAATAGCTGTGCATATTTTCTTGGCATCAGCGGCCGCCTCAGCTTGAAATTCGCGCCAGGCCGTTTGTTGCTCCGGGCTTGACAACTCTTCATCGGTAAATGGAGAATCTTCGTACCAACCGTAGTAGAAGCGCTGGTCATCCAACCACCACGCGTAATTTTCGAGTAAAGTAATGAGCTTGGGGTCAGGATCATCCGGGACATTGGCCATCATTTGAGGTAAAAATAAGGTGGTTAAACGCAGTTGTACAGAACTGGGGATTGGTAGTGGCAGGTGCCATCCAGCGGTTTTCATGTCGGCCAGAATTTGCCATTGCCCGTCGGTGGCTGTAGGTGCAGCTAGTCCGCGTGCGGTGTATTCTTTGAGATAGTGCCGTGCAACCAACTCTGCACGGCCTAGTTGTGGAGTATATATAGGTTTGTTAGGTTGATCTTGTGGCTTCATATCATTACCTCCTTAGGCAGGCTCATAATAGCATTTACCAGTGACACGAGCTGTCAAAAATGGGCAGGAAAAGGGGAATTTGTCTTGGCAATGATAGAACGGATTATTAGTGAGTTATTGTCCTTACTGCAGGGATAACATTTATCAGCAAACACAAACGACGAGGCACAAATCAGTAAGCGCAATTTTTACCGTGATATGCAACATTTAACTGTGGCCTTGACCGATCAAGACCTCACTTTGGAGCACAAACAAGGCGAGTATTACTTGGATACACACGTTGAATTCCAACAGGTAGTGGCATTGTCTCACCTTTTATTAGCGAGTGGGGCCTTTCCTCCCGCCGAAATGAAGTCAATAATGACCACCCTGTTAAATCACTTTGCGGGTAGCGAGCGCCATCGACTAAAGCAAGCCTTAGCCCATGATGTGGAAGCATATTTACCCTATAACAGGGAGGTTCCGCTACTGGAAATGATTGGCACCTTAACGGATGCGATCACTGAGCAGAAGGCGGTAACATTCACCTATCGGTCGCGCCGGAGCTTGACACGCGTCAAACTTAATCGCCGACACACTGGTAAGCCCGGTGCATTGTTTGTCAATAATAACCGTTTTTATGTTGCCCTGTTTGAACACGAAACGCAGCGAGCTGACCATTACTATCTCTACCGACTAGACCGGATTGTCAAAATTGAAAAGCCGCGTGTTAATCTGTCACTTAAGCCTGGTCGCTTCGACTTGCAGGCTTACCGACAGCATAATTATCTACTGTTCGACAGTGAGCACGTGAGGGTGCACTTACTCTACCAGGACTATCCCCAGACACTGAAGGAAGCCTTCCCAACAGCACAGCAACTCAAAAAATACCCGGATGAGGAAAATAGGTGGGAATTCGTAATTCCGGATGTCAGCTACGATGGAATCAAGCTTTGGGCACTGAGTGCGGGCAGCAAGGTCACCATCTTATCCCCCGCGCGGTTAGCTGAAGCAATCCGTGATGAGGCGTTGAAGGTAGTGAATTTGTATAAGAACAATTGAGCTGGTTAACAAAAGTTTATGGTATTAAAATTGGACGTTACCGATCCGCCTGTTTCACCACTCAATACATCAATGTAATAAGGGTCTGGTTTATCGTAAAAGGAGTTACACCCTCCAGCAACCAATTTACTCAATGCTAAAAATCACAGATTCAAAAAACGGACGGCATCATATGCCGCCCGTTTAGTATTTACTTTGTTGTTCTATGCTTGATCCCACACGTAGGCGCAAACCAGCGTGGCGATAAAACTGATGGTGGCCAACGTCACCATCGTTGAGGCCCAGTTACGTTGCTTTTTGATGATCATGACGATGGTCAGGACCAATGTCACGATGAATACAACGGCAAAGATGCCGGTCAGTGCCTGCCACATAGCTAATTCTCCTTCACTCTGTTAGTTGGATTAATGCTTCAGTCGCGGTCCGCAGGGACTCACTCACCGTCGTGGTCGTGTTCCTTATGCCATTCCCTAATCTGCGCCAACCGCTGGCGTACCCGGGCCTCACTGCCCTGATCCGTCGGGTGGTAGTAGTGCTTACCGACCAGGTTATCCGGCATCGTCTGCATCGTCGTCAACTTGTCCTTCGTGTCATGTGCGTACTGGTAACCTTTGCCGTAGCCCAGATCCTTCATCAGGTTCGTCACCCCATTACGAATCTGTAGTGGCACCGGCTCCGCCATCGTATTCTTGGCGTCCGCCGCCGCGCTGTTGTACGCCACGTACAACTGGTTACTCTTAGGCGCTAGTGCCAAGTACGTCACCGCGTGCGTCAGGTGCACGTTACACTCGGGCATCCCCAGGAACTGACAGGCCTGGTACGCCGCCACCGTGATCTCCAACGCCCGTGAATCGGCCATGCCGACATCCTCACTGGCAAAGCGAACCAGGCGCCGCGCGATGTACAGCGGGTCCTCACCCGATTCCAGCATGCGTGCCAGCCAGTAGATGGCCGCGTCCACGTCCGAGTTACGCATCGACTTGTGCAGTGCCGAGATGATATTGTAGTGCTCCTCACCGTGCTTGTCATACAGCAGGGCTTTGGTACCCATGATTTGCATTAAGTCATCTTTGTTGACCTGCGTGACCCCGTCGACGATCCGGGCGTTGGTCACCGCCATTTCTAGCGTGTTCAGCGCCGTCCGGGCGTCCCCGTTGGCGTAGTCCGCAATGGCGTGGAGTAGGTCTTCACTGATATCGATTTTGAAGTCCGCAAAGCCGCGCGGGCTCTTGATTGCGTTGTGCAACAGCTGCACCAGTTCGTCAGGCTGCAGCGCGTGCAATACAAACACCCGCATCCGCGACAATAAGGCGGCGTTGACTTCAAACGACGGGTTTTCGGTCGTCGCCCCAATCAGGATGATGCTGCCCCGCTCGACGTAGGGCAAAAAGGCATCCTGCTGGGCCTTATTAAACCGGTGAATTTCGTCTACAAAGACCAACGTCTTTTGGCCTAGCTCCCGGTTGGCCTCAGCCTCCTCCATCACGTTGCGGATTTCCTTAATGCCGCTGGTGACCGCGGAGAAGGTCACAAAGGCGGCTTTGGTCTGCCGCGCAATCAGCCGTGCCAGCGTCGTTTTACCGACCCCAGGTGGTCCCCAGAAAATCATCGAACTGATTTCATCACGCTCGATCAGGTTGTACAGGACCTGCCCGGGTGCCACCAGGTTCTTCTGGCCAACAAATTCATCGAGGGTTTGTGGCCGCATCCGACTAGCCAGTGGCTGGTACCCCTGGTCGTCATGCGGTTGCCGCACGTCCCCCGCATCGTCACCAAATAGTGATTCTTGCCGCATTGATCGACACCCCCGTTCTGCTACCTAAAACATGTACTGTTCATCATTAATGATCCGGTCGGCATCCAGCACGAGCCGGTCACTTTCAGGGGCAAAGTGGTGGCGCTGGTACAAAGCCGCATCCGCTGGCCGGATAATCTGTTCCGCTGTCAGCCACTGTAATTCCAACTCGTGCACCGCGAACCCCAGCATCCGGGGCAGCACTTCCGCCATCACGGCCGGATCCGTGCCCGCCAGCGTGGCTAGGCGGATGGACGCCGTCATGCGCTCCTCGTCAATGTCGAATAAACCCAAGGTGCCCAGCAATGACCCGGTGCTACGGTCCAAAACGGCATAGAGCAACGCCTGGTTGCGCATCACGAGGGCCATGGCGCGGTTAACGAAGTGTGCAGTCTCCCCGATATTGGCGTCAACGGGCCGTTCCTGGCCCCGAGCAATTTCGGGATCGTGCCGCAGAATAAACACTTCTTTGAGCTTGGCCTGGGTCAGCCAGTCCATCGTGTAGTGCACCGACATAATTGGGTGATACTTTTCAAAGATGGCCATGACGCCACCCCCTGTCTACTTACTTACCCATTTTATTTTAGCACTCCACACCTCAGCCAGCCGGCCCGCCACTTGCACATTGTTGCAAAATTGGGTGGGCCACGTATCAGACCCAAAATATGGTTGTAATTAATATTGTTGTAACTGCTAGCTTCCAGACACCCATGACTCTGCGGTTAAATTGATCAAAAACGGCCACCCAGCAGTTGCCGGGTGGCCGTACCAATCTCAATGTCAGTGCGCGGTCACAGAATTGCGAGGACCACGAAGTTCAAGATGAAACCAATTGTAACGATACCCAACATCGGGTGGATCTCCTTGATCTTACCTTCGATGATCTTGATCAGGCAGTAGAAGATGAACCCAGCCGCAATCCCGTACGAGATGTTGTAGATCAGTCCCATGACGACGGACGCCATGAATGACGGGATGGCTTCGGACAAGTCTGACCAGTTAATTTCCTTCAGACTGGACGCCATCATCACCCCAACCAGGATCAGGGCCGGAGCCACCGCCTGGGTCGGTACCACCGAAATCAGCGGGGCAAACAGTCCGGAAATAACGAACAGAATCGCTACGGTCACGCTGGTCAGCCCGGTACGACCACCAGCACCAATCCCCGCCGCACTTTCAACGTACGTGGTGGTGTTGGAAGTACCAAAGATGGCCCCAATACTCGTCGCCACGGAGTCAGCCACCAGGGCCTTATCCAGCCGGGTGGCGAAGCCCTTCGTCGTTTCCAACTGGCGAATTTCGTCATCAGTGAAGATACCGCTACGGTGCCCGGTACCGATGAAGGTCCCAATCGTATCGAACGTATCGGAGAAACAGAAAGCAAAGATGGTCATCAGCGTCAGCAGGATGTGACTACTATTACTAAACAGCGTCCCAAAACCGGCATGGCTAAAGGCCGCACCAAACGTCGTCCCTAACTGGCTGAAGGCTGCACCCAGTGAGTTACTGGACGTCATGCTCAGGTCGGTCACACCCATCGGGATCCCAATGATGGTGGTCAACACGATGCTGATCATCACCGCACCCGGAACCTTTTTCACTACCAGGATGGTCATGATGAACAGCCCAATCAGTGCCAGCAGCGCACCCGACTCGGTGAAGTTGGTCAGGGCCGGAACGATGCCACCACCGGTAACCACGCCCGTGACCCCTTTGATGACCGCGTGCGCATTGTACGCGTGGTTGTTGACGGAGAGAATGTCGGATGAATCTGAGGTGAACTGCAGGAAGCCGGCGTTCTTCAACCCAATGTAGGCGACGAACACCCCGATCCCACCACTAATGGCGTGCTGCATCACCTGGGGAATGGCGGCGATAATCGTTTTCCGAATGCTCGTCACCGTGATGGTGATGTTGATCAAACCACAAATGAAGACGAGGGCCAGCGCCTGTTGCCAGGAATAGCCGAGGGCAAAGACGACGGTGTATGTAAAGAAGGCGTTGAGCCCCATCCCTGGTGCCAGGGCGTAGGGTACGTTGGCGAACAACCCCATGACTAAGGTCCCCACGGCACTGGCGATAATGGTGGCCAGGAAGACCGCTTGGGAAGGCATCCCGGTCAGCGACAGCACCTCAGGATTGACAAAGAGGATGTATGACATGGCGAAGAAGGTCGTGAAACCAGCTAAAATTTCAGTACCAACGGACGTATTGTACGTCTTTAGCTTAAAAAGTCGTTCCATTTTGTGCTCCTTTTGCTCTTGATGGCCTCATTTTACGATAATTAGTGAACTATTGCAACGCTTTTCCCTAATTTGTTCGTAATTATCCGAACGATTTGTGTCCATAATTGGTCAACAACACGGTAAAGCCCCACACCGCAAGCGATGTGGGGCTCAAAATGCCTTATGTGTAACCTAAATGCCATAAATCGCGTGCCCGTTCCGGATGGCGTTGGCCACCGTACCGTTGAGCACAATTTCTGCCTTCTTGATCATGTCGTCTTTGCTCTCCGACAAATCATGATCCAACCACTGAATGACCTGCATCACGATAGCCCAGGCGTAAAAATCGGTGATGGCGTGGCTGATTTTCGCCGGCGTGTTGGGATCAGCACTGACCACTACCCGCGCGACCATATCCGTGGCGACCGAGTACAAAAAGTTTTCCAGGAGGTCGCGGGCCACTGACCGCAGCGAATGCTGACAGAACGCCTTATTATCCGCAATGTAGTCCAACATCAACTGGTAGGCGTGCTCCCAACGGTCGATCTGGGTGTATTGCTGCAATTGGAGCACAATATCCTGCTTGTACGTCCACCGCAACAACTCGTATATATCGTCAAAATGATAGTAAAAGGTGTTGCGGTTGATGTGTGCCGCCGCCGAGAGCTTGCCAATCGTAATGTGATCCAACGACGTCGTTTCCATCATCTGTTTGAGTGTCCGTGCAAGGACCTCTTTGGTTGTCGCCTGCGTCATGACTACGCCCTCCCTTTCGTTACCTCTCATTGTAATGACTCAGTTGTGGCCTGACAAATTCGCCAGCCACCGGGGAATATTAGCCTGGAAAGCAGTGGATACACCGTTAACGGCACACCAAGCGACTTTAAACAAACCCCACCGTTTGTCCATTCATTCGGCCAGAGGCAGCGCTTACACTATAGTCGTAAGGCAGGTTTGATCAAGCGCCTGAATATAGTGATAGGAGTTGGTATTGATGAAGAAAGTCTTTGCGTTGACCTGTGTCGTGGCCGTGGTCGCTGCTGCCGCAACGATCATTCAGCGGCTTGACCTATGTCATAACGAAGCCGATGATTACCGGCCGTTTGAACCAGAGGATTAGATTGGGGGAACAATTATGACCAAAACCAAAGCAATTATGATTGGCGCCGGCCTGGCAAACATGGCTGCTGCCGTGTACCTAATTCAGGAAGCCCACTGGCCGGGTCAAAACATCACCTTTTACTCCCTGGATGATCACGGCAGTAATGACGGTGCGGCAACCACCGATACCACCGATGAATACTGGAACCGTGAGCACCCCATGGCGAACACCAAGGGCTTCGTTGCCCGTGGTGGCCGCATGTTGAAC
This sequence comes from Lacticaseibacillus thailandensis DSM 22698 = JCM 13996, assembly GCF_001436135.1. Taxonomy (NCBI): domain Bacteria; kingdom Bacillati; phylum Bacillota; class Bacilli; order Lactobacillales; family Lactobacillaceae; genus Lacticaseibacillus; species Lacticaseibacillus thailandensis. The sequence goes on from NZ_AYZK01000003.1 coordinate 60,085, forward strand.
TACCGCACCTACGTGGACCTGATGGACTTACTGCAACGGGTCCAGTCAGTCACCGAGCCCGGCATGACTGCCGCCGAGGACACCCACGACTTTGATAGCAAGCACCGGACCTTTGACAAGGCCCGCCTACTGCAAGGCGGCAAGGGCATCATCAATGGCGGTCACCTTGGCCTGAACAACCAGGACCGGCTGTTACTGAGTAAACTCGTGCTCATGCCCGACCGCGATGAGGAGCAACTCGACAACGTCTCCATCGCCGAGTACTTCAAGGACGACCCACACATGTTCCAAACCAACTTCTGGTACATGTGGGAGACCACCTTTGCCTTCCGCACCCAAAGTTCAGCCCAAGAACTACGCCGGTACATGCACCAAATGATCTATGAATTCACGCAGATTGAGCACCTGGTCGGCGTTAACCGGACCCGTTACAACCAGTACGAGAGTATTATGCTGCCACTGATCAAGTACCTGCAGGATCAGCACGTCCAGATTGTGCTCAACCGGCGCGTAACCGACTTCGACTTTGCACCTTCCACCATGCAGGACGAAATCACCGTCACCGGCATCCACATGATTGACGTCGATAACGGTGAGGAGCAACACGTTGACGTTGACGCAGACACCGCGGTGCTCTTCACTAACGGCTCCATTACCGATTCCGCCACCCAGGGTGACTTCAACACCCCAGCTGCCGAGAACATGGACTACGGTGCCGCCGCCAGCCTCTGGAAGAAGGTGGCGGAACGCTTCTACAACGTCGGTAACCCGGACAAGTTCTTCGCGGATCGCAACGCCAGCGAGTGGGTCAGCTTCACTTTGACCACCAAAAACCACCTGTTGCTCAACGAAATCAGCCGTATTACCACCCAGGTACCGGGCAACGCGTTGAACTCGTTCCTGTCCACTAGCCCGATCACCCCACTGGGGCAGGTCGACGTGAACATGTCGATCGTGGTACACCACCAGCCCCACTTCACCACCCAGAAGCCGAACGAAACCGTCCTGTGGGGGTACTTCCTCTACCCACGGCGTCACGGTGAGTTCGTCGACAAGCCGTATATTGAAATGACGGGTCAGGAAATGGCCGAAGAGTTGATCGGCCAACTGAGCAAAGTCGACCCGGGTCCCGGCAACATCCGCGATAAGCACGATGCCATCATGGACTCCATCATCAACAACATTCCGGTCTACATGCCGTACGCGTCCGCCTTGTTCAACAACCGGGCCAAGAGCGACCGGCCGCTGGTCATCCCGGCACACTCGACGAACCTCGCCTTCACCGGTGAGTTTGTCGAGCAACCATACCAGATGATCTTCACGGAGCAAAGCGCCGTTCGTTCTGGTGAGATTGCGGCGTACCACTTTGCCGGCATCCCGATGAGTCATCTCGTCAAGAATCCACGTTACGACAAGGACCCGAAGGTATTGCTACGGGCCACCAAGAAGATGTTCAGCTAGACTTTAGCAGTGTTGACCTGATTATGTTTCACGTGAAACCACCTTGGCGCGGGAACGGGGTGGCTTTGCCAGACACATTAATAGGGCCGCCATCACTAGATGGCGACCCTTTTCTATACTACTGGGTCTACTGCGTCACTTCGTTCTCCGCGACGCCCTTTTCCAGGAAGCCCATCAAGTTTGCCAGCGAAATTTCCACCATGTTGCGTACAGCGGTTTCCGTGTAGTACGCGATGTGGGGACTCAAAACGACGTTCGGCATCTGCATCATTTCGTCCCAAGCAGGATCGTTGAAGTTCCCGTGCTGTTCGAGGTTCAGCAGGTCTTGTTCCTCGTACTCAAAGGTGTCGATCCCGGCCCCGGCGACTTTGCCCGACCGTAAGTTGTCCAGCAGCGCCTGGGTATCGATCAGGTTACCCCGCGCCGTGTTCACAATAATCACGTGGTCCTTCATCTTGGTAAAGGCCGCCGCGTTGATCATGTGGGTGTTCGCCGGCAGACCCGGCACGTGTAGGTCGATAATGTCGGCCTCACGGATCAAGGTGTCCAGGTCAACGTAATCGATGTCACTGTTCTTGGCGGGGTACGGATCGTAGCCCAACACCTTGGCACCAAAGCCCTTGAAAATCTTCACGGCCGCACGGCCAATGCGGCCCGTGCCGATGACCCCGACCGTGCAATCAGCCACGTTGCGGCCAATATAGTGCATCGCGCCGTTGTAATCGTTGTTCCGCAGGTGCTCCTCGACCTGGCCTAAGTTCCGCACCAGGTGCATCGTCAACGTCACCGCAAACTCGGCGATGGCTTCCGGTGAGTACGCCGGCACGTTACTAATGCGGATCCCCGCGGCCTTGGCGCCATCCATATCGATGTTGTCCAGGCCGACGTTCCGGATCGACAAAAACTTGATGCCAAGGTCCGCCATCTTCTGGAATAACGCGGCGCTATATGGCACCGTCTGCATACACGTGATCCCGTCATAACCAGCAGCTTGGTCCACGTTATCCTCGTTCAGGGTCGCGGTAATCTGCTTCAGCTCGTTCCCTGTCCGTTTAGACCACTCCGTTAAGTACTGCACCTCGTCGGGCCGGGTACCAAAAGAAACTATCTTCATGAAAATGTGTGCTCCTTTCACCTTGACGGCGCACTCGCGCCAAAATTCGCAACATTCAACCAAAGTAGTGGTGGCTAGGCACGCGAGCTCAGCCACCCTTTAGTTATATTTTACCGGATTGACCCCTTCCCGGGATAGTAAGAAAGCCTTTAATTTACTGCCGCCACGATACTGACCCACGCCACCCGCCGCGGGCACGACGCGGTGACACGGCACAACCAACGGTAGCGGATTCGTTGCCACCGCGTGTGCCACGGCGCGCACCGCGGTTGGCTGTTCAATGGCACGGGCAATGTCCGTGTAGGTCCGCGTCTGGCCCCGGGGGATGGCCCTCAACGCGGCCCAGACGCGGTGCTGAAAGTCAGTCCCCCGCAGCTGATAATCACGGGCGGGTAACGGCACTGCCTTATTCAGCATCAGCGTCACCGCCCGCACCAATGTTGGCGGCACCCCATGGTCAGCAATTGCCACGTCCTTTGGCAATCTGAGTAATTTGTAGACATCGTCCGGCCGTTCACCCGGAAAACCTAAGTAGACCACCTGCTGGTTATCCGCCACCAGGATCCAGCGACCCCGTGGTCCGTTGATTACCGTACTTCTGAGCATTACCACACCTGCTTTCTCCTGCCCACCAACTAGAATCAATCTCGATGTACTCATTATAGTCCGCGACGGTATTAAAATTTGCTTAACGTGTAAACGCTGCCAAATCCACGTACACCCCGAATATGTTAAACTTAGGGTTCTAAATACAACGGAGGTTTTATGGATATGAAAATTTGCGTCTTAGCGGGCGGTCGCAGTACCGAACGCAACGTATCAATTTCTAGTGGTACGCGTATCACGCAGGCGCTGCGTGAAGCCGGCCACCAGGCCACCTTTGTCGACCTATTCTTGGGCTACGACCTTAGTGGCGTCGACGACGTGAACGACGTCTTTGCGGATGCCAACCTAATTGACGGTTTGGCCATCAGCGACGCCGTACTCACAGATGACGATATTAACGCACTCCGGACGGACGGGAGTACCGAGCTGTTTGGTCCGGGCGTCCTTGAAATTGCCAAGGCGGCGGACATCGTTTACCTCGCCCTGCATGGTGGCGACGGCGAGAACGGGAAGGTACAAGCTTACCTTGACTTAAACAACATCCGCTACACGGGTAGTGGTGCCCTGGCGTCGGGGTTGACCATGAACAAGGTCTTTAGCAAGAAGATCATGCTGGAAAGCGGCATCCCGACGGCCAAGTTCAAGGAAGCGCTGCGCAAAGACGGCACGCACCAGCAGATGCCGTTCGACTTCCCGATGATCGTCAAGCCCACGAGCGGCGGTTCCAGCGTGGGGATGACCATTGCCCACAACGCTGCGGAGCTAGAAGCTGGTTTGGCGGAAGCCTTCCGCTTTGACCCCAGCGCCATCGTGGAAGAATTCATTACCGGTCGCGAGTTCTCTCTGGGCGTGGTCAACGGTCAGGCGCTGCCAGCCATTGAGATCAAGGTGCATGACGGCTGGTACGACTTTGAGCACAAGTTCCAGCCCGGCCACACCGACTTTATCACCCCACCGGAAGACTTGGACGACAGTATTCACCAGCAGATGAAGGACATCGCCCAGGACACGATGCGGGCTCTCGACCTGCAGAATTACGCCCGGGTGGACTTCTTCGTGACGCCGGACGACCAGCTGTACGTCATTGAGGCCAACAACTTGCCAGGGATGACGCCGTTGTCCCTGCTGCCACAGGAAGCCGAAGCTGCGGGAATCAAGTACCCCGAACTGGTCGACTCCATCGTGCGTGGCAAGATGGACTTGTACGACCAAGGTCTAGCCATCTAAATACGTCTAGTCACAAACAGCCCCGCGGCGTGCACCGCGAGGCTGTTTTGTTGGCTATTGGTTTAGTAGAAGGATTACATTGGGCGTCCGGCCTCATAATCGACCAGATCTCTTCATGCGGTAACTTTGGACAATGGACTAACCAACAAATCACCATGCATGAATTCCTGATTCGGAATCAGGTCAAAGCGATCTGCCAATTGCTGCAAATTCTTATCGGTGATTTCGTTCAAGATAGTGCCGCCCTGGGCCTTAATAGCCGTGTAAATTGTGGCCGCCTTTTCGACAGTTTCAATCAGGCCAAAGGCTTCATCAATCGACTCACCAGCTGCGAAGATACCATGCTGTGGCCATAGTACTAGGCGGAACGAGTTCATCTTATCAGCAGTGGCGGAACCAATCTCGTTGGTACCTGGTGTCATGTATGGTAGAACACCGATGCCTTCAGGAAATACCACAATCGACTCAGCCTGCATCTTCCACAGAATGCGACTGAAACGTTTTTCTTCCAAAGGAACGGTGAAACTCATGGCAACTAGGTTTGTTGGATGGCAGTGCATTACCACATGCTGTTTGGAATCTTGCTTCAAGCGGTTGATGTGTGTCATCAGGTGAGCAGGGAACTCACTAGTTGGCTGGCCGCCATCAGAGAAGCCCCACATCAGGTCAACGCTGTGGCCATCTTTGCGAATCCGTACCAACCCAGTATCACGCTCAGGAAAATCGCGTACATTCTTGAAGTAACGGCCAGTACCAGTAACCAAGAAGTAGTCACCAGCCAATTCAGAAGCGTCAAACTTAATTGGAATGACCCGGTTTACTTCGTGAACATCGCCATAACCTCGCAATTCATCTTCGGTCAGGCGGTAGCTGACATTGCCACCATTACGTTCATCCCAGCCATGATCATACAGTAGCCAGGTAACCTTCTTCATTTGAGCAACATACGGAGAATCAACAAACGCCTGAGTATACTCCGGGTTCAAAAATTCTGTCTTTTCATCAGCCATGTCTATTTTCCTTCCTTCACCATCAAAGCTCATTAACTTATTTAATTAGTTACGCTTGAACAGAACATCCTTCTCGTACTGGTGAACATTATTCATCCAGTCCATCCCAACCGGGACACCGTTTTGTTCACAGTACTTATCCCAAACTGCACCGAATGGCATAGACTTCAGTTCTTCGGTTTCAGCCAGGCGAGTAGTAAAGTCAAAGTTCTGTTCTGCCTGCTTCAGTTGATCCGTTGGTTCGAGCAAAGCCATCAACAGGGCCTTCTGCGTTGCACGAGTGCCAACAACCCAGGCAGCAACACGGTTAATAGTGGCGTCAAAGTAATCAGTGCCCAAGTGGATCTTGTCTTCATAACCATCACGGATAATACTCCGCGTAATGCGAATGAGCGCATCGTCCATAATAACTACGTGGTCAGAATCCCAACGAACGGGACGAGAAACGTGCATGAACATACCCTTACCACCAAACGGGAAGAATGAAGAGAACTTATCTGACACGTCTTCAGTTGGGTGGAAGTGCCCAGCGTCAATGGTCCAGTACTTGCCACGCGTCAAAGCATAATTCTCATAGAATAGGTGTGAACCAGCAGTGTAGGATTCAATCCCAGTACCAAACAACTTGCCTTCAAAGGACTCAATCGTGTTCTTTTCATCGAACTCATCCTTTTCAATCTCGTCCAACGACTTCAGCAACCGCTCACGAGGGCCACGCTTGTCAATCGGGTTGTCCTTGAAACCATCGGGAATCCAGAAATCATTGATACACTGTGAACCCAGCTGTTCACCAATGTAGTTGGAAATAATCCGTGAACGCTTCCCATGTTCAATCCAAAATTCACGGATCTTCGGATCAGGCGATGCCAGCGTAAAGTTGTGAACAACCTTTGGGTGGGAGAAGAACGTACCGTTAAAGTCCAAACCGATGCCTTCCTGCTTAGCCCAATCAACCCAGTACTTGAAGTCCTCAGGTTCAAGTTCATTCAGGTCCTTCTTCTTACTGGTAACCGCATGGAATCCGTGAATCTGGACCCGTTGCTTACCAGGAATGAGGGTCAGGGCCTCGTGCAAGTCACCTGTCAACTCATCAGGGGTTTTAGCAACACCAGGGTAGTTGCCAGAAACACCAATACCACCAGTTAGTTCATGTTCAGGGAACAGGAAGCCTTTAACATCGTCCCCTTGCCAGGCGTGAATAGAAATAGGAATTTTGGATAACCGCTGCATTGCCTTATCAGTGTCTACGCCCAGCTCGGCGTAACGCTGCTTAGCAACTTCATAAGCTCGATCAACTAATTCTGCTTTAACCATCATGTATACTTCCCTTCAAATTTTTAAATTGTTTAATCTAGATGAAATACTTCGTTCAGATCCACAGTCACAGGACTGTTATCCGGATTGGTTGACATCAATGGCTCCATGTAAGCCCACCATTTCTTGCAAATATCCGTGTTTGCAATCTCGTTGTACTTCTCAACGTCAGGTACTTCCAAGTACGCGAACAACTCACCATTGTCCTGATTAAGGAAGATTGAATAATTAGTAGCGCCGTGCTCTTTGAGTGCCGCCTTCATTTCCGGCCACAACTCACTATGACGTTTCTGATACTCATCAAATGCGTTAGTATGCAGAAACATAATTTGTGCAATTCGCTCCACTGCTATACCGCCTCCTTTGATTCGTGGTGAATACTACTCAGAAAATCGCAATACCGATCAAGCACACCCACATACTTATTCGCTTCTGGCTGGTAATGTTTCAAGCCAAAAGAATTTTCAATTAACTTGCGTCCAGCTACCACGTTATCAACCTCACCGCTAGTAATCATTTGCACAATGATGTTACCAATGGCAGTGGCTTCGCTTGGGCCCGCCACCACTTCAACGCCAGCCAATGTACTCGTGAGCTGATTCATTAATTCAACGTTAGATCCACCACCCACGATGTTAAGCGTATCAATTGGCTTGCTGAGGATACCGCTGAGCTTGTGAATCTCGTTTGCGTAGTACAACGAGAGATTATCGTAAATCACCCGCGTCAATTCTCCTGGCGTCGTCGGAACAAATTGATTAGTTTCTCGCGCGTAATTCTGAATGGTTTGAATCATGCTCTTAGGGTTTGTAAACCGTGTATCGTTGACATCTATAAACGTCTGAAACGGTGCTACCTGAGTAGCCTGAGCAGCTAGCTCCTTGAAGCTATAACGATCGTTCAGTTCGTGCCGAACACACTGCAAAATCCACAGACCCATGATGTTTTTCAGAAAACGATAAGTACCATAAGCACCCCATTCGTTGGTGTAATTTTCAGCGAAGGCATCCAGGCCATTCTCGGGAACATTAAGTTCCGCGCCTAGCAGTGACCAAGTGCCCGAACTGAGAAATGCCCAATTGTCGCCCTTACCTGGAGTGCCAACAACGGCACTAGCGGTATCATGTGTAGCAACCGTGATTACCTCAGTTTCGGGGATGTCATATTTAACGTGCCACTTATGACTGACACTGCCCAAGACGGTCCCAGCATCAACTAAGTGAGGAAATTGATCCTGACTAACGTTGACAGACTTAGCGAGGTCTTTATCGAACAATCCCTGCCGTAAATTCAGCATCTGCGTGGTTGAAGCGTTAGTCTCTTCAGTCACTGCGTTACCTGTTAGCACATAACCAATGTAATCAGGAATCATTAAAATCTTATCGGTCTTCGCCAAGTTGTCCTTATCTTCTGTGTACAATTGGTAAAGCGTGTTGAACGTTTGGAATTGAATGCCAGTTTTTTCATAAATATATTGCTTAGACAGCTTACTGGTCAGTGCATTAATAGCACCTTCAGTGCGCTTATCGCGATAACTAATTGGATCATGGAGTTTCTGACCATCATTGCCAACTAGCACGTAATCAACTGCCCACGTATCAATGCCCAAGTCGACCTGACTGATACCCATGTGCTTGATTTTTTCCAAACCGGTAAAAATTTCGTCGATAATGTGATCAATCTGCCAGTAATCGTGCCCGTTAATTTCCTTGAACCCATTCTTAAAACGGTGCACTTCCTTAAGCTCTAACTTACCGTCGACCTTTTTGGCCAACATCAGGCGCCCAGATGATGCGCCGACGTCAACTGCAACGTATGCCTTCATGTACTCACCCTCTTAGCTATTTTGTTGACCCAGTCCGAGGTAAACTGACGTGCCCACTGATGTTGACACCAGTACTCCCTTTAGAAGTAGAGTCAGTCATATCTTGGTCAGTTGCTTGACCGTCCACAAACTCGGGGCCATATTGTTCAAGCGTAATTTCTTCAAGACTCTTGTCCTTTGTCTGCGGCGTCCAGATAGTACCAATAACCAGAGATACGATCAGTAGGACAATCATGCAAATGCCGGCAACTGTGAATCCCAACGAACTCAATACTGTAGGAAAAATGATTGACCAAACACCAGCGGAAGCCCGTACGACGAAGAACATGACACCTTGAGAACCAGCCCGGAACTGTGTTGGAAACAGTTCGGTAGCCCACAGTGCATACCATGCTTGAGCACCAATACCAGCGCTAATACCCCAAAGAATAACGAATGCCCACAAACTCCAGGATTGCTGCATGCCGACAAACGTTAAGACAACCCACGAAGCTGCAGCCATTGCTGCGCCAACAAAGAAGAAAATACGGTGGTTAACTTTGTCACCAAACTTAGCAAAACCAAAGTAAGTTGCTAATGCCGTAAGAATCCACAGAACTGCTTGGAGAATGTCCGCTTGTGATGTGGAAATACCACCAGCCGTTTCATATACGTATGGCATAAAGAATCCCATGGCGCCAGCAACTAAGTTCCAAAACATGTATACGCCGATGAGGAAGAACAACCACTTAACGGAAGTGTGGTTCGAAAACAGCGTACGGTATGGGTGCTGCTTATGCCCACTTGCCTGTTCGTGCTGCTTCTCAGCTTCCCAAGCCTTGGATTCGCCCAGGCCTTTTTGAAGATTCCAAGCGATGAAGGCAACGATAGTTAAGAAACCAAATAGAATCCGGTTGCCGAAAAGACCTAGCGGTGAAAGTAATACAGCGAGTGTGTAAATAACCGCTGGTCCTAACGACCAGGCAAACTGAGAAACACCAATATTTTTGGCCCGGGCATCATCATCTGAAGTTTCGGAAATATATGTCCAACTAGCAGGAACACCAGCGCCCACCGCCAAACCTGTGATCAGGAAACCAATCAGTAACATTGGGAAGTTGGCGGCAAACATAACGAGAATAGTACCCACCATGTAGACCAACATGTCATAAGTATAAATAACCTTACGGCCAAACTTGTCAGACAACGTACCGCCAATTAGGGCACCAATAGCTGCACCAAATGCATTGGCCGACAACGCACCTAAAAGTCCAACTGCAAAACTACTAAGGCCAAAATGACTGGTCCAGAGTGTCAACCCAGCAGATCCCGCAACGATACTGCCCGAGTCCAGAAAGTTGGTAATTGACACCCTGACTGTAGATTTAAAAGACCCTTCTGCGGCCATATTATTTACCTCCTCTGCTAATTTTTTTATTGTTATTGCTTGCTTACAGTTGCTATTTAAGCGCTTCCAGACTACACTAACAATGTCAGATTTCTACATGATATAGGACAAATTCACAGGGGGGATAATTATGGATCCCACTATTTTGAAGCGTTTACAAGAACTCACACCTGTCGAAAAAGAGCAGCTAAAGAATCAGTCGTTAAATGACGACATTCCTCCAGCTGCTCTAGACTTAGCGGGTATGCACCGCTTAAACCGGCCCGTTTTTAATGATTACTTTTTCAATAATCGCAATGTTTTCGTTAGTAAGCATAATCGTTTCGCCCCCTACCCTTTGCATAGTCACCATTTCTTGGAGATCAATTACGTCATCTCCGGTGAAATTCACGAAGTAGTTAATGGGGACCCAATTACGCTAAAAAAAAACGACCTGCTATTGCTGGACGTCGGTAGTTCTCATTCAATTGCATCCCCCGGAGCTAATGACATTATGCTCAACATTCTTTTCCGAGACAAAAATATTTCAATTAATCTACTCAACCAAATTCAGAGTCGGCAAAGTGAATTGTATAACTTCCTCATTAACCGCGTATTTAAGCAGCAACAGTCTGGTTCCTACTTACTCTTCCCCAAGGAACCAGATAACGACGATGTTAAGTTGACCGTTGAACGACTAATTGAAGAATACTATCTGCACCGGCCCTTTGCGGACACTATCATCCAAGCTTACCTAACTATTCTCATTGCCAAGCTCGTCAGAAACTATCGCATAACAGCAGACCACGCCACCTCATCACAAAAAATCATCATCAAAATCCTCCAGGAAATTCATAATAATTACCAACACGCAAGCTTAGCGTCCATTGCCAAGAAATACGCCTACAACGCAAACTACTTGGGTAACCAATTTCGCAAGGAAACGGGAAAAACCTTCAGCCAGGCGCTAACATCAGAGCGACTGATTCATGCCAAGCAATTGGTCAGTTCAACCCAGCTACCAATCATTGAGATAATGCATTCTGTTGGTATCACTAATTCCAGCTTTTTTTACCGTAAGTATAAGGCGCAATACGGTTGCCATCCGCGCGATGATCGCGCACAAAACAACAACACCATCACCTCCATGATTAATGATGGTCTCAGTTAAAAATATTCTTGGACGAACAAGTATCCTGCCAGCACAAAGGCCAGACCAATAATAACCCGTCTCATAATGAGAGCGGGAATGTGTCTTACCAACATTGGCCCAACGTACCCACCGATAAATAAGCCAATCCCCAGCGGTAGCACCATTGACCAGTAAATATTTGCGGTGAAGATGTACACAATAAACGCGACAAAATTTGCTATTAACGACGCAAAATTCTTAATGGCATTGTTAACCGGAAAGTCCAAGTCATTAGTTGCCATAATGGCTAGCATAATCACTCCGGCTGAAGCGCCAAAATAACCGGTATACAATCCCACCAGCAACATTGCTACGTTCGCACCACCACGTGATAACAGTGATTGCTGGTCTAATTGCGATCGCTTACCCATTTGGCCACGGCCTGAAAAGACCATTAGCAGTGCAGCGAATAGGATGAGGAACGGCACAATACGTTTGAACGATGATGCCGGGGCAACCACCAATATCAAACTACCAATGATGCCACCAATAAGGGCAAGTACAGTCGCTTTAATAGTGACTTTTTTATGTTGCCCTAATTCCTTGGTAGATGAAGCAGTCGATCCAATACCTGTAAAAACTAAAGCTGCCGTATTCGTGACATTCGCACTAACTGGCGGCACACCTAGGCTTAAAAGAGCGGGGTATGAAACAATTGACGCCAATCCGGCCATTGAGCTACTAAGCCCTGCCGCAATTCCAGCAGCTAACAAATATAAATTAATTAAAAACAAGTGCATTTTATTCAACTCCACGACAGCGGTTTCAATAAGTTCTAGTATACACCACGCATTATCATTGATAACTTGATTGGTATTGATTAGTCTACTTAACACGGACCAGCGCCCCCTTTAGAGGCGCATTTGTCCGTGAGTAGCCGTGCGCTTTTCATTATTTAATTAATGCTAGTGCCCCTTAACCATTTCCGCACGGCTTGACTGTTTGCATAAACTTATCCCTTCGGTTCCGCCAGCTGCAACGCTGCCAACCGTGCGGATCCCCAGCTAAACATGGCCTCCACGATGGGCATGAGACTGGCCCCAATCAGCGTAAGGCTGTAATACACAGCTTTGCGGTTATTGATCCGCTCTTCACGCCGGGTAATGACCCCGTCTGCGCGTAATTCCTGCAGTTGTTGGGTCAACACCTTGTGCGTCGCCCCATCCAGTAGGCGCTGCAGTTGGCTAAACCGCAACGTACCATCGTGAAACAGGTGGTAAATGATGACAATTTTATACTTGCCCGAAAACAGCGACAACGTGTACTCCTTCGCACAGTCGTAATCACGCTGCTGCAACTTGGCTTGAGCGTAGGCTCTTAATGGGTCTGACATGGGTTCCTCCTGGCGGTATACGTTATCGTAGTAAGCCAACAGGATACCGCACTACGATCCCCGACACAACTTTGGCACGCACAAAAAGGTGCCTTATTGCGCTCCGCAACAATTACTCCGATAATAGAACTACAAACAAAGGAGGTTCCACAATGAAAAAAGTAGCAGTCGTTGTCACCGATATGGTGGAAGACGTTGAGTTCACCGACCCCGTGCAGGCACTGAAGGATGCCGGTCACGACGTCACCGTCATCGGGTACGAGAAGAACACCATCACCGGTAAGCACGGCCTCAAAGTGGCAATTGACACCACCATTGGTGACGTCAAGCCGTCAGACTTTGACGCCCTCTTCATTCCCGGTGGTTTCTCCCCTGACCAGTTGCGTGAAGATCAGCGCTTCGTTGACTTTACCCGTGACTTTCTCCTGAAGGGCAAAGTCATTTCCGCCATCTGCCATGGCCCACAGCTCATGATCCCGACCGGCTTGGTTCACGGCCGCACCATGACCGCCTTCAAGACCGTCCAGGTTGACCTGTACTACGCCGGTGCCCGCACTCGCGACCAGGAAGTCGTGGTTGATGACAACCTGATCACCAGCCGTGAGCCAAAGGACCTGCCAGCATTCGACAAAGCATTATTGGCAGCGCTGGCTAAGTAATTCGGTAGCACCACCATTGTTAATCAGCGTCAAGGAATCGCGGTCCCTGTGGGTGCCGCGATTTCTTTTGCTTACAGCAGGTTTATTGTGGCAATAACCCGTGTATAATAGGCGACAATCAAGTAAATTCGGAGGCTTCTCATCATGCCAGACATCACCCTCATCCCCGCCACCCCGCGCGTGGCCCAGGACGTCTTTCAGGTCGTTGACGCCAACCGCGACTACATCGGGCAATGGCTCCCATGGGCGTACAGCACGCTCACCGTTGATGATGAGATCCAGTTTCTGCGCATGATGACGGACAAGGAGGCTTTGGGATCGACGTACATGCGCGCCATTCAGTTCAACGGCCAAATCGTCGGCTCCATTGACCTGCACAACGTTAACCGCGAACACCGGCACGCCGAGATTGGGTATTTCCTCAGCGCCGCAGCTTCAGGCAAAGGGATCATGCACACCGCCCTCGCGCAGATGGAGGATCTCGGGTTTGACCAGTTAGGCATGAACAAAATCGACATCCTGGCGGCCACGGACAATCTGCCGAGCCGCCACGTCGCGGAACGCGCCCACTACCACCTCGACGGAATTTTGCGCGAGGACATCAACGTCAACGGCATTCTGCATGACGCTGCCGTCTATTCCAAGCTGTACCGGGAATGGGTCGCCGCACGGCCCACCGATGTTAGCTAACCTGACAAAAAAGATTGTTACCACGTCACTGGTCACCTACAATCAAATTAACTATGAACGCGAGGTGACCCGTCATGCGGATTGAGTTTAAGTACGCGCAGCACCAAGATTTACCCCAGATTACGGATATTTATAACCAGGCGATTCCGGGCCGGCAGGCGACAGCGGACCTCGAACCGGTGACCGTGGCCAGCAAAGAAGCCTGGTTTGCCGCGTTTACCCCGGACAAGTACCCCATCTGGCTGATCATGGTGGACGGTAATATTGCTGGCTGGGTCAGCCTAGAAGCTTTTTACGGCCGGCCGGCTTATAGCCATACTGCTGAAATCAGTATCTACTTGGACCAACATTATCAGCACCAACAGCTCGGCCAGGCAGCCCTCGACTTTGTCTTCAGCCAACTGCCCCACCTCGCCCTTGACACCATCGTGGCCTTCGTATTCCACCACAACGGTCCCAGCCAGCACCTCTTTACGCGCAACGGCTTTGACCGGTGGGGCCACCTCCCGCGCGTCGCCTTGATGGACGGGCAGCGTCGTGACCTCGATATTTTGGGACGCCACTTTGGTAAAAACATGTAGGCACAAAACTCCCGCACAGCAGCAACGGTGCGGGAGTTTTTAGTGTAACCCCTGACGGTTAATGACCAGTCAACTGGTCAACAGTCCGTAAGATGGTATCAGTTATCGTGTATTGTGGTTGCCAACCCAATCGCTTAGCCGCGGCGATGCTGGTGTTGCGGTTAGTCCGCAAAAACAGCAACCCTTCCCGCGCCTGGGCTGAAAATGGCGCAGCAAGCCGAATCACCCAGTTGGGTAGCAATCGCCGTGGCACCTTGGCTGCCACTGCCGGCCGTTGTGTCCGAATTAACGCAGCTATTTCCGGCAAGGTGATTTGTCCATCCGCACTGGCGATGAACCGGTGACCGGCTGCCGCCGGTTTCGTCATTGCCAACAGGTGTAGCGCGGCCACATCACTCACGTCCACCACGTTGAGGGGGATTTGCGGAATGGCTTTGCTACGCCCAGACAGGAGGTTTTGTACCAGCCCCAGGCTCCCCGAAACATGGTCGTTCAGCGACCGGCCCAGCATGGCACTAGCATTCACCGTAACGAGTTCAGGCTGACCGGGATGGTCGTGCGCAAACTGCCACGCGGCCCGTTCGGCTAGGAGCTTAGACCGTTCATAAACCGACAGCCCCGGTTCATCAGGGTCAGTCCAGTTAGCCTCGGTGGTCACACTGTGCCGGTCGTGGTTGGAATAGCCCACCGCGCCCCAATTACCGGTCATGACTACGCGCTGGACCCCAGCGTGGCGTGCGGCGGTCAGGATACGTAGCACGCCATCAGTGGCCGTCCGCGCCACGGTGTCCGCCACCATTTCGCCGTTAACAAAAACCGGGGCCGCGGTGGCAAAGACACCATCGACGCCGACCATCGCGTCCGCCCAACCGGCGTCGGCAGTCAGGTCGGCTACCACAAAGCTGAGTCGCTCGCGGTGCGGTACGTCGTGGGTCGCCAGTGCCGCAGTGACCCCCGCCGCTTTGTCCATACTCCGCAAACTCGTCTTCACCGTGTAACCGCCCGCTAACAATTGCGCAATGAGGTGCAGGCCCAAGAAGCCGTTACCCCCAGTTACTAATACCGTTTTGATCATTATTTTTCCCCACTTGTATTTAGGTGACCGTTCCACTATGCTGTTAACCATACACGTTAGAGTAAACTCTAAGGCAACACTTTTTTACAGGGAGGCAATATGCGCTATTCAATCAAAGACGTCGCGGCCCAGATCGGTCTATCCGCGTACACCCTGCGTTACTACGATAAAGCTGGCTTGCTGCCATTCGTGGCGCGTGATGCGGCGGGTTACCGCTCATTTACGGATGGTGACCTCCAGCTACTACACACAATTATCTGCTTGAAAAATACCGGGATGACCATCGCTGACATTCGGCGATATGTTGACGCCGTGATGGCCGGTCCCAAAAGCATCCCCGTACGCAAGGCGTTACTCACTCAGCACCGCGCGCGGGTGGTGGCCCGGCAACATCAGCTAGCGACCAACCTGCGGGAGGTCGACTACAAGCTATCACTGTACGCCGCACCAGATGCACCCGCCAAAGTCGAACAGGAACTGGCGGCTGCCCACGCTGATAAGGCGGCAAACGGTTTGCCGGACCCCTTTCCCATCCGCTAAGTGGATGTATACCACAACAAAGGCCAGCGGTGATCAACCACAACTTAGGTTGATCACCGCCGGCCTTTGTTCACTTCATTACTTACATACGTTTAATCACTAAGCTTAATGGCGTCAACAAACCAGCGCCGGAAGCCCTCAACGTCAACATCCACTGCTACGTAGGCGTTGGCTTCGCGGTGCAGATACCCTTCAAGGTCGATCAACGAAGCCCCTGCCGTCAACGGATCGCCGGTCGCAATCGCTACGTGTGTGTGCGCCTGCGTAAACAGATCTGGTTGCAGCAACATTCCCACGGCTAGCGGATCGTAAATCTGCAGGCCCTGTTCAAAGCTGCCACCCCGAAACGCACGGAACAGGTGGTAGAACATGTCCCCGACCGGTCCGAGCGTCCGGATGTGTTCCGACATGGCGGGCAGGATCGTTGCGGCGTTACCAACATCAAGTGGCGCTATGTGTAACTCCAACCCGCTATTGAACACCATCTTGGCAGCTTCGGGGTCAACGGCAAAGTTGAACTCGGACAGCACGCCAATGTTACCGCGACTCAAGCTACCACCCATAATCATGATGCGGGCAATGCGGTCTTTGTCTTCAGGATGTTGTTGCAACAACACGGCAACATCAGTCAGAGGCCCAATAGCAACGATGGTGATGGGGTCACTGCTGGCCGCAATGATGGCGTGCATGGCCTCCACACCAGTCGTGCTGGTATCGGCTTTCACCGTTGGGGCGGGGAAATCGTACCCATCCATGCCACTGGCACCGTGAATATTTTTGGCGTTCATTAGTGGGCGGAGCAAAGGTGCCGCGCTCCCCGGTACCACCCGGACGTCCTCGTGGTGCAGGAACGTGAGTAGCTTGCGCACGTTGTCCGTGGCCAGGTGCACGTCGACGTTGCCACTAAGCGGTACGATCAGCTGCACATCAAGGGTCGGGTCAGCGAGCGCGATAGCGATGGCGACCGCGTCATCGATTCCAGGATCAGTACTGAAGATAACTGGTGTCATGTTTGTTCCTCCGTGTCTTTTGCGAATACCGTTACTTTAGCACATTCCGCGGGGAATATCAGACGTGGCTTACGCCGGTGGGTGTGGGCGCTGGGACTGCGGCTTACGGATCCTACGCCGTAGCTTGCCCCTCTTTTGTGTTGGAGACTGCCAAAGTAAACAAAAAATGGCCCCCTAGGCAAAGGGCCAATAAATAAAAATACGTGCTATAAATTATGCTCACAAATAACCGCGATACTAGAGCTAAACATCCTACAACAGCTACATATCAGCACAATCATTAATTCGCCACTATCTGAACCACACCAGGAACATAGATATCATTTTGTCATCGTTAAAATACGACTGTGTACTCGCTTTGCATCCCAGCGATTATCTCCCGAACCGTTATTACTGTTTGAATAATGCGGAATGTACAGCACCTTCCGCTGTGCAAACTTATTTAAATTATTGAAGGTAGTCTGGCCAAGCGCAACCAAAACAGCATCTTGGGCAACGCCCAGCGCATCCAGGTGATGCTCCAATGCCTGCACATCATTGGCATCAATCCTCACCTTGGTACTATCACTCTGGATTTGTTGAGAAAGGTCAGTCATGAGACTTCCCCATAGCTTAGTACCATATACGGCCGCTGCCAAACGATAATCAGCACTATTCTTAGAACCATGAAAATTGAGAAAGGGTTCTTGAGGGTGTTCTGCGATGGCGTTCCCTGGATTCATCCCCACCAAGACGTACTTTAATTGCTGAATATATTCAGAAAGATTATGAGGTAATTGATCCTTTGGAAAAAACTTTGGGCGGTAGGCTTGTCCAAAAAGTTTCTCTCGTTCGGCATCCGTGCACTGCTCAATATCTTCCTGCGGCTTATTCCAAAAAGCAAAACTATCCAAAAAAGTAAACGGTAAGTTATCCATTAATGACCCCTCCAAATACTCACTCCTGTTTACCAAGACGATGCCACGCTATTATCAAGTAACCACTATGGAAACTTGCGCCCTCATTATGACACTATTGTTTTAAGTCGAGCATAATTTTTTGCACAAACGAGTTGTAACAAGTTATGGTGCAAACCACGTAAGCCGCAGTCACCCCGCCAACCCCGGATTCGCTATATTGCCCTCACAAACACAAAACAACCGTCCACCATTTAGTAGACGGTTGTTGTTTTAGCTGCCACCCATCAAGAAGTCAAGGACATTCATCCCCGCCGAGCTTTGTGCCTGATACAGCTCGGTGTACCCGCACCGGTTACAGGACACCGTCGTAAACTTCTTGTTCTGAACATCAAATAACTTGGCAAAGTTGCCACCCGTGGCCTGGAACTGGCCACTGTTATAGGTCTGGTTACCACACTTGGGACATACGTACTGCTTGGTTTGTGCTTCATCCGCCATCATTGTCACCCCCACTGTTATTGGCACCCTTAGTATAACAGCGGTGCCACTGCCTGTCTGCTAATACTGGTCGCCGTTAAAGATGGAATTTTTAACGATGACGTAGTCGACCGTCCGCAGCCCCATTAGGTCACGACCACCGGCGTAGGATACCGCCGACTGCAAGTCTTCCTGCATCTCCGTGAGCGTATTCGCAATCGGGCCCTTGGCGGGAATCAAAATCTTCTTTCCTTCAACGTTGTGGTGGCTACCCTTCTGGTAGGTCGAAGCCGAACCGTAGTACTCCTTGAACTTCTGGCCGTCGCGCTCAACGGCGCGTCCCGGGGTCTCATCATGACCCGCAAAGAGCGAACCAATCATGCACATCGTCGCACCAAAGCGAATCGACTTGGCGATGTCGCCGTGCGTCCGGATACCGCCGTCAGCAATCACCGGCTTGCTGGCCGCCTTGGCGCACCAACGCAGGGCCGCTAGTTGCCACCCGCCGGTACCAAAGCCGGTCTTGATCTTCGTGATGCAAACTTTGCCGGGTCCGATCCCGACTTTGGTGGCGTCCGCCCCGGCGTTCTCCAGGTCACGGACCGCCTGGGGCGTGCCAACATTACCCGCGATCACAAAGCTGCCCGGTAACTTGTCCTTGATATACCCGATCATATCCATGACCACCTGGGCGTGACCATGCGCGATGTCGATAGTAATGTATTCCGGTACCGCCTGCGCCGCGGCTAACGCGTCGATAAGCGCAAACTCCGCGTGCTTGACGCCCACCGAAATGGAGGCGTACAACCCATCGCGGTGCATCTGCTGGACAAAGGCGAGGCGGGTCTCCGGGTTGAACCGGTGCATGATGTAAAAATAGTCATGAGCGGCTAACCACCGCGCCAACGATTCATCAATAATCGTTTCCATGTTAGCGGGCACGACCGGTATCCTGAACCGACGTGGGCCAAACTGGACGGATGTATCAATCTCCTTACGGCTCTTAACCACACACTTATTGGGAATTAACTGGATATCTTCGTAATCAAACACGTCGGTGGGCTGCATTGCGGTTACCTCCATAAACACGAACATTAATCATGAATAATACTAATATCATTCACACTAAGTACAGAATATAGGCTAATTGTACCAACTTGTCAACCATTTATCCGGCCATTTCTTAACGTTGCGAATATCTCCGTTATACTGGGAGCGCCAATCGCAAAGCATTAGTTAAATCACAGTGCTAACCGCTAAGTAACCGCTCCCTCAGGCCTAAAATAGAATTATTAATCACATTAGGAGCAAGTGTCATGCGCAAAATCATCAATGAATCACGGTCGGTGTGGATGCCTCTCGCCGCTATTGTCATCATGAGTTTCATTATGATCCTGCCCCAACTAATCACCGGCAGCACTATCGTCGGTAGCGATGGCCTTTTTCACTTCAACCGTATTTACGACACCGCTAAACAGCTGAGCACCGGCCACTGGAGCTACTGGCAAAGCAACTTTGGGTTCCAGCAAAGCGGGCGCGTCGTTAACGCGGTTTATGGCCCCTACTTTGCCTACCTGATGGGCGCCCTCCTGGTTGTACTGCGTAGTTGGTACCACTTCCAGCTCGTCACCACCTTTGCCATTTACCTCGTTGGTGGCTTCGGGATGTACTATCTCGCCCGGGTGGCTGGGGCGAAGCGGTGGCCCGCGTTAACCGCCGCCCTCATCCTGATGAACATCGGTTGGCTGCCGCGCTGGGGGTACAACCAAAACATGACGGGCATTGGCGCTGCACTCCTGCCGTACGCGTTGGCCTGCGGGGTATACATGGTACGCCACCGTGAACGACCCATCCGGCCAGTCCGCTTGGCATTTATCATGGCGATCCTGTTGCAGACCCACATCCTCAGTACGCTCTTTGCTGTGCTGGCGCTCGTGCCCTTCTGGCTGGTCGCCTTGGTCCGTACACCACGTCGTCTCCGCATGCTGGGGCAGACCACCATCGCCGTAGGTATTGCTACCATCCTCACCGCCAACGTCTGGGGTGCGCTGCTACTGCTGTTCAGCACCAACCATATTGCTTACCCCCACGCATTTTCGCTCGCGCAAAACGTCCTGCAGCTCACGGTTGGCCCCGGGAAGCGTAATGCCATTACCCTGGTCACCGCAATGATTATGGGTGCGCAGGTAGTATTGCTTGTTGCTCGGGGTCGGCGCAATAGCCGGATAAATTGGGGTGTCACCGTAATGGGCGGCGGCACCCTGTGGTTGGCCTCCCGTTTCTGTCCGTGGGTTACTATTGGCCGGTTGGTACCAAAGTTGTCCCAGCTACTGCAATTCCCCGTCCGGCTCACCAGCGTCGCCTTTCCGCTCATGCTTTGCGGCCTAGCCCTCAGCATGAGCACCATTCACTGGCATGCCCACGGGGGACCAACGCTCTTGGTGACCGCACTCGCCAGCGTGGCTGTACTGGGAGTAGCCGTACCCAATGTTTACCGTATGGCATACCGCAGCGTGCAGGTACAGCACCACCGCGTCCTGCGCAACTTTGGCGCTCTACTACTAGTGAACAGTTCGCCGCACACCCTCAGGTCTGCCCTGAACAGCAGTCATCCTGGAGCCATTTTGGTGACGGCTGAAAAGCACAGTAGCGACTACCTACCCGTGAACGGACGGCAGGGGCCGGGGACCGTTAGCCCCGGTGCAGTGTTCACCCAGGAAGTGCTCTTCAAACACCCTTACTTCACCTATACGGCTTTGTCCGGTGGCCGCTTACGCATACGGTGGAACGAAACCATGGCAGGTTGGCAGACCATACCAGTGGTGACCTACCACCAAACTACGGTGACGGTTAATGGCCGCCGGCTCAACCGCAACCAGTACTACCGTTCACGGATCAACGCTCCCATCGTCCAGTCACTCGCAGGCCGCAACACGATGGTGATTCGGTTCCAGACGCCACCGTGGACCACTGTATTGCTGTGGCTGGCGCCGGTGGGCTGGTTGAGCTTGGCCGCGGTAGTTGTGTGGCGGCGCCGCAACAATTGGCGAACCAGTTCTGGTTGGATTCAACGTAACGTTGCCCACGCAAAGTAGCAAAATTGCCCCAACGGTCTAGACAGCACCAAGCGGCCATGATAAGCTATTAGCGTGGTGCCAAACCATGGGTGGGATAGCAATGATCGGCGCGCAAGCGTTCAGAAGGTCAGCGCCCCCACCGTTACATATTCGGCGTTCATTGGTAACGCCACTTGACGGAGTACCCACTCCGCACACATAATCAGAGGCGTGACGTCAGTCACGCCTCTGTTTTTTTTGCGCAGCGAGTAGCCCTTTAGGGCGTACTCGCTGCCACTCGGAGGCTTCGCAAAGCCAAGCCGAGAGACTGCAACCCGATACTGACCGGTTGCCAGAACGAGAAAAATGATAGATCATCACTACCACCCTTTAGGGCGTACTCGCTGCCACTCGGAGGCTTCGCAAAGCTAAGCCGAGAGACTACAGTCCGATACTAATCGGCTGCCAGCACAAGAAAAGTGGTAGATCATCACTACCACCCCTTTAGGACGTACTCGCTGACACGCGGAGGCTTCGCAAAGCTAAGCCGAGAGACTGTAGCCCGATACTAACCGGTTACCAGAACGAGAAAAATGGTAGATCATCACTACCACCCTTTAGGGCGTACTCGGTACTATTTACATAGAATCTTTGCCCCAAACAACCAGACAGGAGGCCACGGAATGATCAAGCAAACCACGTTCTACCACGGACGCAACGAATGGATCCACGTCACCGACGCCAACAAGGCCGAGTTAGCCCGCTTGCGCGCGGATTACGCCCTGGACGATGAAGTGCTCGGGTACGCGCTGGACCGGCATGAGCGGGCCCACGTGGAATATGACGCCGTGACTAACACCTTCCTGATGGTTTACAACGTGCCCAACCAGCACGAGGTGCACGGCCACTTCGACGCCGTACCCCTGACCTTCATCATCCGCGGCCAGCGCATCTTTACCATTGGCGGCGCGAAGGCTGACTACGTGTGTGATCTGCTGGCGGACCAGCTCGCGGCTAATGATGATATCTCGGTTTTCCAGTTTCTCTTTGAGGGGCTCTTTATTCTGACCGAAGCGTTCTTCCCGCTGATCGAAAAAGTCGATGAGCGGCGTCAGGACGTCGCCGACCGTCTTCGCCGCAAAGCCAGCAAGAATAACCTGTTGGTCTTGTCTGACCTCGAAACCGGCGTGGTCTACCTGGTGACAGCCGCGAAGCAAAACGCCATGGTGCTCCAACAATTTAAGCTCCAACCACTGTTCCGCGGGCTCAACGCCCATGAGCGGGAGCGGCTCAACGACGTCATTATCGAAGCGCAACAGTTTAGCGAAATGACGCAAACCACTTCGCAAATAATGGACCAGCTCAACATGACCTACACCAACGTGCTAAATAATGAGCTGAACGACACCATGAAACTGATGACCGTGTGGTCGCTGATTCTGACCGTACCGACCATCGTCACCGGCTTTTACGGCATGAACGTCGGGCTACCGCTGGCCAAAACCACGGGTGCCTGGTTGCTCACCATTGGCATTACCGTCCTGCTCAGCGTGCTCATGGCGGTATTGCTCAACCGTCGTATTAAGTAAGTAGCCAAAGGGGCATTAAGTCTGCAGCCTACATCACTGCTGCCACCTGCACCGGCCGTCCCACCAGCGCCAAGGTGGAGTAACGACGCCTTCTTGCGGGAAATTCGCCGGCCGGTAAGACCCCGCGCAACTTTGACCAGCCAGTCCGTCTACAAGCATTGCACTGGGATTGTCAGTACCGGGAATAAAAGCACGAAACGCAAAGCGAGGTGGCTACAATAATGCAGCTACCTCGCTTTAATGTACTCATTTTGGTGCGTTAACCCCAGACATCGTCCAGCACCACCGTCTGGTCACGTTCTGGACCCACGCCGAAGGTCAATAGGTTGACCCCGACCAGTTCCTGGATACGTTCCACGTACCGGCGCGGTGCCGCGGGTAAGTCGTCCAAACTCCGCGCACCACTGATGTCGTCGGTCCACCCGTCAAGCTCCTCGTAGACCGGCTGGCACTCACCCAGTTCCTTCAAGGTCGCAGGCATCCGGGTGATGCGGGTCCCGTCCGCCTTTTCGTAGGCTACACAGATTTTGATCTTGTCCAAACCAGTCAGCACGTCAACCGAGTTCAGGCACAGGTCGGTCACCCCAGCCACGCGGCGGGCGTGGTTAACGACCACGGCGTCGAACCAACCCACGCGCCGCGGCCGCCCGGTAACCGTACCGAACTCGTGCCCGGCGTTACGGATAAAGTCCCCCGTGGCGTCGTCCAGCTGGGTCGGAAACGGACCGTCGCCCACCCGGGAAGTGTAGGCCTTGACGACCCCGACCACCCGGTCGATTCGGGACGCGCCCACACCAGTCCCGGTGGAAACCCCACCGGCTGGGTTGGAGGACGTAACGTACGGGTAGGTCCCCTGGTCGACATCCAGCATGATGCCCTGAGCCCCTTCAAAGAGGACGTTATGCCCCGCGTCCAACGCGTCGTTCAGCACCACGCTGGTATCCATAATGCATGGTGCCAGCTGCTGGCCAAATTCCCAGTACTGGCCGAAGATATCGTCGTAATTAACGGGATCCGCCCCGTAAATCTTAGTTAGCAGCTCATTCTTTTCGTCGACGTTCAACCGCAACTTCGCGGCAAAGGTGTCCCGATCAAGCAGGTCCGCCATGCGGATACCAACGCGCGCAGCTTTATCCACGTACGCCGGACCGATCCCGCGGTTAGTCGTGCCGATCTTGGCATCACCCTTCTTAGCTTCCTGCAACTTGTCCAACAGGATGTGGTACGGCATGATCACCTGCGCGCGGTCACTGATCCGCAGGTTGTCGCCCGGTACCCCCTGCTCACGCAAAGCCGTCAATTCCCGCAACAGGCTGGCCGGGTTGACCACAACACCATTCCCAATCACGGATAACTGGTGCGGATAGAGGATCCCGGACGGCACCAACCGTAACTTGTACACCTGACCGTTGGCGTGAATGGTGTGGCCCGCATTGTCACCACCCTGGTAACGCGCGATCATGTGCGCTCCCTGGCTCAGGAAGTCGGTAATCTTCCCCTTACCTTCGTCGCCCCACTGCATACCAACAATTACTGCTGTACCCATTGATAAGTCCTCCTCGATTGTAACGGAAGCAAAGTCACTCCGGTCACTGTCTGTACGTTGAACGTCGACGACGCCCAAAACAACCATAATGATAGCAGTTAAGTGGTACGGTCACAAGGGGTAGCACCCAGAATGTTCGTGTTATTTTCGATGATAGTGTCTTTGCACCCGCTTTATCGCCAATATGTCTGGTGATGTCCGAACTATCGCAAAGTAATGGCGTCGGCACCAGTGCAACAAAAAACCGGACGCACCTGGCGTCCGGTATCGTGCTATTCTTCTGAATTATCTTGGATCCACTGTTCTTGGAGGTAAGAGTACACACTACCAAAGCTCAGGGCGAGCACCTGCACCATCTTGAAGTGTTGTGGCTCGGCCTGCGGATCACCGAACGGTAGCCAATCAAAGCCGTCCGTCGTTACGTTCGTCGGGGTCCCAATCAGCGGTTCCTTGGTCATCGCCGTCCGTAACCGGAAGACGCGGCCGAAGACCTCACCTTCACCAATCAGGTTCGCCAAGAGGTCGTCGTTCGCGTCAAAGACTCGCTCCCGGTTCAGCTTCGGCACCTGGACAAAGTGGTGCGTGGCCCCCCAAGTCTCGTACATCAGCATTGACTGCAAGTAGTCGGAGGCCACGATCACGCTATGAATTCCGCGTAACCGCAGTAACGAGTAACCGCCAAACTGGCCACCCATGTCGACAAGGGAGAGCACAACGAAGGTCTCGTTAACCGCGGCCACACGCCCAACGTAGAACTGGTCCATGCTTTGTCGCCCAACAACCGCAATCAGCGTTTCCTCGTCGCGGGCATCCCCCAGCACCTCGCTCAAATTGCCGGTGTTAAGGTGGCGGACAGTGGTGACGTGCCGCAACGTGTCGCGCTTAGCGGCCATGGCGCTCGCCAGAAACAAGTCGTAACCGTCGTATTCGAGCACTCCGAGGTTGGCAAAGTCGACCTGAATGCTACGAACATCCGTGTAGTTAAATTTATTGAGGACATTCATGGTGAAGTGGTCCTGGGTGACCTCCGTCACCTGGCCCTCAAGGTAATTCTCGATGTCAAACGCGATCACCATGACCACCTGACCGGTCCGCCGCATGTTTTCGGCGACCTGGTAGGCAATTGGTGATTCGTTATTCAACGGTAGCGCGAGGGGCGCAGCGGGCAACGCCCGGAAATCCTCTTTGGCCGCCGCGGCAATGCGAAACTCCATACTGTCAATGTCCGGACCGCCGATCTCAATGGAATCGATGGCGTCATAAGTGATGAGGGCCGCTCCGTCAGCCAACCCGGCATCGTTGTAGGTCGCAACTACGACCCCGTCGTCCCCCACCATCTGGACATAACCGGTATAAAAGTCCTCGCTATCACGCTGATAAATGTTGATCAGTAGGTGTTGCTGCTTGGCGCTACGCAAATTTTGAATCAGCGTATTCATGGCGTCACCTTCTTTCCTGTTTAGGTTGCATTCTACACCGTTCAATGGCGCGTGCAACCCCTTACTCTGTACGGTTCGAGATATTGACGAACTTATTTAAGGACTTGGCAAAAAGTAACTTCACGGTGCCGCGGGCCCCACTCCGGTTCTTTTCCAGAATGATCTCCACTTCACCTACGTCTTGCTCTTGATCATCACTGGGTGCACCACCACCCTCATCGTCATCCCCATCTTCGTCACGATAATAATCGTCACGGTAGATGAAAGCCACGATGTCGGCATCCTGTTCAATTGAACCGGACTCACGAATATCAGACAGCACCGGCCGTTTGTCCTGACGCTGTTCCACACTCCGGGATAATTGCGACATGGCAATGACGGGGATGTTGAGTTCCTTAGCCAGCTTCTTGAGCTGGCGGGAAATCTCGGACACTTCTTGCTGCCGGTTTTCACGCCCGTTGCCTTCAATTAGTTGCAAGTAGTCGACGATCACCAGGCCAAGGTCCACGTCCGGATCCCGGGCGAGGCGCCGACACTTGGCGCGAATCTCCCCCACTTTAATGCCTGCCGAATCATCAAAGTAGATGTTCATCTTCGACAAGCTGCCCATGGCCACCAGGAGCCGCTCCCACTCGTCCTGGTTCAGGTTACCAGTCCGGAGATGGGTGGCGTCGATACTACCTTCACTACACAGCATCCGGTTGACCAGCGATTCGGCGCCCATTTCCAGACTGAAGATGGCCACGGCTTTGTTCGTGTCCCGCCCCACATTTTGGGCGATGTTCAGGGCAAAGGCGGTCTTCCCCATCCCGGGACGGGCGGCGATAATAATCAGTTCGTCGTCGTGGAACCCGGTGGTCAGCTGATCCAGGTCATGGTAGCCCGTCGCTAACCCCGTTACCTGGTCGTCGTTGGTCGCCATCTTGTCGATCTCGTCCATGGCGTTCTGCAACACGTCACGAATTGCCCGGAAGCCGGTATCGCGCCCACCCTGACTGATGCGGCTAAACGTTTCCTCCGCTTCCGTCAGCAGGTCGATTGGCTCCTCGGACCCCTCGTAGCCCTTGGCCGCGATGGTTTGGGCGGCTTGGATCAACCGCCGCATGGTGGCCTTATCGTTGACAATTTTGGCGTAGTAACCGACGTTGGTGGACGTCGGCACGGCGTCAGCCAGCTCGGCCATGTACGCGACCCCACCAACATCATCCAGGTGGTTATCGCGTTCCAGTTCTTCTTTGACACTCACCACGTCGATATTAATTTCACGGTCGTTGAGCGCATTCATGGCCGCAAAAATAAGCTGGTTGGCGCGCCGGTAGAAATCATCCGGCTCCAGCACTTCTTGGGCGTCTGCCAACCGGTCGGGATTCAGTAAAATCCCACCCAAAACGGCCTGTTCCGCGTCCTCGCTGTATGGTGGTTGGCGACTTAATGTCGGTTCATCCATGGTGTTTGCCTCCGTTCTCGTGGTGCGTACTCACCGCACCGTTAGCTGGTTAAATTGTAGCATACTGAGCGGCCCACCGTTGCCCGACCATGCCGGGTGTACCTAATGAAAAAGCTCCACCCCCAGTCACGCTGGGAGTGGAACTTTTTAGTCATATCACTAACAAGGTTTAGTGCTCACGCTTGCGGAACCACAAACCGCTGAGCAAGCTCAGCAAGCCTAAGCCCAGCACGGACAA
Organism: Lacticaseibacillus thailandensis DSM 22698 = JCM 13996; assembly: GCF_001436135.1. Lineage (NCBI taxonomy): Bacteria > Bacillati > Bacillota > Bacilli > Lactobacillales > Lactobacillaceae > Lacticaseibacillus > Lacticaseibacillus thailandensis. The sequence goes on from NZ_AYZK01000003.1 coordinate 87,779, forward strand.
CGTGGCACCACTGCGGACAGTTTGGTCGCCCGTCTGCGGCAGGGTCCGGTGTGCACCAGTAGCCGGTAGCGTCCGGGTAGTCGGCCGGTTGGTGGCCACTACCGCACGCGTTGTCGGCGTGGGGGTCACCCGCGTGCCGGTGGTGTGCGCCATCAAACGTGGCGAACTGGTCGGCGCGGTCGGTGTACTTGTGGTGCCGGTATCCGGCAAGTAGCGACGTGGCGGCGTGGGAGTACCAGGCTGCTCCTGTTGCCGGTAAACCAGCGTAATCGTCGTTGGCGTTGCGACAAACGTGCCCCATAAGGCCGCCGACCCCTGAGCTAAACCGACATAGTCATAACCACTGATTGTTGGTACCGTCACGTGGTAACCGTTACCCACGAAGTCAGTACGAACCAAAGCTGGCCGCAGGGGTTGCCCCACTTGATCAACTATCCGCACCGTCAACGGTCCCGAGACCGCGCTGGTCCCTGGTTGGCCCTGAATCAAGTCGTAAACGAGCGTGATCGTTGTTGGGTCGCTGGTAAATGTTCCGGTCAGGGCTGCCGAATCCTTAGCCGGCCCAACATACGTGTACCCAGTGAGCGTCGGTGCCGTAACGCTGTAACCATTGCCCACGTAGCCAGTTTGGGTTGTCGTCGCTCGTAGTTGCATACCGTACCGGTTCACATAACGGATGGTGAGGGGTCCCGCAGCCTCACTCGTACCTGGTTGGCCCTGAATCAGGTCGTAAACCAGCGTGATCGTTGTTGGGTCGCTGGTAAACGTTCCGGTCAGGGCCGCCGAATCCTTAGCTGGCCCAACATACGTGTAGCCAGTGAGCGTTGGCGCCGTAACGCTGTAACCATTGCCCACGTAGCCAGTTTGGGTTGTGGCTGCTCGTAGCTGCATACCGTACCGGTTCACGTAACGGATGGTGAGGAGTCCCGCAGCTGCGCTGGTCCCTGGTTCGCCAGTGGCAAAGTCGTAGCTAACCGTCACGACCTGCGCACCGCTATTAGCCATTAGCGTCGTGGCTGGCACCGCGACGAGGTCACCATTAGCAGCCGTCGTGGCCACTACCCGATAATTAGTAATTACGGGGTTAGCCACCGCCGCCAGGTCTGCGGTCGTCCCGACCAACCACTCACCAGTCGGAACCCCATCATTGACTACTGGTTGACCAGTAATCGTGCTTAGCGTCACATAACTTTGGCTGGCATCCGTAACCATGTCGCGCACCGTCAGGAAGGACACTGTGTCCACGTGGTCTGGTGCTAGCGGCTGCTGGTGCTGATCGACATAGTGGATCGTTTGACTACTCGTCGTCGGCTTGTCCGCCACAAAGTTGTGGTAGAGGTGGACCACGTAATTGGTCGTGACCCCATCGGTCGTAAACGCAATCAGGCGCGTACCGTTCGCATCTTTGGTCCCATCACTAGCCAGGCCGTAACCTGCCTGCAGGTATTCATCAATCACTGGCGTTGCATCGTAGGCACTCGTCGTCCCCACAAAGCCAGTCAGCGTCGGATCATCTGCTGCCGTGACCGTGCGCAGGTCGGTATCCGTCGTGTCGTCATGGTAAGTGACCGTGGCGCTTGCCTGCTGGTGAACGCCCACCGTGATGCCGGCGCGCAGCCCTTCCGCCGCGCTCAGCCCGTTGGCACTCACAGCCGCACTTACGTAAGCCTGCGTGCCCGGCGTTGCCGCGTCGGCCACGTGGACCGGTAGAATCAACGTCTGGGCACCACCATCCAGGTAGGCAGCGGGATCATTAAAGGTGACCAGTAAGCCAGTGACGTCCGCAAAGTTAGTCACGTCAGCCGCCACCAAGCCAGTTGGTGCCGCAGCGGTGATGTACCGCACGGTAGCTTTGCCTGCCCAGCTCATTGGTAACTGTACCGGTCCGGCAAGATGGACGTCATTTGTGGTGGTACCCCGACTAGTGGCGCTCAACTCGGCCTGATCACCCACGTATGGCAGGGTGACGTGAATCGTGACGTCCTGTAGTACTGCGCTCGTGGCGGGCGCGAACCGTAACAGATACTGCCCGTCTTCGCCAGCCCGAACCGTCACCAGGGCACCCTCGTCACCAGCAGCGTTGGCGGCCAACGCGGTGGACTGTAGCTGCACACCGCGACCATCATCATTGACCGGTGTCACCAGCGTTAACGCGTAGACCTTCTGGTTGATCGGCGTCCCCAGGATGTCCGTGACGTTCGCCAGAATTTGCACGTCAGACGCATCCGTCGGGTCAATCGTCCGCGGCACTACAGTATCCGCCTGGTTGACCGTTGAATCGATGGTGACTGCCAGCTGGGCAGCGTTGAGCGTTGCGGCTACGGTGACCGGTAACGTCAGGCGGTTGACACTATTGGGTGCCAACGCGTCACGCTTCCAGTGAATCGTCAGCAACGTCTTTCCGCCCTGTTTGGAGGCCGTAACTTGGGCATCGTTGCCTGTGTAGGCCACACCTTCTGGTAGAATCACGTAGCTAACTAGGCCGTCAAAACTTTGTAAAGCCGCCTTGTTGTTCTCGACGGTGACCACCAGTTGGTTCGCACCAACATCCACCTTACCCGCCGTTTGGTTGGCAAAGCTGAGGCTCTCGTTCAAAACCCGCGGCGTGTTTTCGGCCGGGCGCGCAATTTCGGCGGTCTTGGTGGTCATGTACTGGTTAAAAACTGCCCGTTGATCGTAGTCATCACCAGGTCTGACGGCCCTTCCGTGACCATCAAGCATGTGCACCTCAGCACCCAGATCTTCGTGCACATCAATGTGGGGTACATAGGCGACTACATAAGCGCCGTTCTCATCGTACTGCGTTTCCACCCAACCTAAACCGCAATAACCAGCGATATTAACCGTCAACCGATTACCCACTGTGCCATAATACCCAGCCTTGGGGGTCATCATGAAACAAATATTACTATAGTTTTGACCAGCGACTGGCGTCGTCCATTCAAAACGGAGCTTATCAACGCCACGAGCATTATCCAACAGACTAGATAGATCAACCCACTGACCAGCAGTATCCGTCATACCCGTAATGATTGGCGTTGACTCAAAGCCCATTTCACCCCGGTACTGCACGTAAAGATTAAATTTGGGGTCCTCCGTGAGGGCGTATGGATGACCTTCAATCCAGGCATTAGGCGCACCTACATACAACTGATTAACGTTGAGGTGATCATCAATATCATACGTGGCCTCGTACTTTTGCAATTCTCGAATCCAGCCCTCACTGGTATATTTGATGTCTGCGCTCGGGCTCGTCAGTAGGTGACTCTTGGAGTTATCAGCTTGGCCAAAGATGTAATCAGCCGTCCCTAATTGCAGCCTGAATTGCAACTGGGCGTCGACGCCAACCTGGGGATCATCATTCGCGTTGGAATAGGTTGATAATTTACCGTTACCGTCAGCTGGCCCCCAAGTATAAAAGTATGCCTCACTACCATCAGTTGGGATCCCGCTCTTGGTAAAGTCGGGCACCGTGACGATCTTGGTAGTGGCAATGCTGGACTTTACTGCCTCACCGTTGATCGAGGTCGCGCCCATCAGTGCTTGCGTCGTCAATGAGGTGTTATACGCTAGATCACTATTAATTTGTGCCAAAATGTTAAACCGGTTGGCCACCAGGTTATTCACGGCGGCTGCCTGCTCGGCGATACTTGGTGCCTCAAAGTAAAAGCGCAGGGTCGTAGTCCCATCAGCATTAACCGTGACGTTGGGTGCCAACGTCGTACTATCAACGCCCTTGAAGGTCAGCCCCTTTGGTAGCATAAACGCCACCTGCACAACCGTTCCCGGCTCCAGGTACGCCTGCCCTAGTGTCTGCTTCGGGGCGGTGACCCCGACCGTGTACACGACCAGATCCCCAGCCCGGCCACTGGCCTTGCTGGTATCAATAGTGGCGTTCCCGTTAGCGTCGGTAATTAAATTACCATCCCCGTCAGTAGGCATGACCCCGTCGAACTGGCTGGCCACCCCGTAAACAGCTTTGGAGGTCACCGTCACGGTTTGCACACCACTATCCGTGATCTGGCTGCCATCAATAAATTGTGCACGCATCTGGAGCAGGGTCCCGTTAACCACCGGCCCCGACTGCGTGGTAAAGGTGAACCGCTTGGCCACAGTCAGGCCGTTTTGCGGCGTGGCAAAATTGTAAACCAGCTGGTGTTGCGCCGAATCTGACGTTGGGGTGACCCCATTAATGCCTAAGTCCATCCCCGCGGCCAACGTAAAATCGTCCGGCAGGTCCACTACTAGTTGTTGCGGCTGTCCGTCCGTCGTGATGCCGCTCACATTGAGGTTCAGGTCAAAGGCGGCCGTCTGCCCGGACTTAATGGTGTCCTGTTCCGCGTGTAAATCGAGGCTGGTCGTTGTGGCATCCACCACCGTGGCAGCACTGGTCGGTGCGGCGCTGACCGGGGCACTGGCCGCACGACTAGTCGTGGCACTGCTACCGTACTGCTTATCCGCCGCGCTGGTCGCGGCACTACTCCCAGAATTACCAGGTGTCACGCTGACCGTAGCGGCACTGCTGGTCGCACTGACAGGGGTCGCGGCCGAACTGGTCGCACTATCAGCGCTACTCGTGCTACTATCGCTACCAGCTGCCGCCGCGCTACTCGTGGATCCGCTAGTGGCCTGGTGCTGAAGTGCAACCGCACCACTAGTCACCGTCTGTGGTGCAACGGTCGTTGTCGCCGTCTGCCCATCATCTGGTGAAGCTGTATCGGCGTGTACCGGGGCCGCACCCAGAACGGTCATTGCGGTAGCAAAACCCAGCGTAGTGATGCTCGCAAACGCCAACTTTTTACCTGCTTTATACATCTTAAAATGCGTCCGCTCATCCCGTAAGGCGTATATGAGCCGCCGTAGTTGTCGTGCATCCTTCTTCTCCATAACGATTCACCCTCCAAAATTCTTTGACCACATCTCCCCAGAACCAAATTCCCACCGTGATTATAACAGAATATTACTAATATTACCGCCTAATTGTGCACCAAAAAGCAAATTAAGAAAGCGAATACAAATGCCGCTAATAAAGGGTGTCCAAAGCAACCATTACGAGCGTTTACGGTCAAACACACGGCCAATAAAAAAACACGACATCCTCTAAGAAAATGTCGTGCTTGTGCACAAGAATAACTACTTTTGTTCGCCCACGTGCACGCGAATTTTGGCTTCCACGCCCGGAGCTAACTCAACGGGAACGTTCGTGTACCCTAGCGCCCGAATTGGCTCCGGTAACTTAATTTTGCGTTTATCGATCTTCAGCTGGAACTGCTTCTGTAGCGCTTGAGCAATTTGCTTGCTGGGGATGGAACCAAAGAGCCGTGAGTCGGAACCCGCCTTGGCCGTTAACTCAACCACGGTCTTGTCGTCCTCCAACCGGGCCTTCAACGCCAATGCCTGCTCGTGCAGCTCTTCCTCGTGCCGTTCTTCGGCCTTACGCTGACCCTCAAGCTGGCTCATGGCCTGCTTGGTAGCTACTTTGGCCTTACCGTTCTTGATGAGGAAGTTCTGGGCGTAGCCATCGGGGACTTCCTTGACTTCACCGCGCTTCCCCTTACCGCGGACATCCTGCGTAAAAATTACTTTCATCTTGCTACGTCCTCTCTTTCCAAGTATTACAGGCCAATTTTACTACTTGTCTACCGTCACGCCAACGGTAGGCCTAACCTTCGGCGTCGTTTTCGGCCTCGTTGGCGGCAATGGCGTCCACCAATTGTTGCTTTGCGTCCGCCACCGTTGTATTGGCCATCTGCGTAGCCGCGTTGCTCAAGTGGCCCCCGCCACCCAGGCGCTCCATAATTACCTGGACGTTCACGTCACCCAGACTCCGGGCGGAAATACCCACTTTGCCGTCGGGACGCTTGGTAATCACAAAGCCAGCCGTGATTCCGGATAGACTGAGGAGTGTATCGGCGGCCTGCGCCGCAATGACGGGGTCGTACTGCCGGTTTTCCTCACCGGTACAGCAAGCCAGCCCGTCACCAATCATGTCCACGGTCTCAATCAGGTGGTTCCGCTGCAGGTAATTGTGCATGTTTTCCTTTAGCAACAACGATACTTTGGTACTATCCGCCCCGATGGAACGCAGGTAACTAGCCGCGTCAAAGGTGCGGGTCCCCGTACTCCGCGAGAAGTTCTTGGTGTCCACCGTGATGCCGGCCAGCATCGCCGTCGCCTCCAATTTGTTCAGCGGCGCCGCATTTTGGGGCTGGTACTCAAACATTTCGGTAATCAATTCACTCGTGGAACTAGCATACGGCTCAATGTAGACCAACATTGGGTTGTCCGGGAATTCCTCCCCACGCCGGTGGTGGTCGATGATGACCGCCCGGTTGCTCAGGCGCTCAAACAATTCTGGAGCCGTCGTGATAGACGGCTTGCTGTGGTCCACCATCACCAAGAGGCTGTGGTCGGTGGCACCCGACAAGGCCGCCTCTGGGGTAATGACCCAGTTGGCAATCTCGGTGTCACTGGTGACCTTTTCCATCAACCGCTCCACGTCGCTGTGTAGGTGGTCGGGGTTCAAGACGACGTAACAGTCCTTCCCGTTCATCTGGGCGATGCGGCGAATACCTAACGCGGACCCGATCGAGTCCATGTCTGGCTGGCTGTGACCCACCACGTAGACCTTGTCCGCCTGCTTAAATAGTTCTTGGAGTGCCTGCGAAATCATCCGTGCCCGCACCCGGGTACGCTTTTCCATCGGGTTGGTCTTCCCGCCGTAGAACTTAGCATCCCCGTCGTGGCTCTTCACAACTACCTGGTCACCACCACGGCCCAACGCAAGGTCGAGGTTACTTTGTGAGGTGGCAGCCAGCGTCGTGATATCCGTGTCACCGTACGCAATCCCCATGGAGAGCGTCAACGGCGCGTTCTGCTTACTGGTTTCCTCACGAATAATGTCGAGCACCTTAAACTTGTCGTGCGTAATCACTTCTTGCAGCGACTTGGCGTAAGCAATTAGCATAAAGTGGTCGCTATCAATACGCTTCACAAACATCCCGTACTGATTGGCCCAGTCGCTCAACGTCGTGGTGACAAAGCTGCGCAGGCCGGACACCACGGAGTCTTCCAGCCCCTGCGTCACTTCATCATAGTTATCGATAAAGATTTGGCCAATGACCAACCGTTCGGCGTTGGCCCGTTCCTCAATTTGAGCGTAATTGGTGATATCCATCAGGTAGATGACACCAATACTCTTCTGCACAACGGTTGAGAAGCGGTGGTCACCCCACGTAACCGTCTGCGCTTTGGTGTCATCCCCCGCGTTAGTGATGATCTTGGCGAGGTTCGGGTCCACGTCGTTGAGGCTTTGCCCCAAAATGTGATCCTGACCAAAGTACTGCCGCAGGAATGGGTTGAGCCATTCGATGTTGAGGTCATCATCAAACATCAGGATTCCCATTGGCATCCTGATGAGGGCTTCTTGTTCACCACGCTTAACGCGGTAAGAGAGGTCATTAATATATCTATTGGTATTCTTGGTAATCGTCGCCAGCATGTAGAACGAGGCGACTACTAGTCCAATCAAGAGGACTAGCATGATCAGCGCGACCCACAAGCGCACAAAGGCGGACGCAATTACGCCAGCCAGTGCCAACACCACCATGGCCGCCGCGCCGTAACGCAGCTGGGTGTTCTCGAGGAACGCCGGTAGCTTAATGCGATTTAAAAGATTTTTCATATTCAGCAGCTCGTGTGAGCATTTCCCCCCAATTTGGTGATACACCCGAGCTCATTTTAACATGAACTACATTGGTACACACCCACAACGTCGGAACCGGTTCCAACGGTCCCACGCAGCGCGAGCCACACCATGCTTAAATGACCTTGAGCGGCTCCTTGGCAGTCGGTGCGGGGAAGTAGCGGCTGATCAAGGCGTCGTCTGCCGCCGTGATGGTGACCTCCGCCGCTGCGACGTTAGCCGCCATGTGCTCCGGCGTTCCGGCTTTGGGGATGCTCAGCACGTTACCTGAACGTAGCGCCCACGCCAACAGCAACTGGTGCCCCGTAATGTGTTTGTCCGCCGCCAGGGTGCGCAATGCTTCGGGCAACTTGATTGACAGCCCCGCACCAGAACCGTACGGTGAGTAACCAATCAGCGCCACATGGTCCAACTGCTGCCGTGGTATCAGGTCGTACTCGATGCCCCGCGCGGACAGGTTGTAAAGCACCTCGTTGGCGACCACACCCTGGCCACCAGACACCGCCAACGCCTCCTGCAAGTCCATGACGTCAAAGTTGGAGACCCCATATTGCCGGATAAGCCCTTCCCGTTGCAAATCTTGGAGGGCACCAATACTTTCAGCTAAGGGCACCTTGCCCCGCCAGTGTAGCAGGTACAAGTCCAGGTAGTCCGTGCCCAAGCGGTCCAGGCTAGCCGTGAGGGCCTTGCGGATCCCCGCACGCGTCCCGTTCCACGGGTAAAACTTGGAAATCAGGTATACCTGGTCGCGCGGGTAGCCCTGAATGGCCGTCCCCACGACCCGCTCGGCCGCGCCATCACCGTACATTTCCGCCGTATCGATTACCTGCAACCCGTGATCCAGACCATAGCGCAGGCTCTGCACCTCCATCTGGGTGCGTGTCGGACTCATCTCACCCATGTGCCAGGTACCCATTCCTAAGAACGGCACCGTGGCGGTACCAATTTTCATCGTGCGCATTACTGACCCTCCATTCGTGGTGTGTACCGCTATTGTACACTGCATCAGCTTGGTGGTGGCGGTAAATTAGAGCGCTTTCATTTTTACCCGGGCAGTTTTGCCTGTGCGCCCAGGCGCGGTACACTGATACCGGGAGTTGTTATGCAGGGAGGAGGTCCCAAATATGCGGGCAAAGGTACTGGCCTGGGTCATGATCGTTTTGAACTTGGCCCTCTGCTGGCTGGTGTTTGGCACCAACATGATGGACATGCAAAACATGACCCACGCCATGCAGCTGATGACGGGCATCATGTTGCTGGACGCAGCGATGTCGTTATTTATGGCGTACCATCAACACCATTAGCAAAAAAAGCGGAGGCTAACCAAAGTCCCTTCCCGGGTGCTTTTGGTTAGCCTCCGCTATACGTTAGACCGTTAAAATGTTGTGCATCACGCTCGTGACCGCATCGTAATAAGCGGCACCAAACTTATCCAGGTGCACCATCAGCAAGTACAACTGGTAAAAGGGTAGTCGTTGCTCGTATCCGGGTGCCAACGGCCGTACCTGCTGGTATGCCGTATAAAATGCCGCCGTGAAGCCACCAAACACGGTCGAAATGCCAATGTCGAACTCACGGTCCCCATACAAGGCTGCTGGGTCGATCAACGCGGGTTGCCCGTCCGCGGTGAACATAAAGTTGCCGCTCCATAAATCCCCGTGTAGCAAGACCGGCGCTTCCTGGTGGTGTTGCAGAGCGTGCACCACCACGCTGCGCACCCGCTGGTACTGCTGGGCATCCGCTGCGGTCCACAACCCCTTCCGCGTGAGCTGGGCGGCCAACCGGTCAAGGCGCTCGCCCACAAACAGGTCGCTCCACGATGGCGTCCAGCGGTTGGCAAAACTGATACTCGTACCCGCCGTTGGTTGCTCGAACCCACACTGCCCGTTGGGACTGGCGTAGGCGTGCAGGTGCGCCACCAACCGACCGAGGTCGGCCTGACTGCCCGTGCCGCTAGTCAAGTAGCTCAGCACCAAAAAGCCATCCCCTTCAACGGTTCCCTGCGCAATCACGCGGGGGGCGGTCACCCCGGACCGGGCAAAGGCGCGCAGTCCCGCTACCTCGCCGTCATAAAAGCTTTGTGGCTGTCCTGGTTGAACCAGTAAAAAGTAATCTTCGCCGGCCTGGGTCCGCAAGTGCCACGCTTGGTTCACATCCCCACCACTTACGGGGGTGGCCGTTGCCACTGCGGGTAACGGTAATTGTGCTAACCATGCTGCGTTCATCCAACTACCTCCTGAAAACAAAGGGCGGCGATGCTTGTTCAGCCTCGCCGCCCTATTATTAATTGCCATAATGATAATCAGCCGACGTACTGCCCTACTTTGGGTAACTTGGCCAATACTGAGTGACCATGCGGTGACTTCTTGATGGCCTCGGTCAGATCCTGGCCCGCCAAGTTGCCATGGTGCTTGCCGGCAGCCCACTGCGGCACTCCCGTCACGTCGTACACCGTGCCGTCAATGGCCACGTACGCTGGCGCGCCATCCACACCGTTATACTTAGCTAATTCTGCTTGCGTAAACGTCTTCTCTGCCATACTCATTCCTCCCCGGAAAAATTTATTTAATGTATATACCGGATACTGGTTATTCTACACCGCTTTGGCGAGTATGAGTAACAGCTATTAGTCGATTCGCGGTAGGTCCGGGTGACTAACAAAGTAGCCACAACCGCCGTCGACCGGCCACTTTTGCCGTACGTAATCAGCGTCCACGCTGTTATCAATGCCACTGACCACGATCACGACATCGTGCTGCCGACACTGCGCCACCAACGTGTGCAAGTGTTGCGCCGTATCCGGATCTTCCTCCGCCGCACGCAATAACGATAGTGGCAGCCGAATACCATCGAGCAACGGTAGCAATGGCTCCGTCACCTGCGCCACACTGTCCGCGTTCAGCCCGAGGACGAAGCCCACGTCCAGGTGCTGGTAGTCCGCCCGTAACGCCGCCAAGGTCATTAACGGCACGGGAGCCGCCAACAACACCCGCAACCGCGTCGGACGCTGGTTACGTGCCAGTACGGCGGCCATGTGCGCCCGGGTGCGGGTGGACTGACAATCAGCTAGGGTGAGGTGCACCGTTAACGCGATTTTGCCGGCCTCCTGGGCCACCTGTTGCACAAAGTTGTACTGATGTGTGAAGGAGCGCGGCCCCGGTACGAGGTGCCACTGGTCCGTCGTCGCCTCGTACCGGGCAGTCAGCACCTCCGTCGTCATATCGGCGTGGTTGCCGGATAGCTGCCGAACCTGCGCTGTACAGTAAGCGTACAGCTGCTGCGGCTGCACGTGCGTCGTATCGTGCAGGGTGTCGCCTTCAACGGTAATCGTGTCCCGTCCGTGTTGCTTACTTTGGTAAAGGTTATCGTCCGCACGCTTTAACAACTCGTCCAGATGGTTGTCCGTCACACGCACCGCCGTGATGCCCGCAGAAATCGTCACGCGGATCGCGTACTTGCTGGCGTGATAGGTGCTGTTCTTTACCGCCGCCCAACAAGCCCGCACGATTGCGGTCGCGGTGCGCGCCGGAATTTCATTAAAGATAATGCTGAACTCCTCACCCCCGGTGCGGTACAAACTGTGCTCCCCCGGATGCCGATCCAACTCCTTCTGCAGGGTGGTGGCCACCCCAATCAAAACCTCGTTGCCCGCTAGATGCCCGTAATGGTCGTTGACCTGCTTGAAGTGGTCAACGTCAATTGACGCGATGGTCAGTGGCTGGCCATTGGCGTGCGCGTTGTTAAAGGTCCGCGAAATATCCGCACGAAAAACCGCGTACGTTTTGGCGTTCGTCAGGGCATCATAAGTTGCCCGCCGCGCATACATTGCACTTTCCCGTTCTTCCTGCCGCATGAGGTACAGGTACAGGGCAGTGGCCAGCACCGCACAGGCGTACAACACCAAGGCCTGGATGATCAGCAACGGACTCATGCGGAAGCCCGCACTCACGCTAGGAATCGTGCCCCAGTAAACCACCGCAATTAGCATCAGCCAAACAAAGTGTGGCACGATGTGGTAACGAATCCGGGGCCCCAGATACCATGAGGCAAGTGCCCACAGCAACGCAAACAAACGGGCCGCCGTCCCCACGACGCTCCATCCAAGTTCACCATGACTAAGTCCCCACACAGCCATCAACCCGGCCGCCCGCACGACGAGCTCGCTGGGCCAGATGTCCGCGTCCAGAATAATAAAACTCACGACAAAAAGGCCCATACCATGTTGTAAGAGCCCACCAACGTGTAGCAGCCGGCCGCTGGCCATCCGGTCAAACAAGATTGCGGTCGCAATGGCCGCGAGGGCTGGCAATAACCGTACCGCCCGGTTGATCCCCGTTTTTTCAGCGCGTGTGGTAGTCAGCCACCGCCAGAATCTAGAATAGTACACCACAAAACCCAGAGCAAAGAAGAGCATCGTTAGACCCTGGGCAAATAACATCGGTAGACCGATACTCGTTATCGCATTTCGCACTCACACGTCCCCCAAGCACTTATCACCTCCAGTACCGCTACTCCCCGTCCCCAAACAGGTCGTTAGTCGGTGGTACTGGTGCCGCGGGCGCATCATTAGTTGGTGCGTCCGCAAAGATATTTTCAGTAAATTCGTAGGCGTACATCGCCGCGAATAGCGTATCCAGCGTGTATGCCACTACAGCCTGGGTGGCAAAGGTGCCACCTTGCGGTTGGACGGCCGCACTCCGGTCGGTATTGATGGTCACGTCGGCCAGTGACATTATGGCTTTGGCTGGATGGTTAGCGAGCAACACGGTCGCCACCTGCCGGTCGTGGAGGTACCGCAGCACCCGGGTAAACTCACCAGCCTGGGCGGTGTCCATGAAGAACAGCGCCACGTCATGACGCCCGAGGTTGGTGGCCACACGGGAGGCGTCAGCATAGTCCAACGCCGGAATAGCAAAGCGGTTGAGCTTCACCAGCTCGCGCTGAAAGTTCCGGGCCTGCAACTGGGCATCCCCCTGCGCAAAGATAAAGATACGCTGCTTATTCAGGAGGACTTGTGCCGCCTGCTGGATCCCGTGTAGGTCCAGGCGGGCCCGGGCGTCCGCCACGCTGCGGGCCGTGTAGTGCGCGATGCTGTCGGCAATGTCGGCCAGTGGGTCGGTCGCGTGAAACGGCAGCCCCGCATCGGTCGTCCCAAAGTCGGGTGTTTGCTGCTCAGCTAGCTCAGCGGCTGCCGCTTTGAGTTCACCAAACCCGCCATAGCCGAGTTTCTGGGCGAACCGGACAATGGCAGAATGCGACGTATAGGTCTCCGCCGCCATTTGTTCAGTCGTCGTGGTGGGGATGGTGGCTAAGTTTTGCTGAATGTATTCCGCAATCCGTTGCTCTGCAGCGGTATTGCCGGTCAATTGGTTGAGGTTGTCTATTAGTGACATATCTACGCCCCCTATCATGCCCATCATACCGCATTACGTCGCGTGATGCCCGCAAAAATATGGCCGGAAAAGCGGTACGGCCGGCGCGTGAGGTTCACCACTCCGGCCGTGGGTCACATCCCACCTGCCGGAGCCCCGCCGGCCCCACATACCGTGAACCACACAGACTACTACACAAAAATAGCGCCACACCAGATTGGTGCGACGCTGTTAGTTTTGGTTAGTCTTCTGCTACGAATGGCAGTAGGCCCATAATCCGTGAACGCTTGATAGCGACGGTGAGCTTACGCTGGTTCTTTGCGGAAGTACCGGTTACCCGACGTGGCAAAATCTTACCGCGTTCGGAGATAAACCGACGCAGAAGGTCGGTATCCTTGTAATCGATGTATTCGATATGGTTTGCGGCAATGAAGTCGACCTTACGACGACGACGGCCACCACCACGACGCTGCTGTGCCATTAAAATCACTCCTTCTCATAGTCAGGGAGCACCACGCCTCGACACGGTGCCACCCAGTGCTGTTATTTAGAAGGGTAGGTCATCATCCGAGATATCGATCGATCCGCTACCGTTATTATCGTTAGCGAATGGGTCGGGACTGGAGAACGGGTCCTGGCTGGCAGCACTACTGCTTGGTTGTGCAGTATTATGACTACCATCGTTGCCAAAGCCTGCGGACGGGGCGCCCGTCTGACCACCCTGCTGCTGTGGAGCAGCTTGATTATTGAAAGAACGATTATTGTTGGCGTTACCGTTTTCCCGCGGCCGTGCTTCGGTCGTGGCGCGGCTTTCCAGCAAACTAAAGTCGTCCGCTACCACTTCGGTCACATATACCCGCTGGCCCTGCTGGTTCTCGTAGTTCCGGGTTTGAATCCGGCCCTCGATACCCACCAAGGAACCCTTGCGCGTAAAGTTTGCGAAGTTTTCAGCGGCCTTCCGCCACATAACGCAGTTGATAAAGTCGGTTTCCCGTTCACCCTGCTGATTGGTAAAGTTCCGATCAACGGCCACCGAGAAGCTCGCTACCGCCGCACCACTCTGGGTGTAACGTAAGTCTACTTCTCGGGTCAGGCGACCAACTAATACGACAGAATTAATCATTCCTTCGTCCCCCTATGACTGGGTCGATTCCCAGATTAGTCTTCGCGCTTAACGATCATCTGACGCAAGATGTCGCCGTTGATCTTAGCAAGACGATCAAATTCGTTGACAGCCTTGTCATCTTCAGCGGTTGCGTTGATGATGTGGTACGTACCTTCAGTGTACTTGCCAATCTTGTAAGCGAACTTGCGTTTCTGCCAGTCCTTAGAATCAACGATGGTAGCACCGTTATCCTTTACAACATTGTCAAAACGTTCCACCAGTGCGGTCTTTGCAGCTTCGTCGATATCTGGACGAATGATGTAGGTAATCTCGTACTTAGTTTCAGCCATTTGACTATTCACCTCCTTATGGTCTTGGGCCCACGGTCCTTGCCGCGAGCAAGGAGTAATTGCAGCCGGATGGCTACTTACTCACAATCTAGCATTTTACCATAGTTGGTACATCGTCGCAAATACATTTCGTCGGTACGGGCACACCAGATGTCGCGTACGCTAGTTACGGTGATGTAAAGTCATTTCGCAACCAGACCCCCGCCGACTACGACCAACGAAGCTTTTTTACTCTTGTGCATCGATGGCCCGAACCAGTAGCGTACACAACTCGTGACTTTGGATACTCGATTCTGGACTCACGGGGTTGTCGCCGCCGTTGCTGACCGCATCGAGAAATGTCTGGACCAGGGATTCAAAGCCCCGCGTCCGCAACGTTGTTTCCCAACCGGGTCGTTCCATCTGGGTCGCGCCGTTGCCATCGCGAAGCTCGCTGTGCGCCAGGTCGGTGACGCGTGCCCGCATCCCCGGCGTGGTTACCGTGACCTCCTCGCTATTAACGGCATCCATGTTCGTCGACACGAAGCCCTGACTGTGGGCCGTTTGCAGTTCGAGGTACCCCTGCAAGAGGTTGCCCTCATCATCCGTCAGGACCCGTGCCCGCGCGTCCATGATCGGTTCATCGAGCAACCACGCGGCCGTGTCAACGTTGTGGATCATCAAGTCAAAGATGGCAAAGCGCGCGTCCTGCGCAATAAAGTTGCAGTCCTTGGTCGCCTGGACCAACTGCTTGTTTGGCATGTCCTTGAGGCGGCGCTGGGCCGGCGCAAAGCGGCGGTTGAAGCCGCACGTCAGGAGTAATCCCTTCGCCGCAGCCAACGCATACAAGCGCCGGACCTCATTAATGTCTTCCGCTACGGGCTTGTCGACGTACACGTTGATCCCCGCATTAAGAAGCTGCTCAATAATCTCCACGTGCGTGCTGGTCGGTGTGTGCACGAAAATGGCCACGGGCTGAACGGCAAGCAACTCATCCAGTGTCTGGTGAAGGTGGGTAAAGCCGTAGCGGCCCGCCAGGTACTCACCTTTGTGCTGATTCCGCGTGGCCAAGTGCCACTCGTATTGATCCTGCAGTCCTGCCATGATGGGTAGGTACGCCTTTTGGGCAATGTTGCCGAGCCCGATAACGCCGATTTTTTGCATAGTTGCAGCCTCCATAAACGATGTTTGTTGGTTTTAGTTTACCACCCTGACCAGGGTGGGGATACGTCAGCACGGAGGATTCCGCATGGACTTAACGAGTGGTTACCCACAGCGTTTAATTGTGTCCGGCTAACGCCCATAACCCGCACGGCCACCCGCGTGCAGAGTATAAAAATAACGGTCGGGCAATTTACCCACACCGTTATCCACAAGATATAGTACTTTTTACATACTAATTTCTACATATAGTGTTACAGCCACAATACTGGCAACAGTCGCGTACTGCATTACCGTCGTGCACCGTTACTCGCCGCGCACGTTATCATCGCCGTTGCCATTAATCGCGTCGTCGTCCGAGTCCGCCTCAGCACGGCGTACCAGTTCGTCCACGTCCTGCGTGTCCTCACCCTGGGAGTCGGCTGCCGGCGACTCGCTACCACCAGTGTCTGGTGTGGTGCCGTCAGTGCCAACAGCCTGATCGTCATCATCATCGCCATCCGGCTCAACTTTGGCCATCGACGCCACCTTGGTGTCGTCATCGACCCGAATCAACCGGACACCCAACGTGGCCCGACCAGTTTGCGAAACACTTCCCGACCGGAAGCGAATCATTACCCCGGCATCGGTGACCACCAGAATATCTTCCGTACCATCAACGGTCGTCACGCCGGCCAGCGGCCCGTTCTTCGTCGTGACGTTTGCGGTCTTGATACCCTTCCCGCCACGGCCCTTAACTGGGTACTCGCTGACTGGCGTCCGTTTGCCATAACCCTTCTCGGAAATGATGAACACGTCGCTACCTGGCCGCATAATGTCACTACCAACCACGTAGTCGCCTTCGCGGAGGCGAATCCCCCGCACACCAGCAGCTGAACGACCCATGCCACGCACCGCACTCTCGTTGAACGTGACGGAGTAGCCGTTGTGCGTCCCAATCAGAATGTTGTCGTTACCTTCCGTCAGCATGACGTTGGTCAGCTGATCATCATCTTTGAGGTTAATGGCAATCAGCCCGTTACGCCGGATGTTACCAAATTCCGCAACCGCCGTGCGCTTAACCACGCCCTGCTTGGTGACAAAGAAGAGGTAGTGTTCCCCTTCACGGTCCCGCGGCACCGTAATGACCGCTTGAATCTTCTCGTCGGCGTTAATGCCCAACAAGTTGATGATCGGCAAGCCCTTGGCGGTCCGGCCGTACTCAGGAATTTCGTAACCCTTCATCCGGTAAACCTTTCCGGCATCGGTGAAGAACAACAGCACGTCATGCGTCGAGGTCGAAATCAAGTGCTCCATGAAGTCATCGTCGTGCACACCCATCCCCTGGATGCCACGTCCGCCACGGTTCTGCGTCTTGAACTCCGCCGCCGGCACGCGCTTGACGTAACCATTGTGCGTCAACGCAATCACGACGTTCTCCTCTTCAATGAGGTCCTCATCCTCGATGCTGGCAATATCGCCCACCTGAATTTCAGTCCGCCGCTTGTCACCGAACTTCTTCTGAATGTCCAGCAGCTCCTGATAGATAATTTGGTGAATCCGTTCCGGCTTGGCCAAAATATCCTTGTAATCAGCGATGTTCGCCAGGACGTCGGCCAATTCCTTCTCGACTTTGTCCCGCTCCAAACCAGTCAACCGGACCAGCCGCATATCGAGGATGGCCTGGCTCTGCTTGTCGGACAAATCAAAGCGGTTGATCAATTCCTGCTTAGCGATGTCACCCGTCCGCGAACTACGGATGATCTTGATGATCTCATCGATGTGGTCCAGCGCGATCTTCAACCCTTGCAGGATGTGTTCCCGCGCCTGCGCCTTCTTCAGGTCAAAGGCGGTCCGCCGACGAATAACCTGTTCCTGGTGCTGCAGGTAGTACTGCAGAATTTCCTTCAGGGACAGGGTCTTCGGGGCGTTATTAACGATGGCGACCATGTTGAAGGAAAAGCCGACCTGCAACGGCGTCATCTTGTACAGGTTGTTCAAAATGACGCTAGCACTCATGTCGCGCCGCACATCGATGACGATGCGCATCCCCTCACGGTCGGACTCATCGTTCACGTCCGTGATCCCGTCGATTTTCTTGTCACGTGCCAAGTCGGCGATGCGTTCCACCAGCTTAGCCTTGTTGACCATGTACGGTATTTCCGTCGCCACAATGCGTTCGCGGCCCGTCTTGGTGGTCTCGATTTCGACTTTGGCCCGGACCGTAATCGTCCCCTGACCAGTCTCGTAAGCCTTACGGATCCCCGACTTGCCCATGACGATCCCGCCAGTAGGGAAGTCCGGTCCTGGTAACACGCTCATCAAATCGGCCGTAGTGGCGTCCGGGTTATCCATCAGCACGTGCAACGCCGAAATTACTTCAGATAGGTTGTGCGGCGGAATGTTGGTCGTCATCCCGACAGCAATCCCGGTCGCCCCGTTGACCAGCAGGTTCGGGAACCGGGCTGGTAAAACAACGGGTTCCTTTTCAGTGCCATCATAGTTATCTTGCCAGTCGATGGTGTCCTTATTGATGTCCCGGAGCATTTCCATGGTAATTCTGCTCATCCGGGCTTCGGTGTAACGCATAGCTGCCGCCCCGTCACCATCGACGGAACCAAAGTTACCGTGACCATCCACCAACATGTACCGGTAGGAAAAGTCCTGCGCCATGCGGACCATCCCTTCGTAGATGGAAGAATCACCATGTGGGTGATACTTACCCATAACGTCACCGACGATACGCGCACTCTTCTTGTACGGCTTGTCGGGCGTCACGCCTAACTCGTTCATCCCATAAAGAATCCGCCGCTGCACGGGCTTTAATCCGTCGCGCACGTCAGGCAAGGCCCGCGCCACAATGACGGACATCGCGTATTCCAGGAATGATTTACGCATTGTTGGTACCAGTTTTACGGTCTCAATGCGGTGATCGCCTGAATTGTCCATTAGTTAATCTCCTCATTACTTCAAAACTTTAAAATGCATAACTGAGGGTCTCGAGATACACCCCACGGCAAGCCGCAACGGGTTGCCGCTCTCTACGCATCGATATTCTTCGCATCCACGTACACGGCGTTATCTTCAATAAACTTCCGCCGTGGCTCAACCTTGTCACCCATCAATACTTCAAAGACCTGCTCGGCATCCTGCGCGTCCGCTGCGGAAACCCGCAGTAACCGGCGCCGCTCTGGGTCCATGGTCGTCTCCCATAACTGGGATGCGTCCATTTCCCCTAGACCTTTGTACCGCTGAATTTCTGGCTTCGGTGATGGTGGTAACTGCCCCAAGACCTCTTCCAGTTCTTCATCCGTATCGATGTACCGCATCATTTTGCCTTGCCGTACCCGGTACAACGGTGGCTGCGCGATGTACACGTAGCCTGCGTCCAGAATTGGCCGCAAGTACCGGTAAATCAACGTCAACAGCAGCGTCCGAATGTGCGCCCCGTCGACATCGGCATCCGTCATGATGATCAGCTTGTGGTACCGCGCCTTGGAGACATCGAATTCCTCCCCAAAGCCGGTCCCCATGGCCGTGAACAAAGTCCGAATTTCTTCGTTGGCCAGGATGCGTTCCATGCTGGCCTTCTCGACGTTCAGAATCTTCCCACGAATTGGGAGGATGGCCTGCGTCAACCGGCTACGCCCACTCTTCGCGGACCCACCGGCTGAGTCCCCTTCAACGATGAACAACTCGGAAATCTCAGGATCCTTACTGGAGTTATCAGCCAGCTTGCCGGGCAGACTGGAAATCTCCAGGCCACTCTTACGCCGCGTAACTTCGCGGGCCCGCTTGGCCGCCAGACGCGCCTTGCTGGCCAGCATCGCCTTGTCCACGATCATCCGGGCTTCACTCGGGTGCTCCATCAGGTACTTGCTGAAGTGGTCGTAGAACATCCGGTCCGTAACGGTCCGGGCGTCCGAATTTCCCAGCTTCGTCTTGGTTTGCCCTTCAAACTGTGGGTCGGGGTGCTTGATGGACACGACGGCGGTTAAGCCTTCGCGCACATCATCCCCACCCAACGCGTCATCGCTGTCCTTCAGCACGCCACTCTTGCGGGCATAGTTATTAACGACCCGCGTCAACGCGGCTTTAAACCCTGATTCGTGGGTTCCACCTTCAATGGTGTGAATATTGTTGGCAAAAGTGAGCAGCGTCGTCTTGAAGTCATCCGTGTACTGCAAGGACACTTCCACCGTAATGCCGTCCTGTGAACCTTCCACGTAGATTGGTTCCGGGAGCAACGTCTCGTGCCCCTCATCGAGGTATTCAACGTAGTGCCGAATCCCACCTTCGTACAGGAACTCCTTCTTTTCGGCCGTATCGGCACGCTTGTCGGTAAACGTCAGGCGCAAGCCTTTGTTCAGGAAGGCCAGCTCACGAATCCGCCGTACCAACACCTTGTCGTCGAAGACCGTGGTTTCGGTAAAGATATCTGGATCCGGTGCAAAGTGGACCTTAGTCCCGTGCGCGTCCGCGGGCGCATCACCAATGACATACATTGGCTTGTCTACCCGGCCACGCTTAAAGGTAATGCCGTAACGCTTACCACCACGGGTGACCTCGACTTCGACGTGCGTCGACAACGCGTTCACAACGGACGCGCCGACCCCGTGCAGCCCACCGGAAACTTTATAACCGCCACCGCCGAACTTACCACCGGCATGCAGGACCGTGTAAACCGTCTCCAGGGCGGGCTTGCCGGTCTTTTTCTGGATGTCAACGGGAATCCCACGACCATCATCCACAACCGTCACGGAGTTGTCCGCTTCAACGGTCACGTCGATGGTGGTAGCAAAACCAGCCAGAGCCTCATCGATCCCGTTATCAATAATTTCCCATACCAGGTGGTGTAGCCCCTGACTGCTCGTTGAGCCGATGTACATGCCGGGGCGCTTACGGACCGCTTCCAGCCCGTCCAGCACCTGAATTTGGCTGGCATCGTATTCCGCCGCGCGTTGGGCCTTGGTCTCGCGCTCAATATCCTTGTCGCTCACTATGATTCCTCCCTAATATGTTGCCATCTGTGATTCAAAGTAGCGTAACCTTAGTTCGTTTGTGCCTGTAAGGTTCCCGCCTGCACTCGCAGTACGTTGGGTGCTTGAATTATTTCCTGGGCAATACCATCCATACTGGTGGTGGTCAAAAAGGTCTGCACCTTATCCTGGATGGCTTTGAGTAGGTGCGTCTGCCGCGCATCATCCAGTTCGGATAACACGTCGTCTAGCAATAACACCGGATACTCCCCAGTTTCCTGTTTCATCAAATCAATTTCAGCTAACTTCACGGCCAACGCTGCGGTCCGCTGCTGCCCCTGGCTGCCATACACAGCCACGTTCCGGTCGTTAACGATGAACTCGATATCGTCCCGGTGGGGGCCTACCAACGTCGTGCCCTGATCCAGTTCGCGCGGTCGTGCTTGCGTGTACTGCTGCATCAGGTCCGCCGCAGTGTCCGCCGCGTTTTGTAGTGCGTCCGTGTCGATCTGCGTCTGGTAGCGTAACGCTAGGTTTTCCTCACCCCGCGTGATATCGTGGTGGATTACCCCCGCGAACTGCCCCATGTTTGTCAGTAACGTTGCCCGCGCGACGGCCACGCCCGACCCAAATTGAGCCAGTTGCTCCGTCAACACGTCTAGGTACACGGTATCGTGGGCTTGACCATACTTCAGTTGCTTCAGGTAGGCGTTACGCTGCTTGAGCGTGGCTTTATATTGGGCCAGGTTATAGAGGTACTTGGCGCTCATCTGACCAAACTCCATGTCAATGAAGCGCCGCCGCAATGCCGGGCTACCTTTGACCAGGTTGAGGTCCTCCGGAGCAAACAAAATCACGTTCAACTTGCCGAGGTACTGTGACAGCCGCGGAGCGTCACGTCCGTTGACGCGGGCGCGCTTCCCCTGCTTACTGACCACCAGCCCCAGCTTGACGGGACCGGTACTACGCACCACGGTGCCATCCACCCGCGCAAAGTCGCTGCCAAAGCGAATCAGGTCGCGATCGTTATTCGTGCGGTGACTGCGGGCCAACGCGAGGGCGTATACGCTTTCCAATAGATTAGTTTTTCCCTGAGCATTAGCCCCAATCAGCACGTTGATTTGCGGCGAAAAGTCCGTGTCGACTGATTGGTAATTGCGATAATCGCGCAGGGTCAGGTGTTGCAAGTACATGTTTAGGCTTGTGCAATCGTGAAAATGGCGCCATCAGGTAGGGTGACGGTATCGCCAGAAACCAGCTTACGGCCCCGACGACTCTCATCCTCGCCGTTGACCTGAACGGTGTTCTCGGCTAAATACCACTTGGCCGCACCACCAGTACTAATCACCCCGGCTTCCTTCAGCATCTGCCCTAAAGTGAGGTACGGGGTGGTAATTGTAATTGTCTGCATTCATTTTCACTCCCTTAACCGCGGACTGCATGAGCCCTTAATTGCCGCAATCGTGTTTTTTCTTACTTATATATTATATCGTTTTTCATGGCCGCACACAACCTAAACGCGCCATATAACGGCCGCTATCGCACATTAAGTTTATGTAGTATCGGGTATCGAGTCCCCCTCAAAACGGCTGAGAATGAGTTTTACGGCGATTCAGGTTTATTTGGGCCAAAATTTGGCCACGGCCGTTACCGCCGGGTTGCCTAATCCGGTACCGTTATTTTCACGGATTATTTTCATTTTCCACCCGTCCGTATGCACAAAACGCACAGCGGCGGCGGTTCCTGACCGAATGTTGGTCAAAAGAACCGCCGCCGCTGTGCGTATGGCGCCAATGTGCTGCTGTTCAGTTGCTAATTAGAACGTCCGGACCGGTGTAATTAGCTGGACGTAGTGCTCGTGATCCTCGCTCGGGACCAGGGTGAACGGCCGCAACGGTGCGGTAAACGCCACCTCAATGGTACTTTGCCCCACTCCCTGCAGGGCTACCTTCATGTAATCGGGGTTAAAGGAGATCTCGATGTCCTCACCTTGCAGGTTTGTGAACGTTAGCTGTTCCTCCACGTTCCCGACTTCCGGCGAGTTACCGAACAACGTCGCGGTCTGCTCGTCAACTTTGAGTGACAAGCGGACAACGTTGTTGCGACTCTCGTGTGATAACAGGCTGGCCCGATTGATGGCGGCGAGTAGTGCCGGAGCCTCAAACTCAATCGTGGTGTTCGCCGTCTTGGGAATCAACCGTGACGTGTCCGGGTAGTTACCATCCAGCAATCGGGAAAAGAAGGCCGTGTGGTCAAAGCTAAAGAGTACCTGGTTCTCGGCGATGCGCAACTCAACCGTCTTGACGTCGTCCCCCAGCATCCGCCCCAACTCGTTGAGGCTACGCCCAGGAATGACAAAGTCGGCGTCGCTCACGCTATCATCAAGCTCAATTTTACGCTGAGCGAGTCGGTGTGAATCGGTGGCGACTGCCAAGAGCTGGTTGTCCTTGATGGTGACGTGGACCCCAGTAAGAATCGGGCGACTTTCCTCGGTTGAAACTGCAATGACTGTTTGGGCAATCACTTGGTGCAGGATGTCCGCTGGCAGGTTCAGCGATTGGGCCGCCGTAATGGTTGGTAATTGCGGGTACGTCGAGGCTTCCAAACCGTTAATGGTAAATTCGCTGGCCCCACTAGTAATCGTGGTCTGGAGTGAGTCACCGCTTTGGCTGAGGGTCATCGTACTTTCGGGCAGACGCTTGATGATCTCACCGAAGAATTTGGCTGGCAGGATGATTGCTCCCGGTTCGGTTACCACCAGTTCGTTATCTTCGTCATCGGCACTGATGGTCGATTCAATAGAAATATCAGCGTCGGACCCAGTTAGAATCAGGGCGTTACTTTCAACGACCAGCTTGAGTCCCGTTAGTACGGGAATGGTGGTCTTGGTGCTAATGGCCCGGCTAACGTCATTAAACGTCCGGATGAAACTGTTACGGTTGATGGTAAACTTCATGGTCAATCCTCCCTAGTGCTCGGTTGCGTGTAGGTTATATATATAATATTTAAAAGAAAAAAAGTAGTAAAAGCAGTAGGTGCTGTGAATCCTGTGCAAATGAACGGTGCTACCGATAAGACCGGCAAAGTGCCTGTGTATCCACCTGTGGAAAACTCTTGGGGTAACCCGGAAGGTTGTCCACAAGCATGTGGCTAACCGCGATTCTTAAGTTGGTTCCGAATATCGGCAACCTCGTTCTTCAGGTCCTTGTCCGTCTTCAGCAACCCCTCAATTTTTTCGTACGCGTGGATCACGGTGGTGTGGTCCTTACCGCCAAACTCCTTACCAATCTTTGGTAACGAGCTATCCGTCATTTCACGGGCGAGGTACATGGCGATTTGGCGCGGCATCACGATCTGCTTGACCCGCTTGCGGCCCAACAAGTCGGCGACTTCCACCTGGTAATACCGGGAGACAGTTTCTTGAATTTGGCGGATCGACAAACTGTTGTCTTTCTTGGCCACGTTGAGGCTCTTCATGGCGTCGGCGGCCAGGCTACTAGTGATGGCGGCATGTTTTAAAGCGGCATAGGCCTTCACGCGAAGCAGCGCGCCTTCGAGTTCACGCACGTTGCTATCAACCTGACCCGCGATGTAAGTGAGCGCATCGTCGGGTGCCGAAATGTTTTCGTTGGTAGCTTTGCTCCGCAGGATGGCGATACGCGTCTCCAAATCTGGTGGGTTGATATCAACGGATAGCCCCCACTTGAACCGGGACACCAGGCGGTCTTCCAGGCTAGGAATCTCGTTAGGCAGGCGGTCACTAGTGAGGACGATTTGCTTGTTACGGTCAAAAAGGGCGTTGAACGTGTGGAAGAACTCTTCCTGCGTTCCGACCTTTTCGCCGAAGAACTGAATATCATCTACTAATAGGAGGTCGACGTTACGGTACTCCCGCCGGAACCGGTCGCCATCATTATTACGAATGGAATTGATGTAGTCATTAGTGAAATCTTCACTGGTAACGTACTTGATCCGAATGTCAGGATTGGTGGCCAACATCTGGTGCCCCACGGCTTGCATCAGGTGGGTCTTACCCAGGCCCACGCCGCCGTATAGAAACAGCGGGTTGTACAGGGTCCCGGGATCCTCGGACACGGCCAGCGCTGCGGCATGCGCCATTTGGTTGCCCTTCCCAATGATGAAGTTTTCAAAGGTGTACCGGCTGTTCAGACGGTCATCCCCCCGTGGGATGTCTGCCCGCGCATCACTATTGGTCGCGTTCTTTTGCGGCGTGCTGGTGTTGTCGGTAGCGAGCGTGATGTGGGGGGTGATTTCGATTCCGTTGTAGGCGTACGCAAATTCAATCACTTTAGTAGCTAAATTCTTGTCCCAGTAAGCTTTGTGTAACTGATCCGGTACTTGTATTTCGAGGACGTTGTTTTCCAGGCTAACGGGTGTAGCCTGGCCGATCCAGGTTGTGTAGCTCATGGTGGTCATATCATTATGGAATTTTTCGTCAATGTAAGACCATAGTTCATCCAGTGCGGCCACGGCAGCTCCCCCTCTGATTGATTTACATGCCAATTACGGCATATTATTCGTGATTGCCCGTATGACGGGCCTTTTACGCCGTTAAAAAACGGCTGGTGGGGTCAATTTCTTCCGCCACCGGCGTTAACGGTGCTGACTGGATATATTTTAGCAGTTTTGTAAGGAGTTTTCCACAGGCCACGCGGACACAAGCGTAAAAAAAGTTCGTCCACACAATCCACCGGGTGGACAAAGCACATGTTCTCAGCCTTGTGGATAAGCGCAGGGCCAAGCTGGGGAAAACTGGATAACTCGGTTGCAAAAAACGAATATTCACTCACTGCTTGTGGATAAGTAATGCTGCTATAGCGGCATTTATCGCAAAAATCCACAAACGTTTTCGGAAATGTGGATAGTTTTTAAACACCGTGTGTATTCCCGATAAACTTGTTGATAAGTTTGGTATAAGTGACCAGGTGTAACCGGATTGCGAAAATTATCCACAGCTTTTGACAACGGGGACTGGTGGACAAGCTAGTTCCGTCAGCCTGTTGATAAGTTGCCCAGTGAGTAGCCCGCTGGGGCGTACTCGGGGCCAGTTGACGGTTTCATGTTGGCCGCGGTTAGCGTGGGGTGGTTTATCAAACCCGTAGTGGTCTAGCGCACGCGCTACCGCGCCACTAAGTCACTGCCCGCCCCCGCAGTTAGCTGGCAGAACGATGTTCAACGGGTATAACGGGTATATAGTGGGTGCGGTGTATCATCGGCAAGGGGTGTTCAAGTTGAAATACTTGACGGTTTCCGCGCGGACACGTATAATACTATTTTGTTTGAGTTTGTAATCTGTACTGAACATAAAAAGTTCATGCGAGGAGGTGCCCTGATGACTACTAAACGTACATTTCAACCCAAGAAGCGTCACCGTGCACGCGTTCACGGTTTTATGAAGCGTATGAGTACTAAAAACGGCCGCCATGTTTTGGCGCGTCGCCGTGCTAAGGGTCGCAAGAAGCTGACGGCCTAAAGCTAGCGTTGGGGCATTTGCTCCGAGAATAGTACCGTTAATAGGGACCGGGGACGTAAGAGTCCTGGGCCCTATTTTTTATTTACGGCGCGTGTCGCCTGATTGACGTTAAATTTTCGGTTGTGGTGCGCCACTACATATTGTTGGGAGCTGATGGTGACTGGTATACTGTTGGCAGGTTATAGGTAACAGGAGGATGGACATGGGTGTACGCAAGTCGTACCGCATTAAAAAAGAGGACGAATTTCAAGATGTTTTTGACCATGGCCAGTCCGTGGCGAACCGCAACTTTGTGATCTACCACATTGCGCGGCCAGACGCTAAGCACTACCGGGTAGGTATCTCGGTGGGTAAAAAGGTGGGCCACTTTGCGGTTACCCGTAACCAGATCAAACGCTACATTCGCCAAACGTTATTAGAGTTGAAGGGGCAGTTGCCCGATCAGGTCGACTTTCTCATCATCGCACGCAAAGGAGCGGCGGAACTCGACATGGCGGGGACCAAGCAAAACCTGATCCACGCTTTCGTGTTGGCGGGCATGTTGCCGCCGTCAGCATTAGGGTCAACGACACATAGTTCCAGCAAGTAACGCTCAATACTTATTCAGTGGGGGAAAATCTCGTGAGAAAACAGACAAAACGTATCCTCGCGGTAGTCGCAATGCTCGGCCTAGTGTTGGTTTTGGCCGGTTGTTCTACCAGCCCGGTTACGAGTCACAGTACCGGCTTTTGGGACCGGTACGTCATCTACAACGCCGCACAGTTCATTTTGTGGTTGGCCAAGCTCTTTGGCGGTAATAGTGGTGTCGGGATCATCGTCTTTACTTTGATTATCCGGATCTTGATCTTCCCACTGTCCTACATTTCCACGAAGAACATGACTAAGCAGAGCGAAATCGCTCCGCAAATGAAGGAATTGCAAAAAAAGTACAGCGCTAAGGACCCGGCCACGCAGGAAAAGCTACGCGATGAGACCCAAAAGTTGTACGCGGAGGCTGGCGTAAACCCCGTCATGGGTTGTTTGCCAATGCTGGTGCAGATGCCGTTCCTGTTCGCACTGTATCAGGCCATCTTCCGGACGGAGGCCCTGAAAGTGGGGCACTTCCTCTGGATGTCTTTGGGGAGTCCTGACCCCCTGTACATCATGGGTATTCTGGCGGCGGTCTTCACCGGGCTCACGAGTTGGGTATCGATGATGGCGCAGCCGGTCCAGAGCAGCATGAACTGGATCATGGTCGCCGTAATGCCGATCTTTATTTTCATCATGGCGCTGAGCTTACCCAGTGCCGTGTCGATTTACTGGGTGGTTACGAACGCGTTCTCCTTGGTACAAACGTTCCTGATTCAAAACCCATTCAAGCTAGCACGGGCTCGTGAAGCTAAAGCACAGGCTGAAAAGGACCGGCAACGGGCATTACGCAAGGCCCGCAAGCGTGCCTTGGGACACAAGTAGTACGATAGTAAGTGATTGATACGGGGCCGGGACGAGCGTTGTCACCGGCCCCGTTAGCATTGAAGCGTTAGGACGTTAATGGGAGGACACTATGCCGCAGTTTGAGGGTAAAAACATCGCGTCTGCTATTGATACCGGTATCCTCACCATGGGGGTCACGCGGGAGCAGGTGCAGGTCCGGGTCATTCAGGAGGGCAAAGCCGGTTTCTTTGGCTTGGGGGCCCACCCGGCCATCGTTGAATTGACCCGGGTCGATCCGGTAACGCCGGAACCGACGGCGTCACTGGTGCGGACCGCCGCTGTTGAGTCGGCTGCACGGGCAGAAGCGCGTAAGAGTACGCCGGACCACGCCGACGAACGTGAACTGGCCCTGAATGCGGCTGCCTCGTCGGAACAGGTGGGCAGTCACGTCAGCAAGCACGCAGCCGCCAACCACGCGGCCGTGCAGGCCATCACCACCATGCTCCAGGCCGTGGGGGCCGACATGGGGATGAAGGTCACGGTCCGCCACGAGAAGGTGCATGGCGGGATGACGTTTCACCTTACCAGCAACCGGGAGGCGTCCCTAATTGGACGCCACGGCCGGACGATCAACGCTTTGCAGTTCGTGGCGCAGACGGTCTATGACCGCCATAGCCATGGTAAGTGGATCATGACGCTAGATGTGGGCGACTACCGTGAACGGCGTCGGGCCACGTTGCGGCGGCTGGCAAAGCGTACGGCGCTCGAGGTGGTTGCTACGGGCCGGCCCGTGTATTTAGACCCGATGCCTCCCTTTGAGCGGAAGGTGATTCACCAGGAGCTCGGCGATAATCCGCACGTGGAGACGCGCTCTGAGGGGCGTGGCGACGATCGCGCGGTGATCGTGAGCCCCCAGCGGTAGCCGCTTTTGACAGTGCCCGGGTAATTGAGTATATTTAACGACAGAATAGAAAACGTATTGGTTGGGTCGCGCTGCTACTTTGGCAGTGCGCTTCCGATCTAGTGACGAGGCAGTCAAAGTGCTTAGTCACCCCCGACGTGGTGGGGGTGGTGGGCGCTTTTTTTGTTCCCGTTACGAGTAATTACGGTAAGGAGGAGCGTTATGAGTCAGAATGTAACTGCGTTTGATACCATTGCGGCGATTGCTACGCCGCCTGGTGAGGGGGCCATTGCCATTATTCGTGTCTCTGGTCAGGATGCCATCAAGACGGTGAACGCGCTGTTTCGTGGTCGCGACTTGACCAAGGTGGCCACGAACACGATCAATTACGGGCACATTGTCGACCCCGATACGCACGCCGTGATCGATGAGGTCATGGTCAGCGTGATGCGGGCGCCCAAGACGTACACTTGCGAAGACGTAGTCGAAATCAATACCCACGGGGGTATTTTGGCCACCAACCGCGTGCTACACCTAGTTGTTGGCACGGGGGCCCGGATGGCCGAACCCGGTGAGTTTACCAAGCGCGCCTTTCTGAATGGGCGCATCGATTTGACCCAGGCGGAGGGCGTGATGGATATTATTCGCGCCAAAACCGACCGGGCAATGGACGTAGCGGAGCACCAACTCGCTGGTGGTTTGGAGACCGAAATTCGCGCGACCCGCCAGAAAGTGCTAGACGTCCTCGCCCAGGAGGAGGTCAACATCGACTACCCGGAGTACGACACGGACCAGATGACGGCCCAGGCCATGCGCCAGTGTGCCGAGCTGGTTATCAAGGACATTGACCGGTTACTCCAGACGGCGACGGAGGGCCAGATTATGCGTGACGGCCTGGCTACGGCCATCGTCGGTCGTCCTAACGTGGGAAAGAGCAGCCTGCTTAATTACCTCCTGCACGAAGACAAAGCCATTGTGACGGACGTGGCGGGTACCACGCGTGACGTGCTGGAAGAGTATGTCAACGTGCGCGGCGTCCCGTTGCGGCTGGTCGATACGGCCGGGATTCACGATACCGACGATAAGGTGGAAAAAATTGGTGTCGAACGCTCCCGGGCGGCGTTGGCGGCCGCAGACCTCGTGCTGCTGGTGCTGGATGCCAGCCACCCACTCACGGATGAGGACCGCGAACTGTTACAAGCGACTCAGAAGCAACATCGCATCGTGTTACTCAACAAGCAGGACCTGCCGACCGCGTTTACGGCGGCGGACCTGGCAGAGTGGGTAGAACCGGCTGACGTGTTGGCGACCTCCGTGGTCACGACAGCGGGGATGGACGCCTTAGCAGAGCGTATCAGCACCATGTTTATGGGCGGCATTGCCAACCGGCAGGCCGAGGTGATGGTCACCAACGCACGGCAGGCGGGCTTGTTACGGCAGGCCCGGCAGTCACTCCGGGACGTCCTCACGGGACTGGACAACGAGGTGCCACTGGATATGGTACAGATGGACCTCACGGATGCGTGGGACCGACTGGGTGAAATAACCGGTGATGCAGCGCCCGACGAATTGATTACGACGTTATTCAGTCAATTTTGTTTGGGCAAGTAGTAGGAGGAACGATTGTGACAGAACCAAAGGCAGTAAAAGAATTCGATGCGGCTACGTATGATGTGATCGTAGTGGGTGCAGGCCATGCCGGCTGTGAAGCTGCGCTAGCCGCCGCCCGGATGGGGCAAGAAACGTTACTCGTGACCCTTAATTTGGACATGCTGGCGTTTATGCCGTGCAACCCGTCCGTCGGGGGACCCGCCAAAGGGGTCGTGGTGCGCGAAATTGATGCCCTCGGTGGTCAAATGGGGCGCAACATTGACCAAACCTACGTACAGATGCGGATGCTCAACACGGGCAAGGGCCCGGCCGTGCGGGCCTTGCGCGCGCAGGCGGACAAAGCCGCTTATCACCGCACCATGAAGCATACGATTGAACAGACACCACACCTGACATTACGTCAGGGATTGGCGGAAAAGCTGATCGTCGAAGACGGCGTTTGCAAGGGCATCGTGACCGCCACCGGCGCGCGTTACCACGCCCAGGCTGTGGTGCTGACGGCCGGCACGAGTTCCCGGGGCAAGATCATCATTGGTGAGTTAATGTACAGTAGTGGTCCCAATAATTCCCTACCAAGCATCCACCTGTCCGAGAACCTGGAGAAACTGGGTTTCAAGCTTCGCCGTTTCAAGACCGGGACGCCGCCGCGTGTGGATGGCAACACCATCGACTTTGACCAGACCGAAGAGCAGCCGGGCGACAAGGAGCCGCACCACTTTAGCTTTAGTACCCCGGATTCGGTGTACCTGAAGGACCAGCTGTCCTGCTGGATGACCTACACCAACAGTACGACTCACAAAATTATTCGTGATAACTTGGACCGTGCTCCGATGTTTTCTGGTGTCATTGAAGGCGTCGGTCCGCGCTACTGCCCGTCGATTGAGGACAAGGTGGTCCGTTTTGCGGATAAACCGCGGCACCAACTGTTCCTCGAGCCAGAAGGTCGGGACACGGATGAGTACTATGTCGGCGACTTTTCTACGTCCATGCCCGAAGAGATTCAGTTGCAGATGCTCCACAGCGTGGCGGGACTCCAGAATGCCCGTTTGATGCGGCCGGGTTACGCGATTGAGTACGACATCATCGAGCCGTGGCAACTGCGGGCCAACCTGGAAACCAAGCGGGTGCAGAACCTCTTTACTGCCGGACAGATGAACGGGACGAGCGGGTATGAAGAAGCCGCTGGGCAGGGCCTGATCGCTGGTATCAACGCTGCGTTGCGCGTTCAGGGTCGCGATCCGTTCATTCTGGGGCGTGATGAGGCCTATATTGGCGTCATGATCGACGATTTGGTCACCAAGGGGACTAACGAGCCGTACCGCTTGCTGACGAGCCGGGCGGAATACCGTCTGATTTTGCGGCATGATAACGCGGACTTACGGTTAACGGACAAGGGCCACTCGTTGGGACTGGTCAGCGACGCGGATTACGCACGCTTCTGTGCTAAGCGCGATGCCATCAACGCCGAACGTGAACGGATTAACAAGGTGCGCATTAAGCCAGCCGTGGCTAACCCGTGGCTGACGGCTCATGGTGATGCCCCGCTGAAGGACAGCGTCACCGCTGCTGAGTTCTTACGGCGGCCTGAGGTCGATTACGACGTTTTACGGCAATTAATTGACGTGCCCGATTTGGATCACCAGGTGCTGGAACAGGTTGAGATTCAGGAAAAGTACCAGGGTTACATCCGGAAGGACGAGCAGCGGATTGCTAAGTTACGCCGTCAGGAAGCCAAGAAGATTCCGGCCTGGGTAGACTACGACCAGATTTCCGGCCTGGCCACGGAAGCCCGGCAAAAGTTGAGTAAGATTGAGCCCACTACGCTCGCCCAAGCGGGCCGAATCAGTGGGGTGAACCCGGCAGATCTTGCCATCTTAGCTGTATTTATTGAACAGGGCCAGCGGGTCAACGCCTAGGGTCAAACAAAAAGCTCACCATCGGTTGATGGTGAGCTTTTTTCGTTCCTTGGCTGGTGCACTGCTAATTATTTCCCGGGAAATAATTACACTTCAAAGTCAAAGAAAGGATTGATCTGCTTTTGTAAGGCGTGAATCTGAATGAAATCAATGTCCGGGAACAGACGGTAGAGAAAACCTGCAAACGTATCCCTGCGGAATTTGTAATCCATTCGGCCCATCCGGTGCAGCTTGGTACCGTCGTCTGCGTACTCCCACACTTCCAGATTGTATGTTTTTTTCGGAGAGATTGTGATAAAAGTACTATCATTGATGGCAATACGGTTCGTTAAAGTTGTTTGTTCAATCATGAGACCCCTCCATTGGTCACCCATCCCGGGATAGGTGACGCTGATTAATGCGCACTGCAAATTATAGCAGAGAATTAGGGCCATAAATATTACAAATAAAAGTCCACTTATGCTTGTGCAACACAATAATGATGATTGCTGCAGCCATTGGCATGGCTGGGATTACGCGTGCGGCTGTATTTCACAAGCCTGGTGTGCCGGGCTTATTCAGCACAATGTATATTTACCGGTAACGTTGCCTAACCACTAATGGACGAAGGTCTGCACAAGCATGGCAATGGCCGGGATACCATTGTTAAACATGTGTAGGCCAATCGAATAACGGAGGTCATGATGGTACCGGTAGGTAGCGGCTAATACCAGACCAAGTGAAAAGTATAACAGGTAGGCAAGGGACAGGTGCTGTTCGTGCATGAACGCAAACAACAGGGCACTCGTTACACACGCCATAATGTTATTTAACCGGTTATTACGCCGCCAGAACAGGTTCATGAAAATGCCGCGGAAGGTGAGCTCCTCGAGGAACGGTGCCAACAGTGCAATCATGACAAAGTAGGTTAATGGCATGTAATTAAAGCTGGACGTAATCAACTGTTGGTTGTGTGCCTGGGTAAAGTGGCTAAAGTGGTTGTAGCCCAGGTTAGCCCCAATGATCACGGCGTACATGGTCACCAAGAAGAATAAACTTTCAATCCGAAAGCGACGACGGTGAATGCCAAGGGGGTTAGCCCGACGTAATTGCCGCCGGTATAGCCACATGAGTACGCCGAACTGTATCAGGGCTGCGGTAATGGTGATGAGGGCGAGCCACCAATCGTATTGGTGTAGCAGCTGGAGTTCAGTAATGGGACCGACCGCGGCGCGCAGCCAGCGCGTCACTATGACGATGGGAACTTGATAAAAGAAGAGGCCAATGGTGCAGACTGCCATCAGGAGCACAGACAGAGTTTGCCGGACGAGCCAACGCCACGACCAGCGGAATTCAGCGGTTTGCATGTAGTGCCTCCTTAGTACCGGGCGTTATTTCCCGGGAAATGCTAGTAGCGAAAATAAGTGTCAAGAAAACTGGCGATGTGATTTTGATATTGGTTCGGATCCACCCAGTAACTCTCTGCGTGCGCGGCACCGGGGACCAGCCACAGGTCTTTGGGCCCACCCGCGGCCGCAAAGTTTTCGCGACCCATAAACGTGGGCACGTAGGTGTCTTCCTGACCGTGAATCACTAGCAGTGGCAGTTTACTGCGGCTGAGCGCCCCCGCCACGTCGACCGCCTTAAAGAAGTAGCCAAGGCGGCGGTAGTTGATCAGGCTCGCCAACGGAACAATGGGCCGCCGGGGAAGGTGAAAGACGTGTTTGAGTACGTAGGTGAATTCGCCGTCCAGACTGGAATACCCGCAGTCTTCCACCACGGCTTTGACCTGCGACTGCAGGTGCTTTTCGCCGCTCACGAGACTGACCGTGGCGCCACCCATGCTCGTACCGAACAAGAGGATGGCTACCTCGCTGCCCAGATGGGCAACAATCTGGTCGATCCAGCGGAGGTAGTCCAGGCGGTCGAGCCAGCCAAAACTGATGTAGTTACTGCCCGAGCCGCCGTGGCCCCGGTCGTCCGGCATCAAGACGTTGAAGCCCATCCGGTGGAACATACGCGCATAATTACTCATGGTGATACCAGTGCCCTTGTAGCCATGGCCAATCACCACGGCTTTGTGACTGCCTCGACACGGAACCCACAGGGCACTCAGGCGTTCACCATCGGGCGCTTCCTGGTGCCACACGGCGAGGTCGGGCCGCATTTTGACCCAGTTGACGTCGGTGTAATAGTCTGGCGCATACTTGAGCATGGTGGCGCCGGCGTTAGGAATGTAGTCGATGCGCTTGAAGGCGAACTGGTAAAACTTCTCGGCGGTTGCTGCCAAGGCACCAGTCGCAATTAGGGGCACACTCAGTCCCACAATGGTACGAGTCTTCATCGTTATGCCATCCTTTCCGTGACGATTACTAATAAGCACATTATACCTTAACGGGCGGTGGTGACGCGTGCACCAGTCGTGTATAATTGTTGTGATAATAAGAGTGGATTAGCGGAGGAAATATGTCAAAACTGAAATTGTTTGCGTTGAACAGCAACGAACCGCTTGCTGAAAAGATTTCCCAGTCAGTCGGCGTACCGTTGTCAAACGCGAGCGTCAAGCACTTTGCGGATGGCGAAATTCAAATTGACCTGGAAGAAAGTGTCCGGGGCGCTGATGTGTACGTCATTCAGTCCGTGTCGGATCCGGTTAACGAAAACTTGATGGCACTGCTGATTATGATTGATGCACTCCGGCGGGCTAGTGCGCACCAGATCAACGTGGTCATTCCTTACTATGGTTACGCCCGTGCCGACCGGAAGGCCCGCTCCCGTGAGCCCATTACGGCCAAACTGGTAGCCAACATGCTGGAAATGGACGGATCCGCCCGGGTGATTGCCGTCGACCTCCATGCAGATCAGGTTCAGGGTTTCTTTGATATTCCCGTGGACCACCTGAATGCGCTCGGTTTGTTGGCCAACTACTTCATTGACCATGGTATTAACGACAACGTGGTGGCTATCGCCCCGGATCACTCTGGGACTAAGCTGGCACGGAAGTTAGCGGAACACCTCGACGCCCCGCTGGCAATCGTTGATAGCCGTCCTGGTGACGAGAACATCGGTGTTATCGGTGATGTGGAGGGCAAGACCGCCATCATCGTGGACGACATGATCGACACGGGACAGCGCATCGTAGAATCCGTTGAGGCTTTGCGGGAGCACGGGGTCACCGACATTTACGCTTGTGCGACCCATGCGGTGCTGTCCGCTGGCGCCAGTGAACGGTTGTCCAAGCTTGGGTTGAAGAAGATCGTGGTAACGGATACGATTGATATTCCCGAAGAGGATCGCCTCGACAACATGGTCATCATTTCCGTGGGTGACTTGATTGGTCGGGCCATTACCCTGATTAGTAAGAACGAATCGATCCATCCACTGTTTGATTAGTAGTAACAAGAATAATAATCAGTAGGCCGCCACGGGACGTCATCGTGGTGGCCTATTTGCATCTTGGCGCAGCCAGACGCCCTACTGGGGGACGAACTGGTTAATAATTACAATAATCTAATCATATTCTCAAAAAATGTGGTACAACTATAGTTAATTGATTTGCGGATCCGAATGATTCGGGTCGGTTGCCGATACCGTCGTGGCCGTTATGGCACCACGTGCACACAATAGGGGGAATACTCATGGCAAAAGCACAACCATCAGATTTTGATTGGAGCAAACTAGGTTTTGGTTATCATGACCTACCGTACCGTTACCGCGCTTACTACAAGGACGGCAAGTGGTCCCAGGGTGGGTTGGAAGAAGACTCATACTTGCAGGTGAGTGAAGCCGCCCAGGCCTTCCATTACGGTCAGGAAGTCTTTGAAGGTTTGAAGGCCTACCGCCGCAAAGACGGAGGTGTGAACGTCTTCCGCCCGGATATGAACGCTAAGCGGATTAACACGTCAGCTGACCGGCTGAAGATGCCACACGTGCCCGAAGAGATGTTCCTGGACGCCGTTAAGCAGGTCGTCAAGGCCAACCAGGACTTTGTGCCACCCTACGGTACGGGTGCCACGTTGTACCTGCGTCCCTTCTACTTTGGGACGACACCAATGGTTGGGGTGCACCCGGCTGATGCTTACACCTTTGAAATCTTTGCTACCCCAGTCGGGGCCTACTATCCAGGTGGTCTGACGCCAACTTCCTACGTGACGAGTGACTATGATCGGGCAGCCCACGGTGGGACTGGTGCGGCCAAAGTTGCCGGCAACTACGGCTCCAGTCTGCTCCCTGGCGATATTGCCCACAAAGGTGGCTACTCGGATGCCGTCTACTTGGATCCCAGGTTACACGAAAACATTGAGGAACTAGGTGGGGCCAACTTCTTTGGCATCACCAAGGACGGTCGCTTCCAGACGCCGAAGTCACCTTCCATTTTGCCATCCATTACCAAGTTCTCCCTCCTGGAACTTTCTAAGGAGTTTGGGCTGATTCCCGAACAGACGACTATCAGTATTTACGACCTCGACAAGTTCAGTGAAGCCGGCGCGATGGGGACGGCGGCGGTCATCTCGCCAGTGGGTTCCATTACGCACCATGGTCACAAGCACGTGTTCTACTCCGAAACCGAAGTGGGGCCGTACACGACCAAGTTGTACAACCGGTTGACCGCCATCCAGTTTGGCGACGAAAAGGGTCCTGATGGCTGGGTTGTGGACGTGCCGTTGAAGTAAAAGTTATTGGCTGACCCCCAAGTGTGTCAGGTCACGTGGTTGGCGATATTTGAACGAGTATGTGCAGTGCGCTTCCGCTGAGGGAGCGCATTTTTGTTACCCTTTTCCGTATAAAAATGCGTGTCACCCTTGCCGGGTCTACATATTAGTGATAATATATTTAAGTCGTGAACGTCACGACAAGTTCCATGGGCGGTTAGCTCAGCTGGCAGAGCACCGGACTCTTAATCCGGGTGTCCAGGGTTCGATCCCCTGACCGCCCAGCATATTTCCAGTAGTTAGTGTTGGTAGTTGCGTAAGTAGCTACCAACACTTTTTTATTACAGAAACCAGCGTAATCATTCTGGGCCGCCAATTGATCCAGGAATTGGGGGCAAATCACTCCCCCAAGACAGAAAGCACCGACCACGCGGCTGTTAGCCATCTGTTTGGTCGGTGCTTTTTAGTGGCTTTGGTGAATATTATGATTTACTCGGTAGTTACCTAAGGTATTGGTTGAAGAATGATTCAAGCTTATCAAACGGACTTAAGGTGCGGTTAATACCACCATCATTGAGTTCAGTGTGGTACGACTAATCTTTTTTATAACGATATTTGTCCGTAATGGGTTAGGCGTATTACTCACATTCGAGGGGCTCATTATCCCCCAGTGCTGGTAGTGACTTAGTATTCCGACCGTTACGGCCACGGTTGAGCACGAAAATGTACATTA
Source organism: Lacticaseibacillus thailandensis DSM 22698 = JCM 13996 (assembly GCF_001436135.1). Taxonomy (NCBI): domain Bacteria; kingdom Bacillati; phylum Bacillota; class Bacilli; order Lactobacillales; family Lactobacillaceae; genus Lacticaseibacillus; species Lacticaseibacillus thailandensis. The sequence continues at coordinate 125,108 of NZ_AYZK01000003.1, forward strand.
TATGGAAAAATACCAGACGTTTTTTCCCATTGCGGAACGGTTTATCCAAAGGCTACAAGATCGATTGACGGATTAAATTGCCATTGTGGCGGGAGGTTGTTGACTCCTCGGCAGACGCAGAGGAGTTCTTTTATGGTTACGTCAATGGCGATGTTGTTGTATGTTAGGAGTATTGCGACGCGTAGCGTATGATGCTGTCACGACGAAACGGAGGTTTACATAGAGTGGACGAACTATTTGAAAAAGCACCGGTACCCAAAGTTTACATGCAACTGGCACTCCCAGTCGTGGTGGGGATGGTTGCCAGCATGGTGTACAACCTCGCTGATACCTTCTTCATTGCCAAAACGGGCAACGCCGACCTGGTGGCGGGCGTGGCGCTGGGAGCGCCGTTATTTTCGTTCATGTTGGCCCTGGGTGACATCTTTGGCCTCGGCGGGAGCGCGTTACTCTCGCGGCTCATGGGCAAACATAGCTACGCCGAGGTGCGCCGCGTTAGTAGCTTTTGCTTCTACGCGGCTATCGGTCTGAGCCTGGTAGTGACCGCCCTCATGCTCGGCTTTGAGCGGCCCATCTTGACGCTACTTGGGGCCACGGCAGCCACGCGTCCGTACGCGGGGGCCTTCTACCAGATGCTGGTCGGTGGTGCGGCCTTCATCATCGTGTCCCTCGTGCCCGGGAACATCATCCGGACGGAGGGGATGGCCCGGCAATCGATGATAGCGACGATGGCGGGCACCATCTTTACCATCATCCTGGACCCGATCTTCCTGTTTGTGCTGCACTGGGGGGCCGGCGGTGTTGGGTTGGCCAACGTTATTGGTTACGTATTGAACACGGGGTTACTAGTGTGGTTCATGGCCACCAAGTCCCACTACCTCAGTTTAAGTGTACGGGCCGCACACATTGACCGCACGGCACTCTGGGAGGTCATCGCCATTGGGATTCCTGCATCGTTGACCAACTTCATGCAAAGTTTCGGCACGATGCTGCTGAACCAGCACCTAGCGCCATACGGGGCGAACGCAGTGGCGGCGATGGGCATCGCGCAGAAGGTCTACATGATCGTGATGCTGATCATGGTCGGCTTTGCCTTTGGCGCCCAGCCGCTCGTGGGGTATAACTATGGTGCGCACAATCGCGAACGGCTCCGGGCCATTTTGCACTATGATTTCAAAGTTGAAGTGGTCTACGCCGTCGTGTGCGCGGTGGTCTTGATGCTGGCGGCGCGGCCCGTCTTGCGATTATTCATGAACCAGCCAGCAATCGTGACCATGGGTAGCCAAATGTTGCGGGCACTGCTACTCACGACACCGTTCGTCGGGGCGATTCTGGTGTTCACGACGGTGTTCCAGTCAACCGGGCAGTCTCTGGGGGCGTTGGTTATGTCCATTTCGCGGCAAGGGGTCATCTTTGCCGTCGTCATGTTGGTGTTGCCGCGCCTGATGGGCTTCAACGGAGTAATTTGGGCCCAGGCGGCCGCTGACGTGCTGACCTTCCTGGTTGGGCTCGTATTGTACCGGCGCAGCAAGATTTTGGCGTAGCGGGGATCCACTTTCTGTAAACACCAGTTGTCAACGTTGTGACGCCGAATTACGGTCACCGCAGGGTATTTTGGTCAGGAAACGGCGGTGCTGGCCAGCACCCACCGCGACTTTTGGGGCGCCCCGTACGTTTACGTTATGAACGCCTATATTTTCTCATTGAACGTACCACTTACATCGCAGTAGCGCGCCTGTGCCGCCAATTTAGTGAAAAATAGGTGACTTATTACCAATAATTACCATTATTTATTGTGGTAGCGTTTACTATCACCTGTAAGGTCGCTAAAATTAAGGTAATCGCACGTATCACGGTGCTTGCCCCTGGTGGCACCCGCCCTACGTGGAGGCGACAGGGGGCTACTCGATGTATCGTTACTTTGTACAGCCACAAATTGATAAATTTAACGCAGCAGTGACTGGTTATGAGTTGTTTATGAAGCAATATACTGAAAATGGCTGGCGGCCACCGGCGGATTTTACCAAACTGCCAACCGCGATCATTGCCGACGAGTTACTCAAAGTTGCGGACCGGTTGTCACTCAAGATGAAGTACGTCGCAGTGAACCTGAACCGCGTACAGTTGGTCAAACCGGAAGTGACTGCGGCCGTCATCGCCGTGCAGAACCGGGTGCGGCCCTTGCGAATCGTCGTCGAGATAACGGAAGACCGGTCCGACCCCGTTGTCCCGATGGGGGCGGTCCGCGCGGCCTTCCAACAGTTATACGCGCGCGGGATTGAAATTAGCTTGGATGACGTCGACTGTGGTGAGAATACCGAGGTGACGTCAGTACCGCTCTTACCGTTTGTCGATGAGATCAAGTTTGCCATTCAGAACTTTGATCAGGGGTTTGCGAACCCAATCGTGCCGCGGCGGATTTCGTTCTGGACGAGTGTGGCCCATCAAAACCACCTCCGCTTTGTGCTGGAAGGTATTGAGGACCGACACGATGACCAGGTGGCCGACCGCATGGGTATTGAGTACCGGCAGGGTTACTATTATGGGCGTCCGCACTTGTTGCGGCTCGCAGCTAGCGATCCGCGGTAAGGATCTGGTCCCGGCGAGTAAAGCACAACCATTATTCATTCAGCATATAATCAAGTAGGCGCGAGCAGAAATTTGAAAATTCCTGCTCGCGCCTGCTTTGTTTTACTGAAGGATGGCCGCGCCGCCCCCGCAATGTGAAGGGGTGCGTTGCGACGCACAAACCGCTGTGGCCAAAAAAGCGTTAACGGCATAGGACATATTTTTTCATAGGCGCCATTTTGGGTAGCAGCGTTGATGCACTGCGATGGTTCTGGTGGTGCCTATTTTGCTTTCTATACATCAATGCCGGTGGGGTGGGGTTTAGCGCGGATGGCGGCGCCTATTTTGCAATAGGTCCTATGCTGCTTTTGGGGAAAACGCCGCCATTTTTCTACGCGGCCGCTGCTTGGTATCCGCGATGGGGAACTGGGGGTCATGCAAAGGGGGTACCCACCACGCGGGTGCCTCCTTCTGGGTGTTATTCGTATAAGTACCCCGCGGCTCGCAGTGAGGCGCGGATGGCGTCAAGCTGGGGCTGATCCTGGTACAAAATGGTGTGCGAGTGCACGCCGCTAGTCAGTTCCGATAGCAGGTGTCCCTTTTGCGCGGCCATCTTGGCGACAAAGAGTTTGATGTCGCCTGGCGTGCTAATGTTAAGTTCACCGCGCAACACCCCGTAAAGCGGGTGGTCAACGATCACGTCACGAATGATACCACCCTTGTCGATGATGCGTTGCATCTCGTCCGCCGTATCCGCGGGGAGGTGGCGGCAAACGATCAGCGCCTCGTTCGCGTTAACGTGGTTGTATTGGTAACCCGCGGGGGTGGCGATGATGTCTTCACCCCGTGCGCGTAGTAAGGCGACGTCGCCGACGATCGTTTGCCGGCTGACATTCAGGCGCCGGGCGATTTGGGTGGCGCTGATGGGTGCACTCGCGTTGCTAATGAGCCCCTGGATAAAGGTGCGGCGATCGGTTTTGTTCATGATGAGTTCCTCCGTGTGTTGGCAGTATTACTGCTTGAATAGCCTGAACGTTATGTATCTGTGTGGGTCACCACAGACGGTGATTAGTGGTACAATTACGAACAATGGCGCGGGGTGTCAAGACACCTTAACACCCCGGAAAAGGATGGAAACATGCGGAATTTAACTTTACTAACGGATCTATACGAGTACTCGATGGCCAACGGTTTTGAGCCGAGTTGCCGCCCACCCGCGCTACCTTTGACGTATTCTTTCGCCAGGTCCCAGACCAGGGGAGCTTCGTGGTGGCTGCGGGGCTCCAGCAGGTGGTGCAGGCGCTGAATAACTTTCATTTCGACGAGGATGACTTGGCTTACCTGCGCTCGCTGGACTTGTATAATGAGCGGTTTTTAACCATGCTCAGAACCATCAAGCTGGATTGCACGGTGCAGGCGGTGCCGGAGGGGCTACCGGTCTTTCCACGGGAGCCGCTCATGACCGTTACTGGTCCCATCGCGCAGGCGCAAATGCTTGAGACCCTAATACTAAATATACTAAATCATCAGTCGTTGATTGCAACTAAATCGCGGCGAATTAATTTTGCGGCAGCTGGCCGGCCCGTTATGGAGTTTGGGGCGCGGCGGGCGCAGGGTCCGGATAGTGCCGTATACGGGACGCGCGCAGCCGTGATCGGCGGCTGTGGAAGCACGTCTAACGTTCTGGCCGCCAAGATGTTTGGCATCCCCGCGGCGGGGACGATGGCCCACAGTTGGGTGGAGTCATTCAACAGTGAGCTGGACGCGTTCCGGGCCTGGGCCCGGATGTATCCGGACAACAGCGCGTTGCTGGTGGACACGTATGATGTTTTGGGCTCTGGGGTCCCGCACGCCATCACGGTCTTTAAGGAGTTGGCGGCGGCCGGTCACCAGCCGGTCGGAATCCGCATTGACTCGGGCGACATTACGGCCCTTGCCAAAGCCGCACGGGCAATGCTCGATGCCGCCGGGTTCCCCGAGGCTAAGATCACCGCGTCCAACGCGCTGAACGAGCAGATCATCACGTCGTTGCTCCAGGAGAGCGCCCCCATTGATAATTTTGGGGTGGGTGAAGAGCTGATTACCAGTTCGTCAGCCCCCGTCCTCAGCGGGGTGTACAAGCTGGCGGCTATCGAGCAGGACGGTCAAGTGGTGCCGAAGATGAAACTGAGTGCCAGCAAGGCCAAAGTTACGTTGCCGGGCCGTAAGCAGGTGTACCGCCTGTACCGGCCTGGTGCCCACACCGCCTTTGCGGACGTTATCGCCTTGGCTGACGAGGCGGTGGCCGGTCAGCCGCTGACGGCGGTCAATAGTGACCCGTTAAGTACGCACAAAGAGGTCACGTTAACCGACTATGAGGCGCGCCCGTTGCTGCAGTCCGTGACCTCCGCGGCTAGCGTGGATGATGTCTTTGCGATTCAGCACCGGAGTCAAACGTGGTTACGGGAGTTGCCGGCCCCGGTCTTGCGGTTGGTGAACCCAGACACTTACCACGTGTACTTGGCGCCGCAGTTGGCCCAGCTCCAGGCGGGGCTGCTCCGGGAGTTACGGGGTAACTAACGGTCACCCCTGATGGGTGGCTACCAGGCACAATATTGCCTAGCAGCAAGGGGACGTTTCACGTGGAACGCGGTGTAGTGTCACTTGGTGCCGATAACCAAAAAAAGCGGCCGTCATCCAGATAGTGCTGGGTGACAGGCCGCTTTTGGCCTAATCAGGTTGAACTGCAACGGACGCGGGCATTACCAAGCATAGGCCTCTGGTGCGGCGCCGACTGGTGGGAAGATCTGGTCGAGTTCTTCCAGTACGTCTGGTGATAGGTGCACGTCCAGGGCGTGGACAGCGGCTTCTAACTGTTCCATCGTGCGTGGGCCGATGATTGGCGCGGTCACCACGGGGTTCTGGAGCAACCAAGCCAAAGCTACGGTCGACTGGGTTTCGCCGAGCTCTTTGCACAGGTCTTCGTAGCGCTGCAACTGTGCCTTGCGGGCCGCGCTGAGCAGCTTGTTCTGGGCCGCGCGCCGGCCGTTTGGGTCCGTTGGGTGCAGAATGTTTTCCGCCAGCTGACCGGACTCTAGTGGGCTCCAAATCAGCATACCCATCCCCAGGTCCTTGATCGTCGGGAGCAATTCAAGTTCTGGTAGCCGGGTCAGCAGGTTGTACTTGTGCTGCTCGGACACTAGGCCCAGGAAGTGGCGGTCGTGTGCGTGTGCAGCGGCAAAGGCAAGGTGACGGGCACCAAAGTTGCTTGAACCCGCGTACAGGACTTTGCCCTGCGCGATAACGTCTTCGTAGGCGCCAAAGATTTCGTCCCAGTTAATGTGGTGGTCAATGTGGTGCATCTGTAGTAATTCCACGTGGTCGGTCTGCAGGCGCCGGAGTGAGTCGTTCAGGCTCCGCTTGAGCTTGTAGGCGGAAACCCCAGCTGGGTCGTTAGGCCCGTAACTCGGGTCGTCCATGTGGTTGTAGAACTTAGTGGCGAGGACGGTGCTCTCACGGCGGCCGTCACCCTTAGCGAACCAGCGGCCAACAATTTCTTCGGTCCAACCAGCGTGCGCGTCAGGGTTGGCGCCCCGGCCATAAACATTAGCAGTATCGAAGAAGTTGATACCTAGTTCCCGAGCGCGGTCCATGATCTTGTCCGCGTCCTCTTCGCTGGTCCGTGGGCCAAAGTTCATGGTGCCCAAGACTAGACGGCTGACCTTCAAACCGGTATGACCAAGTGTTGTATATTGCATAAATGATCCCCCTTTAACGTTCAGTGAAAGTGGCGCCCGTCAAACGGTTGTGGCGCTGATGGCAACAAGCCGGTTATGATTGCGCTTACTTTTAGTATAGCGCAAAAGTAAGCATGCGGTGTAATTAGTTATCAATCTGGACGTGCACGCGCAGGGTAAACAATGGTTGACCAGCTTGGTGAATGCGCTACCATAAGGGTGGCAATACACACAGGACACCAAAGGAGCGTGGAGGCATTTATGGACACTTTAACAACGATTAACCAGCGGCACGCTATTCGCAATTACACGGGTGCAAAGCCAACCACAGAGCAACTGAAGCAGATTCTGACGGCGGCCGAGTCGGCACCGGTCGCAATGGGACAGTTTGAACGGTACCACTTAACGGTGATTGAGGATCCGGACACGTTAGCTGCCATTAATACGGCGGCTGCCGCGGCCTTTCATGGTGATGGAGGCCCAATGCTGTACGGTGCCCCGGTCTTCGTGTTGGTTTCGGTCGACGCTAATGGTGGTGAGTTGAGCAACGCGGATTACTCCAGCGCTGCAATTATCGCGCACACGATGGCGCTAGCAGCCACCGACCTCGGCCTGGGTACGTGCTATATCTGGGGCGCGGTTGCGGGGCTCGTGCAGTCGCCCGACACTGTCGCTCAACTGCAGTTACCGGCCGGCTTTGTGCCAACCTGCGGCATCACGTTAGGGCCAACCACGGAGCAGTACGCACCGCGGCCGGTCGACGAACACCGTATCGGGGTGACACAGCTATAATTTGAAGCTGTTTCACCAAAAACCAGCCCCTCGTTAGCAAAGTATGCTAACGAGGGGCTGGTTTTATCTATGGGAATTTTTTGATGAGAAAACTATCTGGCACAAAATTACATATATGCAATGTTTGGTTAACTTAGTGCTCAAAATTGCGTGACTTTAGTTTCTTCATCAATTTGGTGAAGGATAATGTTGATGAAATAACAATATTTGTAGTTGAAACAATACTGGGTGATTTTTGGTACTATTTTGTACTCATGGAGGGACCGATTATGAAGTTGAGCGTTAAACAGGCCGCAGTGGTTGGTACTGCGGCAGTTGCCTTAGTTGGTACGGGCTGGATAAATCAAATGCATCGTGTCAGTGCCGATACAGCACAGACAAACCAGATAACAGTCACGCAGGCACAATTAGAGCAAGCACAGGCAAATGTTAACTCCGCAACGGCGGCGGTAACACAAGCTCAGGTAGCGTTACAGCAAGCTCAAGCCAAAGTTAGTAGTTTGACGACGCAACTAGCTGATCAGCAGGCTGAAGTGGCGAAATTGAAGGCCACTCAAGATGATCAGCCAGCAGCGCTGGAAGCGGCACAAGCACAGTTGGCGCAAACACAAGGCGCGCTTGCCGCCGCCAAGCAAACATTAACAGCGGCCCAAAATAACCAAACCAGCAAACAGAACACGTTAGCCCAGGCACAAACATTGCTAAGTCAGGATCAGTCCGCGGTTGCTGCAGCGCAAAAGGAGGTCAATAATCGTCAAACTGCATTGGCAGCGGATGAGAAGGCTCAGACAAATACGACACCAGTCAATGCCACAACGTTGGCTAATGCTAAGCAGAAGTTACGTCAGACTCAGCAGCAAGCCAACCAGGCTGACCAGACTGCTGCTAACAAGGCCACTATTAAGAAGCTAGCCGACCAATCGGTTGCTTCGGCACAACAGGAGGATGTAGCGGCCAAGGCAAAATTGAGTAAGGATCAAGCTAACCTGGATGCGGCACAAGCTAAGTTGAATCAAGTTGACCAAAAGATTGCGGATGCTAACACAACAGTATCGACCGCTGAAAAGACGTTGGCTGCAGAAGAACAGAAGGCAGAGGCACAGTCGTCCGCAAACGTAATTGTGCTGCCGGCCGGTGTGGACCGAACACTATTTAATCGAGGGCTAACTAATGACCAGATTGAGGCAATTTTGGCACCGGGTTTTGACTTAAACGCGGAATTTCATCACAACGAGGCTGATGAGAAGGTGACCACTAATCTAGACAGCCCAGAAATTGAGCGAGAACTAAGTATCTTTGCAGCCAGCTTACTTAACCCATTATGCAAGCAATTGAACTTTAACCAGTGGCAGGTCACCGATTTATCGGTCAAGGTTGCTCAGGATATGGCTGATCAATATGATCAGGACAAGTTTGATATGGGAGCTACGGGTGATCACGATCTTCCAGCATTTGCGAAAGTTGAAAGTGAAAACAATATCCTGGGAATCAGTGAAAGTGGATTACCGTATTCCAATATTGGAGGCGAACCATTTACGTCACTAGATGCTGAAAAGGAAAGCCTCTACTACAGCTTATTGAGTTGTATTTTTAATGATGAGGCTTCGCAGTTTGGTCATACGCACAATGTACTCAATTGGAACACCTTACTTGATGGTCCAAGTGATCAGGTTACGATGTACGAGGGTATCTCACATGACCACGTCGGAGAGACTAGCCTACATTTTGTAAATTTTGGTCTTACCAATAATGATTCGCGTATCACTGCGTCATACCCTATTCCCACAGTTGATACTGGTTTAGCGGAACAAATCACCTCGCAGCGTCAGGTGGTAGCACAGGCTAAGCAAGCACAGATTGATGCATCTAATGCTAGATCTACTGCTTTGGCGGCCCAGGCAGATGCTAGCTTTGCGGTTCAACAGGACAATGTTGCGGTGGCTAAGGCCGATTCCTCGCTACAGCAATTTGTTCAAATGCAAACAGCTGCCGCCGAGGATCTAGCTTCAGCACAGAAGCAGCAAGCCGCTGCTCAGGCTGCGATGCAGCAAGCGCAAACAGCACTTGACCAATTACAGGCGCCTGCTGCTACTGATCAGTCGGCCGTCACTCAGGCACAAGCCGCCCTGCAGACTGCTACGGCTGCTTTAGCAACGGCCAAAGCAAAACTATCAGCTGACCAAGCGGCAGTTGATGCGGCGCAACGCGCAACGGATCAAGCACAGACGGCGGTTGCTGCGGCAATTAAAGTCGTTCAGGTAGCAACCGCCGCTCAATCAGCCGCTCAACAGGCGTTGGTTGATGTTGACAATGTGGGTGAAGCGTTACCGGATGCTGAAGCAAAACAAACAGCACTCGCTAATAGTCTGGAGGATGCTAAAATTGCGCTGGCCAGCACAACTGTCGAAGCCCAAGCGGCCCAGAACAAGCTGGATCAAGCACAAACAAGGCTGGCATTGATGCGGGTCGTGGATACGACGGCACAAAAGGTCAGCCCGTTAGTGGTCAAGCCAGGCAAATCTAAGCAGGCACCAGCGTCAAACGAACAGGTTCAAGGTAATGCTACTACTGGTGCAAATGCAACAGCCACTGAGCGAGAAGTCCACGTTACGCAAGTACAACACGTGGGTAGTGCGGGTGTACCGATACGTACTATCAATAAAGCCGGGACAATTCCGGTTGGTAGCACCAAGACTATAGCAAAAAGCACAACGGTGACGCATCATCAGCAGCAATTCCCACAAACTGGTGATACTGCCAGTGCGACATTAGCCATGGTTGGTTTAGCATTAATGAGCTTACTGGGTATCGGGATGACTAAGCGGCGTCGTGTCTAAAAGTTTCACGTGAAACAAGTTTAAAGTAAAGACGCTCCCACCACGTTCCCAATACGGGGATGTGGTGGGAGCGTCTTGGTTTAATCTGTCCGCTACGGTTAGTCTTGGTGCAAGTCCCGCATCCACGCCAGCGCGATAGCCTTGGCGCCCAGGTGGGTACCGATGGCCGGCCCAAAGTAGGACCGTTGGATGCGGACATCGGGAAACTGTTGCTGCAGACTGTGTTGCCAGTCATCCCCAGCCTGGGGATCGTTACCGTCGATGACCCACGCGCGTAATGGGTAGTCCGCGTCCTCTTGAGCTTGCGCAAACAGTGTTTCCACGTGACGGTAAGCGCGGGGCAGGGTGCGCACCTTGTCCGCCACCACGATTTTATGGGTGGTGTCATCAAAAGTAAGCAGGGGTTTGATGCGCAACATGCTACCCAGGATACCTGCGGTGTTGCTCAGGCGCCCACCCCGCACGAGGTGCTGCAGGTCGTTCACGATGAAGTACTCACCGGTTGAAGCACGCAGGATGTCCAGTTGGTGGATGATCTCATCCACGCTCGCGCCCGCCGCGGCCATCCGTCCGGCGGTCAACACCATCTCGCCCATGAGGATGACCGTGATCTGGGAATCATACACGATGATGTGCTGATCGGTGGTCTCCCGTGCGAGGGCACTCACGGTACTGTTGATCCCAGAAATCGTGGCGGATAGGTAGATGTTGATGACGGTATCGTACCCCTCTGCGAGCAGCTGGTGGTGAATGTCGATCACGTCACCTAACCGCGGCTGCGAGGTGTGCGGGAACTCTTTGGCCGTTTTTAGGTGCGCGTAGTACTCCGAAGTGGTAATGTCGACCCCCTCGTTGTACGTCGTTCCGTCAATGATCACCGGGGTCGTGGCGACGCGAATGGGGAGGTCACCAATCTGCTCCGGTGTGATGTAGGCGGTACTGTCGGTAACAATTGCAATCTTCATGTGGGCACCCTTCTTCTTTGCAGCTAGTCACTGTAAGTCTACATGCAAAGGGGAAAGGTGTCCAACCGTAACCAACGCGGTGTCAGCGGCGCAACTGTAGTCACCCGCCCGGATTTGGGCTATGCTAGTGGTAACGATTACAAGGAGGACTGCTACGTATGCTGAATGTTGCTTATATTGGTAATGGTAAGAGCACCAACCGCTACCACTTGCCGTTTGTGCTCCAACTCAAGGACCAGTTTCACGTTAAGACGATCTATTCACCAAGCGGGCGCATCCGTTGGGCCAAGATTGATGGGGTGCACTACACGACCGACCTCAATGATATTTACGGTGACGATAGTATTGATTTAGTGGTGGTGACGACGCCGAGCCGGTTCCACTACGCGACGGCCAAGGATGTCTTGGCGCACGGCAAGAACGTGCTGGTGGAAAAGCCGTTCACGGAAACGTCCGCGCAAGCGCGGGAGTTGTTTGATCTCGCCCATGAACGCGGACTGTTCATCCAGTGTTACCAGAACCGGCGCTTTGATTCTGACTGGTTGACCGTGCAAAAGGTGATCAAGAGCGGCGTGCTGGGTGACCTCTTTGAGTTGGAATCCAATTACGATTACTACCGGCCGTACGTGCCCGAGCAGGCGACTAGCTTCAGCAAAATTGATAGTTTTCTGTACGGCCACGGGTGCCACACGCTCGACCAAATCATCAGTTACTTTGGGCACCCGGACCGGACCCATTACGACGTTCGGCAGTTGCTGGGCCCCGGTCGCATGAACGATTACTTTGATATCGATATGTATTACGGTCGGACCAAGGTGCGCGTGGCGTCGAGCTATTTCCGCGTGCAAGCACGGCCGAGTTTCGTGGTTTATGGCCGGCGGGGGATGTTTACCAAAGCCGCAATGGACCGGCAGGAGGTGGACTTGAAGCACTTTTACATGCCAGACCACGACGACTTTGGCCTGGATCGGCCCGAAGATTACGGGACGCTCATCTACTATGATGATGACGGTCAATACCACGAGGAGAAGGTGCCCACGGTGCGGGGCGATTATAGCCGTGTGTACGCGGGCATATACGCCACGTTGGCCCAAGGCGCGCCGAAGATCGTCCGGGACGAGGAAACCATTGAACAAATTTCGATGCTGGAAACGGGTATCCAGCAATGTAAGTAATAGCGCAAAGTGATTGAGACGGCGTACGTCATCCTGTCGGGTGGCACGCCGTCTTTTTAGTGGGGTGGAGCCAGCAACAGGTTGCTTATACGAACATATGTTCGTATAATAAGGGTATCAACTCGTTGGAGGTGATGGGGATGTCTAAGCAACGACGCTACGGGTTACTAGATATGTACACGGCGGTGACACCAGGGCTGGTCCAGGACTTCTTTGCCCACCAATACCGTGATCGGGGGATGAAGAAGTGGCAGGGTTACTACCTGAGTGACCATACCAGTGCGCTGAATAAGATGCACCAACGCTACATGCATCCGGAGCAACCGCTGTCCGAGCAGAGTACGCTGTACGTCACGACCATCCTCGATGAGGGGTTTCGTAATGGTCGTGAGGTGACCGTGCAGACCCGCCACGTGGATACGAATGGCCAATTAGACGAGATGTTTTCCGGCATGGTGGATGGCTATGAGGATAACGATGTGTTTATCGACGGTCGGCGGGTAGCCATCGACGATATCCGTCATGTCTGGATCACACTGGCAGGCGATCCCGAAGTAGGGGGTGTGCGTGATGGTCAGGCAGCAACAGGCTGATGATGCGGCGGTCGACACGGTCGCACACTTAGCGGAAAACGCCGTGTTGGCCAAGTACCCCGAGATGATTACCACGTTGGATAGGCCCCCAGCAGTACGGGGATACGTACTGTCGCTGTACATTATGGCGGCAACCTCCACGGCGCAGCTCGTGTTGGGTGAGGTGGTTGATGCCAGCTTAGTGCCACCCACGGAAAAGTTTATTCCCATCACGTTGGCAACGCGCCAGCAAACCCTGGCGGGTGTGATGTACTACGCGAACCTGTACCATGATCGTTTTCGACGGGAATACCAGACCATGGTCCAACGCCTAACTAAATGGCGGCGTGAACACGGCGTGGATGGGTAGGCCGTAGCCTGATGACCGTTATCTTGAAAAAATGTGCGCAACCCCTTGCGTGGCGGGCGTATGCATGATAATATATTTAAGTCGTCAAGGCGACAGGCAGTAACATGGGCGGTTAGCTCAGCTGGCAGAGCACCGGACTCTTAATCCGGGTGTCCAGGGTTCGATCCCCTGACCGCCCAGCAAATATCGGCGAGAACCTCATCAGTTTTGACTGGTGGGGCGCTTTTTTTATTCGGGCTGATCGCTAGATGGTGGTGGCCAGGTTATCAATTACTTAGTACGTGTACGGACAATGGACCTGGACGTAATGGAGGTTGAATACGCAATGGTGACGGATATTTTTGTCGTACTGGTAGCACTCGAAGCACTTTTCATTATGGGGCTAGAAATATTTGGGACCCAGACGGCAATGGCACGGCGGGCGTTTGGGCTGTCCCGGGAGTATCTCGCCACGAGGACGGCACGGTCGGCGATGGCTAATCAGGGACTCTATAATGGTTTTGTCGGCGTAGGTCTACTGTACGCGCGTTATGGCCTCACCGGGGCGGCTGCGTACCGTATGCAACTCGTCTTTGTGGGTTTCGTCGTGGTCGCCGCCATCTTCGGTGCGCTGACGGCTAATAAGCAGATTATTTTGACCCAGGGTAGTCCGGCGATTGTGGCGTTGCTGCTGTTACTACTATTGCATTAATAGTACCGGCCGCAAGCGGATTGATAGGTGGTCAATGGCTGTTGCGGTTACTTGGACGAATATTTAGGTGGTACGTACTAACCGGCGGTCCATGGGCAGCCGGTTTTTTGGTGGGCGCAGTACTGCGGGCGGATTTCAGCGCGTCGTGGTGCCTGTCAGTGGTGACGGAACAAAGTTTCTTGGACGTAACCGTACTGCAAGTAAGAATAATTAGTTATAATGTTATGTTAAACGGTAGCAATTTATTGGGTAACGTCACTGTGCAACTAGCTGGGAGTGAGCGTATGGGTACGGAACAAAGTACATATTTACAGCGACTGGGTCAATTCTTCCATGATGTCCGCGTGGGCCGTGGGGTCAAGCTACGGGAAGCGGCGGGTGACTGGTCGGTATCCACGTTGTCGCGCTTTGAACGCGGTGAGCACGATATTAGTGCGGATAAGGGCGTGGAACTGATGGCCCGGTTGGGGTTAGAGGATACTGACTTTTTGTCATTCTATAACCGGCAGCCGGGCAACTTGCCGGTGCTTGCTATGGACGCGGCGCTGTCGTACGAACCGGCAATGGTGGTGCGTCGCCGCGCCGCGTACTTTGCGGAGCACCCGGAACGAAATACGCTTACTTCAGTAGTGGCGACGTGTCTGAACGCGGCGGAACATTGGCGGGAGCCGGACTTCCGGTTTAGTGACGCGGAAGAACAGCTTTTAGCTGACCGGCTGGCCGTACCCGAACACTACGCATTCTTGGAAGTGGCGATGCTTAAAGTAATCGGAGGTCCGGCAAGCCATGAACTGTTGACCTTGCTGTGGCAGCGTATTGAACGTATGGGGCCGAAGTGGCCGTATTACGGAATAAGGCTACTTATGGTGTGGCTCGGTGCAATCATGGATCGGGATATGCCCCTCATTGACGGAATTGAGGCCAAGCTGACACCTATCTTTACGCATTACGCAGAGAATAAATTTACCCTCGAGTACCTACCAAACTGGGCGTATGGCCAAGCTGCCGTGCGGTGGTTGCGGGACCCGACGGCGGCCAATGCAGCCCGTATCCAGCAATTGATTGACGATTTAATGGTGATGGGCGCCGCTGATGATGCCCACTGGTTTAACAATATGTTTACCCGGATGCAGCACGCACACGTGCGCCATAACGACACCCTGGTTGATCACCCACTGACGCTGGCCGTCAGCCATACTTTAGGGCAGTTACTGCAAAATCAGCGGCATTACTTTGGCCTTAGTTTACGGGATATTAGTCAGGGATTTAGCGTTAGCGCTTTGCGCCGTTTCGAAGCTGGAGCAACGCAAATTGCGTTTGCTGGTTTGATGCGCTTGATGGGGTCGTTGGGCTTGCAGCCATCACAGTATTTTACGTATTTGGGACGCACTGACCGTCATCCTTTGGGGGTGATTGGGTTGCGAGCGACGTATATTAGACTCAAACATTACGTTCCTGATAGCGAACAACCAGCACCAGTGGTAATTTGTCAGCAATTTGTTTTACAAATACCAGAGAAGCCGCAGTCAGTGTTATCGGTACAGATGCTTGTGTTGTACACAGTCGCCGGTTTAGCGCTGCCCGTTGAAATTAGCGGGGGGTTACAAGCTATATTCACGTTATTAATGCAATCGAACCAGTGGCAAGTAATGGAAATGTTGGCCGCGCAAGCGCTTGTCCATTGGTTGGCGCCGGAGCAAATCGTGCCGTTGTTTCAGCATGGACACCGGCTCCTGGTGAAGTCGCCGGAAATGTTGGGCGGCACCTATTTCTTTGAGGGCCTCAATTACGCATTAGTGCATGTGACCAAGACTAGCCCGCACGGTGTGGCCCGCATGTTTCTCAAGCAGTTTGACTGGTTACCGCGGGGGGCGAACTTCACGCCGGGTGCGTGGACGGCCACCGGTTCGTGGTTGTTTGCCCGCGCGTTGATATCGCCTGGGCCAAAAGCCATGGCTGCGTGCCGTTCGTTTGTAGCGCGGTCGCGGCGGGTCGGGCACCTTGATGCGGTGGATGCGATGCAGGAATCATGGGGCGATCTCGTTCCGGAGGCGTTATTTAAGCGGGAATGTTGAAGTGCATACGAGCATTTGGCGTAAAGGTAGGGGTTGTAGCATGGTCGAGACTGCAAGTGATTACTTACAACGATTAGGTAAATTCTTCCATGACATCCGTGTTGGTCGTGGTGTGACGTTACGCGCAGCGGCGGGCAACTGGTCGGCGTCGACATTGTCGCGCTTTGAGCACGGGGAACAAGACATTAGTGCTGTCAAAGCCGTTGACCTAATGGCCCGATTGGGGTTGGAGGATACCGATTTTCTGGCGTTCTACGAGGCACAACCGGGTAATTTTCCGTTGACGGTGCTTGACGATGCGCTCGCTCATAATGTTAAAAGTGTGGTGAAACGGCGCAAGGCTTACTTCGTTGAGCATCCCGAGCACAACACGTTGACACAACTGGCGGCGGTCCTGTTAGATGCTGCCGAGCATTGGGGACAACCAGATTTTCGGTTTAGTGATGCGCAGGAACAATGCCTCGCCGACCGGTTAGCGTTGCCCGAACATTATATGATGCTAGAAATTTCCATTCTGAAAGTTGTAGGTGGCCCGGCGAGTCACGAATTGTTAACTTTGTTATGGCAGCGGATCGAACGGTTGGGCCCCAAATGGCCACTTTACGGGATTCGGTTACTCATGGTGTGGTTGGGTGCGATTATGGATCGTGATATATCCTTGGTCGATGCCATTGAGGCCAAGTTGAAGCCCATTTTTACGCACTATTGGGACAATAAGTTTACTTTAGAGTACTTACCAAACTGGACCTATGGTGAAGCCGCGGTGCGGTGGTTACGGGAGCCAACAGTAGCTAATGAAGCGCGTGTTCACCAAATGGTGGATGATTTGATGGTTATGGGCGGTGTGGATGATGCCCGCTGGTTTAAGAACATGTTTGCCCGGATGCAACACGCGCGGGTTTACCACAACTACAGCATCGTTGATCATCCCATGACGATGACGGCCAGCCACACCATTGGTGAGTTGCTCCGTAACCAGCGTCAGTACTTTGGCCTCACGCTACATGATATCAGCCAGGAGTTTAGTGTTAGTGCGCTACGTCGTTTTGAAACGGGGGACACACAGCTTGCGTTTGGTGGATTAACACGGCTCCTAGGTGCATTGGGACTACAACCCTCACAATTTTTCACTTATTTGGGGCGCACGGATAATCATCCGTTAGGGGTGATAGGGCTACGGGCAGCGTACGTCAAGCTGAGCCAGTTTGCACCATCGATTAGGTATCCTGGGCCTATGGCGGTGTGCCAACAGTTTGAGTTGGAAGTGCAGGATAAACCGACGTCCATATTAAGGGAGCAAATGTTTATTCTTTACACGCTGGCGGGCGTAGGGGACCCGCCAACAATGCGGCGTGATGCGGATCGCGTCTTCGCGCTACTAATGCAGTCCGACTTGTGGAAGATTATGGAACTGATGGCGGTACAGGCATTGGGTTCGTGGTTGACCCCCGCGCAGATGATTCCGTTGTTCCAGCATGGCCGTCGTATATTGGACAATTCCCCGCAATTTTTATTGGGTCGGGGTCACTTCTTTGACGGATTAAATCGCTCGTTAGTGCGTCTGGTTAAAGCCGATAATAAGGAAGACGCGCATGAGTTCTTACAGCAATTAGATTGGTTACCCCACGGACAAAACGCGTCACCAGAGGCCTGGACGGCTATAGGATCATGGCTCCTTGCTTTAATGTTGGTGGATGGTGATGCCAAAGCCGCGGCGGATTGCCGCGTATTCCTGAAGCGTACTCGCCGTGTGGGACACTTGGATGCCATCGATACGCTGAAGCAACTATGGTCAGGCTTGGTACCCACTGACTTTTTTGCATAAGCGTAAAAATAAGGATCAACGGCAATTACGCTGTTGGTCCCTATTTTCGCGGTGCTATGATTGGTGGTGCTGGTCTTTTAACTCCGTTGACAGCTTTTGTAGGGTTGCCTGAAAGGAATCATCGGGGTCAATATGATTATGCTCCAGGCGGGCTTGCCACCATTGGTTACGGATGGCGATAATCTCCGGGATGATGGCTTCCCCAGCGGTGGTAATGTGGATGATGTTAGTCGTTCGGTTGTCTGGCGACTGGGTTTGCGACACGTAGCTGTCCGTACTGAGGCGGTGGACTTCGCGGGCAATCTGCCCCTTGTTGATGACGAGGGTGCGCGCCAGGTCGTTTTGACTACTATCTCCCTGCTGGTGTAGCAGTAAGAGGATGTAGGCGCTGGTGGCATTAAGCCCCATTTTTTTGTAACGGGACAGAACGTCACGTTGAAACGCACGGTGAATGATGGAAAAGCTCTGGGCAAAGTCGCCAGGGAAAGTATCTAAGGCCACAATAATTCCTCCTGCTGGTCGTTTAATATGTTTATCATAGCAGTTTTAACGCCAACGGGGACATATTTATACGTAGTGGTGGTTGCTTCAGCGTGGCGCAAATATTTCCCGGGAAATAAATCTGAAAGCGCTTGAATTGCATGCGCACCTATTGTAGTGTGAGGTTAACCGCTTTCGCTAGTGGTGCAAAGACATAATGTATGGGGGTATCACGATGAAGAAAGCCGTTATTTTCGATATGGATGGCGTGTTAGTCGACAGTGAGCAGTACTACTTTGACCGGCGGATGCACTTCTTCCACAAATTGGGGTTGGAACCACAAAACGTGCAGTTGAGTGATTACCTCGGTTTGGGTGACGACGAGGGCTGGGTGCAGCTCTTCCCTGACGAGGCGCAGCGGGAGAATGCCCAGGCCGAGTTTGCCAAGTATGAAGCTAAGCACCCAGTTAACTACGCGCCACTGTTGAACCCCGGGGTGAAGGAAGTGCTCGAGTACTTACAAATTAATGGTTATAGCATTGCCTTGGCGTCGGCTGGCGTCACGGCCCACATTAACCGGATGTTAGAGCAGTGCCAGCTCAAGGGTTACTTTGACGTAGTGGAGTACGGTGAAAAGTTGAGTCACAACAAACCGGACCCAGAAATTTACGTTAACGTCGCGCAGAAACTCAACGTTCAGCCGGAAGAGTGCGTGGTGCTCGAGGATAGCGTCAACGGAATTCAGGCGGCTAAGCGTGCCCACATGGAGACGTGGGCGCTCAAGCCGCGGAAGTACGTCATCGACCAGACCCGTGCTGATGCCATTTTGCCGGATATGGATGCCGTTTTGACTAAGCTGAAGGGGCTGACGCGTAACGCGAAATAGGCTGCTGCAGCCGGGACGGGTTAGTGTAAAATGATGGTAGCACGACCATTACATTGCAGTCGCCACGTGCTGACGTCGGGCGGACTGGCTTATTTGGAGGGGTTACTATCTTTTATACGATCTGTGCCATCATTACAGCTCTTAGTAGCATTCTTAGCCTAGGCTTTGCTTGCTTTGCACTCATGTCGGTGCCTAATGATGGGTCCGCCGCGCGGAATAACGCGTTGTACAGCTTTTCGCGTAGCGTCGCCATGGCGCTTATTTGCTGCGGCGTGTTCACGTTTCATAACCTTGCCTACCTGGCGGCGGTCAGCATCATGATGATCGTGGTGGCCGGAATCGACGGGGTGATTGGCCGCAAGATCAGCAAGTTGCGTACCTGGTTACCATGGGGTATGGCCGTGGTGAACCTCGTAGTGCTGCTGATGGTGTACGCCCACTTTTTTTGAAATATGGATCAGAAAAAAACTCTGGGGTGATTGGCCCCAGAGTTTTTTTGGTGAAATTATGCGCGGACGATACGGTCGATGGCAGCTAGCTCATCATCACTAAACTGCGTGTTGTCGACGGCCTTGAGATTGTCCTCCAGGTGTGCCGTGTTGGTGGTGCCAATCACCACGCTGGCGACAACGGGGTCGTGGAGCAACCAAGCTAGTGCCATCTGGGCGAGGGTCTGGTGCCGGGCCGTGGCGATGGCGTTGAGATCGTTCAGCTTCTTGGTGGCCGCATCGAGTCCGTGGGCGAAGATGTGTTTGTTGGTCGGGTGGATCGGGAAGTCTGCCGGAATGCCATCCAGGTAACGGCCACTGAGCAGCCCTTCCGCCAGTGGGCCGTACGCAACGACCCCGACACCACCTTGACGCAACGTGTCTAGGAGGCCCGTATCCTCGACGTTACGGTTCAAAACGTTATAGCTCATCTGATCGAGCACAAACGGCGTACCCAGTTCTTTGAACAGTTGGATGGCCTTTTGGGCTTGCGCGGTTTCAAAGTTGGAGACGCCAATATAGAGCGCCTTCCCGGACCGCACTACGTCATCCAGCGCCCGGACGGTCTCCGCCAGTGGCACCGTATCGTCGAATCGGTGGGCGTACAGAATGTCGACGTAATCCAATTGCAGACGGGTGAGCGAGTCATCGATGCCCTGCAGGATGGCTTTGCGTGAGGTGCCATCGCCAAAGGGGCCGGGGTGGATCTCATAGCCAATCTTGGTGGCAATGACCAATTCATCACGGTAAGGGCGCAGGTCATGAGCTAGAACCTGGCCCAGTAACGTTTCACTGCTACCTTCGTCGCCATCGCCGTAGTGGTTAGCCACGTCAAAGTGGAAGACACCACGGTCAAAGGCGTCGAGAATCAGCTGCCGCCGGTCCGCCAGGGGGTCGGCCGAACTAAAGTGGTGCCAGAGACCCAAGGACACAGGTGGGAGCACCAACCCGCTGTGGCCAGCGGGACGTGGAGCGCAATGGTCGTATCGGTTTGCATCAGCTTTGTACATCGTTATTCCTTCCTTTCCCGTACATAAACAATGTACCATAATTTGTTGGTAAGGCTTACATTGATTGGTGTAATTTAATTTATAGGCTGCATACTGGCCACGGGCTGTGTGGCGGACACTGCGCCTTAAGGTAAAGTTTATGCTTGTGGTGATTTAATGAAGTTTTCGTCAAGGCTACTTCACAACTCCTGGGCATACTATAATAAAAGTATGTTCTGATATTAGGGAGCTGATGACAGATGGATGCAACGAGTGAACAAACGCAACGGTACTACGTGGTGGTACCAGGGAAGCTGCCAGCGCCGTTTCAGGCGTTGTACGCGGTCATGGACGGGCAACTGTGCATCCTGCCACAAACCTTCCTGGTGCGCCGCCCAGAGGCAATCAACGCCTGTAAATTCAGTGCAGAGGATATTGAGCGGTACGGTCTAACTGGCTGTACGCGCCATGCGGTTACGGGCGATGAGTGACGCTCTGGTTATCCTACTAGTATTAATCGTGACGGCGGCCGTCGCGACGATATTGTGGCTGAGCGCTTACCCCATAGTTGCGGTGGTGGTGGGTGTAATTGGTCTGGCAATTTGCTGGATCATCGGCCGGGCGTAGGTCGAGTGGGTGCGTCACCGTAATGGTTGTTTAGTGCGCAGTGGTGCTGTGCGCTTTTGTTCATAAATGTTGATTTTATGCTGTTGTTAGCGGTTACTTTGCGCTATAATTGGGTTAACGAGATGACGTGGTACGGGAGGTAATCGCACATGGCAACGAAGCAATTAACATCGAAACAACGGCACAATGCCTACTTATTTTGGGCGGTAGTGGTCATCGCCACCAACGCGTTCGCAAAGAAGGTACAGATTCCCATGGTTACTAGCGTGGTAATCTGTATCACCGTCTTTGCCCTGTTTCGTCTGTTGTCATTGGATCGGCGGTTCCACCGGGTTTACAAAGCGTTCCGGAGCGCCAGTTCAATGCGGAATCAGGACGGGACATTTGATAACGAAAACTTGAACTCCAAAAAGGCTAAGTAAGCATGCAAGGTAAAAGGCCCTGATCACTTCAAGTGAGGTGGTCAGGGCTTTTAGTATGGGCTTATTCAGCACTTTCAACCGCGGCGGGTGACTTCAAATCGTCGCTAGCCTGTGCACGGTGATGGTCAGCCCGGGCAATGGCGGCCCGAATGTTTACGGGGTGGCCCTCCTTCATCAGGTCATGGTACTCAGCGGTTGCCGTGAAGAGGAGGTCCGACGCGGAGTTGACTGCCGTTTCCACGGAGTCCTGGATCACCCCGATGATGAAGCCAATGGCGACCACCTGCATGGCAACATCATTGCTAATGCCAAACAAACTGGCGGCCATTGGGATGAGCAGCAGTGACCCACCGGCAATCCCGGAGGAACCGGTGGCGGAAACGGCGCTCAGCACGCACAAAATCAGCGCTAACGGGAAGGAGACGTGGATGCCCAAGGTGTTGGCTGCAGCCAGTGTCATAATTGAAACGGTGATGGCAGCCCCACCACTGTTGGCGGTACCCCCGAGCGCGATGGAGACGGCGTACGACTTTTCGTTGAGCCCCAGGTCAGCACACGCCTGCAGGTTGATCGGGATGTTTACCGCCGAGCTCCGGGTAAAGAACGCAGGGATTCCGGATACCTTCAGGGTCCATAAGACCAACGGGAAGGGGTTCTGGTGTGTCATCAGGAACACCATACCGGAGTAAACCACCAGGTAGGTAAACGCCATGGTGCCCACTAGGAGCAGCACGAGCTGCCCGTAACGCGCGATACCCGCCAGACCGGTTGTGGCGATGGAATTGTGGAGTAGACCGACAATCCCGAACGGAGCAAATTCAATGATGAACTGCGCGGCCCGTTCAATGGTTTGGGCAAAGTCAGCGATGACCTGCTTGGTGCCTTGGTGCGCGTGCCGTAAACCGAAGCCAATCACGAGGCCCCAGAAGAGAATGGTGAGGTAGCTGGCGTTGACGATGGCCGCAATGGGATTGCTGACGGCATTGGTGAGTAAGTTACTAATGACGCTGCCTAAGTCCTGTGGTGCTTTGGCAGCGATTTTAGTTGCCTGAGGGAAAATCAGGTGGATCTTGAAGATGTATGATGCACCCACCGCGGCTAGCGCCGCAATCAACGTTGCCCCCGCGTACAGGAGGACTACGGAGCTAAAGTGATTTTTCGCGCCCTGCTCGTACTTGGAAATGGCTGATAGGATCAGCATAAACACCAGTAGCGGGGCGATGGCCTTCAGGGCACCCACAAAGAGGCTACCGAGAATGTTAATGAAGGTCCATGATGGCACCGTGAGCCCCAAGATAGCCCCAATGATAATCCCAATTACGATCCGCATAATAAGCGGTACACTTTTATAGCGTTGAAACATGCCAATCCCTCCAACTCACCGCAATTTGTCTACGCAGTGTAGACATGTGTTTTTGATATGTGACCATTATGCCCGAACAACTCATGGTTGTCTAGTGCAAATCACAGATTAATTTCAGAAAGTTTGGTACTGATGGTGAGTGCGGGGCAAAGGTGCGGGTACTGGCGCACTGGTAAGGGTGGTGACGGTCAGGGTCCGCGCAGCTTCTCAAGGGATGTTTTCGTGTAACAAAAAAACACGACCCGTGGGCCGTGTTTTTGGGATTGAATTAAACTTACTCTGTAATTAGCCGATGACCTGAACGGATGCGTACAGGATACCTGCGGAAGGAATTTGGCTACTTGGCATCGCAACATCCAACTGGTTAGGGTTGCTGTAAGCGAAGGAACCAGTATCATTAACCGTCCGGTACCAAACCGTACCGTTAGACAGGGTGATCTTCAACCGCGTGCCCTTTGGGTAAACGGAGAGGTTAGCGGCGACACCACCGTAGCCCATGTTGGAACCCATGACGGCTGGGTCATAGAAACTCAGCTTCATCTGACGGCTACTACCAGTGGTAGTCGTGTTGCTACTGTTGTTGGCCGTTGTCGTGCTAGTAGTTGTTGCCGCCTGCGTCGTAGTGGTTGCGACGCTGGAAGCAGCGGAACTAGCGGCAGAAGGTGCTGCGGAGCTGGCTGCCGGTGCGGCTGAACTAGTAGCGGAACTGGCCACAGAGCTATTAGCGGAACTAGCTACGGAACTAGTAGCTGATGAGGTTGCAGCACTAGTAGCGGCGCTGGATGCGGCGCTAGTAGCAGTTGGAACCAAACTCAGCTTCTGGCCAACCGTCAACGTGTTAGCGTTGGCGAGGTGGTTGTAACTAACCAGGTTAGTCAGGGTCACGTTAAACTTTGCGGCGATGGCACTCAGCGTGTCACCACTCTGAACGGTGTAACTAGTAACGTTGGTTGTTGCAGCGGAACTAGCAACGCTGGTAGCGGCACTAGCTAACTGCAATTTCTGGCCGGTCAGAATAAAGTTGGCGTCCTTGATGTTGTTGGCATTAACCAACTTGCTGACGGTCGTCTTGTGGGTTGCGGCCAGCTGTGAGAGGGTATCCCCAGCCTGAACCGTGATGGTGTTATTATCGTTTGTTGCGGCGTGTACGTTGCTCTGCTGTGCCAACAATGTTGCAGGAACAATTGCGAACGCTGCGGAAACAATCCATTTCATATTAGCTGCTTTGATAATCATTCACTCCTAATTTCTTTGCCTGTGTTTATCAACTGTCTGCAGTATAGCTTCTGGGTGTGTCATGTAGACCGCAAGAAGGTTACAAATTGGGCTTGTTTTGCAACGTTGTAACTTGAATGCAACGAAACAGGTGTTACTTTTAAATGTAACCGTTTTTGTAGTATTAGGGTCGTAAATTGGTCTAAAAATTGCCCAAAAGCGGCAACATTTTGGTCATATTACGACAATGTTGCAGCTTTTGGGCGGTAGTACACACCTAAGTGAGGGCAAAATAGTTGAAATTAACGGCCAGATGGTGGATTGCGGGATCAATTGAGTACGATTGTGGTTACTTTGCATCGGCCATTGCCTAAAGTAATACGAGCGGACTGCTTGATCAGGTGCAATGACTTTGATTTCTAGACAAACAAAAGCCCCCGCGCCATTGCGCGGAGGCTTCACGTCGTTGGTCGACGACGTGGTTCCACCTGAATCATTCAAACACTAAGCATCACCCTTGGCAGCTTCTTCTGCGTTAGTCTTACGCAGCTTGACACTGTCGTTAACGTGGTGGCCTTCGTCAGCGTACTGCTGGTTACGCTTGAGCATCTGACGACGGTACCACAGGAAGAGTAGCAGGTATGCAGCCAGTGCGACGAAGAAGCCAATCAGCATCTTCATATCGCCACCTTGGCCTTTACCAAGCAGGTAGCCCAGGAATTGCTCCAAAGGACCTTCCTTAGTGGATTCAGCAATTTCTTGGTGGCCACCCAAGTTCTTAGGGAAGGCACCAACCTGCTTAGCCATCTTAGTAACGAATGGCGCGGACAGGGTACCAGCCCACAGGAAGATAGGTAGTTCAATAGCACCAATAACGATCATCCGAATCAGACGACCACGGGTAACAACCAGCAGCGCTGGGGTAACACCCATGGCGATGATACCACCAAGTGGCAGGATACGGTTGCCTGGCAGAACCAGGGATTCGAGCAGCATGATTGGTGCAAGGACGTTGGCAGCAGCCCAAACTTCGGCACGGCCAGCGATGAATGGCCAGTCAAGACCGATGTTCAGAACACGGCCGTGGAGACGCTTGTTAGCCAGGTCGGTAACACCTTGGGACAGTGGTTCAACAGA
Organism: Lacticaseibacillus thailandensis DSM 22698 = JCM 13996; assembly: GCF_001436135.1. Lineage (NCBI taxonomy): Bacteria > Bacillati > Bacillota > Bacilli > Lactobacillales > Lactobacillaceae > Lacticaseibacillus > Lacticaseibacillus thailandensis. Next base: position 150,301 of record NZ_AYZK01000003.1, read on the forward strand.
AGCGATGAACCAGGAACCGATGATGGAGAACAGTTCCAGGCAGGCACCGGCAACGAACATCAGCGTGAAGATTTCCTTGACGCTCTGACGAGACATCAAGCCAATGAACACACCAAGGTAGCAACCAATGGCGAAACGGCTGCCCCAGAACCCGATCTTTTCGTTCAACTTGGCAGCGTCAAAGTCGAACTTGTCGAGCCATGGGAACAGGACGTCAAACAACTTGTTGAAGACCATGATCACAGGGTTCATCATGTAGTTCAAGTGGGTCGTGGTCATTGGGTTGTCCCAGTTGTCCAGCAAGTCGTTGAAGGTTGGCTTCATCAGGTCAGAGTTGAAGATCTTCATAACACCGATGAAGATAACCAGCAACGTAGCGGTCAGCAGGTTAGCACCAAAGAAGATGGCCATCAAACCCGTGAAGGACATGTGCCAAACATCGAAGATATCGACGTCCAGCGTGTCAGTTAGCTTCAAAGCCAACATAATCAAGTTGACGATCACCAACAGGGCCAGGAAGAACAGCGTGTATGGCGAGCCCCAAGTAATCGTGGCCAGTGGGGCCCAACCTAAGTCAGTAATACTGAGGTTGATCCCGGTGGACTTAACGAATGCTTGCAGCGCGGTACTGTACTCGCCGGTCAGCAAGTTGATGACGTCACTGATACCAGTCAACGCAATCGCTAACTTAATACCACCTTCGAGGGCCCGGGAGAACTTAACCCCGATGGCCCAGGCAATCAGCGTCAAGACGATTAACATCATAGGCGCAGCGCCGAGGTTGATGATAGGTTTGAAGATTACGTTCGACCAATGAATAATAAATTGCATAGGTACATCTCACCCCTTTGAGAATGTAACGCAGCGGTCAACTGCGATATTGCCGTGAAACCCAACAGAATAATATAGAAAGAAACTGCGCAGTTTTTTAACTGCTAAATAAGTGGAACCCAGAATTAAATAAGTGCGCAGTGAAGGACTGCTGGGCAGTCCTTCACTAAATATTGATATGGGCGGGTGGGTTTTAGCTCAAACCTTCGCTCTTAATAATGCTCTCAACTTTATCAAAGACTGGCTTGCTCATGGCTGGCATCCGGTAGAGGATCGCACCGGCGTCAACAACTGGAATCTTTGGTGTGAAGGACATGTCGGTCTTCGCAATCTGTGCGTAAATGTCGTAGTGGCTCATCATGTCTTCGTTCAAGTCCTTGATCATAATAGCGTCGCACTTGACGTCGTAGCCACGCTTCTTCATTTCACTTTCCAAAGCGTCCTTAATCTGGTGGCTAGAGTTAACACCGGCACCGCAAGCTGCAAGAATCTTTACTGTCATGATAAATTCCTCCTAATTTGTTAGTTACCTATTATGGTGATTGTTACCCTTGGTTAAAGAATGTGTTCAGGAACGAGTAAATCGCGGCCCGATTGGTCTCGTTGAAGAAGTGTTGTAGGTCTTCAGCGGGCGTCGTGGTCAAGAAGCCCATGATCTCCGAGAGAACATTAGCCTGTCCGTCGGGATCGTTGTTCAAAATCATGAACAAGAAGGAAACGGGAAACTTGTCGGCCGGTTCGATCATATTGCCAAAGTCGACGGGCGTGACCAGTTTAATAGGAACAACCAACCGTACGTTGACGAAATTACCCTCAGTGTGCGGGATGGCGACGTTCGGGTAATCAGGATTGACGACAGACATGTCAATCCCGGTCGGGTAGTTCTGTTCCCGTTCCCATAGGTTCTTCAGAAATTCCGGCTTGACGTACTGTTTGGCCAGTAGTTGGTCGGAAACTTCCTTAAAGATACCTTCCTGCGTAGTCTGCTCAGTTACGAATACCGCCGTGGGATCGAAGAGCGTCTTGTTTGCTACATCGGGCATGCGGCATCACCTCCGTTAGTTTTTGTTCGTTTGTGTTTACCTGATTACACACTCAATTATATACAAGCGCTTTCAACAGTCAACCCTATAAAGCGCTTTTTTTATAGCGATTACAAAAGCTACATTAAGGCATTGACAAGGCTTTCAACAGGTGATACTTTAACAGTGTACTTGGGATACAAACAAATACGAACACAAATGAACTAAGCGGAGGTGATGCGCGTGTGTTAAAACGACAACGTTTATTAACTATCCGTAACTTGGTTGACCGTAAAGGCATTGTCACTGTCAACGAAATCGGGGCGGCGTTGCACGTCTCCACGATGACGGTTCGCCGTGACTTGGCCGAATTGGCTGAGAACAACGCGGTGATTCGCGTTCACGGTGGCGCGCAGAGTCCCCGGTTAGCCCAGGAGCAAAGTCAGGAACTGACGCGACTCGAAAAACGTGAGTTACACGTGGACGAGAAGCGGCAGATTGCTGCCACGGCGGCGAGCCTGATTGAGCCCGGCGATACGGTCTTTATCGGCCCTGGGACTACCAACGAGTTTATCGCTAACTACCTATCTATTAGCGATGTGCGGATCGTAACCAACAGCCTGCCCGTTTTTGAAACCTGGAAGGGTCAGGCAGACCGTTACGAGCTGTGCCTGGTTGGGGGAACCTACCGTGATCATAGTGGTGCCTTTATTGGTAACTTGGCGGTGGAGATGTTGCAAAATCTCCGGAGCAACAAAGCGTTCGTTTCTGCGAACGGTGTTTGCGACGGGGTCATCAGCAATGCCAACGCCGACGAGGGTCAGGTACAGCGGCTAGCGTTAGCCAACGCCGGCAAGCGGTACATTCTGGCGGACCATTCCAAACTAGACACAGAAGACTTCTACGCCTTCTATAGTCTGGATGACGTCACCGCCTTGATTACGGATTCTGGGATCGATGCCGATCAGCGTGCTGACTACGGTCGGCACACGCAGGTATTGACCGCGAAGAAGTAAGTTGTAACTGTTAACAAATTTTTCTAAAGGAGATATGTCTGATGGATGTTGTAATTGGATCCGACAAAGCTGGTTTTGAACTCAAGGAAAAGGTTAAGCAGTACCTGCAGGACCACGACTATAACGTGATCGACGTCACCGAGAAGCCTGCTGCCGACTTTGTTGACTCCTCGTTGGCCGTCACCAAGCAGGTTTTGGACAACGGTGTGAAGAAGGCCATCATGTTCGATGAATATGGTGTTGGTAGTGCGATGGCAAGCAACAAGGTCAAGGGTATGGTGACCGCGAACGTCAACGAGGAGCGGACCGCACACATGACCGCGCTGCACAATGGTGCCAAAGCAATTGCATTGGGTTCCGGCATTGTTGGCGAGAAGCTAGCATACTCAATTGTTAAGCGGTACTTGGACACTGATTATGCTGGTGGCCGTCACAAGGTACGCCTGGACATGCTTGAAAAGATGATTTAGTTCATCGTTCTGATAATTTAATTCAGATAATTTTTAGGAGGAATACTCAATGTTTGAAAAAGATATGCCAGCACCAGAATTTGCGGATGTGAAGACCGATAAGCACACAATTATTGCGCTTGGTAATGACCACATTGTTACCGACCTGAAGACCCTGATCTCCGACTACCTAAAGGCTGAAGGTTACCAGGTGATTGACGAAGGTACTTATGACCACACGCGGACCCACTACCCAATCTACGGCAAGCGGGTTGCTGAAGACGTTGCCGATGGCCGCGCCGACCTGGGGATCGTTCTCTGTGGTACTGGGATTGGTATCAGTACCGCGGCGGACAAGAACGAAGGTATCCGCGCTGCTATGGTTGGTGACATTGCGCAGGCCGTTTACGCAAAGGAACAGTTGAACGCTAACGTCCTTGGCTTTGGTGGCATCGTGCTGGGCCGTGACTTCGTCTTCGACATTATCGACTACTACCTGAATGCTGAATACAAGCCATCCGACGAGAACAAGAAGCTGATCGACAAGATCGACAACATTGCTACGCCAAATCCTGACCAGAAGGACAACCCACACTTCTTCGATGAAGAAAACAAGAAGTGGTCTGAAGGCGTCTACCACGACTAAAGTTTCGGTGTGGAGAAGCAGCACGCATCACCCGTGCGGTGCTGGTTCACTCATCTGCACCACCAATCTTAACTAAACTCCTTAAAACTAAACCAAACGTAAAGTGCCCCAACCAGAGTCAGACGACCTGGTTGGGGCACTATTTGTGTGCATTAATGTTACTTCTTAAAAACGGCCAGCCGGGCCTTAGTTGCTACCTGCTTTTGGAGCAACTGGCCCTGCACGATGTGGCGATCCTCCTCACCGACCAGCGATGACGCGCAGGTGACCAACGTAATCAACTTTTTGCCCTTAACGTTGTCGATGTACTGGACCTGCATCTTGTACACGGTCTTGCTGAGGGTGACCTTGTAGGTGTACACGTGCTTCTTGTCGGTGATGTAGATACGCTCGCCCAACTTAATGTTGGTCAGGGGTGAGAACAGGATATGCTTGTTGACCATGTGGTGCCCCGCCAGCGCGTAGTTACCTTTGCCCATGTGCTGCTTGGCCTTCATGGTAGCGGCACCGACCGCCAAATTTTCGTTACTCAGTCCAGCCATGATGGGGAGATCAATTTTCACGCTGGGGATGGAGAGTAGACCGATGGGGTGGAGGTTCCGGTCAGTTGCTGCTTTGGTGACCGTACTGAGGCCTAATGCGTTGACCTGCTTAAAGTTGTAGCTGGCACGGTGACGTTGGTTACGCTTAATGTCGGTGCGGGTCAGCTTTTGTGCCGAGCTGTACTGATTTTGCGATAGTAAGTTAATGGTAAACACCTTGATTTGCTGGTTAAAGGTGAGTGCCAACCCCACTATGAGCAAAATTACGATTAAAACCCGCCAGAGCCATACATGCTGTCGCCCAGAACGTTGCTGCTTTGCCATCTTGGTCTCCTCCACCGGTGCGGACAGTTGCCCGACACTTACTATTTGTTAGCTAATACCGTCATTATAGCAACTCCTATTAAGAATAACAATATTGATGGCAGTGAGCAATGTCAAACCCCGTTGATTAGCCTACAAAAATAAAAATAAAAAACTTTGCTCAAAACACTTGACCTGAAACGCGTTCGACAAATTACACTGTGTTTGCAAGGTTGAAAGGGGTTGCAACTACCGCGGGGTTGCCGTTCCGGCCTGCAGGAAATTAACTAACGGATTGAATCAAGGAGGAAATTATTATGCTGTCTCTACTGAAGAAGAAGAACGTTGTTGCGAACGTGGCGTTAGACGAAAACAACGAGTTGGCAGCCCTGAAGGCAATTGCAAACCGCGTGGCTGGTAAGTTGGATCTAGCCGAACAAGAATTGAAGAGCGGCTTTTTTGCCAGCGGTGCGCAGGACGCGGTTATCATTGGCGATGAAGCGGTCATTCTCCGGGCAACTTCCTCAACATTGACCCACCCTGAAGCGGTTGTACTGAGTTTTGATTCACCGGTACAGTGGGGTGATGATAACAGTAGCGTCGATATTGCTATTGCCATTGTGCTACCGGTTAATGATGACAGCGCGTACCAGACGCTGCTTAATAACGCACGCGTCGCAATCAGCGATCACATTGATGAGTTGAATACGCTCAAGAGTAGTAACAGTGGTTTGAAGACATTATGGAAAGAAATTAACCGGTAATGACGGCCCTAATTAGGCTGGTGCATATTTGTGACAACCGGATAAACGATAAGCGTCAAACGTGACGCCCGTTACGTAACATGCGTAGCGGGGAGCTCATGGGTGGGTCGCCTCCCAGCCCTGGTTCCCCGGTGCGCATGTTATACTATTCCCTAGGACATTAAGAAGGAGAGGGCCATATTGACAACCATTCGTGACGTTGCGCGTATCAGCGGGTATTCGGTGTCCACCGTGTCGCGTGTCCTCAACCATAAAAATTACGTTTCCGACGGGGTACGGCGTAACATTCAGAAGGTGATCAACGACCTTGATTACGTGCCCAACGATGTAGCCCGGGATCTCAGCCGGGGAAGAACCAAAAATATTGGCGTGGTGGTCCCCAACGTGGAGCACCCGTACTACACCGACATTATTCGGGGTATCATGGCGGCAGCCTTCGCGGCGGGGTACAACGTCCTGATGCTGCCATCACGCTATGAGCCCCAGGTGGAACACGGTTACCTGGACCAATTACGTCGTCGTGCCTTTGACGGTTTGATTTTTACTTCGCACACGATGCCGGTGGCGGATATGGTCCCCTACAAAAAGTATGGTGAAGTGGTGGTCTGCCACGACCCAGGCAGCATTGATATTAGCGCGGCCTACACGGAACGCGGACCATCATATCGAGCGGCGTTTCGCTGGATTCAGCGTCGGCACTACCATAACGTTGGGCTGGTACTCCCGCGCGGTGTCGATATTAGCGCCACGAGCAGCGCCACCATCGTTGCTTACACACGCGTTTTCGGTACGGCGCCAGAACCGCGACTCGTGCGCACGGGGGTTATGTCGTACAGTGACGGTTACGCGGCGGCGGAGTATTACCACTCCCAGAATTTAGCCCCTGATTTTATATTTGCCAATGGCGATGACATTGCGGCGGGCATTTTGCAGTATTACCGGGACAACCATCTCCAAGCGCCCGCGTTGATGGGGCAGGAGAACCAGTTGTCTGGTCAGCTACTGGGCATACCGACCATTGATCATCACTTCCGGGATGTGGGGGCAGCGGCCTTACGGTTAGCCATTGGGGCGGCGTCCGGCCAATTCCCCGTCCATTCAGATTTTATCCCACGGTAGTGTTTCACGTGAAACACTGCTTTTTTTATTGCCGTTCAATCATGGACGGTCCGCTAACGGTACTTGACCACCAGTCCCATCGCGACGGTATACAAAAAAGTAACACCATCGCATGGGGGCGCTACCAGTGATTAACAAGCTATTAGCGCCATCAGGGGGATTGAATTATTTAGCCTTGACCTTTCTTAAAGACGGGATACAACGTGATGCCGGCGACGTAGTTGGACTCGCTGGAAGCAAGCCAGGCTGCGCCAGTAGCAATTTCCTCCGGCGTACCGATTCGATGCATGGGTACCATGTTGACGGTCTGGGCGTATTGATTGCGTAGGGCCAATGGCGTTGACGCGGATATTATCCTTAGCGTACTTCATGGCGATAGTTTGGGTAAAGAGCTTGACGCTCCCCGTAGCCGCCGCGTAGCTAGCGAAAGTTGGCCATGGTATGCGTTCGTGTACGGAGGACTGTTGGTAATGTTAGCTGGCTGGTGATGTGTTTTGAAGTAGGCAGTGCAGCCCGTGAGCCCAAGGGCACGCCAGTCTGGTCGACCGCGGGCACTTTGTTCTAGAGCGGTTTGCGGCAATTTGTCCACGCCATCCCCAGTGGAGACATCGGCTGGGGCCATGACACCTTCACCGCTAGTTGTGGCAATCGCAACTGCGCAGCCAGACTGATGATCTTCATGATTCGACGGATTTGCACGCATGATTTGTCAACAAAAAACGGGCGCCATCCATTAAGGATGTCGCCCGTAATAATTACATACTAATCTTCAGGATTAACGTCTTTACTGTAGGCAGGACGCTTGATGAAGAGTGCGATGATGAAGCCGACGATGGTCAAGGCAACCGTGAAGTAGGCGCCGTAGTGCACACCGTTAGTGAACGCAGCAGCGGTACCATGACCACTGTATGCCGCTTCACCGATGCCTAGCAAACTAGTAGCCACGGCCGTAGCGATGGCACCGATGATCTGCTGCATGGTGTTCATGATGGTACTACCATCGGCAGACAGGGCGCCGGTCAAGGAGTTGAGGGCGTAAGTCTGGGATGGGGACATGGCCAGTGGGGCACCAATCATGATGATGACGTGGGCCGCAATGACGTAAGCAATGGAGCTAGTCGTCGAAGCGGTAGCCAGCATCACGGCACCAATAAAGGCGATGATGAAGCCAATCCGGGCCGGAGCCTTAGCACCAAAGCGGTCGTATAAGCGACCAGCAAGGGCGGAAACTAAGGCGTTGACCACCCCACCAGGTAACATGATGATCCCGGTTAACGCAACGACCAAACCTAAACCGTTCTGAATGTACATTGGCAATAGGTACATGGCGGAAAGGATGATCCCAAAGTCGATCATGACCAACAAGGCACCGGTAGTAAATGCAGGAATCTTGAAGGCACGCAGGTTCAGCACCGGCGTGTCGAGGTGTAACTGACGGTGAGCATAGAAGCCCAGAACGATTACCCCAATAACGAGGGCAACGAGCACAACGGGTGAACCCCAGCCACGAGAGCTGGCGGAACTAACACCGAAGACAATGGCTGAGAAACCAATGACGGATTCAGCCATCGATAGGAAGTCAGCTTTAGGCTTAGTGATGTTACCAACGTTTTTGAGGCTGGTGAAGGCAAAAATCAAGCCAACGGCCAATACGGGGACAAAGACCCAGAAGATCCAGTTCCAGGACAACTTGGCGAGGATGATCCCGGTCAAAGTGGGTCCAATTGCTGGGGCGAACATGATGACTAACGCGTTGGTCCCCATAGCCGCTCCCAACTTGTGGGGTGGGAAAATGGACATGGCCACCGTAAACATCAGGGGCAGGATGATCCCGGTCCCGATACCCTGAATCAATCGACCCACCAGTAGCACCGGAAAGACGCTAGCGGTAGCAGCAATGACGGCACCGACGATAAAGTCGGCCAGGCCAAAGATGATTAGCTGACGGGTGGTAAACCACTTAGTCAGAAAGCTTGAGAACGGTAGCACGATCCCGATGACCAACATGTAACCAGTGACGAGCCACTGAATCGTGGCGGTGCTGACGTTGAGACTCTTCATGAGGCTTGGCAGGGCAATGTTTAGGGACGTTTCACTGAACATCCCGATAAAGGCACCAACCCACATGCTGACCATTGCGAGCATGGGGTGGCGCACGTCAACGCGGGCTTTATCCAGGTTGACGGCAGTACTTGATACTTGTTCCATTGGTAATGCTCCTCCTCTGACGCACAAAAAATAGCGGTCCGGTAACGACCAGGCTGCTAGTCTATACGCTTGATCAAAATAGCGGCACTAATACCAATAGACGCGCGGGGCGCATATATATCCCGAATAGACTGCTGGTGTCGCCCCCTGTGGCATAGCCGTGATCAAAATCAACGGCTATACGCGACGACACCCACGCAATTGGTGATGGTGCGTTTCAACAATTGGTTATGTTAACAGAAAAAGAACGTTTGTGTAAGTGTTTTTTGAAAATGTCTTGGCAAAGCGGCTGCTTCTGGAAACGCTGATAGCGCTTTCCTAAAGAAATCAAGGCTTTTTAGCTGATTTGAAAGTTGAAAATAGCCTGTCAGGCGGATTGACCGCTACTAATCATGAGCGGACAAAAATAACCCGGATGCATGCAGGCATCCGGGCAAGACTAACATTATTTTAAACGAAGGGGTGATAAACCAGTTCGATTACGCCTTTGCGGGTAGCAAAGTTCACGTGCTCTAATTCTTGGGTCAGAATTTTATTGTATTCAGCCAAGACATCGCCGGGTAAGGGGGTGCAACCGTGTAACTGCTTAATCAGATCTGCGGGGGTCAGCGCGCTATCCAGGTCGGCAAAAATCGCTAGTTTACCCACCACGTCAGCCAGTAGGTCTGACATGGCTGCATCGGGTTTGCCACTGGGATCGGTGATAACGAGTTCGTGTTGGCTCACGGGCCGGTGGTTGACCTGCAATAACTTGAGTGCCTGAAAAACGTTCATGATGGTTGCCCTCCTACGGCATAACTTAACCCCTATCTTAGGCGAAAACGGGGTGACTGACAATCACTAAGGACTATCAGCATCAAGAGAAATTATTTCCCGGGAAATAATTGGCCCACATCAGTCATGGCCACCACCCGGTGCGTTCAGGTGATGGCCACTGTTAGTAGTCAAGGTAATTGGCAGTATTATGCTGTTAAGCCCGGTTCAGGTACCGCTTAAGGAAGTCCCGGGTGGCGGCTTCACGCGGGTGCTCAAAGATTTGTGCTGGCGTGCCCTGCTCACCAACAACGCCATCATGCATGAAGATGACCGTGTCAGAGACATCACGGGCAAAAGCCATTTCGTGAGTGACGACGATCATGGTGAGGCCGGTGCTGGCTAGGTCCTTCATGGCGGCGAGCACGTCGTCCACCATTTCTGGGTCTAGCGCGCTGGTTGGCTCGTCGAACAGCAGCATTTCTGGGTCCATCGCTACGGAACGCGCAATAGCGACCCGCTGCTTCTGGCCCCCGGAGAGTTGGGCGGGCTTGGCGTTGACGAAGGGCCCCATATTCATTTGCTGGAGGATCTCCATGCCGTGCTTTTTGGCTGCACCTTTGTCACGCTTCAGGACCGTGACTTGGGGTACCACCACGTTGTCGAGCACGGACAGGTTATTGAATAGGTTGAAGTTTTGGAACACCATTCCTACCTTGGTGCGGTAACGGATGAGGTCGAAGTTATCAGCGAGAACATTCTCGCCGTGAAACAGAATTTGGCCGCTGGTTGGTGGCTCTAGTAGGTTGAGCCCACGCAACAGGGTGGACTTACCGGACCCTGAACGACCGATGATAGTTAACACTTCACCCTTAGTGACGGCGAGGTTGATGTCTTTTAGCACCTCGTGGTTGCCGAACCGCTTCTGCAGGTTGCGTACTTCTAGCAAAGCTGATTCCGTCATTATTCAGCATCTCCTTCCGTATCCTTAATGGATGGCGTCTCCACCTGCATCTGGTTGTTCATCACGTTGTAGTTTTTGGGCCCATCGAGGTGTTTTTCGATGAGACGGAAGAGCCGTGAGATGGTAAACGTCATGATTAGATAGATGCCACACACGATCAGGTAGGTGTGGAAGAACTGGAAGCTTTGCCCCGAAATGGTTTCGGCGGTAAAGAACAGTTCGGACACACTGATGATGGACAGCACCGAAGTGTCCTTGATATTAACGATAAATTCGTTGGTCACGGCTGGCAAACTGTTGCGGATGGCTTGTGGCAGGATGACTTTGGTCATGGTTTGCCAATGGGTGAAGCCGAGCGCGTGGGCCGCTTCGAACTGGCCCTCGTCCACGGAAATAATCCCGCCACGGATGATTTCGGAAATGTAGGCCCCGGTGTTGATCGATACAATGACCAGGGCGGCAACGGTCCGGTCCATATTGACCCCAAAGGCCTGGGCAGCCCCGTAGTAAAGTACGGCCGCCTGAACAATCATTGGTGTGCCCCGGAAGACCTCAATGTAGACGGATAACAGCCAGTTGATGATAGCCATCAAGCCCCGCTGGGCGGGCTTTTTTGCACGGGGAATGGTCCGGACGATGCCGACTAGCAGGCCAATGATGAACCCAACGAGCGTACCAATTAACGCTAACAGCAATGTCATCCCGGTCCCGCGCAGTAGCATAGCACCATACTGCTTAAGAATGTTCGTGAACCAATTGCCACTCGAATTGGTGACGGGCTGATCCTTGACGGCCTGAGTCATCATGTGGTTCCGTTCCTTGGTGGAAATTCCCGCCAAAACTTGATTGATCTTGGCTTCATTAGGGTCCTGTTTGCGCAGGCCGATGGCGAGGTCGGTGTCACTTGCATCCGTTTTGAAGCCTTTGTTCTTGGCAAAGTGGATGTAGGTGAGCTTGTTATTGGCGTGCTCTGCTGTGATCCCTTCCGGAATTTCGGAGACGTACCCGTCAATGGTACCGGATTCCAGCGCAACCCGCATGGCCGGAAAGTCATCCATGGCGGATTGACGCTTAACGCCCTTGATCTGCTTGATGGCGGTGTAGTGGTAGGTGGATAGTTGTGCGGTTAGCTTGGCGCCTTTAAAGTCCGATAACTTAGTGGCGTGGGCGTACTTGGAATCTTTGCGTACAACAATAGTTAGTTTAGATGCGTAGTAAGTGTTACTGAAGTCGATCGACTTGCGCCGGGCTGGTGTGGGGGACATACCGGCGATGATAGCGTCAATCTTGCCGGAGGTTAATGACGGTAACAGTCCGTCCCACTTTGTCTTAACGACGATGGGCTTTTTGCCTAACGCACGGGCAATCTTCTTGCCCATCTGTACGTCATACCCATTGGCCCAGAGTTTTGAACCCTGGATTCTTACGGCGCCGTGTTTACTAGAGTTTTGTGTCCAGTTAAAGGGTGCGTACCCGGCCTCCATACCAATTTTGTAATACTGACTACTGCTGGCGGCACTTACTTGGTGACTAGGCGCGGTGACCCACAGCCCGGTCAGTATCAGTGCGCTCACAATTGCGAACCAAACTTTCTTCATTGGTGTTCTCCCTTCATCTGACTACCGTGGCTAACGGTCGATCAAGCTACGCGTTGGGCGCGGCCCACATACCGTGAGGGGAAACAGGGGTATGAAAAAGACCCATTGAATTGAATGAACAACTCAATGGGCCCGCTAATCTCACTATATAAGTAGTAAAACCAACAATCATAGCGCTCCTTGCCAGTGGCAAGACAGTCCGGCGACTTTCGTCGACCGGCCCAACGACAGTTGCTGCGGAGCAACTGTCGTTTCGGCGGGGTTGCTTTCAACTAGAGTCATCGTATCCGCTACTCGTCTAGCTGTGGTCGTCCCCGCGACCTCTATTTCGTCGTGGTATATATCATGTTGCCTCTAAAATTACCCGGTTTTACGCAACCTGTCAAGACGTGTCTGCCCCTCTCCGCGCCAATGTTGGGTAGTGATGGAATGAGTATCGGTGGATTAGGGATGACTAAAAATGCTGTACCCCTTTGTGGGTATGGTGTTGCGCATTTTGCCCTTTAGGCAAACAAAGTAAACAAAATTCGAAAAAATTTTTTTGAGCTTTTGGTTGCTATTAGTGACTTTTCATGAAACACAAGTTGGTTTTGTCAAGAAAGGGCTTGCAAAACGTGCCCTATCTGCGCATACTTAACACTGTTAAGAAAACCCCTTACATTTCGAGTTTAGTAGCAATTGTACATTATTTAGGTAAACCTAAAGTGTGGGGCTTTCTAAATAAATATATTTTGGGAGGCGAAACAATGGTCGGAATCATTCTAGCCAGCCACGGCGAATTCGCTGCAGGCATCAAGCAGTCTGGTGAAATGATCTTCGGTGAGCAGGACAAGGTCGAAGTTGTCACGTTCAAGAACGGCGAAAGTCCTGACGATCTGAAGCAACATCTTCTAGATGCTACGACTAAGTTCGACCCCGAAGACGACGTACTGTTTCTGATTGATTTGTGGGGTGGCTCACCATTCAATCAGGCAAGCGGAATCTTTGAGGAACACAAGGACAAGTGGGCAATCGTTACTGGCCTGAACCTACCGATGCTGATTGAAGCATACGGTTCTCGTTTGACGATGAACTCCGCTCACGAACTGGCCGCACATCTAGTTGCCGCTGGACGCGATGGTGTCAAGGTTAAGCCAGAAGCCCTCGAACCGAAGCCAAAGGCCGCACCTGCTGCTAAGAAGCACGCAGCTGCATTGCCTGAAGGCACGGTTGTCGGTGATGGTAAGATCAAGCTTGTGCTCGCACGTGTCGACTCACGTCTGTTGCATGGGCAAGTTGCAACGACTTGGACCAAGACTACTGGCCCGAACCGGATTATCGTTGTTTCTGATGGTGTCGCAAAAGACAAGTTACGTAAGACCATGATTGTGGAGGCCGCACCGCCTGGGGTTAAGGCAAACGTCGTTCCTATTAAGAAGTTCATCGACGTTTGCAAAGATCCTCGGTTCGGTAACACGAAGGCGTTGATTCTGTTTGAAACTCCTGAGGATGCACTGGAAGTTGTCAATGCGGGTGTTGATATTCCAACCCTGAACATTGGTTCCATGGCGCACTCGGAAGGTAAGACGGTTATCAACAAGGTTCTCTCGGTTGACCAAAAGGATGTTGACGCATTTAAGGCATTGCGGGACAAGGGCGTTAAGTTCGATGTTCGCAAGGTGCCTGCTGACAGCCCTGAGAACTTGGGTAACTTGCTTAAGAAAGCGGGATTTGACTTTTAATCGACGCGTCTTCGCGTCCGCAATTATATAAGGAGGACCACAATGTCATTTATTTCTGTTATTGGGATCCTAATCGTGTCATTCCTTGCTGGTATGGAAGGTATCTTGGACGAATTCGATTTCCATCAGCCAATTTTGGCTTGCCCGTTGATCGGTCTGGTATCTGGCCACCCAGCTGAAGGTTTGGCATTAGGTGGGTCTCTCCAATTGATCGCCTTGGGCTGGATGAACATTGGTGCCGCTGTTGCACCTGACGCCGCCCTGGCATCCGTTGCCGCTGCAATCCTGGTATGTGTTAAGGGTACCAGTGTTTCCAACGGTGTCGCGTTGGCCATTCCACTGGCTGTTGCCGGTTTGGTTCTGACCATTATCGTTCGTACCATTGCAACCTTCTTGGCTCATGGTGCTGACGGTGCTGGTAAGCGCGGTTCATTTGCTGGTGTTTACGCATTCCACTTTATCGCTTTGGCCCTGCAGGGTCTGCGTATCGCGATTCCTGCAGCCCTGATCGTTGCCGTACCAACTCACGTTGTGACTGACTTGCTGGCAGCTTTGCCAGACGTTGTCACCAACGGTTTGAAAGTCGGTGGTGGTATGATCGTTGCCGTTGGGTACGCCATGGTTATCAACATGATGGCTACGCCTGCTCTGTGGCCATGGTTCTTCCTGGGCTTTGCCTTGGCTGCACTATCCGAAATTACTCTGATCGGTATGGGTATTATCGGTGTTGTTATGGCCCTGCTGTTCCTGCAGGTTGACCCAGAATTCAACAAGACGTCCGGCGGTTCTTCATCTAGTGATGGCGGCGACCCAATCGACGACATCCTGAATGATTACTAGGAAGGGAGGAAATAATAATGGCTAATGAAATTAAGTTAACTAAAACAGACCGTTTCTGGGTCTTCTGGAACAGTCAATTCCTCCAGGCTTCCTGGAACTACGAACGTATGCAGAACGTTGGCTGGGCCTTTGCCCTCGCACCAGCGCTGAAGAAGTTGTACAAGACTAAGGAAGACCGTGCCGCTGCTTTGAAGCGTCACCTGGAATTCTTTAACACGCACCCATACCTGGTTGCACCTATTCTTGGTGTTGAAATGTCTCTGGAAGAAAGTCGTGCTAACGGGGCTCCTGTTACCGACCAAACCATCCAGGGTGTTAAAGTTGGTATGATGGGCCCTCTGGCCGGTGTTGGTGACCCAGTGTTCTGGGCGACCGCTCGTCCTATCCTCGGTGCCTTCACGGCGTCATTTGCCTTGTCTGGTAGCTGGCTTGGTCCAATCCTGTTCTTCGTTGTATGGCAGATTATCCGTATGGGTTTCCTGTGGTTCACGCAAGAAATGGGTTACAAGCAAGGTGAAGCGATCACTAACGACGTTTCTGGTGGTTTGCTGCAGAAGATCACTGTTGGTGCTTCTGTCCTAGGTATGTTCATCATGGGTGTCCTAGTTCCTCGTTGGATGACCATGAACTTCCCAGCCGTTGTTTCTAACGTTAAGGTTGACAAGGACGCGCAGGTTAACTTCCAGCCAGTCATCAATGCCGCTAACCACGGTCACCTGACTGTTGGCAAGATTCGCGCTGTCATTGCTTCCGTTAACGCTGGTAACTCCGTCACGCCAACAAAGACTACCACTCTTGGTGATATCTTTGATGAATTGACTCCAGGTCTGATGCCTTTGCTGCTCACCCTGGTATGTGTATGGTTGCTACGGAAGAAAGTTAGTCCAATCGTTATCATTCTGGGACTGTTCGTTGTTGGTATTCTGGCCTACTGGGCAGGTATCCTCGGCGCATAATCTCGTCAATGTGCTATTGAACGACAGAATCGGCAATAGGCCGGTTCTGTTTTTATTTTCACGAGGTTTGTTATAATCAGGGCATAATTATTAATAGTTGCTGTCGATGAGGAGGAAACATCATGGTGGAAGTCGAAATATTAAACCATACCGCGGAGGGGACCTTTAAAGTCAATTCCATGGTGAGTGCCAGTGACCCTAAACCGGGTTTTCTGATTTTGGGTGACGGGGGGCTCGAGTTCCGTGCTGATAGTGGGCATGGGTACATCATGATTCCTTGGGCCAACATCAAACGGGTGCGCGCACAGGTCTACATGAAGACGCACATACGTGGCTTCTTTATTGATGTTGACGACGGGCGCAGCTTCAACTTTGTAGCCAGCAAAGCCGTGGAGGCGCTGCGAATCATGCGGGACCACCTAGGTAGCGCCAAACTCGTCAAGGCGGCGACGTTGACTGGGACCATGAACAAGCGGTTCCACAATCTGTGGCAGAACGTCACCAAGCGGTTTGGCCGTAAAGAAAATAAATAGTCCTGAGCGACAAACAGGCCACCGGGTGCGACGACGTATACGTCGCCAACATCCGGTGGCCTGTTTATGCCTGCAGAAAGGCGTGGATCAAACTGTAGAAACGGTCAGTGTCCTCAATGTAGGACATATGGTTGGCATGCGCAACCAAGCGTAGGTGGGCATCCGGAATGCCTGCGGCGAGGTGCCGTGCTGCCCGGAGGTGGATGTCACCTTGGGCGCCCGCCAAGATGAGGGTGGGTGCGCTGACCCGCGCCAGCTGTTCATTGGTAATGTGGGGCCCCCACATTTGTAGTCCCAGTTTCTTCCGCGGACGGGAGAAGTAGTCGGCCGCCAAGGCGATACGCTTGCGTAGCCGCAGGTCACGTGGTTGGGTGTGGACACCTGCCAGGATCAACCGGCCAATGATGGTAGGATGCGCGCTGGCGACCAAGAGGGCACTGATACCACCGTCACCAACACCAATGACGGTGGGTGCGCGCAGGTTCAATGTTTGGATAAAGTCCCTGACATCCGTGGCCATTAACTGATAACTAATGTAATCCGTGGTGCTACTTTGGCCGTGGTCGCGTGCGTCCAACGCGTACACCGTGAAGTTTGGCGCCAGCTGGGGAATGAGGTCTGCAAAGATGGCGTGGCTAGTGCCGTTACCGTGTAACAGGATCAGCGGGTGTCCGTGTCCATGCTGGGTATAGTAAAGTGTCGTGTGGTTGACTGTTAGATACATGTTGCTCCTCCTTGCGCCATTATTTCCCGGGAAATAATTATCGGTGTGTTTGTGGTGGGTGATTTTTGCGACTCACCGGTCTTACCGGTATAATAGTAACAGAACAGCACCTAATGGAGGGCCGATTATGGCTAAGAAAATACTTGTGGTTGATGATGAAAAACCGATTTCGGATATCGTCAAGTTTAATTTGAACAAAGAAGGTTTTGACGTTGTTACCGCGTTTGATGGTGAAGCGGCGTTACAGCAGTTTGCTGATGAAAAGCCTGATCTCATCCTACTGGACTTAATGCTACCAAAGATCGATGGTTTGGAAGTCGCCCGGCGGATTCGTAAGGACAGCGATGTGCCGATTATTATGCTGACGGCCAAGGACAGCGAGATCGATAAGGTGCTCGGTCTTGAACTTGGTGCCGACGATTATGTCACGAAGCCGTTCTCCAACCGGGAACTGGTCGCCCGCGTGAAGGCCAACTTACGGCGCCAGAATTCAACGCCAGCACCAACCGAGCAGGAAGAGGAAAACAAGGATATTCAAGTGGGTGACCTGGTCATTAAGCCAGAAGCCTACACGGTGAATAAGCGTGGTGAAAACATTGAACTCACCCACCGTGAGTTTGAATTGTTGCACTACCTCGCCCGGCACCAGGGGCAAGTCATGACCCGTGAGCACTTGTTGCAGACGGTGTGGGGCTACGACTACTTTGGTGATGTCCGCACGGTCGACGTCACGGTGCGGCGGCTTCGCGAAAAGATTGAGGACACTCCTAGTCATCCCGATTGGTTGATGACACGTCGGGGTGTGGGTTATTACTTACGGAGTCCAGAATCTGATCAGGGGTAAGTGGCCGGCATGAATAAAAAGATCCGGTTTTTCCATTCGATTCACTTCAAAATTGCGCTCGTGTTCATCCTTGTAGTCGTCGTGACTGTCGAGGTGATCGGGGCGTATTTTGTCAAACAGCTAGAGCAACAGAATATCGATAGTTTTAAGTCGCAGATTACGATTGAGACCTACGTTGAAGACAAGGTGATCAATGCCCTCGAGGAAAGTAACACCACGAAGGCTGACCGCCAAATTCGTAATGCCTTAAATGAATCAAGCATTGTGAACTCCGCGGATATCCAGGTGGTGGACGCGAAGGGAGTTTTGCGTGGTGACAGTAACGTTAACTCCCAGACGGTCATTGGGCAAAAAAATGGGTCCACTCAGGTTAAGAACACCCTGTATACGGGCCAAAACTACGAGGGGTTTACGAAGGCGGGCGGGTCGTCCTACTACGTAAAAATTACGCCGCTCAAGAGCAGTAACTCAACTGGTGACGATAACAGTGTTATTGGTGCCATCTACATCCGGGCCAACATGGATTCGGTCTACGACAACATTAGCTCGATCACCCGTATTTTCTTTATTGCCAGCATGGTGGCGGTCTTGTTAGGCATCTTTATCGCCATTGTCATTAGCCGGGCAATTACCCGGCCAATCGACGCCATGAAGCGGCAGGCTAGCCGCATGGCCCAGGGCGACTATTCCGGGCAGGTGCGGGTATACAGCCAAGATGAGTTAGGGCAGTTGGCCATTGCGGTCAACGACCTGTCCGTGCGTGTGGAGGAAGCCCAGGAAGCCAGTGAGGCCGAACGCCGGCGGCTGGATAGCGTGCTGGCGCACATGACCGATGGGGTGATTGCCACCGACCGTCGGGGTAACGTCATTATCATCAACGAAACCGCCCTCGAGTTCTTGAACATCAAGAATGAGGACGCTATTGGCATGTCGATTCTACGGATGCTCAAGATCAACAAAGAATACACTTTACGTGACCTACTGGATAGCCAGACGGAATTGCTCCTGAACATGGAGACCGAGGATCACCAGGAAATGATCCTGCGCGCGGACTTTTCCATGATTCAGCGGGAGACTGGCTTCATCAGTGGGTTGGTCGTGGTGCTACACGACGTTACCGAGCAGCAAAAGAACGAACGCGAACGGCGTCAGTTCGTGTCGAACGTGAGTCACGAACTGCGGACGCCGCTCACCTCGGTGCGTAGCTACATTGAGGCCCTGAACGACGGGGCATGGCAGGACCCCAAGCTGGCCCCAAAGTTTCTCAAGGTGACCCAGGATGAAACCGACCGCATGATCCGGATGATCAACGACTTGCTGTCGCTGTCCCGTCTGGACATGGGGACCAGCAAGATGGACATTGAAACCATCAACTTAAATGAGTTCTTCAACTACATCCTGAATCGCTTTGACATGATGTTGCAGACCGATAATGAGCACGCGGGTGATTCCCGGCACGCCCTGTTGGATGACCAGGGTCAGCCGCACAAGCATTACACCATCAAGCGGGAGATCACCAAGCGCAGCCTGTGGGTCGATGTGGACCAGGACAAGTTTATGCAAGTGGTGGACAACATCATGAACAACGCGATCAAGTACTCACCTGATGGGGGTACCATCACGGCCCGGCTGGTCGAAACGAATAACCACGTGATTCTTTCAATTAGCGACCAGGGGTTGGGAATCCCCGCCAAAGATATTAACCACGTCTTTGAGCGGTTCTATCGTGTCGACAAGGCGCGGTCCCGGAAGCAGGGTGGTACGGGTCTCGGCCTGGCCATCAGTAAGGAAGTTATTGAGGCAATGGGCGGCCGCATCTGGGTCGACTCGGTAGAAGGCAAAGGCAGTACCTTCTACATTTCCCTACCGTATGAAGATATTGCTGACGGGGGGGATGACTGGGATGAAGCTTAGAAGCCTAATATTACGACTTTGTTTGACCGGCCTGGTTGCCATTAGTCTCCTGTTGACGTGGTTTATTTGGTACAACCCGTCCAACTTTGCCCGCCAGCAAAGCAGTAACGTTACCGTACAGAAGGCCACTAAGACCACCAACGAGGCGGTCGAACGGAACACCTTTCTCCCTACGGAGGCCCTCTGGCAAGGAAGTAACCAAAAGTATCAGCTCATCGCTAAGGGGAATGGCGTGCCGGCTCAGGCGCGGACTAAACTTGCCAAGTGGCAAGTCACCAAAGTGGGACCGGTGAAGCAGCTATCGGTCAACGCGTACAATCACCTCCTGACGTTACCGCAGTCGCTGCAACTAACATATCAGGGCAGTGTTTCTTGGTCACTGATTCGTACGCTCCTGTTTAAGCGCACGACCAAGGCGGCCGCCAACTACGTCTTTGACCGCATCGTCTTTGATACGCGGAACCAGCGGACGTACCTAGTCAACGACTACCACGAAACGGTGCGGCCGCTATCGATCAAGCAGCCTAATTACGGGGCGATAGCGGACCTGCTCGGGGATGCTACTACCAAGTATGCGGTCACTGAGCAGCGTTTTGACCACCACGAGGTCGCGTTGCTGGACCAAAGCATTGCGGTCACACCGCAAACCTATTTGATCGATAAGCAAAGCGCCACGCATTACATTGCACTACTGATGACGGATAACACGTCGACCAGTGCGGTGGACACCAAGCAAATAGGTAACCAGACCGTTTACACTGTGAACAGTAACCAGCGGCTGGCGGTCGACAAGAATGATAGCTTGATGCAGTACGAGGACTTCGCGGCCGCGGCCCCAGCGACCAGCTACCGTGGGGTGTTACGCGCGGCGTTCACTTCGTTATCGAGCCTGAGCTTTGCTAGCAAGCAGGGCATCCGCTACTTTGGGTATAATACGCAGGAAAATGCGGTCACCTTCCGGACATACGTGCGCGGGGTGCCCGTCTTTAACCAGACATCCAACGGCACCGTGCGCGTGGTACACAACACGAGCAGTAAGCGTATCGAGTTTTCCGGTAGTAACCTGGAGGCGGCGATTCCCACTAGCCAAACGGCAGTGAAGCTGCCAGCTGGGCAGGACGTACTGAATAAATTGGCCAGCATGGGTGCCCAGCCGAGTGACATTGATGACTTGACGGTGGCGTATAAGTGGGAGCGCGATACGAACAGCGGCCTGGTGGTGAACCTAACGCCAACGTATTACGTTAATATTAACGGCACGTTTGTGGACTATAACGATTTGTTGAGTGGCAAAGTAGCATTGTCAACGCTTATTAATTCGGACAACTAGGGGGGATACCAATGGACTTTCGACGCATCGAGTGGATTTTACTGGTCGTCTTTTTGTGCATGGATATTTTCCTCGGGTGGAGCTTGGCCCAGAACCGGCAGGTGTTTATGTCCACTACAGCCACCGGCGCCACGACCGAAACGTTGTCGGAAATGAAGCGGGACCAGATTTCACTGCCGTCACTCAGCAAGACGAATAGTCGTGGTTCGTACCTGGCCGGTAATAGTGATAATAAGGTGCTACAAAACAGTACTGCTGACCGGGTGCGGGAGAGCAACACGGAGACGACGGTGAAGACTACTAACGGCGTGGAACAACTCACCGCTAAGTTGAAGACCCCCTTGGCATTAGGCCACAAAGGGATTGCAGCGCAGGTTCGTAAGTTTGTGACGGATACCAACAATGTTTGGCGTGGTAACCAGTATGAATTTGAAGCGGACATGAGTAGCAGAACCAACTACGTCTTTTGTCAGAAAACTCAGTACGGGGTGATTGTCGATGGCCACGGGCGGCTGGCAGTCAGCGTGCGCGACCACAAGATCACGGGGTACACGCAGACTTACGTGACCAACGTGAAGACGATGCACCACGCGCAGAAGTTGATCAGCGCGCGGGAAGCGGTGTTGACGCTGTACCGGGATAATGAAATTGTGAATAATTCGTCGGTTACGTGGACCAAGCTGGGGTACACGGAGCTACTAACGACGAAGGGCACCACGGTGTATATTCCGACGTGGTCCGTGGGCATTTCGAGTAAAAACTCGAAGAACGTGACCGTGCATAAAGTTAACGCGATGAGTAAAGCCGTCATTAAGGAACGTTAAGCCAAAATCCATTCGCGGTGTTTCACGTGAAACACTTGGGGAATGGATTTTTTTGTGTGTGGATGGTTAGCCGTTATTTAGCTGTTTGAATTTGGAACTGGCGACTGCACTATGGCTTGCCACACTGCGCCCGGTTCGTGCTAGCCCGGTACGGGCGTGAGGCGCACAGCGCAGTCATGGGCACCCCCAGCTAGCGTGCGCGAGCAGGGTTAGAAAGGGTGCCAAGACCGCTATTGCGAACCGTGCGCCCGCAATACAGACCATCATAAAAGTGATAGAATGGCACCAATAGTGGTTTGTTTTGGCAAGCCGCACAACGGAGGTAATAATGTTGACGACAGCAGATGCTGATTTCGGTATGCGGGTATGCGTACTAGCAAGTTCCAGTTCTGGTAATACTACTTATATCGAGACCCCTCAGCATAAGGTGCTAGTTGACGCGGGCTTTTCCGGCAAAAAGATTGCGGCGTTGTTAGCTAGCATCGGGCGCGATCTGAATGACGTGGATAGCCTATTTATCACCCATGAACATACGGATCACGTACAGGGGATGGGGGTGCTCGCTCGACGCTACCCGAAACTGCGTATTTACGCCAATGAGGGCACCTTTGCGGCGTTGCCCAAGAGCGTGGGCAAGTTGCCCTATGACCAGCTATCCATCTTCAAGCGGGGCACCACGTTAAGCCTAGGCGACCTCGACATTGAGAGTTTCGGTGTATCGCACGATGCCGCTGAACCCCAGTTCTACCAGTTTCACCACGATGACAAGGCGTTTACCATTCTGACCGATACGGGGTACGTTTCCGACCGGCTGGCGGGAACTATCCGTGACAGTGATGCGTACCTAATGGAGGCCAACCACGATCTCACCATGTTGCGTGAGGGCCCGTATCCGTGGGGATTGAAGCAAAGAATTATGGGTGCTGAGGGGCACCTATCTAATGCGGATGGGGCAGCGGCCCTAATGGATGTTATTGGTCCGCGGACGAAGCGTATCTACCTGGGTCACCGGTCCGCTAACAACAACACCAAGCCACTAGCGCACCAAACCGTGGCGGATATGTTGCTGGCAGAAGGTTTGCCAGTGGGGCACGACTTCCAGCTATTGGACACCGAACGTGAAACACCCGAAGCGTTATTTACGGTATAATTAAGGTGTGGCCAGATACCTGGTTGACGGGCATCTGGCCATTTTATATGGTTCGCGAGAAAATTACGCGTACCATCATATTTTCGTCATAAATTTTCGTTAGCATTAAACCATAAAATAAGTGGTATTAGCACGTATGCAAAGGAGGCTTGAGTGGCGTTAGCCACATATTGATATGGATAAGCAAAATAATGGTGTACAACCAGAAGCTAACACCCGGCCAAAGGGCAACAGCCTGGGAAAAACGGCGACTATTGTGGTGGTCGCGGCTTTGATTGGTGGTGGCGCTGGCGGTGGGCTCGCCTATTACGGCTTTTCCCGGATGTCTGCTGATAACATGGGTGTAACCAGTAAATCGGGCACGGCTGGTACTACCGCCGTGACTAAGACCAAGACCACGAGTAGCGCTAGTCAGGCGGCCTTTAAGAAGGTCAAGGGCGCCGTGGTGTCAGTCATCAACCTGCAGAAGGAAAGTTCCAGCACGGATAGCGACAACGGTTGGGGCGAATTGTTTGGTGAGACTAGTTCGTCCTCGAGTAACAGTCAGAGCAGCACGCTGACTGAATATTCTGAAGGTTCTGGGGTGATTTACCAGAAGAAGGATGGCTACGCGTACATCGTCACCAACAACCACGTGGTGTCCGGTTCGGATAAGCTGGAAGTTATTTTGAGTGATGGGACTAAACTCACCGCCACCAAAGTCGGCACGGACTCCGTGACCGACCTGGCGGTACTCAAGATCAATGGTAGTAAGGTTAAGTCCGTGGCCAGCTTTGGTAACTCTAACAAGATCAGCGCTGGTCAAACCGTGCTGGCCGTTGGTTCACCACTGGGCACCCAGTATGCGACCTCGGTAACGCAGGGGATCGTGTCGGCCAAGAAGCGGACCGTTGATGTGACTGACGAAAGCGGCAACACGACTAACGAAGCCACGGTTATCCAAACCGATGCGGCGATTAACAACGGTAATTCTGGTGGGCCCCTCATTAATCTGAGTGGGCAAGTCATTGGGATTACCTCCATGAAGCTATCCGGCTCCTCGAGTAGCAGTAGTGACAGCGCGACGATTGAGGGGATGGGCTTTGCCATTCCGAGTGATGAAGTTGTGTCCATCATTAACCAGCTGGTCAAGAACGGCAAAGTTGTCCGGC
Source organism: Lacticaseibacillus thailandensis DSM 22698 = JCM 13996 (assembly GCF_001436135.1). Classification (NCBI taxonomy): domain Bacteria; kingdom Bacillati; phylum Bacillota; class Bacilli; order Lactobacillales; family Lactobacillaceae; genus Lacticaseibacillus; species Lacticaseibacillus thailandensis. The sequence continues at coordinate 174,503 of NZ_AYZK01000003.1, forward strand.
CAGCCCTGGGCATTTCGGTGGTTAGCCTGTCGGACATCAGCTCGGATCAACAAAGCGAGCTGCTCAACACGCCACGATCCCTTAAGAGTGGGGTGGTGGTTGCTGGATTCACTTCGAGCAGCATTGCTAAGAACGCCGGTTTATCTAAGTACGACGTGATTGTCGGCCTGGATAACACCAAGATCACAGACGTAGCGGATCTCCACACTGCCCTGTACAAGCACAAGATTGGGGATACGGTGAAGATTACGTATTACCACGGGAGCACTAAGAAGACCGTTTCGCTCAAGTTGACCCAAACGGACGCATCGTTATCCACTAGCACTAGTTCCAGCAAGTAAATTAAGCAATTTATGCGACCATTACGGCCCAAATGGGGCCGGATGGTCGTTTTTTGTGTACTTTTTAAAGCGAAATGGCTAAAAAGTTCGGGTATTATTGAGGGGCAAACGTTTGTTTTTGGGGACAAAGCCAGCGCGTTTCTGTGGATAACTCTGTGGATAGTGTTAATAAGTGGGTTTGCGCGGGTTTTGCACATTCCGGGAATTCCTGTGGATAAAACTTTTACATTAGGTGCGAATGGGTGTTCGGGGCCCGCCGCTATAGGCTTTGTCCCCGCTTTCAGGGTGTTGACGAATAATCAATTTTTGTGGATAAACGGCACAAAACGAATTTACCCTTGCATTTTGACACCGCAAAATGTGGGGTGGGGGTGGCGGCGTGTGCGCAATATTTGGGTGTGGAGTTATCCCCCGTGTGCATAAGTGCTGGGGACAAGTTGTGTTTCGGGGTGTATTGCCAGTGTATTATTCGTTTTGCCCCACCGTGACCCGGATGGGATAGCGGCGATAATGTAAATATTCCCGTCTGTGGCGCGTGCCTGAGTGTTAATGAGACTTGCTGAAAATTGGGTGGCATTTTGCCCTTATATGAAGCAAATATTTGCTTAGGTGTTGTCGTGGCGGCGAATAAGGCGCACAATAGTTAGCGGTAAGTCTCTGAAAGGATGTTTTCCTGCACATGACCGTTGTCAAAAACATCGGTAAGGACCGGGTATTTCAGATTACGGCGATTATCGCCATACTGAGCCTGTTTTTCGCGCGCCCGCATCTGGCCGATATTAATTTCTCCACATTATGGTCATTACTCGCAATGATGACCATCATCCAAATATTTGAATATTTACACGTGTTGGATTACCTAACGTACCGCCTCACGAGCCACGCAACCAATTCGCGGCAACTGAGCTGGTTTTTTGTGCTCTTGTCGTTCGTGGGCGCGATGTTCTTAACCAACGACATGGCGGTGTTGACGTGTATTCCGCTATATTTGCGCATTGCCCGGAAGTACGACCTGCCGGAAATTATCCCGGTTACGGCGATTGCCATTGCCGCTAACTTTGGGAGCGCACTGACGCCGTTTGGTAATCCCCACAACATTTTCTTGATGTCTAAGTTCCACATCAGTCTGGGTCAATTCGGGGCGTGGGTGTGGCCACTGGTCATCGCCGACGTTGTGTTCCTCGCGTTGCTCAGTTCGCTGGTACCCAAGCGTACCGTGCCGACCGTACCGGTAGTGGATATCCGGATTAATCCGCGGCCCACCACGATTACCTGTATTGCGGCGCTGTTAGTGTTCGTGGCTGTTTTTGGGGTTATTCCTCAGTGGGTCGCTGCCGTCGTCGTGGTGGCCCTGGCCGCCATGATGGACCACCGGATTCTGGGGCAGGTAGATTACGGGATCATTTGTACCTTTGTGGGTTTCTTCATCATCGTCAGCGACATTAGCCAGATTCCGGCGGTGGTCACCACGCTGAAGCATTTGGAAACCAATCCGGTCTCCGTGTACCTCACGAGTATCGTGACCTCGCAGGTGATCAGTAACGTGCCGTCCACCGTCCTGGTAGCGCGATTTAGCAACCAGGTGGCCGCCCTGTTTTATGGGACTAATATTGGTGGCCTGGGCACGCTGGTGGCGAGCCTGTGTAACCTGCTATCGTTCAAACAGTACGGTTTGTACAGCCGGCGGTCCAAGGGGCGCTTCCTCCTGTTCTTTACCATCATCAACTTTGTGGCGTTGGCCATCATGGGCGCGCTGGGCTGGTGGTTGTTAGTGCGCTAGTTAAATTGTGCTTGCAATGGGGCTATGACAGGAATCCTTGTCACAGCCTCTTTTGGTATAATCGGTGCGAGGTGAACAACGTGCATATTAAGGTCATTGGTGTCGGTAAAATCAAAGAAAAGTACTTTACCGCGGGCATTGCGGAGTACCAGAAGCGGCTGCGCGCGTTTGCCAAGGTGGATTTGGTGCAGGTACGCGACGAAAAGGCACCTGAATCCTTGTCGGCGGCGGAAATGGAGCAGGTCAAGGCCGTTGAGGGTGCACGCATCCTGGAAAAAATTAAGGACAGTGACTGGGTGATTGCCCTGGCCATTGAGGGTAAGCAGCGGGACAGTGAGGTCTTCGCCAAGGAAATTGCGGATCTGGGCACGTACGGGCACCCAGACATCACCTTTGTCATTGGTGGTTCCCTGGGCCTGAGCCCAGCCGTGATGCAACGCGCCAACGATACGTTGAGTTTCGGCAAGCTGACGCTGCCACACCAGTTGATGCGCCTGGTGCTGATGGAACAGATTTACCGGGCCTTTATGATCAACGCGGGGCGGCCGTACCACAAGTAGGTTGTCAACATCAATCATGAGTTTATAAGTTCGTGCGGCCGGGAGTTACCTGCGCCGTATTTTTTTCACCACTAAGTTGACACCGTGTCACCGTCAACTATACTGGAGTTAGTCAGCTGGTGACACGATGTCACCGAAAGGAGGGCGGTTATGGTTTTAAGTACGTTTGACCACATCCCCGCGGCCAAGCAAGCGCGCGTGCGGGCCGCATTAATGGACGAGTTTACGCACCACCCGTTAGCGGAAGCACAAGTGGCCCGCATTGTGCAGTCCGCGGGGATTGCGCGCGGGGCGTTCTACAAGTACTTTGCTGACCTGACGGACGCCTATCAATACGTCTTCGCCGACGTCATGCGGGTCATTCATAGCGGCGTCCCGCGTCAGGTCACATCACACAATGGGGCGGACTACGTGGCGGCGGTGCGCCACTTCGTTGAAGCGGTGGATACGCACGGTTACCGTGCGTTCATCACGATGTACTACCGTCACAACGAGAGCGTCGTCGGCGTGCGGCCCACGCGGATACTGGAAGGTGACGATGGACCCCGGCGCTGGGCCGTGGCGGTGCTATGTCATCAGACCGTCCGTGATGTGTTGTTGGATCCGGACCAAGCGGAGGCGCGGTTAACGCAGTTGCAACAGGCGTTAGGGGATTAGTATTACAAAGGGGCAAGTAACATGTTTTTAGCACTCAGGGAAATTAAGAAGGAAAAGTTACGTTCGGCCCTCATTGTGGCCATGATCGTACTAATTAGTTACCTCATTTTTATTTTGACTAGTTTAGCGTTAGGCCTCGCCCGTGAAAATACGGATGCCATTAACTCGTGGCACGTTGAGCGGGTCACGCTGAATGCTGATGCTAACGTGGATATGCGGCAGTCATTTCTTAGCCAGCAACAGGCGGGCAAATTGACCAACGATGAGGCCTACATGGGTGAGACCAGTGTGGTGGCGAAAGCGCCGCACCGTCAGCAGTTATCGGCCGTCTTTGTGGGGCTCAAAGCCAACCAGTTTGTGGCGCAAGGTGTGCGCTTAACCAGTGGGCACCGCGTCCGGGCCAGCCACGAAATTGTGGCTGACGAAGCGTTTAAGCTGGCCGGATACAAGCTGGGCAGCCGCCTCAAACTCAACGACGATCAGACCAAGTACACCATTGTCGGTTTTACCAAAAACGCTAAGTTGAACATTGCACCGGTAGTTTACGGGCAACTGGCAACGTGGCGGTCGCTGCGGGGGATGACTGCAGGTCCGGTAGCCAGCGCCGTGGTTTCACGGAACGCGCACTACCACAATGGGCATACGGGCACCAAGACGTACACGACTAAGCAAATCATCGCCAAACTGCCCGGGTACTCGGCCCAGAACATGACCTTTGGCCTGATGATTGGCTTTCTGATGGTCATTTCGCTAGTGATCATCGCGGTCTTCCTGTACATCCTGACGATGCAAAAGCTGCCGAACTACGCCGTTTTGCGGGCGCAAGGCATTCCTAGTCGGATGTTGGTCGGCGCCACCATCAGTCAGTCCCTGCTACTGGTAATTAGCGGGCTTGTGCTGGGTGCACTTCTGACTGCGGTCACCGCGTTGGCCTTGCCAGCGGCGGTACCGATGGCGTTTGACATCCCGGCTTTGGCTGGGGTGGCCGCGGGCTTAGTGGTCATGGCCGTACTCGGGGCGTTGATCCCGATTAAGAGTGTCGTGAGCGTTGACCCGGTAAGTGTGATTGGAGGCTAAACAACATGGCGGCAATTTCGTTAACGAACGTGAATCAGGTTTTTGGTAGTGGTACCGCGCAGGTCCAAGCGCTGACCGACGTCAACTTTGCGGCCGCTACCGGCACGCTAAGCCTCGTCATGGGGCCCTCGGGTTCCGGTAAGAGCACCTTTCTCAGCATTGCTGGTGGGCTACTGACGCCGACCATCGGTGAGGTTACGGTGGACGGCAAGAAGTACTCGGGCCGGTCAAAAAAGGAGCGTGACCGGTTACGCCTGGATGCAATCGGCTTCGTGTTGCAGGCATACCGACTACTACCGTACCTGACCGTGGCGGACCAGTTTCGGTTGGTCGACAAAGTGAAGCCTCAAGGCAATCTGAGCCCCGCGGCCCTCACGGATGTACTTGATCAGTTGGGCATTGCGGACCTGGTCAATAAGTACCCCGATGAATTATCCGGCGGCCAGCAGCAACGTGTGGCCATTGCGCGGGCACTGTACCCGAATCCCGAAATTATTTTGGCGGACGAACCTACGGCGGCACTAGACAGTGCCCGGGTGCAGATTGTCGGCCAGCTCTTGAAGGATCTCGCCCTGACGCATCACAAAGCTGTGGTGGTGGTGACTCATGACGTGCGGCTGATTGACTTTGCTGATGAGCGGTACACCATCCAGGATGGCCGGATGACGCGTGAATGACCGACAGTGGTGGCATCATTGAGGAAAATGTGATGATATTAAAGTGTAGTGATAATACTGGCATTACCAGTTGACAGCGTTTACACCGTTCGCCATAATTTATCCTGTATGAACCACATGGCGGTGGCGTAGGGCCAAATGAGCGGCAATATCACTAGGGCCACCAACCATCAGGTGATGATTGGTGGCCCCTTTGCGTGCTTGATGGCGCGCGCCTGTTGATTGTGGAATACTTGCTGGGAGGCAAAATTATGATGAGGAAGAGGGTTCTGATGTTTGCCAGCGCGCTGACGCTGGGCGCACTCATGCTGAGCGCGTGGGGTGCAAATAAACCGGCGGCCAAACAGGTGGCCCCTAAACAGGTGTTACGGTGGACAGAAACGACGCAGTTGGCGACCGATGATCCGGCCCAGGCGGTTGATACGCTTAGCTTTAACGTCTTGCTGAATACGCAGGAGGGACTGTATCGCGCGTCTAACCACGGCCAGAAGATGAACCTGGCGTTAGCTAAGCGGGTGCAGATCAGTGCCAACGGCAAGACCTATAAGGTGACGTTACGCAAGGCCAAGTGGAGTAACGGCGAGCCGATTACGGCGCAGGATTTTGTCTACGGTTGGCGGCGGGTCGTTGACCCTAAGACTAAGTCGCCAGACGCCTTCTACTTCTATCCGGTCGAAAATGCGCAGGCCATTAATACCGGCAAGAAATCCTTATCCACGCTGGGCATTACGGCGCAGGGGCAACGGCACCTGACAATCAAGCTGAATAAGCCCGTGGCGTACTTCAAGAAGCTGTTAGCCTGGCCGCTTTTCTACCCGCAAAACCCTGAGGTGGTGAAGCAGTACGGTCAGCATTACGGTACCAAAGCTGGTGCTCAAGTATATAGCGGTCCGTACAAGCTCGCTAAGTGGAACGGGACTAACGATTCGTGGCAATTGGTGAAGAACAAGCAGTACTGGGATCGGCGGCACGTGAAGCTGAGCGTGATCAAGGAGCAGGTCGTCAAGGATGCCAATACCGGCCTAAACCTGTTTGATACGGGCAAAGTGGACGCGGTATCACTGTCCGGGGCCACTGCAGTAGCACAAGCGCACAACCGGCACCGTGTTGACCGCTTGAGCGCTAACATGATGCGCGTGGACATGAACGAGAAGCGGGTGCCCGCGTTCAGTAACGTGAACGTGCGGCGGGCCTTCTCGCTGGTCGTTGACCGGCAGCAACTAGTCAAGCGGGTCCTGCAAAACGGCTCCCGTGCGGCGATTGGCTTTACCCCCGTGGGCTTAGCAACCGGGCCGAACGGTCAGGACTTTGCCCGCGCCAGCAAGGTAGCCAGCGGGGTCGACTACAACCTCCAGACCGCTAAAAAGCTGTTGAGTAAAGGAATGGCGGCGACGAGCACCAAGAGTCTGAACCTCACACTCCTGACGAGTGACGCTGATTCCAGCAAGACTTTGGCTGAATACCTGCAGGGCCAGTTTGAAAAGCTGCCCAACGTACATGTGACCGTCAAGGCCATTCCGGCGGCACAAGAACTGCAGTTACAGAACAAGGGAGATTACGACCTGACGGTGACCGGCTGGCAGTCCGTCTTTGGTGACCCAATCAACTTCCTGCAGATTTGGGGCAGCAAGTCCAGCTACAACAGCAGTCAGTGGCACGATACCAAGTTCGATCAGTTATTAGCAGATGCGGAGAACAAGTACGGTAACCAACTGACGAAGCGCTGGCAAACGCTCGCGCAGGCAGAGCGTTTGCTGATGAAGCAGCAGGCAACGATACCCCTGTTCCAGTCCAACAGCATGCAGCTGCTGAACTCCAAGGTCAAGAATGTCAACTACAACCCGTCTGGGGTACCTTATGATTGGAAGACAACGTACATTGCTAAGTAAGGTTGCACGTTGTCGACAAAATGACGGCCCACCACTTGTTGATGGGTCGTCATTTTTATGGGGCAATATATTTCCCGGGAAATAAAGTGGCCAGGACGCTCACTTAGATTGTGGCGCGTAGTAGCGCCAGCCCTCCTCAATTGATTTTCATAACCATTCCACATTAGCAAATAAATTACGCGTCATCAACACTTGACGTGCTGGTAAAGCTGTGCCAATGGTTGATTTAATAACATTAACAGTTATCGATGTTGCGTTAAAATAACGGTCAATATTGGTGGGCGGTTGTTGTGGGTGAGGTGAAGAAGGTTGAATGCGGCAAACAGAACGTGCTGGAGTGCCAAACAAAACGGAGCCCGTTTTGTTTGGCCAATTTGGGTGAAGTAGTTGGGGTAAGTGATAGTGATGCTGTAACTGTAATCGGCACAAAGCCGTTGCATAAACTTCGCGAAACCGTAATTGTGACGACACACTTTCTTCATGGGTGATGGGCATAATCATTTACATAGCAGCGAGGAACCCAGACCTCGTTACTACCCACAAACTTCTTCTTCATAAATTGGTGGCCGACTTGCCCAGAAGCCGGTTGCCCCTCCCTCAGCGCCCTCCGTGTGTAATTCGCGGAGGGCGATTTTTTGGCACTGGCGCGGTTGTGCTACGTGTTGGTTACGCCCAGCCGTACCAGCATCACGACACTAGTAACGCGCGCCTTGACAGCGGTATACTATTTATCAGTAAGCAACGTGGTACCAACGAACAGCCAGCTAGTAATCCGTCAGGGGCGTTAGTAATGGGTGGTTGGTGTACATAGATATTTTTGGGGGAGGCAATCATCGTGACCAGTATTACCGCAGGAATTCTTGCCCATGTGGATGCGGGTAAGACCACCTTATCAGAGGCCTTGTTATACCGGACGGGGACGGTGCGCCAATTGGGTCGGGTCGACAAAGGGGATGCGTTCCTCGATCCTGATGCCCTGGAAAAGCGGCGTGGCATCACCATCTTTGCCCACCAGGCCCAGTTACACTACCACAATCTGGCTTTGACGCTCCTCGACACGCCAGGGCACGTGGACTTTGCTGCGCAGACAGAACGGGTCCTCAGTGTGCTGGATTACGCTATTTTGGTGGTGGCCGCGCCGGATGGGGTGCAGGGCTACACGCGTACGTTGTGGCGCCTCTTGCAACGGTATGAGGTGCCCACATTTATCTTTGTGAACAAGATGGACGCGCCAGGCACGGACCGTGCGGCCATCATGGCGGCCTTACAGCGGGATTTAGGTGCTGGGTGCGTGGACTTCACCGAGGCGAACGGGCAATTGCATGACGACGCGGTTGAGCAGGTGGCCGTGCAGGATGATACGGTGTTGGCGGACTACCTGGAGCAGGGCACGCTTTCGGATACGACCGTCCAAACGTTGGTGCAGCAACGGCGGGTCTTTCCGTGCTACTTTGGTGCAGCTTTGAAGCTGCGCGGCGTGGATGCGTTGCTCGCCGGTATCGCACGGTGGGCGCGACCAACGGCGTGGGCCGCTGACTTTGGGGCGCGGGTCTTTAAGGTTAGCCATGATGCACACGGCGAGCGACTTACGTGGTTACGTGTCACTGGCGGGACGTTGCGGGCCAAAGACGCGCTGGTAGACGGGGAAAAGGCGAACCAACTCCGCGTTTACAACGGCGCCAAGTATACGGTCGTGCCGGCAGTGCGTGCCGGTGATGTGTGCGCCGTCACGGGACTCGTGCACACGACGCCGGGTCAAGGTCTGGGTACGGCCAAAGCTGCAGTCACGCCGCTGATGCAACCGGTGTTGACGTACACACTGGCGCCGGGTACCGCAGATATCCATACCTGCTTGCAGGCCATGGAAGAACTGGCGGATGAAGATCCGTTGCTGCACGTGCAGTGGTTGCGAGAACTGAATGAAATTCACGTTCAGGTAATGGGTACGATTCAGTTAGAAGTTTTGCAGCAGTTATTGGCGGACCGCTTTGGCCTACAGGTCGACTTTGTGCAGGGAAGCATTCTCTACCAAGAGACCATTACCGCACCGGTTGAGGGCGTGGGCCACTTTGAACCCCTGCGGCACTACGCGGAGGTACACTTGCTCCTCACGCCACTACCACGGGGCGCCGGGTTGCACTTCACCAGCGATTGTTCCGTCGACGTTCTTCCGCGTAATTGGCAGCACCAGGTGCTAACGAGCCTAGCCGCGAAGGAACATCGTGGTGTGCTGACGGGTGCGCCCATTACGGATATGGAGATCAAGCTAGTCAACGGGCGCGCCAGCAATGTGCATTCGGTTGGTGGCGACTTCCGCGAGGCCACGTGGCGCGCGGTGCGTCAGGGCTTAATGATGGCGCGCACTCAGGGACAGTGTCAGTTACTGGAGCCGTGGTATGCCTTCCAGTTGACGGTGGGCGCTGACCAGGTTGGGCGTGCGCTGAACGATATTCAACAGATGGACGGGGACTTCGCCGCCCCAGCGGCGGCTGCGCAGATGGTAACAATTACTGGACACGCCCCCGTAGCGACGATGCGGGACTACAGTCAGCGGATACGGGCCTACACGCACAGGCAGGGCCAATTGGACTGCGTGGTGGCGGGATACCAGCCGTGCCACAATGAGGAAGTGGTAGTGGCGGCCGCGGATTATGCGCCGGTTAGTGATCTAGAGAACACGCCTGATTCGGTTTTTTGTGCGCATGGGGCTGGTTACCCGGTTCCCTGGGACCAGGTGCCACGGATGGCCCACGTGGCGTATTTGAGCTGACCAATGTTTCACGTGAAACATTGCCATCCGCATAGCGTTGAGCTCACTGCCAGTCAGGAGTACAATCGCCCATAAGGCCAAATATTTAGTAAAGGACAGGCATTACATATGCATATTGAAGAAGGATACATGCCGTTTCGTGGCTACAAGACGTACTACCGCATCGTGGGTGAGCCGAACCCAGACAAAGCACCATTGCTGCTGATTCACGGTGGCCCCGGTTCCTCACACAACTACTTTGAATTGATGGACGACTACGCTAATACCGGGCGCCAGCTGATTATGTACGACCAGGTTGGTTGTGGGAAATCCTCCCTACCTGAAGATGAGTCCGTCTACGTGAAGGAGACCTGGGCAGCCGAACTGATTGCGCTACGTAAGTACCTCCACCTCGACCAGATCCACATGCTAGGTCAATCATGGGGTGGGATGCTCGAAATGTACTACCTCACTAGCTTTGATCCCCAGGGCATCAAGAGTGTGATGATTGATGGTTCGCCTGCATCGATCAAGCTGTGGACGCAGGAGCAACATCGCTTGATTTCCTACCTGAGCTATGAGGACCGTGAGGCGATTGCTGAAGCAGAACGCACCGGTGACTTTACTGGTCCTAAGTACCTGGCCGCCAATGACCGTTACATGGAGCGGTATTGCTGGGATGACCCCGACGAGAACTCGCCGGAGCCACTGCGCCGGCCAACGAACGGGCAACGGGCTAGCCGGATTGCTGAGGGGCCGAATGAGTTCACCGAAAACGGCACGATCAGCGACTTTGACGTGACCGACCAGTTGCACAAGATTCACGTGCCGGTCCTGGTTACCAGCGGTACGGATGACCTGTGCACCCCGTTGATTGCCAAGTCCGTGTACGACCACATTCCGGGTGCGAAGTGGCACCTGTTTGCCAACAGCCGGCACCTAGCACTACTGGATCAGCACGATGAATTTATCGATGTCTTGGACCACTGGCTGGCTGCCAACGATTAAGTAGTGATAAGTGATAAGTGATACTAAAGGGCGCGTACCGACCACCTCAACGCGAGGTGAACGGGACGCGCCCATTTTTTAATTAATTAATGGATGTAAACGGTAATGACCGTAACGAGACCAAAGACGATCCCGGGTAGGTTCGAAATAATGACTGGCCAGTCCCTATAGGTTTTAGTCCAGCCGTATGCCACCCATAACGTGGCGTTAACGGCGGCCACTAGCGGCTGCAGGGGTGAAACGGGACTTCCCGAAAAATTGGCAATAATTTCGGGAATGTAGGAGATATACATGGAAATACACATGATGGTTGCGACCTTGCTCAAAATTTTGAGCCGCCGCACCCGTTTTGGATTCACCGCGTCTTTGCCTTCTGGATACTTGGACGTGTCAATACGCATATAAATATCTGCCTCCTCAAGCATTGATTGGGGACAAGCATAACACGGGTGATACCTGAAAGCAAACAAAACGGGCGTTTGTCATCACAAAAATAACACGATACCCGTTGCTGAATGTTAAAAATCGTCCGTTCCGTCAGCTTCGTCCGTGAGCCGGTCACGGCCGTCATGCTTGGATCGGTATAAATAACGGTCGCTACGTTTAAAGAAATTAGTGGCGTTATTATCCTGTGGGTGGGCGATTGCCAAACCAAAGGAGGCGGTAATTTGGAGCTCGCCCTGTGTTAACGGAATATACATATTTTTCAAGCCCCGCTGACACTCAGCCACTATTTCCTGAGCGGCGGCCAAGTTGGTGTTAGGCAGTAGGAGTGCGAATTCCTCACCGCCAGTACGGTAAAACCCGTAGTGATCGTCCTGTTCGCGTAGTATTTGTTGTATTTGGCGCGAGAACGCGATCAACGTCTGGTTACCCATCAGGTGGCCGTAAGTATCATTAATGCTTTTGAAGTGGTCCAGGTCAATCGCGACCAACGCCAACGGTTGCCGGTCCTGGTCGGCAAATTCACTGTTGAGATCATGGCGAAAGGTTGCCCAGTTGCGCGCACGGGTGAGGGCGTCATATTGGGCCTCGTGGGTGAGCTTGGCCAACACTTGTTGGTCATGCTGCAAGTACTGGTCAAAGTCCCAGAGGGCAAAGTAAGCCCAACCAAACGAGATGAGGTTGGCAATGGCCAACCCTAACGGCAGGGGCCGGGGCGCGGTCAAGTACATATTGACCCAGAAGAGCGTCCCCACGAAGAGGGCGGGCAAGAAGTACACCCAACGTTGCTGATGCAACAGCTGGCCATACCAACGCTCGGCGTAGATGACAAGGCACGCAAAAAGAAACAAGATCCAATTAGTAATCGACATGGCGCCCGTACTAATGTAGGTGATTGCCCCCACGGTTTGAATAATGGCAAAACCCACCAGGCTGGTGGTCAACAGGTTGGAGTAGATGAGAATGGTACTTTGAATGTTGACGAACGCCCAAAAGAGCATGAGGTTGCTGGAATGACCATACAGGTACCGTAACAGTATCAGCATCAGGCATATGTAAATAAGCAGTGGGTACACTGCTTGGACCCGCGCCAACATCCGCATGTGCGCGACCCGTTGTCTGGTACCAGCTTCAATTTGACTGTAAACGGACGTAAAGCCGAGCATACTGATGACGACGATGAAGAACGTGGTCACGTATGATGCAACGTTCATTAGAATGACCTCCTTGGCGGTCGAAGTGTGATACTGGAAAGTACCGGGTTTGACTTCAACATAGGCCACATTTAGCGATTGGTCAATCGCTTTTACCTCTATTATACAGAGTTATTAAAGATATCTGCAGACGATTGGTTCGGATTGGCGTGTTTGGTTGATATTGACGCATTTTGCGCACAGTCCGTGTCGTTGGCACGGGCTATTTTACTGGCAATAATTGTGGTCCTTAGTTATCGGTCATTGTTGGCTATACTAATGGGTTATGGGCTGTGTGCACTCTGGGTGGCGGCAATGAAGGATGATTAGTGAGGGGAAAGTGCCTAGCCGTTGCTGGCATGTATTGGTACCCCCGGGCATAATAATGGTGTATCGAGGGGAGGAAACATGAACCCTGCAGTTTGCTGGTCGATTAAGGAATTTTTGCACCCTACGTAACTGATCATACGACGAGTTAGCGGGTCAGCTGTCCATTTCACGGTCGCAATGGACCGATAATGACGGGACACTGCGCCTGTAGCTTGCCATCAAGCTGGCAGACATCATGACGAGCTGCATAAGGTGCGTTATAGTATTGGTAAACAAGCACTAGTGGAGGTCAGCATGCAGACGGTAGAGGAAATTTCTCGGGCAATTATGGCGGATCCCGCCAACCAGCAGTACACGGCGGCGGGAATCGAGCCGCTATTTCACGTGGAGCCCACGGCTACCATCCTCATTATCAGTCAGGCACCCAGTCGCCAGGCGCAGTTAGCGCGGACATACTGGCACGACCCGAGCGGCGACCGGTTGCGCCAGTGGATGGGCATTAATGCGGATGAATTTTACCACTCTGGCCGCATTGCGGTCCTCAACCTGGATTTTTACTATCCGGGCAAGGGCAAAAGTGGCGACCTCCCGCCGCGGCGGGGATTTGCTGAAAAGTGGCACGCGCCGCTATTAAAGCTGATGCCGAACGTGCAATTGACGCTATTGATCGGCGCGTACGCTCAACGTTACTACCTACCGCAACGCCGGCGTACGTTGACGGCCACAGTGCAGCATTACGCGGACTACGCACCATACTTTCCGCTTGTGCACCCGTCGCCACTCAATTACGGATGGATGCACAAGAATCCGTGGTTTGAAGAACGCGTAGTGCCCGCGCTGCAACGGCCGGTGCGGGTATTGGTGGATGCATAGTAAAAGGGGGCAACGCATAGTTGCCCCCCTTTGGTATGGAATCATATTTACAAAATGAAATCGAGAATCAGCCAGCCCATCACGGCCAGGATAGCGAGGCCCAAAAAGTTAAAGGCAGAAAAGCCGAGAAAGAAGCGGACTTGGTTGTGGTTACCAAAGTCAGTGTACTCCTTGAACACGAGCAAGTTACACATGGAGCCAACCACCGTGCCCAGGCCACCGATGTTGGACCCCAAGAAGAGGGCCTCCGAGAAGCTGGTAAACTTTCCAATTAAGACCGTTGACGGGACGTTGGAGATTACTTGGCTGCTCAACAAGCTGGTCAAGTAGACGGAGTGGCGGGTGGCCATGAGTCCCGAGACGAGGGTGACGACCCATGGCATCTGGCGCAGCACACTGACAATGACGAAGAAGCCGCCAAAGGTGAGCACGATGGCGTAGTCCACGTGGAGCATGATGTGCGGATCAAAGGCTAGTGCGAGCACGATGGCGGCGATGGCACCGACCCATGAGGGGATGAAGCCAAGGACCCCGATGAAGATGATCAGCGCCACAATGCAGGTAACGATCGTCGGGCGCCGTTGAATACGGATGTCCCGGGGTGGGACGGACGGTAAAGGGGTTTTCTTGATGGTAAAGATGAAGAGGGTGAGGAGAATCATGCTGGCAATCAGTAACGGGATCGACCAGGTAAAGAAGGTGCCCACGTGGATGTGGTAGTGGTTCATCAGGAAGATGTTGTGGGTGTTCCCAAAGGGTGTAAAGGCACTGCCAAAGTTGGCGGCCATCCCGATCAACGTCACAGGTAAAATCTCGGGAAGCTTGAATTTCTTGGCAATACGGAGATAGAGGGGAACTAAGGTAATGACCGTCACGTCATTGGTCATAAACATTGCCGCTACGACGGCGAGGAGGACAAACATCCATGTCAGCTGGCGCGTAGTGGTGGCCAGACTGGTCAGACGGTAGGTAAAGTAATCCAATATATGCAGGTACTCAAAAATCTGGATGATGGTCATCATCGCCAGAATGGAGAACAGTGTAGAAAAGTTGATATCTGCGAGACGCGGTTTCGCAAAGAACAAACTAATCAATGCCAAAACCACGGTGATTTGCAGCACGTGGTCCTTAGCAACGTTTTTGATTACGGTCATGAATAAACCCTCTTCGAAAATTGACTCAACGTAAATATTTTGCACTTAAAAAGGGTGGCCTACTATCGGACTAGTGTAAAACTCTCGTAAATATCGGGGACTGAATGTTTACAAACCGGCATATTTCCCGGGAAATAATGTCCAGTAGGGCGTGTGGCGAGCGTCCAACATACGGCTCTACGGGGGTAGCGCCGCGGGAGACAACGGCACAGGGCCAGGGTTTGCAACAAATAGGCTGCACAGCATCGGTGACTTTTTATGAACTGTGCGCTCAGGGTTGATGAATAGCAGTAACCATACAAAATGCCGTCAGGAATAATCCTGGCGGCACTTATTGATATTGCTAACGGATGTGCTTAGTCGTTGGTTGCCGACATTTCGCTAGCG
Organism: Lacticaseibacillus thailandensis DSM 22698 = JCM 13996; assembly: GCF_001436135.1. Lineage (NCBI taxonomy): Bacteria > Bacillati > Bacillota > Bacilli > Lactobacillales > Lactobacillaceae > Lacticaseibacillus > Lacticaseibacillus thailandensis. The sequence goes on from NZ_AYZK01000003.1 coordinate 189,622, forward strand.
CTCGTGGTTGGTTCAATCACTGCTGCGCCGCTGTCTTCGCGGGCTTCAATGGCACGTTCAGCGGTGTCATCAGCTTTGAAGGACTGGCCAGTCAGTTTGGCGATAATGGCGCCGCCAATCAGACCCACGGCCAGGAATGGCACAAAGTCCATGGAGATGGAGAACATAGGAATGTACTTAGTGGCGAAGTTGTCGATGGCCTGGAAGAAGGCCAGGTTGGCTAAGAACGGCGGTAGCGCGTGGATAGCATCCAGAATGGCGGGAATTAAGGTAAAGCCAATCGTCGTGCGGTAAATGGTACGTTGTTTGCCAATGAATGGGTGCAGCATGCCCAGGAGAATCATGGCCATGGCCAATGGGTACAGCAGCATCAGAATCGGCGTGGACAGGGCGATGATGGTATCCAGACCGAAGTTGGCAATCAGGAAGGAGCAGGTGCAAGTGAAGATGAGGAACTTGCTGAAACCAATCTTCGGGAACCGCCGGCCAAGGTCCTGGGAGAATGAGGTAACCAGTCCAATCGAGGTGGTGAGGCAGGCGATGATGGCCATGGCAGCCAGGATGCCCGTTCCAATCATACCGGTGTAATGCGTCATGATGGCACTAAAGGCGGGGCCACCGTTGGAGTAAACCTGCGTGAATTTAAGGGAAATAACGCCCAACATGATCAAACCTAAGTAGATGGCGGCTTCGAGCCCCATGGACATGGCACCAACTTTGGCCACGTCACGGGACCGCTGCCCAGCTTTGAGAATGCCAAAGTGCTTCAGTGCGGCCACAATCGTCACCCCGAAGCCCAGTCCGGCGAGTGCATCCATGGTGTTGTAACCCTGCAGGAAACCGTAAGTAAAGTTACTACCGGCCTTGGTAGCGTGCGTTGTGGCAGCCAGCGTCGCACCGTCACCCTTGATGAGAAAGGCCGCAATGAAGACCGCAATCAGCAAGATCAGCAGTAACGGGTTGAGCAACTTACCCACGTAGTTGGGCATCTTGTTCGGATTTTTGGACAGGAAGTACGTGAGGCCGAAGAAGATAGCGGAGTATATCAGGAGTGCGATTTGGTCGGAGCCCTTGGGAATGAAGGGGAGAATTCCGATTTCAAAGGACGTTGCGGCCGTACGGGGGGAGGCAAACAGCAATCCCAGCGTGGCGTGGGTCGCAATCAGGAAGAAGAGGGCGAAAATTTTACCCGCGGGGCGGGCCAACTGGTACATGCTGTCACTTTCGGTCATGGAGATGGCCAGAATAGCGAGCAGTGGTAGCAGGATAGCGGTGATAATAAAGCCAAAAGTAGCCGGAATCCAGTTACCGCCGGCGGCCTGGCCCAAATGGATCGGGAAAATCAGGTTGCCAGCCCCAAAGAAGAGTGCAAAGAGCATGGAACCAAGGGTTAAGTATTGTTTTTTAGTGAGATGAGTTGATTTTGCTTTCATTTCCATAGGTATGTCCTCCAAAAATAATGGTTAATTGCAACAAAGGGGGGCGGTCCAACCTTGGCCGGGGTCGGACCGGGGACGAAAAAAGCGCCCCTGGCAAACTTTACGTTTGCCAAGGGCGCCATTGCGCTTTACCACCTTAGTTCGTCTATCCGTCACCGAATAAACCTCGGAGAGTACGGCCGTGACCGGTGCACGGTGATACTCCATTGCTGTAATGGGCGCAATCCCAGTCGCCACTCCCGTACGGTCGCAGCGACGACTCATAGCCTACTTTCACCGGGTTAACGTGGTCGCTTCACACTGATCACGACTCACTGACACGCGCTACCGGTTACTCTGCTACTCTTCGTCTTTGTTTCAATTGATGTTGTGATTACCTTAAATTAAATAAATGTGAAAGTCAAGAGAATAAATACAAAAAATCTCATTTTTGGCTGGTGATAACAACGGTTATCGGTACCTGGTGCGACTTGGTAGGCATCGTCGCGATTAAAAATACAATTTTTTGCACTGAAGTATTGGATTTTTAGTGTCAGGGGTATACTATAGCGTCAGAGATAACTCAACGCATATATGTTCAATGCTCAAGCCCGGAAGTTTAGGGCATACGACCCGTACATGAGAAAGTCATGTGCGGGTTGTTTTCGTTTCAGGGTCGAATTACGAAGGAGGCTGGTTTGTATGTACCGTTTTTTTGGGCAACCCAAGTATGCTGGTACCAACAACACCACGCGTAATCTGATTGGGTACGAATTGTTTATTCGCCAATATGTTGATGGTCGTTGGCTACTGCCGCAAGACTTTAACGGGATTACCGCAGACACGTTACAACACTTATTGATGGACGTCGTGCTCACTATGCACGAATCGGTCGAGATGCTATCGTTCAATCTGGAGCAGAATCAGTTTGTGGATCCCGCCTTTTTGGACATGGTGACCTACGTGCAGGACCACACCCGCATTAACCTCTTTACGGAGTTGACGGAGCGGCTCGCTCCGGGTATTAGTGAGGATTCGCTGGTGGACGCGGCCGCTAAGTTCCACCATCGTGGCCTCTTGGTCTGCATTGACGATGTTGGTACCGGTGAGAATACCCCCGAAATGGTGCTACGCATGAATGATTCGGTGGATGAGTTCAAGTTCGCCTTCCAGGACTTTCGGCCGTACCACAACATCCAGGAAATTGAACCGCAACTCAATTTTTGGTACCACCTGGCGCGGCGTGAGCACAAGATGTTGGCTATTGAGGGTGTGGAAACCGCTGCTGAGTTGGCGGAAATCGATGCCCATTACGACTATGACGTGGTGCAGGGCTACCTGTTGGGTCACCCAGCCTTGCTCAGTCGGGCCCAAAATAGTAATTAAGCTGTAGCTGGTGTCCGGAAAAAGACGGCGCAGCAACCCGGCCCGGTGTGGCTTGCCAGCACGGTGCCCACGGGCATACTGGTGATTTGTGCCGTAGGTAGAACTTGGCGTACGGCGTCTGCCAACTTTGCCGTTGTGGTCGCATCCGCGCTGCTGACAATCATGACGGTGGGGTGCGGCGTATGACCGAGGGCGTCACCGGCTTGCTGAGCGAGGAAGCGCAAGGATTTACCAAAGGTGCGGACCTTGTGGCGGACCACGATGGCCCCGTCCTCCTGCAACTCAAGAATTGGGTGCAGGTTCAACAGTGCCCCGATTTTGGCGGCGCTGGCTTTGAGTCGGCCGCCCGCGACCAGGTAGTGGAGGTCGTCAATGGTGACTACATGGTGGTACTCGTGGCGGTGCTGTTGCACCCAGGCGGCGACGCTGGCCGCCGGTTGGCCCTGGTCCCGGAGCTTGATCACGTCCAGCAGCATCATGCCTAGCCCGCAGCTAGCGGCGCGGGAATCCGCAATCGTGATGTCGGCATGGGGGTAATCCTCCTGGATCACTCGGCGAGCCTGGACGGCGCCGGCAAAGGTGCCACTTAGGGCGCTATCAAAGGCGAGGTACAATACCGGGGTGTCGTTGCGCACGTATGGTTCAAAGGCGGCCACGAATTCGCCCACGCTCACTTGGGAGGTGGTGGCGGTGTGGCCGGCGCCGAGTTGCTGGTAAAAGTCGTGCATACCGGCGACGTTATCAGTGGTGAGGTAAACTTCTTGATTGTTGACCAGGACGTGCAGGGCGACTACGTCAACATCGTGGTCACGTAAAGTTGCCTGTGGCAGATCACAGGCGGAATCAGTCATTAATTTGAACATAAGGAGCCTACTTTCTCATGGCAGGGCGCCGGCGTCTACACTTAGCAGTACGTACGGACGCTTTTTTGATTACAGCAGCATGTTGTTATGTAAGCAAACTCTATCCCAACCTGTATCCGGCGTAAATAGTTTTGGGTTCACGTGTGACAGCTGTCAATAATGGTGTCACGCCAGGGCGGCCGCAGGGACGTGGATTTACAATTGGTGCTGCCGATCACAGTAATAATTAGCACTCGTTTAAAAAACTGCTAATGAAGTGTGCCATCATGAAATAACTGCCCTATAATGTAGGTGTACCAAGTCAAACAATATGGAGGTAATGATCATGGCAGCAGAAGCTGAAAAGACTTTAGTGCTAGACACACCGATGAAAGATGTTTTTGACTGGAGCGACAGTGAGGACGCGGTGCGTGACGCATTGTGGAACCACTACATGGAAGCCAACAATCACGACACCATCAAGACTGAAGAGCAGATGAAGCCTGTCCTGGACTACACCGACGATCAGGTGAAGGAACTGGCTGAAAAGGAACTGCACTAAACTGGCGGTTCCACATAATATAACATTAACAGAGGGGCTGACCGCAGTTGAGGTTGGCCCCTTTGTTCGCGTTGTTTGAGTAAGCTATACTGACAATAGGGTTTGGCCCGGAATATTTCCCGGGTAATAGTAGTGACCTACGGAGGACCAAGACATGGAACGAGCCATTAATCGGGACCAGTTGTTACTGAGCCAGCCCGCGGTGGCGGCGACCCGGGCAGACCAGCAGGTGGTGACTGATCTCCTCGATACGTTAGCCGCCAACAGTGACCGCTGCGTGGGCATGGCGGCGAACATGATCGGGGTCAATAAGAACGTGATCGTCGTACGGATGGGCCCGGTGGCGGTGCCGATGATCAACCCACGGCTCACTCACCTACACGGGCCGTTTACTACCAAAGAGGGGTGCTTGTCGCTGGATGGTGAACGGGAGACCGTCCGTTATCAGTCACTGGACGTGGATTATCTGGATGCGCAATGGCGACCCCAACACCAACATTTTTCGGGGTGGGTGGCCCAAATCATTCAACATGAGGTCGACCACACGCAAGGGCGGTTAATTTAGTACGTAGTGCAACTAAAGCAGTGAGGCAGCCAACATGAACTTTGATGATTTACACGCATTTGTGGTTTTACACCAGCTCAAAAGCTTCTCCAACGCCGCAGCGGCCGTGCACCTGTCGCAATCGGCCCTCTCGAAGCGGATGCACGGGCTGGAAGAGGAACTACATATTCAACTCATTGATACGACCGACCGGCGGCATATTCATATTACCGAGGCGGGCGAGCACCTGTACGAACACGCCCTGGTTATTAGTCGCGAGGTGGACCGGCTTCAGCAGGATATGGTGGACTTACATGACCTCAACGTCGGTACCCTGCGAATCGGTGCGGTGCCGGTGTTGAGTCAGTACGGCGTGACGCAAATGATCAATCACTTTGGGGAGCAGTATCCCCGGCTCAACCTGCGTGTATTTGAGCAGGAGGGCAGTGTCCTGATTAACCAGTTAGCGGGCAACGAGTTGGACTTAGCGTTTCTGCGCAGTTCCCAGAGTGGCATGTTGCACGATGCGACTTACGTCAAGGTGCCGTTGACCAGTGACCAGCTGGTGGCCATCATGGATGCGGCGAACCCGTTGGGACGGCACCGTACGGTCACGGCTAAGGAATTACGTGGGCACGACGTCGTGTCGTTGTTACCCGGCTCGGGGGTGTATGAGCCCATGATGACGTTTTACCAGCAGGCGCAGTACGAACCCAAAGTGGTGTTTAGTAGCCCCCACATCGAGACATTGGTGGGGATGCTAGCCGGATCCGACCGGGTCTGCTTCCTGTTTGGGCGTTCTTTTGCCCCGTTTGCGACCGATGCCGTGGTGTCGCGGCCATTGCAGCCGGCCGTTACCACCGAACTCCAGATGGTCTACAAGATGCAAAATCGCAGTAAGGCCGTCACCGACTTTGTGGATTACGTGCGTGAGCAGTTTGGCGTGTGAGCCAGTAACCCGTAACTAACGTGTAATAGCCACTAAAAAAGTGCCGTATTCGGTACGCCCATAAGTCATGGGCGCCGGATACGGCACTTTTATTTATATTGTAACGATGGTTCAGCGTTAAACTAAACCGATAATGTACCACCAGGCAATTTCAACGACGGCGACGATGAACATGACGCCAGTGAGCGGAATGCCTAGGCGCATGACGTCCTTTTGCGTGTAACCACCGCCGGTCTTCGGGTCACTGCCCACCAGGACTGCCAGGTTGTGGAATGGCAGGATGTAGTGCAGGTTAACAACGGAGAAGACCAGGAGGGAGACAGCTAGCGGACTAATGCCCATGCTGGAGGTTGCCGCCACAATGGCGGGGATGGTGATCCCCATAACCGCGATGACAGACCCCATGAACATGTGAATGATCATGGCAAAGACAGTGATCAGAATAGCCAGTAGGAACAAGTTGTGTGGCAGTGAACTTGGCAGAATGGTGTTGGCAATCCACTTGTTCATCCCGGTGACACCACCGACGGTCCCAATGGCAATGGCGGACGTCAAGAAGACGAGCACGTTAATTGGTACACCCGACCAGGAGTCGGCGGTCAGCACTTCACCAACGACAGGCATACTCATCAGTACGGCCACGCCCAGCGTGATCCAACCAACGTTGATGCCGGTCAGGCTACTTGTCAACCACAGGGTGATGGCGATGATCAGCCAAACGATAACGCGCTTTTCGTTACCGGACATCTTGCCCAATGACTGCTGCTTTTTCTTGAGGACTTCCATGTTGATGTTGACGGGCTTCGTGGGCTTAAAGAGCACCATGATCAGCACCATGGTAATGATGGCCGCGATGATCATCGGCACACTCATAATTTCAAAGTAACGGAGGAAGCTGACACTGACGCCGGAGTCCTGCACGGCCAGTGGGTTCAGTGACGTATCACCAGTCAGGAACATCCCTGACAACGGGCAGGAAGCCGCGAAGGTGGCCAAACCCAACTTGGCTTTGTCCACGTCCGGCATGTGTGCACTTTCTGCCACCACGCCCATGACGGACATGATGAGGAAGGCCCGTGGCCATGGGTGTGGAATCAGCAGTGACAAGATCCCAGTCAGGACGAAAATCGAAATAATGATACTATTCCACGACCGCACGAACCGGATGATGAACGCATACGCGATGCGTTCACCCAGGCCGGAATCACGCACGGCGCCGGCAATCAGGTAAGCCCCAATTACCAGCCACATGGTGGAACCAGTCCAGGATGATGAAAATACCTGGGCTGGGGTGGCAACGTTCATGATGATGAGCAACATGAGGTATAAACCACCGGTGAAGGCGGGCTGGGCGACTTGGCACGCCCAGAAGACCACCGTCATTAGACTCAAGGCTAGGTCAGTTTTGCCCTTAGCTGACAGACCGCCTAACGGGATGAGTTCAATGGCGATGAACACCAAGATACCGGCGATGAAGCCAATACGTTTCTTATTCATGGGTTACATCTCCTATGTAAAGCGGGTCACACGAAATGTGGCCCGCTTATTAATTGACAATGTTGACAGTTTACTTGAGGTACTTCTCCCAATCTGGCACCTTCATGAACTGGGCCCGTTCGAACTGGTCCTTCATGTCATACGGTACGGTACCATCGATGACCAGCTTGGAACTCATGCCCCGCGTCCGGATGGACTTCGGGTCATACTGTGGCCGCTCGGATGGGTCTAGTGGGTGGTTACGCATGCCGGAGAGCACCATGATATCTTCATCGGCTTGGAACCGGGTGTTGATGGTCCAAACCACATCGTTCATATCAAAGATGTCCACGTCTTCGTCAACCAGGAAGACGGTCTTGAGTTCCTTGAAGGCGGAGAAGGCGAGCAATGCTGCCTGACGCTGGATCCCTTCATCAGCCGGGTTGTCCTTGTGAATCTGCATGATGGTCATCAACTTACCACCACCAGCTGGCGGGTTGTAAATGTTAGTAACCTTGCCAGGGATGGCCTTCTGAACCAATTCCCAAATGCTGGCTTCAGTAGGAATACCGGCCATGGAAACGTGCTCTTCACTAGGTCCGATTACACTTTGCATGATTGGGTCCTGCTTGCGGTGGGTTACCGCCGTGACCTTAATGACCTGCAAAGCAGGGTTGGCGTCACCATCATAGCCTGGGAATTCTGGCATCGCCTTACCCGTGTGGGTGTTGATGTCTTCTTGAATCCGTTCGTTTGGCATGATGTAGCCTTCCAGTGTGTATTCAGAACGCGCAATGGCCTTTTCGTCCACCGTCACACCCTGAACCAACTGTACGGCCTGCTGACGAATAGCACCGGCCACGCCCAGCTCGTTGTAACCAAGCGGGGTAGTAGGTGGTTCAAAGGTTGCCCCAATGGTGATGGCAGGGTCCAGACCAATGTTGATCGTAATTGGCATCGGCTTGTTGGCAGCTTCGTATTCCTTAGCAAAGGCGCCAATGTGCCGGCCACCGGGCATGATGTAAATGCCCAGCTTATCCTTATCTTCAATGCACATCCGGTGGATCGTGACGTCACTCATGGTCTTGTCCATGTTGGAACCAAGAACCACACCAACGGTAATGTACGGGCCAGCATCCTGTGGGGTGTTAGTTGGTGCAGCCACTAACTTACGGATATCAAAGTCCGGGTCGGTAGCCTTGTAAACGACTTCGTGCGCTGGAGCGTCGGCCTCAGCGACGTCAACAGGGGCGATGGGCTTTTCCACCGCTTTAGCTAAGTATTGGCCTAACGTCTTGTAGTCGGTGTGGAACATCTTGCCCACACGCTTACGGCTAGCCATCAGGCCCATCAGTACGCGGACACCGGGGAAGCCCTTCACGTTATTAAACATCATGGCTGGGCCTTCCTGCGTTGGCCGCTCTACGGTACCACCGGCACCAATATAACGGTAAACACCAGACAGCTCCGCGTCAGGATCGACCTCAACATCAGTTTCGTGATAGTTCTTTGGGTCGTCCTTAATTTCGTCGAGTACTCGACGTAAATCCCATGGTTGTTCTGCCATTTCGTACAACCTCCTTTTGTTGTCTAAATTAATTGTAGGAGGAAGCTGGAGGCGCTTCAATTCTGAATCGGACTAACGTTATTCCTGAATAGAATAACAACACAGAACAAGATGGGGTAGTGTTGATGGGCGTGTTTCACGTGAAACACCCGTGGTCAGGTGCATGCTGCGCATTCAAAAAGGCCGCTGTCATTGACGTTGTGTCTGACTAAGTCATGACACCAATGACAGCGGCCTATGAGTTAACACTGGGGGTTAATCTAGTAAAGTGCACACCGAACCGCTAGTCGTAACGTCCGGCCCGCGCCGCTTTACTCGGTAACCGTAGTCCCAATAACCAGCCAATGACACCCACGACGGCAAAGCAGGCAAAGGTAGCCCGAAAACCGGTAATTGCTGAACCAGATACCTGCTCAACGGTTTGTAGAACGATGGTCGCGATAGCCACACCGAGGGAGCCAAGCAGTTGCCGCACGGTGGTGGTGACCGCCGTGCCGTCGGGAATGAGTGCCGGCGGCAAGGCGTTTGCCCCCGCCGTGACGGAGGGCATCATTACGAACGCGTTCCCGGCCTCGGTCACCATGGCACCAATGATGGCCAGCCATAGTGGTAGGTGGCCCACCAATAACGCCATAGCGGCAAAACCACCAACGATGAGGGTCATCCCGATCACCACCACTTTGCGTGGGCCCATCCGGTCGAGCATCTGCCCCGTACGTGGGTTGAGCAGACTTAAGCCCACAGCGGCCGGCACGAGTGCGAGTCCTGACACAAGTGGTGACACGTGCAGCACCGTCTGGAAGTACAGTGGCATCACGATGGTGGTTACGATGAGACCAATGTACGAAATCCCCGTCAGCAGGACAGACTGCGTGAAGAGGGGCGTGGCCAGCACGTGCAGTTGAAGGAGCGGTTGGTCACGGTGTAATTGGCGATGGACAAACCAGACGGCTGCTAAGAGGGCCAGCACCAGTAGCAGGAGGAGACTGATGGTCATGTGGCCGTTGGTGGCAGCACTCAGGACGTAGAGCAGGACGGGAAAACTGGCGGCTAACACCACGGATAGCCAGTCCAGCCGGGTGAGATGCAGAGTCATCACGTCGCTAATGGTGGCCGTGGACGTTGCTAACACAACCAGGGCCACCACCAAGAAGAGGGCAAACAGGGCTTGCCACGGGAACCATGTGAGCAGGACACCCGAGATGATTGGCCCCACCGCGAGGGCTGAACCCATGACCAGGCCAGCGGTGCCCATCACGCGACCCCGTTGGTTGGTCGGCGTAATCGTTAACAGCACCGTTTGGTAGCTGGGAAAGATGATTCCCACCGCCAGGGCTTCGAGCAATCGCCCAACCATCAGTATGGTAAACGTTGGCGCCCAGATGCACAGGGCGGTGCCCACGGCGAACAAGCTGACAACCCCCTGAAAGAGGGCCTTAAACTTCACGTTGCTGAGCAACCAGGGACTCACCGGAATCATCAGGCTCATCACCAACATGAAGCCCGTCGTCAGCCACGCAACGGTGCTGGCCCCGAGGTGGAAACTACGCATGAACGTAGGGTAGGCGGTGCTTAGTGACGATTGGGAGATGGACATGGAAAAGGTCCCGGTAAGCAACGTGGCGATAAACGCGGTACGGTGACGGACCGGGATGGGTGCAGTATTGTTATTGATGGCCATAAAATCACTCCTTCATTCATTAATGGCGCTATGGGCGCCGAATTACGGGTAGGATCAGGATTTGCCGTTCAGTGAACAGTTGTTATCCCACCTATCAGTGTAATCCGGAGTGTCGGTGCGGACAACTGTGGGCAAGGAGAACAGTGATTGCAGAATTTGGCCATGCATGTCACGGTAGAAATGGACAAAAAAAACGACCCCGCAGGATCGTTTTTGATCAGTCTTAATGGACGAATAGACCCTTCTGGTGGTGAATCACAATTCCCGTGAGCCACATCAGGGCGGCAAAGGCTGCGGCCAGAATTAGGGCGACGTGCCAGTCAAGGTGGCTACCAATGACCCCAAAAAGGACGGGACCCACGGCGGCAATCAGGTAACCAGCCGATTGGGCCATGCCGGAGACCGCGGCAGTTTCGCGGTGGTTGGCGGACTTTTGGGCAAAGAAGACGACGGCGAGGTTAAAGGAGACCCCGTTGCCCAGCCCCATGATGATGGCGGCAATCATGCTGAAGGCGTAGTTATCGCCAGCAATTAATGTCAGGATGAGGCCGACGATCAGACCACCACCCATGACGGCGGCACTAATTTGTACGCCCCACTTGGTGTTGGCAATCAACGGCACGATGAGGGAGAACGGCATCCCACAGAGCTGGAAGACCGTTACCAGTAGGCTCGCCTGGCCGGTAGTCATGCCGAAGCTAATGTAGGCGGATGACAACCAGGTTAGCAGGGAGTAAAAGATAATGGCCTGCAAGGAGAAGAAGATGGTAATAAGCCAGCCGGTCTTGGTAGTCCAAACGGAGCGTTTACTCTCGGCCAGCACCTCTTGTTCAGTTACTTCAGGTTCCGCGTCGGGTAACTTAACCGTGGCGGCTGGAAGCCAACCAATGAGGCTAATGAGTGAAACCACGAATAAACCAACCTGAATTGCCGTCAGGGATGCACTTTCAACGAACATGCCCACAACCCCGGTTGCCAGGGCCCCAGCAACCATCATTGTGGTGGTGTAGTAGGACATTCCGCGGGTGGTCACACCCGTGTAGTGGGCCTTGATTGATGCCGGTAGGAGCACGTTGGCGCTATCGATCCCCAACCCAATGAGAAAGGTCCCAATGAACAGACCAGCCGCGTTGGGCAGAATGCGCAGCGCCATCCCCAGGGATAGCAAGGCGGTGAAGAACAAAATTACGCGCTCGATCCCGAAACGGCGTGCTAGCCGCGGGAAGAGTGGGGAGGCAACAGCAAAGGTCAGCATGGGGATGGTGGTAATCATCCCTGCGGCACTGGTGGATAGTCCCAGTTGCTTTTGCAAAGCGGGGATCAGCGACGACACGGCGGTGATTGGAATCCGCATGTTCACTGCCAGCAGGATGATGCTCCAAACGAAGATTGTCCGATTTTTCAAAATACCGTACTCCTTAGTATAGAGGTTACAGAAAATAAGCTATCCATCTATACTAGTTGAAGGAGCGCCCGGACGCAATAGCTGGGGGTGCGCGGTGGTGCGATTAGTTCCGTGTGCGGGTGCGTACAGGTAGCATCGCGGTACTGACGCGCAGCGACCGTAATACCGGTCAATAGTGACCCATCTTTGGCCCAGCTAAATAAAAAAGCAACCATCAGCATGGTTGCTTTTTTGTTAGCGAATATTTCCTGGGAAATATCCCGATTAAGATGTTGGCCATAGGAACCGCATGGTTGCGCGCATCACTTGGTTGTCATGACGAATAATCCGGTGATGACTGGCGTTGTGTCCGTACACCGTTAGTTGCCGGTAGCTCTTGAAGCGTGGGCCCATTGCTGGCCAGAGTGACTTGCTGGAAACATTGGCGACTTTGCCGTCGCTGTTGGTACCGTGCCAGTGGTCGTCGCCCATGATGTTGAGGACGCGCACCCCGCGCGGGAAAAAGGCCGCATTATGCACGAGCTCGCGGTATTCAGGATGTTTGATCATCGGCTTGCCGTTCTGCAGCAAGTGGTTGGCATGGGGGAAGTCGTCACGACGGTATGCGCCGTCATATGGTCCGGCAATCAGGACCGCCCGGCGAAGTTGCAACGGTTGGCTGTGACTATACGCCGTCAGTAGATCCAGCGTCCCCCGTGAATGGGCTACGGCGTCGAAGCTGTGTACGTGGTACTGCGACCGCAGCTGGTCCAGCAGGTGGTTTAACCAGGTAGCGTTACGGTCCCAAGAGGCACGGTTATTAGCAAAGACGACCTTAATTAGTGGGTGCTGCATCGACCGGGTCCAGTCACCATAGTAGTGAATCTGCTGGCCGTTAATGACCGCCGTGAGGGCGTACTGCGCGCGGTGCTCGTGGGTGGCCAGGTCAATGAAGTTATCATAGGTGCGCTCGCCAGCATGAAAACCGTGAATGAGAATCGTGGGGCGGTGGTAACCATCAGTGGTGCTGGCCTGAGTGGCAGCAGCGTGGTTGTGGCCACCAGCACCCAGCATCAGTACCACCAACATGAGGGGTATAATGATCCAACTACGCTTGTTCATCATGGTCCCCCCTCCTTTGGTCAATGATTTTTGTTAATACCCACTAACATCATTGTAGCGGTTGGCGCGGAGATGGTGCTCGGACTTGCGACCGAAATTAGCATAATTATAGTGTAAATGAAATTTTCTCAGAATGTTCATGAGGCTATGTTGCGCGCTTGGTACACCCGGCGTACGAGCGCAGCACAACTCGCCAGCGTCGCGATGGCCGTCACGACGATTGTACTAAAGCGGCTCGGAAGCACTAGCGATAACAGGTAGCCCGCCATGAGGCAACCCACGATCCAACCATAAGTGCCGTCAGCACACTGGAACTCGGGGCGCTGGTAACGGCGCGCGCAACGTAAGCCCAAGTACAGCAAAGTGATACCGACGTACAGGAAGGTGACCGCAAAGTTCGGCTTGGCGGTAGGCAAGGTAATGAAGTTAAGTGAAACGGTGATCATGCTAATACCAAAAATAATGGGGTAGTGCAGGTAGATTAGTAAATTGCCGGTTTCACCGGTCCGCGCGTCGTCGACTAGGTGGTCAAACGTGGCGATATAAGCAAAAAACAGGCTGGCCACGATGACAAAAATGATGATGGAAGTAATCGAAAATCGCTGCTGGGTGAAAAAGCCCGCAATACCGACGATGGTTTCGCCGAACATCACGATTGATAACTCGGTTAACCGCTCCAGTAAGTGGCCAAAGATGATTGGGTGTTGGTGGGTGTAACGACCCGTAAAAGCTGGTGCAATCCAGCTGGCCACCACACCAACTACGGCGATGATGGTACCCAGGGGGCCAGGCAACCAGCCGGCAATCAGGAAGGCTAACGTGCGGCCACCTAAAATGGCGGCAAAGGCACGCGCAATGTTACGGTCAGCCGCATTGTTAGTTTGTACGAGGACAATCAAATATTGCAGGCAAAGGGTCAATGAGAGCAGGCCGGCCGCGATGTAGAAGGGCTGTAGGTTGGCATGCAGGTGGGCCGAAAAGCTGTTAGCCATGTATAAAACAATCATCATGTCGACAAAGGTGAAGCCGATGTCGGTCCAAGAAGACTGCCCAAAACGGTTGATGAAGACACTTTGTACCATCCAGGAGTTAATGAAGACAATCACCACAAAGACGAAGGCCACCAGGGCTAACGGTGCAATCACCCCGTGCTCCAGGTGGTGAATGAGGGCGGTGGCCCGGGAGATCATGTAGACGAAGACCAGGTCGTAGAATAGTTCAATCATGGTGACGGGTTTTGACATGGTATCCTCCTCCGGTCATTGGGCAGCTGGCATTTCCGCGCGAAAATTGGCTGCAAATTACCATGCCCCCAGCATAGCACGTTTTGCCGCCATTACACGTTATTTAATTTACATCAATGGCGTGCTGGTCTATGCCCGTACGGTGTGCCGATTATTTAATGATTGAAGTGGAAAATATCAGCTGGCCCTACACTTAGTCGGCCTTCACCCGGATGGATGGTGGGGATGGTTGCACGTACTGAAGTTGCTGGTCATGGTTGAGTACATGCCATATTTAATTACCAATTTTGCCGCGTGTGTGGCATAAGCCACAAGCTTAGAAACAGTGGGTTGCGTATGCTGTGGAGGCGACTAAAATGGGGCCTTGTATAACTCATAAGTTACTGAAAACACCTGGGGAGATTTTGTAAATGAAGAAATTTGCTGAACGCCATGTCGGTGCGTTGATTGCATGGATTGTGGTTGTCCTGGCGGCGGTGTTACTAATGCCCAATACTTCGGCTTTAGTAACTAAGTACGGACAAACCAAGATTCCAAGTTCCGCACAGAGTCAGGTGGCTAACACGATTCAGAACCACTGGGGCCATGGTAAGAATAATACGCGCCAGGTTGTGGTCGTCTTTAGCAACGGCAACGACAAATTGACGGCTACGCAAAAGCGGCGGATCAACGCCACAATTAACCGTTTGCGGCGTAACAAGGGGCATTATCAGATCAAGTCGATGCTGTCCGCTCAGGATAACGCGCAGGCGCGGGCCCAGTTAGTGTCCAAGGACCGCACCACGGAGTTACTGCAGTTGAATATGTCCAAACATCAGGGTGTGCGGGTTCAGGCCGCAAACGTGAAAAAGGCAGCTAAGACTGCGGGTGTGAAGACGTACGTGACGGGGAGTGACATCCTCAACGATAACTTTCAGCAATCGACCGAGGAAGGCATTAAGAAGACCGAGATTATCGCGGCCATCTTTATCTTCGTCGTGTTGGTGCTCGTCTTCCGGTCGCCCGTCGTACCGCTAATTTCACTGGTCACCGTTGGGGTGGCCATGCTGGCCTCGTTGAGCGTGGTTATGAACCTGGTCCAGTACCTCGGGTTCCCGCTATCGTCCTTTACTCAGGTCTTCATGGTCGTCGTCCTCTTTGGGGTCGGTACGGACTATAACATTTTAATGTACGATCAGTTTAAGGAGGAGCTCTCCGGGGGACTGTCGGCGGTTGACGCCACGCGCAAGGCGCGGCGTATCGCCGGCCACACAATTTTGTTTAGTGGTTCTTCCATCCTGATTGGGTTTACGGCGTTGGCTTTGGCTAAGTTTTCCATCTACCAGTCAGCGGTCGGGGTGGCCGTGGGGGTCGCCGTGTTACTGGCGGTACTGTTGACCCTGAACCCGTTCTTCATGGCCACGCTGGGGAAAAAGATGTTCTGGCCAACCAAGAATTTTACCGGTGGGAGCCGCAGTCGGCTCTGGCGTTTCTTGTCCAAGAACGCCGTGTTGCGGCCACTTCTGGGGATCCTGTTGGTGGGGTTGGTTTCGCTACCGTTCCTCCTTACCTATAACAACCACCTGAACTACGATACGTTGGCTGAATTAAGCGACAGCTTACCGGCCAAGCAGGGCTTCTTTGTGGTTCAGGACCACTTCTCCAAGGGGACGGCTGAACCATCCACCCTGTACATTAAAACTAATAATAAGAAACTCGATCAAGAAAAGTACCTGAAGATCATTGACCGGGTCACGCGTAAGCTGCAGGCCAAAGACGGCGTGAAGACCGTGGCCTCGGCCACCCAACCAGGGGGTTCCCGTGTCAGCGCACTTTACGCCAAGAACCAGTTGCAGACGGTCACTAAAGGTTCAACTAAGGTCCACCGTGGCCTCGGCACCATTAATAGTGGTCTGCTGTCGGCCAAGAACCAGATTGCTAACAGTAACATGCAATCGGGGCTTAACGGCGTGACCCAGCTGATTA
Organism: Lacticaseibacillus thailandensis DSM 22698 = JCM 13996; assembly: GCF_001436135.1. Lineage (NCBI taxonomy): Bacteria > Bacillati > Bacillota > Bacilli > Lactobacillales > Lactobacillaceae > Lacticaseibacillus > Lacticaseibacillus thailandensis. Next base: position 205,762 of record NZ_AYZK01000003.1, read on the forward strand.
CCGGGACCAACAAACTGATTGCTGGGACCAACTCGTTGCAAAGCGGTACTAAGACTTTAGCCAGTGGGGCCTCGACGTTAGCGGGTGGTGTCACGACGCTCGCTAATGGTGCACAGACCGTGAATAGCGGAACGCGTTCGCTGGCCAATGGTGCATCCACGTTGTCCAACGGGGCAACAACACTGTCAACTGGTGCGGGGACCTTAGCCAGCAAGACGACCGTGCTGGCGAGCGGTGCTAACTCCATCAACAACGCTGTTGGGCAGCTGAACGCCGCGGTGGCGGGCAGTGCCAACCAAATGGCACAGTTAAGCCGGGCACAAACGGCCATGGCCAACATGCAGTCGCAGATGAGCGCCCTGCAAAAACAGTTAGGTAATACTTCTAATTTGAATGCTGAACTCTCCTCCATGAGCACCATGTTGGGGCAATTGGCTGACAGTGAGGACAACATCAACAGTTTGGTCAACGCGCTCAACGGTACGGGTGATCTAACTAACACTATTAATACGCTGAAGACTGCGTTGGGAACGGTTGGGAGCAACGATGTTAAGGCTGAAGTTGCCAACGTGCAGATGATAGCTGCGGCCAAGACGATTGCCAACGACGCATCGGCTTCGGTGGCGTCTAAGGAAGCCGCGCAAAAGATCATTACGACCGCCCAAACCAGTTCTTCCAGTTACTTGGCACCTAACATCAGTACGCTGACGGGGTTGAACTCTAAAGTCAGTGGTATGAGTACGCTAGCTAGTCAGGCCAATAGCTTGAAGTCAGTGGCCAGCGCGTTACCGTCCAAAGACAAGATCAAGGCCATTCAGGCACAGATTGCGGGCTTGCAGAAGATGTTGTCCTCAGTTAACAGCTTAATGAGTGAGGGCCAGCAGTTATCCGCGATGTCCTCACAGTTAGGTCAGGTTGGGAGCCAAATGACGGCGCTACAAACCAACCTCAAGAAGTTACAGACGGCGACGTCCAGCTTGGCGAGTGGTTCTAACGCGCTGTCTGGCGGCGCTAATACCTTAGCCAACGGCGCTGCCACTTTGGCCACTGGTGCGGGTACGTTAACCAATGGTGCTAACACGTTGGCTACCGGCACGGGTTCGCTTGCTAGTGGCGCGACGACTTTGGCTAACGGTTCGACGACGTTAGCTAATGGCGCCACGACGTTGAACAACAACGTGCCGGCGCTGACAAGTGGGTTGCTTCAGGTCAATGCCGGGCAGAAGACCATGTACACCAGCCTGCAGGGTGTCGTGGGGCAGATGCAGCAACTACAAAACGGGCTGGGTAGTGCCAGCGATGGTCTGAATACCATCAGTAAGGGCGTGGCCCAGTCGAACAGTTACCTGACCGGGCTCCGTAAGTCAGCCGCAGCGGATGAGTTCTACATCCCAACGAAGACGCTACACAGTAAGACCTTCAAGCCGGCGATCAAGCAGTACATGTCGGCGGATAAGCACGCCACGCAGCTTACCATCGTCTTGGGTTACAACCCCAGTTCTGCCAAAGCAATGGCGGAAGTGAAGGCCATCAAGAAGGAAGTACAAAGTGAGCTGAAGGGGACCGCTTTGGACGGTGCCACGGTTGCCATTGGCGGGCAGACCGCCACGATTGCCGACACGCATGACATCGCGTCCTCCGACTTTGTGCGGACCGCAGTCATCATGCTCATCGGGATCGGCCTCGCGCTGATGTTCATTACGCGCTCAATTCTGCAGCCACTGTACATTCTGGGTACGCTCGTCCTGGCTTACTTCACGTCCCTGAGCATTACGCGTTGGGTCAGTGGGGCCTTCCTGGGTGAAAAGATGCTGACGTGGAACACACCATTCTTCGCGTTCGTTATGCTGATTGCCCTTGGGGTTGATTACAGTATCTTCCTGATGATGAAGTACCGTGAATTTGGTGCCGACGGGGAGCGGCCAAGCGTCAATATCGTGCGGGCCTCCGAGGTCATCGGGGCGGTTGTGCTCTCGGCCGCGCTGATTCTGGGCGGTACCTTTGCTGCCTTGATGCCGTCAGGGGTGCTGACCCTAATTCAGGTGGCTCTGGCCGTGATCATCGGGTTAATTATCCTAGTGCTGATTATCCCAATTTTGATTCCGGCGGCTATTCACCTGACGTATGACCGGGGTAAGTTGTCGGATGATGATACTAAAGAAGAGGACGAATAACGATTCGTTGATCAACTAATGACGACCACCTTTGCTGGACGCGGAGGTGGCCGTTTTAGTTGGTAAATATAAATTATCTTTGTTGTTTATCGTGGTGGCCGCAGTGTCCGCGCGGCGGTCAGCTATAATGGGGTAAGTATATGAGGAGGTACTCATCATGGGGCGTATGCAACGTAAGCAGGAACAGCAACAACGGCGGCGTACGGGCCCAGTTACTCGGCGTCGTGGGCGGACCACAGCACCGGTCGCCCAGAAGCGGCACCATCCCGGTCGCTGGGTGGCCGCTATCCTGGCCATTGTCATCGCAGTGGTGGTCTTGTGCGTGGTTTTCTTCACTCCCATTAACAACACCGTGCGCACGGCGACGGGCGGCAACGATACGGTGGCGGATAAGGCCGTCAAGAGTGTGGTGGTCAGCAAGCTGGATTCAGCCAAAACGGGTAACAGTACCGTTGATGGCGCAATCGACCAGGTGGCTAATACCATTAAGACCACACGTGTGTCGACGGTGATGCAGGCCGCCAAGAGTGAGTCGGCGTTGGCGGCACTGCTGACGAGTAAAGGTATGGACAGTGCGCAGGCCAACACGGCAGCCAACGCTATTTATAGCACCAGCGCGCTTGACGGCGTTCGCGCGCAAATCGCGCAGGGTAATTGGTATGGTGTTTATCGGCAGGCGCAGCAGTTGGCCGCCAGCCAGGGGGTCGACTTGAGTAGCGTGGAGTCAGCGCTAGCCCAGTAAGTTATAAAATTTGCACGCAAAAAAACGGTCGCACTCAACGTGCGGCCGTTTTGTGTATCCAGATTTAGTTAGGCGAGGACGTTGCTGTCAACCCAGTCGGTTACCTGCTTGGGGTTCAGCCGTTCACCGTTGCCGATGTGGTTGATCTGCTTACCGTCTTCGAAGAGAACAAAGGCGGGGATGCCCTTCAGACCTTGTTCCTTAGCGATTTCAATGTTGGCGTCGCGGTCAACATCAACCCAGCCAGCACCCTTACTCATGGCGTGCTCCTTGATCTGCTGGACGAATGGCTTGATGGCTTTGCAGTCGCCACACCAGTCGGCCGTCATGAACATGACCTGCTTGCCGGGCTTGTTGAGCTCGGTACGCACCGCGTCGTCTGATACTACCGTTGGTTTGTACATTTCCATGAATCAATTACCTCCAAGTGTGGGTGCTCAAGCACCACCTGATTTACTCAGTATTATAGCATACATGCTTACAAATTGTAAGCCGTCTGGCTGGGCCGCTGGTAACGGTGATGGGATTGCGGCGTACGTGTATCGCGCCAAGGCGCACCACTACTGCTGAAAGCGTTTCAAGTACCGGCTAGCGAACAACTTGTGGAACTTTACCGCTAGCGTGGGGTTGGCCACGTCGATATCGTTGTACATGGCCGTCGTGATCTTGTCGAGCAGCTGGGAGAGCTGATCAAGGTCGTCGTTGGAAAGGGCGTTGAGGAATGGTGGTACTTCTGCTGGTGCCGATTCAACCTCGGTCCGCCCGGCGTCGGTCAAGTTGACCAGGTTGACCCGTTTGTCTGTAGCCGACTTCGAAAGGCTGACCAGACCGCGCTTGGCCAATTTGGCGACAAACTCGCTGGTTGACTGGGGCGAGATGCCTAACCGTTCCGCCAACTGTCGCTGGGATAGGTGGTCTTCGTCGGCTAGTGCCAGTAATATTTTGCCCTGGCCCTCGACCGTTAAGCGCGGCCGGGGTTGCTTGACGATGTCATCATAGATCTTACTCAACTGTTCGTACTCGACCAGTTTGCCAGCGGCCAGTTCAGCCTTAATTTCGTCTGCCACGTCTATCAGTCCATTCCCGTTTTCTTTAGTATACAGTATTCGCCCTAGGAGGGCGCACCGGCGTGGTTGACATTTTAATCAGGGGGCCTTACTATATATTTAATCAGGGGCCCTGATAGAAAACCAAAGGAAGTCTCTTAGCTTGGAAAAAGAAAATGCAATTGAAGTAGCACACGTACAGAAGCGGTTCGGTGACCGCGTGGTGGTGCACGATGTATCGTTCGCGGTACGCCAAGGAGAAGTGTTCGGCTTGCTCGGGCCTAATGGTGCCGGCAAGACGACCACTCTCAAGATGATCACCACGTTGTTACGCCAGGATGGTGGTCACATCACGGTGAACGGCTTTGATACTTTAACTCAGCCGCAGATGGTGCGCCGGCAGTTTGGTCTCACCGGTCAAACTGCCACCATTGATCAGGATTTGACCGCAACGGAGAACCTGGTCATCTTTGCCCGCCTGAACGGATTGAGTCGCAGCGCTGCGCGTGCACGGGCCGCAGAACTGCTTGCCAGCTTTGATTTGACCAACGCGGCTAACCAGCGACTATCCGAATTTTCTGGCGGGATGCGGCGGCGGTTGGATTTGGCGGTCAGTCTGATTGGTGCTCCCAGTATCCTGTTTCTTGATGAGCCCACCACGGGATTGGACCCGCGGACACGGGCCCAGATGTGGGCTACCATCCGCGACCTGGTTCAGCAGGGGTCAACGGTCGTGCTGACGACCCAGTACCTTGAGGAAGCGGACCAGTTGGCCGACCGTATTGCGTTGATTGACCATGGGCGCATGGTGGCGGTGGGGACGCCCAGCCAGCTCAAACAGCAGATTGGTGGGTCACGGCTCTCACTGGAGGTCCCAGCGGCATCCTGGACCACGCCGGCCCAAGCGGTAGTGCAGAAAGTATTGTCGGGACCCGTCATGGTGGAAAAACGCACGGTCACCGCTGACCTGGGTCCGGATGGTTTACCCGCAGTGAACACCATTTTGCAGCAATTACAAGCTGCTGGCGTGCCACTGAGCAACTTTGCCATGCAGGAACCCTCATTGGATGACGTGTTTCTGCGGATGACCGTGGGGAAGAATTAAGGAGCAACGCAAAAATGATGAAAACAGAAGTTACTAATCACGTGGTGCGGAACACGATGACGTTAGCGCACCGTAATCTACTTAAAACCGTGCATGATCCTGACAGCCTCAGCGATGTGGTAGTGCAACCGATAATATTTACTTTGCTGTTTGGTTATTTGTTTGGTGGGGCCATCGCGGGTAGCGTGCACGCGTACCTGCCAATGCTAGTACCCGGTATTTTGGTGCAAAGTATTCTGAACGCGGCGTCCGGCTCGGGGCAGCAACTGCGGACGGATATTAATTCCGGGGTGTTTGACCGGTTCAAGACGTTACCGATTTCACCGCTGGCCCCACTAGCCGGGCAACTGGTGGGCGATGTGCTGCGGCTACTGGTATCCGGCGTGATGGCGCTCCTCACGGCGACGATGATGGGGTGGCGGTCCACCGCTAGCTTCCCGGCAGTTGTAGCGGCATTGCTACTCGCCATTTTCATTGGTTGGTCTATCTCTTGGGTGTTCGCACTGGTGGGGCTGTTAGCCAAAGATGCGGAAATGATCGGTAGCTTATCAATGATTATCATTCTGGTGATGACCTTTCTCTCGAATGCCTTCATTCCTACCCGGACGTTACCACGGCTAATGCAGACGCTGGTCAAGCTCAACCCCGTCAGCATGGCGGTGACTGCTATCCGAGGCCTGATGGGCACCGGCACCTGGGGCATTGACGCTTCCGTCGTGCTCGTGAGTGGTGGGGTGTTGATGCTGGCCTTTGTGCCGCTGACCATGTGGGCGTACCGGCGGTTACGGTGAACGGTTAGTCTTCTGGGTAGTGGTGATCTGTATTTGTCTGTAGCTATTGAGCAGCAGTCTCTCGGCTTAGCGTTGCGAAGCCTCCGAGTAGCAGGCCCTAAGTGCTAAAGCACTAAGGGCCTGCGTAAAAAAAGCCCGCCAACAAATGTTGACGGACTTTTTAATAGCTAACGTGAGGAAGTCATTAAACTTCTTCAGGAACCAACTTAACGGACTTAGTGCCCATCCAGCCACAGATTTCCTTGAAGGTATCCGTGATGGCCTGAGTACCAGGAGCCAGCAACTTACGAGGGTCGTAACCCTTGCCCTGCTGGTCCTTGCCGGCTTCGATGTATTCACGCGTAGCCTTGGCGAACGCCATCTGGCATTCAGTGTTGATGTTCAGCTTGGCGATACCCATGGAGATGGCCTTTTCAACCTGTTCCTGAGGAATACCGGAACCACCGTGCAGAACCAGTGGCTGAGCAACAGCATCAGCGATTTCCTGGAGACGGTCGAAGTGCAGACCCTTCCAGTTGTCTGGGTACTGGCCGTGGATGTTACCAATACCAGCAGCCAGGTAGTCAACGCCAGTGTCGGCGATAGTCTTAGCTTCTTCAACAGAGGCTAATTCACCTTCACCGATGACACCGTCTTCTTCACCACCGATAGAACCAACTTCGGCTTCAACGGAAATGCCCTTGGCGTGTGCCAAAGCAACGATTTCCTTAGTCTTAGCCAAGTTTTCTTCGAATGGCAGGTCGTGGCCGTCGAACATAACGGAGTTGTAGCCGGCAGCAATAGCTTCCTTAGCAGCTTCGTAGTTACCGTGGTCCAGGTGAATAACAACTGGAACGGTGATGTTCATTGCTTCGGCTTCGAGTTCGATCAAAGCCTTGCAAAGCTTGTAACCACCCATGTACTTAGCAGCACCCATGGAAGTCTGGATAAGTACGGGAACGTTCAATTCCTGAGCACCCTTAAGGATGGCACGAGTCCATTCAAGGTTGTTGGTGTTGAAAGCACCGATAGCATAGTGACCCTTACGAGCCGCAGCAAACAGTTCTGTGCCGTTAACAAATGGCATTATAAAGTCCTCCTAAAAACTGAAAACAAATTTTTTTACTCGTTCATTCTAACATAGTTTGCAAGGATTGTCGTACCCGTTTACACGCGCGTTGGCTGTATCTCGGCATCACAAGCGAGCAAGGTGACATGCTGGTCAACGATAATTGGTTTTAATTTTGCGTGACATCGCTTTCATAGCTAACCCAACAAGAACTTACAGTTTTACGTGTGCAAGTGTAACAAGTTACAACGCGCTACAGCTTACTGACTGCTATGAAGCGAATGGTGCTTGATGGAGGGAATGTCAGGCATTCCGGGGTATACTAGCCCTATATACTTACATGGTAATAGGGGTGACGGTGATGACCAAAGTGGCCATTATTTCGGATATTCATGGTAACGTGACCGCGTTACGGGCCGTCCTGGCCGATGCGCAGCAAGCGGGGGTGGACGAGTATTGGTGCCTCGGCGATATTTACATGCCGGGCCCTGGTGCCGAAGACGTGTGGACGCTTATTAACGCGGTGCACCCCACCATCCGCGTGCGGGGTAATTGGGACGACTTTGCCGCAGCCATTATGCGGGGGAGTTACCACCCGCGACGGCCGATGGACATCTTTGTCGCGCGGAACGTTCGCTACCTGCTGGAGCGCATGCCAGCCGCAGATCTGCAGGCTTTAGGCAGGTGGCCACTATGTATGACGCGGATGTTAGGGGGCCTGCACTTTGGCATTCAGCACAACCTGCCCGATATTAATTACGGGCACACGCTGTATCCGCGCGCTGAACAGAGTAATTTTAAGGCCCTCTTTGCTGATGGCCAGACGGACGTGGCGGTATACGGGCACATTCATACCCAGTTGGTACGGTATGGGGATGCTGGCCAGCTGGTGCTTAATCCGGGTGCCGTTGGGCAACCCTACTCGCCATACGCCCCGTTACGCCGCGATCAACGGGCGCGCTACATGTTGTTGACGGTGGGCAACCAAGGGCTGACCGACATCGATTTGCGGCACGTCGACTACGATGTGGATGCCGAGCTGGCGTTGGCGCGGGCCCGGGCCCTACCGTACTATGACCTGTACGTTAAATTGCGGCGGACGGGTTTGGCTAGTACCCACGATGAGGCGACGTTACGCCGGTTTAACGAGCAATTTGGTTACACAGCAGACGTGACGAATTACTTTCCGTTGAGCACAAACGACAGTCAGAATAGGCACTAAAAGCAAAGGAGTAACTACGGCAATCAGGGTGATTGATCGGTGGTTGCTCCTTTACTATTCTCACCCAGATTTTAGTCGGTGCTACCGTTGGTTAATTTTTTTGCGCAAAAATACTATCTTTTGGTTAGTAAGTGTTGACAGCCAACCACGGCTCGATTATATTTAACTGGTTAATTAACCGGTTAATTAAAATTTTGGTACCCAATTCGTACTGGTTGAGGGAGATTGACGTATGCAGCAGAAACATACCTGGTGGACGGTCATTGTGCCGCTCGTTTTGATTATTGCCGTGACGGGGTTCATTATTAACCGCGGTTTAGCCCAGCAGCAACAGGGTACGACGCAAAAGAGTATTCACATCGTGGCGAGCCTGGATTTTTATGGTGAGATGGCGCAGGGCGTGGCGGGCAAGTACGCCAGCGTCAGTTCGGTCATTCAAAATACCAAGGTGGATCCCCATGACTACGAACCCACTTCGGATGTGGCCAAGGAATACGCGGCCGCGGACATCATTATTTCCAATGGTGGTGGCTACGATAAGTGGAGTAGTCAGTTCGCCCAGCAAAATAGCGGGGCCAAGGCCATTACCGTGGCGCAGCTGACCGGCTACAAGACGGGGGGCAACGAACACCTGTGGTACAAGCCGTCAACGGCACGCAAAGTGGTGTTGGCGGTCGAGCGACAGTTGATCAAAATTGACCCCCAGCATAAGCGACAATACACGACTAACGCCCAGCGGTACCTAGCCAAGTTCAAAGGCTTGCGGCGGTTGGAACGCCGAGCCCGTCAGCAATTAGCGGGCAAACGCTACCTGGCAACCGAACCCGTCTACGACAACATGCTAACAGCGCTGGGGGCGCAGAATGACGCTCACGCCTTTGCGGAAGCTGTCGATGCGGAAAATGACCCCACGGCCACGGAAATTCGGCAGTGGCAGACCGATGTCCAAAACCACACGGTGGCCTTTGTCATCAACAACCCCCAGAACAGTGGACGGCTGGTGAAGTCCGCCGTCGCCTACGCTCGTCAGCACGGGGTACCGGTGGTCAACATTACCGAGACTAAGCCGGCTGGTGAAACGTATATTCAGTGGCAAACCAAGGAGTTGCGGGCGGTACTCAAAGCGCTGCAACAATAGTAGAAAGCAAGACGGAGGCAAATCATGGCAGACACTAAGGTGTATGCGGAACAGTTAGCTAAATTACTCAACGAGGTGCGGCGGGTCGTCCCCGAGAACCAGCAGGAAGTGTTGTTGGGTGACAGCACCGGGCAGGTCACCGGCACCCAGGGGCATGCGTTGATGATGTTGTTGCAGGGACCGCAGACTAACTCGACGTTAGCCAAAGAACTGGATATTTCGGCGGCGGGCGTGACCAAAGCCATGCGGGGACTGCAAAAGTTGGTGCCGGCGGTGGTGACACTCACCAGGGATCCGGACGACGCACGTAGTAAGCAATGGTCCCTGACCGACTTTGGCCAGCAACTGGCCGCCGCACACGCGCGTAACCATCAGGACACCCTCAAGGCGTACATGGCCGTCCTTGATGACTTTTCCGCGGCGGAACAGGCCGTCATTGGGCGGTTTATCCAGGAACTGAGCGTTTGCCTCGATGTGTAACCGAAGTTAATGAAGATAGAAGGTATTTAAGTGCGTATTCTTACTGGCAAAGACGTCGGCATTCAGTTTACCGACAATAAGCGGTGGTTATACCGCCACGTAAACTTCCACCTTGATAGTAGTCAGATTCTGGCCCTAGTTGGTGATAACGGCGTGGGGAAGACCACACTCATTCGGACCATTATGGGTCAACGGACGGTCACGGAGGGCCAAATTATCCATGACCACACACAGGACCTGCGCATTGGTTACGTACCCCAGTACCATGACGATATTGGGGCGTTTCCGTTGCACATCGCCGACTTTGTGGGCCTCAGCTATGACCGTGGTCTGCTACCATGGTTGCGGCGGAGTGAAAAGGAGCACCTCGCTCACGTTTTGGAGGAGGCTAACCTAACGGCAATCGCCAACGAGCGGATCGACCGCGCGTCTGGTGGGGAAAAGCAACGGGCTTTTCTCGCCCAGGCCATGATCCAGGATCCTGACGTCCTGATTCTCGATGAGGCAACGGCTAACATGGATAATGTGGCTAAGTTTGCGTTGATGGATGTTGTGAAACATTATCGAGACCACCACGACTTGAGTGTCATCATGGTGAGCCATGACCTCGACATCGTGGAACGGTACTCGGATAACTACTTGCTGCTCAGCCCGGATGGGGCCGAGTTCGGGCCGATTGACGCGCTGGATACTAGCAAACTTGAGGAAGGGGGACGCGACCATGTTTAACTATCCGTTTATGCAAAATGCCTACGTGGTAGGGACGTTGATTGCCATCGTGAGCGGCTTTATCGGTGTGTTTGTGGTGGCCCGCAGAATGTCCTTCCTGGCACACGTGCTCAGTGAAATTGGTTTTGCCGGGGCTTCCTTTGCCCTGTTCATGGGGTGGTCGCCACTACTGGGGATGCTTGGTTTTACCCTGGTATCGTCAGCCAGCATTGGCCAACTGGACGTGGGTGATGAACGGCGCAGCGAGTCAACGGTATCGGCGGTCAGTTCGGTGGCGATCGGGCTCGGGATCGCGTTCCTTGCACTATCGCAAAAGAATGCCAGCTCAGCTACCAGCATTCTGTTTGGGTCGATCTTTAGTATTAGCCATCAGAACATCGTGCATGTAATCGTACTGACGTTGGCCGTTCTGCTGGTAGGCGTGTTGCTGTACCGGCCGCTACGGCACGTGGCGTTTGACCACGCGACGGCGGTGGATTCGTTGCCCCACGTCAAAGCTGTGGACGTTGTCTTTCTTGTCTTGATGGCGACGACCGTGGCGGTGTCCGCCCAGGTCGTGGGCTCCCTACTGATTTTCATCCTGATGACGTTACCTGCTAGCGCGGCCATGCGTTGGGGTCGGCGCGTCTCCCAGATGATCGGGTTAGCAATTTTGTTCGCACTCATTGGGGTCTGGGGGGCGTTGGCCTTGTCATATTGGACCAACGTGCCGGTCAGCTTCTTCATCGCGATGATCGAGTCGGCCATCTACTTTGTGTCGACAAGTGCCCGGTAGTACGCGAATTTTCTGTAAGCCTTTGCATTCTCGCCTTAACAGTGCCATGATGACCCCTGTAAGCAATTATTTTAATTGAGGGGGTTTTTCTTTATGAAAATCACTGCTGCAGTTGTGGACCATCAGGGCGCGGACTTTAAAATCCGCGACGACGTCGAACTCTGTCCGATGGGGCCGGATGATTTGCAGATCCACATGGTTGCGACCGGGATCTGCCACTCCGACGAAGCGTTGCGGGTTGGCGATGCGACTATCGACTATCCAATCGTGCTGGGGCATGAAGGTTCTGGGATCGTGGAAAAAGTTGGTCCAGAAGTCACCCAGTTTAAGCCGGGCGACCACGTTGTCCTGAGCTTCTACGCTTGTGGACAGTGTGCTAACTGCCTGCGTGGGATTCCAACGCAGTGCTTGAACTACGCGCACAATAACCTCTCAGGTGTGCGTCCAGATGGGTCGTCGCACTTCACCATTGACGGTAAGCACGTCGCGGACATGTTTGACCAGAGTTCCTTCACCACCACTACGGTTGTGCGTGAACGTAACGCCGTGAAGGTGCCCAAGGAGTTGGATTTGCGGGCCCTCGGTCCTTTGGGCTGTGGTTATGTCACTGGTTCCGGCACCGTGCTGAACACGTTGCAGCCACATCCGGGTGACACCATCGCCGTCTTTGGTACTGGTGCCGTTGGTCTGGCCGCAATGATGGCGGGCCGGATTTCTGGCTGCACTAAAGTCATTGCCGTTGACATTGTCGACAGTCGTCTTGCTCTGGCTAAGGAGCTCGGCGCCACTGACACCATCAACAGTAAGGAGACCGACCCGGTTAAGGCCATTCGCGACTTGACTGGTGGTTACGGTGTTGACTGGGCTGTGGACACGACGGGGGTTACGGCGGTCATGGAAAGTTCCATCCAGGCTTTGGCTCAGGGTGGTACGACCGCAACTATTGCCGTTACGGCACACCACATCGACGTGGATACGTGGAACGACCTGTGCACGTCTGACCGGAAGATTGTCGGCGTTAACATGGGTGACTCGATTCCGCAGATCGACGTGCCCCGGTTGATCAAGTTCTACCAGATGGGCATGTTCGACTTTGACAAGACCGAGAAGTTCTACCCGTTCGATCAGATCAACGAAGCCAACGCGGACTCACGCAGTGGTAAGACGATCAAGCCAGTTTTGGTCATCGACCCCGACTATGTACCGGGCAAGTAATTTAACAACGTAACGAGTAAGGCGTGACCTGTATGGGTCACGCCTTTTCTGGTTGGCTGTCAGTTGGTGGCGGCAAGCCAGAGCTGGCGCGGTGCAGGGTTGGGGTCACCACCACCGATTTTGTTATGAAATCCAGCGGTAGGGTGCGTTATACTTGATGACAATTAAGACATTACGTGAAGGGATGTATCTTATGCCACAACTTTCAATGTTAATCGTCATGATCGCGGCGCTAATGATCCCGCTGTTCATGGCCCGGTTTAAAATCAACGGGATTCCTACCGCCGTGGCCGAAATCGTGGTCGGTATTCTGTTGGGTAAAACCGGTCTGCGGTTCGTGACCACCACGACCGACCTGACCTTCTTATCCAGCCTTGGGGTGATCGTTCTGATCTTCCTGTCGGGGATGGAAATCAACTTTGAACTGTTTGTCCAAAAGCCGCGGGCTAACCGCGACGGTACGGTGCCGCGTTCGCCCGTCTTTCTCGCGGGTAGTGCCTTTGTGGGCGTTGTCATCACCGCGTTAGTGCTGGCGGTGGTGCTGAAAATGTTGGGCCTGTTTAGTGACGTCATGCTGGCTACCATCCTGTTTTCGACCATTGCGCTTGGGGTCGTGATCGCTGCGCTAACTGAACAGGAATTACTCAGTAAGCCACTAGGGCAGACCATCCTGCTGACCGCAGCGCTTGGCGAAATCATCCCGTTGCTGGCACTGACCGTATACTCCACCATTAACGGGGGCCATGCTGCCCGGATTTGGTTGGTACTACTGATTTTTCTGGCCGCCATTATCCTGCTGCGCCGGTTTAAAGCCGTGTACCAGTTCTTTGCCCGCATCGACAAATCCACAACTCAGCTCGACATTCGGCTGGCGTTCTTCCTCATCTTCGTGCTGGTCACCATCGCCGAAAACGTGGGTGCTGAAAACATCCTCGGCGCGTTCCTAGCTGGCATCGTCATGAAACTCTTGCGGCCCAGCGAGGTGACGCGGGATAAGCTCACGTCCATTGGTTACGGCTTTTTCATTCCCATCTTCTTCATTATGACGGGTGCTAAACTCAACCTGCGCACCATGATGGGGAACCCACAGGCATTAATGTTGATTCCGGTCTTCTTTGTTTGTTTTGCACTGGCCAAACTTATACCTTTTTTTATCTTCCACCAACGCTTTAACGCGCGGAATTCCGCGGCGGGGGCCGTTCTGACGTCCACGACGATTACGCTGGTCATTCCTACATTGACCATCGCGCGGAACCTGAACGCGATTACGTCTGACCAGTCAGGGGCCTTCACCCTGGCGGCCGTTCTGAGCTGTGTGATTGCGCCCATTGTGTTTAACAAGTTGTACCGGCCGCAACCAGAGGATGAGGAACGGACGCGCGTCACCTTTCTGGGGGCTAACATTCTGACGGTTCCTGTGGCGCAACAGTTGGCCAAAGGCATGTACGACATTACCATGGTGACTGATTCCGAAAAGAATTACCGGACTTACAACAGCCAGGTGAACGTCAAGCTACTAGCTGCTTTGGACGATGATGCGCTCACCCAGGCGGGGGTGTTTGATACTGACATCTTGGTACTCGGCTACTTTGACGCGGACCGCAACTACCGTATTGCCCGGATGGCCGTCGAGCACAAAGTTGCCCGCGTGGTCGCGCGCTTTGAAACGCGTGAAGCGGGTGATGACCACCTTGAGGAGCTGGCCGCTGACGGTGTGGAGCTATTCAACACCTTTACGGTTAACGCCAGTTTGCTGCGCGGGATGATCGAATCACCGTCTACGCTGAAACTATTGACGGATACCGAAGCTGGCCTGTACGAAGTTGAAGTGCACAACCACCGGTATACTGGCAAAACGTTGCAAAGTTTGCCCGACATTGGGGCCATTACCGTGAGTCGAATCTACCGTAACGGGCACTTTGTGGCGCCGCATGGTGATACGCTAATTGAGCCAAACGACCACCTAATTTTTACGGGGAGCAAAGACGCCGCACGGACGCTCCGCCAGCAGTTGGGGGCGCGTAACTAAATACAGTGTTTCACGTGAAACAAATTTTTAGTTGGCATTCACGTCACCGAGACATGGTGATGTGAGTGCTTTTTATTCTCTGCAGGGCAGGGTGTGGCGCGCCGTGACCGTTTGTCTGTGCAAGTAGCACATTTTCCGTTCACTTTACCTGTCGGTCATGGTACATTGAGGGTAAACACACGTGAAGGGGCTTACATTATGGGTAATAAAATTGAGAGTATTACGGTTGATTCCCAGCGGTTACCGTTAGCAGAACCATTTACCACGTCGCAGCACGCCGTGACACAGCTGGAAGCAATGGTGGTACGCATTCAGTTGGATAATGGCCTCACCGGAATTGGCGCGGCCAGTCCGAACGCCGTGGTGACCGGCGACACGATGGGCACGATGCAGTCTGCTGTGCGCGAGGGGATTACACCGGCCATTATTGGTGCGGACATTGATGATTGGGAGAACTTATTGGCAACGGTACAAAGTAGCATTCAGCACAACGCTGCGGCTAAAGCGGCCGTAGAAATTGCGTTGTATCATCTCCGCTCGCAGCAGTTTGACACCTCATTGGTGCAGTTATTGGGTGGCACCGGCGTGACGATCCAGACCGACTACACAATTGGTATTGCGGATACTGAACACATGGTGGCGATGGCCCGCGCACTAGCGGATAAGGGCTTTGCGGCTTTTAAAATCAAAGTTGGTGCGGGTGACCTGGATACCGACGTAGAACGGGTGCGGGCCATCGCCAATGCCGTTGGTGGTCTCACGCCACTGCGGCTTGAC
Organism: Lacticaseibacillus thailandensis DSM 22698 = JCM 13996; assembly: GCF_001436135.1. Classification (NCBI taxonomy): domain Bacteria; kingdom Bacillati; phylum Bacillota; class Bacilli; order Lactobacillales; family Lactobacillaceae; genus Lacticaseibacillus; species Lacticaseibacillus thailandensis. Next base: position 221,033 of record NZ_AYZK01000003.1, read on the forward strand.
GCTAACCAGGGGTGGACGCCGAAACAGGCCATCAGCGCCATCAACCGTTTTGCCGACCTCAACTTGAACATCCAGTTTGTTGAGCAGCCCGTTCGTGCCGACGATCTGGATGGGTTGGCACGGGTGACGGCCAACGTGGCGTTACCCGTGATGGCCGACGAGTCCGTGCACACCTACCGTGATGCACTACGGTTGATCCGGATGCATGCGTGCGATCTGATCAACATTAAGTTAATGAAGACGGGCGGCTTATCGCAGGCAACCAAGATTGCTGAGCTGTGCGCCGACTACGGTATCGATTGTATGGTCGGCTGTATGATTGAAGCCCCCATCAGTTTGGCGGCGGCGGTGGCCTTTGCGTCTGCTCATCGCAACGTGCAGTATGTTGACCTTGATGCGGCGTACATGATTGCGCCTGAGGCTAACGTCCAGACGCCAGGGTACGCGGTTGATGGTAGTTACCTGACGCCACTCACGGTATCCGATTAAGCACCGCTGGGTATAAAAAACACGCCTAACGTGAACGCGTTGGGCGTGTTTTTATGTGCTCCTAGTATACGGTGGTATTAAAACGGTTGTAGTACCACAGGTAATAACGCATGGTTTCGTCACTCAGGGTGATTTTTGTGACGCTGGAGTTATCGGGCTCGGGGATGCTCATCATGTCCTGCGTACTGGTGGCGACCACCGCCGCCGCTTTAATGGTGAATCCGTGTGACACCACGATGATGTTGTCGTCCGGGTACTGGTCGGCGGCATCGTGCATGAACGCGTCCACGCGCTGGCGTACATGGCTGAACTGCTCGCCGTCACTGGCTAACTGGACATAGTCGGGTAACACGTCGTGCAAAACGGGGTCAAACACGGAAGGGTGTTCGGCCTCCAACTGTGCGTTAGGTTGCCCGTCCCACGAGCCGTATGAGATCTCGTTGACCCGCTGATCGGTGGTTAGGGGCAGGCGCGCATCTTCGTTGAGAATGCTGGCGGTTTCCCGTGCCCGGTCAAGCGGACTGATGACGATACGGTCGGCAAAGCTGATGTCAAATTGTTGGTGCAAGCGCTGTATTTCCTGCTGGCCCGCGGTGTTAAGGTGGGTTTGCGCGTCATTGATGATGCCTTGCTTCAGGCCAAGTGCGTTTGCGGTGGTCTGACCGTGCCGAATAAAATAAAAGGTGGTCATAGCAAGCCTCCATCTGTGCAATTTATGTCCGGCCACATTATGGCATAAATTAGTGACCATTGTTAGCAGGCATAGTTATCGGTGGCGTGTTTAACAGTATGGACACCAGGCAAAGATGGCGACTTGACGGCCACAATTACCACGGGTAAAATCTTAGTTAAGTTAAATTGCTATTGGGTCAGTTTGTCGTCGGGCAACTGGCTTAGGCACTCACTTCACGATCGTAGGCACGGCGCATGGCGCTGGAAGATTGTGTGGTGAGTGCCTTTTTCTTTGTGGATAGTAGCGTGAGGAGGCCAACATGTTAGCAGTTTATTTGCGCGGGATGCTGATTAGCATTGCCCTAGTTAGTTCCATCGGGATGCAAAACCTCTTTGTCTTCAATAGTGCCATGAGCAACCGACTCCGGCGGGCCTTGTTGATCGCCGCTTTTGTGTGGGTAGCGGATACCACGTTAACGGTGGTGGCCTTTTTGGGCGTGGGCACGATTATTACCCATTACCAATGGCTCAAGTTAGTGATTTTGCTGGTCGGCGGCGTAGTGGTAATTTGGATGGGTTGGGGAATCTTACGGAGCGCCAACGCTACCACGTTGGGTGGTGGTGATACCGCCATGCCGCTCAAGGAGGCGTTTACGGGCGCCTGGGTGGTGGCCTTTGCCAACCCCCAAGCCATCATTGATACCAGCGTGTCATTCGGGGCGATGCGCAGTACGCTCAGCAATAGTCAGGTGCTGCCGTTCTTATTGGGCATTTTAAGTAGCACAGCGCTGTGGTTTTTTGGTGTCACCCTAATTATCGGCATACTCAAGAACCGACTACCACGGCGGTTCCTGTTGTGGATCAACATTATTTCAGGCGCTATTGTGATGGTCTATGGCGTGACGCTGGTTGGACACGCGGTACTGATGGTGGTGTGAGGTATTTCCCGGGAAATATTTGTTCGGCGCGAGTAACGAGCAGCCGCTCTAACCGTGATTACCGCAACGCCCAGTCCACCGCTGCCTCCGCATGGATTCGGGTTGTGTCGAATAGCGGTAATTCCGTATCCGCTGGCTGTACGAGCAAGTCCAGTTCGGTGCAACCCAGAATCAGTCCCTGGGCGCCGGCTTGTTGTAACTGTTCAATGGTTGCCAGCATCTTGGCCTTAGAGCTCGGCTCCTTCTGACCCACCACGAGTTCCTCGTAGATAATGCGGTTGACTTCATCAATGCCGGCAGCGTTGGGAGTGAGCACCTCGATACTCGCAGCTGCGATCCGCTGCTTGTAAAAGTCTTCTTGCACCGTGTATTTGGTCCCGAGCAGTCCCACCCGCGTAATGTGTTGTTGTTGCAAAGCCGCAATGGTGGCGTCGGCGATATGTAACAACGGGATCTTGATGTAGGACTGAATCTGCGTGGCTACTTTGTGCATCGTGTTGGCGCCAATCAGGATAAAGTCGGCCCCGGCTAACTCCAAACCGTGCGCGGCGCGGCCGAGGATGTCCGCACTCTTATCCCACTCGTTGCGTTCCTGGCACCGGGCGATTTCGTCAAAGTCGACGCTGGCAATCAGAATTTTGGCGGAGTGGACCCCGCCAAGGCGTTTGTTGACCAACGTATTAATTAGCTGGTAGTAGGTGACGGTACTTTCCCAACTCATGCCACCCAGTAAACCGATTGTTTTCAATGTGACCACTTCCTTTGGCACTATCCTAGCATTAAATTGTTGACGGGTGGTCAAAATTTAGTGTGGGGGGCCCACTCTCCGTGACCAGTTAGGGGGCTCATAGTGCTGCCAACCAAAAAACTAGGTGTAGCCACCAAACTGGCTGCACCTAGTTTTTAAATTCAAAGACTAATGTTATTGTTATTCCGCTTCGTCAATGGCGACGCGGATGGTGCCGATATCGGTCGGCGTCGTACGGCAACAACCACCGATGATGGCAGCACCGGCCGTGATCCATTCTGGCACCAGGTCCGTGAAGCTGGCAGCGTGTGGGTTGGTCACCCAACTCTTGGAGCTGGGGTCGTAGGTATCGCCGTTGTTGGGGTAGACAATCAGTGGCTTTTCCGTGGCGTGACGTAGTACCCGCAACGCTGGGGTGATGGTTTCCATGCTAGTACAGTTGACCCCAATGGCCTCAATTTGCGGGTTATCGTTCAGCGCCGCTGCAGCCCGGGCCAACGGTGTACCGTCAGCGAGGTGGTGGGGGTCACTAATACTGAAGGAGACCCAAGCGGTGAGGTCGGGGAACTCTTGACTGAGTAGCTCGACCAACGCGGTGACCTCGTCGTTGTTTGGTTGGGTCTCAAAGGCAAAGAGGTCGACGCCAGCGGCAGCTAATGCACGCATCCGCATCAGGTGAAAGTCATGATACTGGGTGTCGCTCAGCTGGTACTTCCCGGTGTACTCGCTCCCGTCGGCCAGAAACGCACCGTAAGGGCCCACACTACCGGCGACGAGACGCTCATCGCTACGGGTGGCGTGATCACGCGCGGCTTGGGCTAACGCGACGGCTTTGGTGATGAGCTTGCTACTGACCACGTGGTCGATACCCTGCTGGGCAAAGCCTTGTGGTGTGGCCTGGTAGGTGTCAGTAGTGGCGATGTCGGCACCCGCGGCATAGTAATCCGCGTGTACCGCCTGGACTGCCTCTGGATCCGTGGTCAACGCTAGCGCGGACCACAAACTATTGTTGGTATCAACACCCCGCCGGTCCAGCTCCGTGCCCATGGCGCCGTCGTCGACCAGGTAGTGACGTTGATTGAGTAAAGTGGTTAGTGGATTCTGCATAAATACCTCCATGCTTGCATATTCGGCCCACAAAGTGAGATAGTGAATCACAAGCGCGTTAAAGACATTGTAGCACGCCAGCGGGCACCTGAAAATTATCCGTAGTAATATCGGTGTCATCCCGCTGATGCATTCGGCGTGCAGGCAGTACATACACTGGGAGGTAGCAACTTGGCGGCACAGCACGAAACGTTAAAACGCAAAATGGAGTCCCGACACCTACTGATGATCTCACTGGGTGGGGTCATTGGGACGGGACTCTTCCTTAGTTCGGGTTACACCATTCATGAAGCGGGGCCAATTGGCACCATTCTCGCCTACGCCATTGGGGCGGTCGTGGTGTATCTGGTCATGTTGTGCCTGGGCGAATTATCCGTGGCGATGCCCGAAACTGGTTCGTTTCACGTCTACGCTGACCGTTTTATCGGCCCGGGCACCGGGTTCACGGTGGCCATCCTCTACTGGCTGACCTGGACGGTAGCATTGGGTTCGGAGTTCACCGCCGCGGGGCTAATGATGCGCAAATGGTTCCCCGATTCACCAACGTGGGTGTGGAGCCTGCTGTTTATGGTGGTAATTGTGGTGTCCAACGCGCTGTCCGTGCGTTTCTTTGCGGAGACCGAGTTTTGGTTTTCTAGCATCAAAGTCGTGGCCATCATTGCCTTCATCATCCTGGGTGGCCTGGCGATTATCGGGGTCATTCACCTGAACGGTACCCAGCACGCACCGTTACTGCATAACCTGACCAAAGATGGGTGGTTCCCCACGGGCTTTAAGGGTGTCTTCACGACGATGTTGACGGTTAACTTTGCTTTTTCTGGGACCGAACTGATCGGTGTCACCGCCGGGGAGACGAAGGACCCGGCCCACAATATCCCCCAAGCCATTCGGACCACACTCTTGCGGCTGGTAATTTTTTTCATCGGCAGTATCTTCGTGATGGCCGCACTGATTCCGTGGCAGCATGCGGGGGTCAACCAGAGTCCCTTCGTGCTGGTCTTCAACCAGATTGGGCTACCATTTGCTGGTGACCTGATGAACTTCGTGGTGTTGACCGCGATTCTATCGGCGGCCAACTCTGGTTTGTACGCGTCGACGCGCATGCTGTGGTCGCTAGCCCATGAGGGTATGATCAGCCGCCGCTTTGCGCATACCAGTCGCCGCGGTGTACCGCTACTGGCACTAGCCGTCAGCATGATCGGTGGGATCCTGGCTCTCACGTCCAGCGTTGTGGCGGCGGACACCGTCTACCTGGTCCTCGTGTCGGTATCAGGACTGGCAGTCGTCATCGTCTGGATGGCCATTGCGCTCTCCGAAATCAACTTCCGGCGGCAGTGGCTGGCCCAGGGCCACACGGTCAGTGAGCTCCAATTCCGCACACCGGGCTACCCGGTGGTGCCGTGGGCCGCGTTGATCATGAGCTTGCTGTCGTGCGTGCTGATTATCTTTGACCCTAATCAGCGTAGTAGTCTGTTTTACATGTTGCCATTTATCGCACTTTGTTACGGTTTCTATTACGGCCGCGAGGCGTGGCGGCGGCACCGTGGCAGTAAATTTTCACGTTCCCAGCATTAATTCTGTGCGTTAAATTAAAGAAAGGTTGTAAAATGTGTTGACAAATATGGCTATCGCTAATAAGATAGCCATATTGAATCGGTAGCGCGAAAGGAGGAATCGCCATGATTATTACTAACGGTACAACATCCGTGACGATGCCTGCTTTTGCGTTGCTAGCCTTGTTGTTGAGGTAAAGGACCCGGTTACGGCGATAGGCCGTCAATTGAGCCCTTATTCACTTTGGCAATGGGGCTCATCCGGTAAGTTAACGGTGGACCCTGATGTAGCAGTTGCTGCATGAAGGTCCACCGTTTTTTTGCGGGATGGATGCGCACATAGGTTGCTGTGGTTGGTTTTACACATATTGAGTGTGGGAATAGATTAGAAGGAGATTAGGACGATGAAGAAAACTTTCAAACGTATCGCACTGGGATTTGCCGCCGCGGCCATGGTGACCATCATGGCAGGCTGTTCCAGTTCCGCGAAGGCCAAAGGCAATAGTGCCAGTGGCAACACCATTAAAGTGGGGGTCAACATGGAACTTTCTGGTTCGACGGCTGGTTATGGTGAGCAGGAAAAGAAGGGGATCGAGCTGGCCTTTGAGAAGATCAACAAGGCTGGTGGCGTTAAGGTCAAGGGCAAGAAGATGAAGCTCAAGCCGGTTTACCGTGACAACAAGTCATCGACCACCAGTGCCGCTTCCGTTGCCGCCCAGTTGGTGAACAACGACAAAGTGGTGGCAGTGGTCGGGCCGGCCACGACCAACGATTCGACGGCGGCCATTCCGAACGTGACTAAGGCGTCCGTACCGATGATCACACCATCCGCTACGGATGCTGGCTACACGCTACAGAAGAACGGCAAGGTCCAGCCATACGCATTCCGCGCTTGCTTCACGGACAGTTTCCAAGCGACGGCAGCTGCTAAATTTGCCTACAACACGCTGAAGGTGAAGAAGGTTGCCATCTTGGCTGACAACGCCAGTGACTATGGCACCGGCCTGACCAAGGCCTTTAAGAAGACCTTCAAGGGCGACGTGGTCTCCACCCAGTACTTCCAGGCGGGTGACAAGGACTTCAACGCTACGCTGACCAGCCTGAAGAACAAGAAGTTTGACGCTCTGTACGTTCCGGGCTACTACTCTGAAGTTGGCCTGATCATCAAGCAGGCACGGCAGATGGGCATCAAGACGCCAATTATTGGGGCTGACGGTATGGGTGACCCGTCGCTGCCCAAGATCGCTGGTAGCAATAACGCCACGAACGTTTACTACAGCACGCCATTCTCCACTAAGTCCGCTGACACGAACACGACCGTCAAGAACTTCATGGCTGATTACAAGCAGAAGTTCAACGCCGAAGCCCCAACGTTCTCCGCACTGGCTTACGACTCGGTCTACATGGTCAAAGCTGCCATTGAAAAGGCCAACTCGACGAACTCCGTCGATATCGCCAAGGCACTGGGCAAGCTGAAGAACATGAAGGGTGTCACCGGGACAATGAGTATTGACAGTAAGCACAACCCTGAAAAGACGGTTTCCATTGAGCAGATGACCAATGGGCAGATCGTGAAGGCCTACTCCGTTAAGTAGTAGCGCCCGACACAACACGCAGTATCGGTGGTCCCGGGCGGGAATCGACGGTGTCGGTTTCGGCTCGGGACTGCTTATACGTTCGTGTAGTTAATCACGTGTGGGCGTGGTGTCCTGCGCATACAGCGCGGCGGCAGCCACCCAGGTAGCAATCACGAGGAGGTTTGATTGTGCACACAGTCATGCAACAATTAATCAACGGTATTTCGCTGGGCAGTATTTACGCGCTGTTGGCGTTAGGCTACACGATGGTCTACGGGATCATCAAACTACTCAACTTTGCGCATGGTGATGTGTACATGTTGGGGGCGTTTTGGGGCTACTATGTCATTAACTATTGGCACTTTAACTTTATCTTTGCCCTCATCTCCACCATGGCTATTACCGCATTGGTGGGGGTCATCATCGAGTTTCTGGCGTACCGGCCACTACGGCACGCGCCGCGTGTGGCGGCGCTGATTACCGCCATCGGGGTGTCGTACTTCCTGGAAAACGGGATGTCCTACCTGTATGGCGCGAGTGCCCGTAACTTCCCCCAGGTAATCAAGCAACATAGTTACCACGTGGCGGGGATCACCATTTCCAACATTCAACTCATTATTTTGGGTACCGCCATTTTCCTGATGGTCGCTCTGCAGTTGGTCATCAAACAGACCAAGATGGGCAAGGCCATGCGGGCCGTGGCCAACGACCCGGACGCGGCGCAGTTAGTGGGCATCAACCCGAACCACGTGATCTCCTTCACCTTTGCCATTGGTTCTGCCCTGGCGGGTGCTGGTGGGGTGCTCATTGGCCTCTACTACAATTCTATTGACCCGCTCATGGGCATGACGCCCGGGATCAAAGCCTTTGTGGCGGCGGTGGTTGGCGGCATTGGGTCCATCCCCGGTGCGTCCATCGGTGGCTTTCTTATCGGCATCCTGGAAACGGCCACGCAGGCGGTGGGCCTGTCCGCATACAAGGACGCAGCGGTGTACGTGGTACTGATCATCATCCTGCTGGTCATGCCGTCAGGAATATTCGGGAAGAACAAGAAGGAAAAGGTTTAGGGGGACACTATGCAAAGAAATATCAAAGCAAATGCGATTTGGCTATTAATAATGGTCGCCGGCTTTGCCCTCATCGATGCGTGTGAGTTCGCCGGCCTGATCAACACCTTCATTGAAAACGCATTGGTAACCATCGGCATCAACGTCATCCTCGCGACGGGGCTGAACTTGATCATCGGTTTTACCGGCCAGTTCAGCCTGGGCCACGCCGGGTTTATGGCCATTGGGGCATACGCCACCGGAATCATCACTGAGTACGCCACGACGGCCGTGGGCTTTTGGCTGTCGGTCGTCGTGGGGGTGGTGATTGCTATTATTGCGGCCATCATCATCGGGGTACCGACGCTCCGGCTACGGGGTGACTACCTGGCCATTGCCACGATGGGGGCGTCCGAGATTATCCGCGTTGTCATTAACAACCTCAAAATTACCAACGGCCCCTCAGGTATTTTCAACATTCCGATGTACGCGACCTGGCCGGTTGTGTACGTGGTGATGTGTATCGTGGTCATCATGACCGTTAATTTCATCCATGCACGCTCCGGACGGGCAGTGATGTCCGTGCGGGAAGATGACATCGCAGCCGAAGCGGTGGGACTGAACACGACCAAGTGGAAGCTATCCACGTTCGTCTTTGGCGCGGCCACGGCGGCGGTGGCGGGCTCACTGCACGCTAGCTATATCCAAATGATTGCCCCCAGTGACTTTGGTATCATGAACACCATCGCTATCCTCATCATCGTGGTGCTCGGTGGCATTGGTAGTATGACCGGGACCGTCGTGGCGGCCGTGGTGCTCGGCGTGATCGATACCGTGCTCCAGAACTTTGGTACGCTGCGGATGGTTATTTACGCGTTGGCACTGATTCTGCTGATGGTCTTCAAGCCATCCGGTCTGTTGGGACGGCACGAGTTGACGTTCCGCTGGGTTGGTAAGAAACGGAAGGCGGGAGGTGCCGAATGAGTACGATTCTGGAATTACAGCACGTCAGTGAAGTCTTTGGCGGCCTGACCGCAGTGGACAACGTGTCGTTCGACGTTGAGCGGGGGGCGCTGGTTGCGTTGATTGGCCCCAACGGTGCGGGCAAAACCACCCTGTTTAACGCCATCACCAGCGTGGTACCGCCCACTAGTGGACAGGTGTTGCTCCATACCCAGGAGGGAACGGTGGAGCTGAACAAGTTGCCCGCGTACAAAGTGGCTAAGTTGGGCCTGTCGCGAACGTTCCAAAACATCCGGTTGTTTGCCGACATGAGCGTCCGCGACAACGTGGCCGTGGGTATGACCACGAGTTACCGCGAAAGTTTTGTGGCGACCATGCTGCGGCTCCCGTCATTTTACAAGCAGGAGGCGGAGGTACGGGCCCGGGCCGATGCCTTACTGGCCGACTTTGACCTGACACCGTTTGCGGACACCGGTGCGGGTAACCTACCATATGGTGAGCAACGGCGCGTGGAAATCGTGCGTGCATTGGCGACGAAGCCCCAGATCATCTTCCTGGATGAACCGGCGGCGGGGATGAACCCCGAGGAAACGGCCGACTTGATGCGGCTGATTCGCAAGCTGCAGTCGGACTATGGCGTAACCGTAGTGCTGATCGAACACGACATGTCGCTCGTGATGAATCTGGCGCAACGCATCTTTGTGCTTGACCACGGGAAGTTGATTGCCGCGGGGACACCGGACGAAATTAAGGCCAACGAAGCGGTGGTCACGGCGTACTTAGGGGGTGGCGTCCATGCTTAAAGTTGAACACCTGATGGTCAATTACGGCGCCATCAAGGCCGTCAAGGATGTTAGCTTTGAAGTTCACACCGGCGAAGTTGTCACGCTGATCGGCGCAAACGGTGCGGGCAAGAGTACCATCCTCAAGACCATTTCGGGAATCATGCGTGCCAAAGCCGGCACGGTCACGTACGAGGACCGGGTCATCAACATGTTGAGTGCATCGCGGATCGTGCAGTTGGGTATTTCCCAAGTGCCGGAGGGACGGCACGTGTTTGAGGGCCTCAGCGTCCTGGAGAATCTCCAACTCGGGGCGTTTACGCAACCGCGGGGATTTGACGTGTCGACCGCCCTGGACGAGGTCTTTGCCCAGTTCCCCGTCCTGGCAGAACGGCGTAAGCAGGATGCTGCCACTTTGTCCGGAGGCGAACAGCAAATGTTAGCGATGGGTCGGGCGTTAATGGCTAAGCCCAAGTTGCTGTTACTGGACGAACCGTCGATGGGGCTGTCACCCATCTACATCCAGAAAGTCTTTGACATCATCAAGACCATTCACGCCCAGGGGACGACCGTCCTGTTGATCGAGCAGAACGCCACCCAGGCACTCAGCATCGCCGATCGCGGTTATGTACTGGCCAGCGGTGAGGTGAAGATGACTGGGACCGGCGCCGAGCTATTGGCCAACAAGCAGGTCCAGTCAACGTACTTGGGCGGTTGATCAGCGGGGAATGCTAGGAGTAAGTCACAAGGCGGTGACGTAACACGGTGCCACTACGCGTTCAGGGGGGACAACATCGCCATATATACCAAACATGGGTCCGCGCAAATCCCTAACTAAGGGTTTGCGCGGACCCATGTTTTACGTGTTGGTAACCTACTGGAATACTAGCGCGGTTGCGCTTTCAGTGGTGACTGCTTTATCATGGTGGCGTTGGAGTAACGGTATGCGGCTGGCCTGTGCGCCCAACCGCGCGAGAGAGGAGTTTTCCAGATGGCAACGATTGAACGGGACGTGGAGTATGATGCGCAGCGACACCTGATGACGGATATTTACCCGGCCACCAGCGCGCAGACCCGAGGCACCATTCTGCTGCTTCATGGTGGTGGCTGGTTTCGCGGTGATAAGGCCAAAGAGGCGCAGCCAGCCGGCAAGTTAGCCACCGCGGGCTACCAAGTTGTAGTGCCCAATTTTCGGTTAGCTCCGGCCAACCATTACCCCGCGCCACTGGTGGATATGGATACGTTGGTTAGTTGGCTACGTACCAGTGGCCGGTTGACCGACTTTGTCGCCGTAGTGGGCGCCTCCAGCGGCGGCAATATGTCTGTGGAAGTTGGTTTGAAGTATGGCTGGCCGACGGTGTCGCTGTCGGGCATTCTCAACATTGAGGAGTGGCTCCAGGAGCACCCGCACGTCGTGGGTTCGTTGGACCACCAGGCACCCGCGAATGCGGACACGACAGCCATTGACCAGGATGGTCAAGACGACGAGTTTTACAAGGGCTTTATTGAGCAGTACTTTGCGACGAATCAGGATTACCACGCCGGCACGCCCTACCACCACGTAACGGCACAGGCGGGACCCATGTATCTGGCCAATTCGATGAACGAGTTTGTGCCCAACGATGGGGTGTTGCGGTTGGCCACGGCGCTGGTGGCCCAACAAGTGCCGGTGACGGTTCGATTTTTGCCGGGGACGCGGCATGGTGAGGCGTACTTAGGCGACGTATGGTCAGACGTGCTGGCGTTCATTCAGCGCGCCGAGAGCCAGCAAGGGTGACGCGCTCTAGCGGTTGGCGTCGTGAAAGTGGCGCTGCGCACGGGGTGGCCATACTGAAGGTGTTAAAATAAAGGTGGGCGCGCTGGGGCGACCCACCTTTTTTAGGGGACGAGTCTCCAGCGCCCAGAAACTGGAGTTGTAACGGACTGTGCCAGTACCAGACTGGCGCTTTTAATTCAATAACGCCGTACAAAAAATAATATAACAAAGAGGTTAACAATCATGGTAGCTTACAAAACGGGATTAATTCGGACGGCTGACCTGAAGCAGATCATTCAAGAATCAGGGTTACAGCGGCGTACCGACGATGAACACCGGCTGACGGGGATGATCGAAAATGCTGATGTGCTGATTAGTGCCTGGGACGATAAACGCCCGGTTGGCTTTGTCCGGGCCCTGACGGATTATGCCGACGTAATTTATGTGGCTGACCTGGCGGTTGTGAAAGATTACGAGCGGCAGGGCATTGGTCGGCACCTGGTGGACCTAGTGATTCAAGCTGTAGGGGCGGATAAAAACGTGGTCCTGGTGGCGTCACCAGGGGCAGCCGACTATTATAGCCACTTGGGCTTCACCCGTAACGACCGGGGTTACGTCCGGTTGGGCGAGCAGTCATAAGTCGTCGCAGTGTACCACCAGCTGAAGGGAGTGGAGACTATGGAAATTGCAATCATTGGCGCCGGCTCCCGCGGTTTGGTGGCAACCCAGCGGCTAGTTGCATGGGCCCGGCAAACAACGCACTGGTCCCAGTTGCGCATTACGCTCATTGATCCGTACGGGGTGGGTGGTCGTGTCTGGCGACAGGACCAATCGCACCTACTCCTAATGAACACTAACCCCGCTAACGTAACGCTGTTCGCGGACGCGGTGGATCACATCGCGGGGCCCATTGTGCCGGGACCGGACCTATACACCTGGACGCAAACTCTGGCTGCGGACTTCATTCGGCAGGTGGCGCCCCCGCACACCGATGAACTGTTGGCTGAAGTGGCGGCGCTGGCCCCGAATGGCTTTGCGTCACGACAGTTGTTTGCCCTCTACGCCGCCTGGTTTTATACCCAAATACAGGCTAAGCTGCCGGCGGGAGTCACGTTGCGCGTATTGACCGCCGAGGCGCAGGGGGTACGGCCACAGGATGGGCGCTACACCATTACGCTCCCCACGCAACAATTGCTGGTGGACAAAGTCGTCATGGCGCTCGGCCACTATGCTAATGACGCGACGCCAGAGCAGGCGGACTTGGCTCAGCAAGCAGCGCTGTACGGCTTGACCTACGTTTTGCCTACGGAACCGCAGGAGTACGATTTCAGCCAGTTGCAGCCGCAGCAAACCGTCATTCTCCGCGGCTTGGGACTCAACTTCTTTGATGCAGTCACGCTACTAACGCAGGGGCGCGGCGGCCGTTTCACGCGCGGAACGGACGGATGGCTGACCTACCGACCATCCGGACAGGAGCCACAAATTGTGGCGGGTTCCCGCCGCGGCTTTCCGTTGCGGGCCAAGGGCGTCAACATGACCGACGATACACAGTTTCACGGGCAGTTTATCAATCCAGAGTGGGTCGCCCAGTTCACGGAACCTGGCACCATGAGCGGACAGGAGCTATTGAGCCGGGTGCGCCGGGAGATGGCGTACGCGTACTACCGGGTGCTGTTGCGGACACAGTACCCGCAGGTGGACGCGGATGCACTGCTGGCAAAGTGGGTGCAGTCGCCGGACCCTGACGCGGTCATCGCACAAACACCGGTACGGGCCCATGACGTGTTCGATCCCGACGCACTCCTACATCCTGAACGACAGTATCCGCACAGTGACCGCCGCGAGGTCATGGCGGCGTACTTAACGGCCGATGTGCAACTGGCCCGTCGTGGCACCAAAGATGGTCCTGACGCTGCCGCACTCGAGGTGTTGCGTGACGTGCGCAATGACCTGCGCATAATCGTCGCACGGCGGTTGCTAAGCGAGACTGATTATTATCAGGAGCTGCTGGGACGCTTTAAGCGGGCGGAGGCTTACTTAGCAGTGGGCCCGCCGGATACGCGTATCGAAGAACTACGGGCCTTGGTACTGGCGGGCGTGGTTACCATCCTGGGACCAGCAATGGCGGTGACGGTTGATCCCGCCCACCACCAGTTCCGGGCGTGGTCCCAGACGTATTCGCACCAGCAATACTATGCGGACTGGTTGGTTGAGGCGCGGTTACCCGCGGTTAACGCGGAGACGACACAAAACCCACTAGTACGGTCATTATTACAACAACACCTGGCGCGGCCACAACGGTTAACGGTTGCGAATGCCCGCCAGGTGACGGGGGCTGTGGACGTTGACCCGCTGCGGGCGACGTTGCTACCTGGTCGGGACGACAGCGATGGCTTGTTCTTCTGGGGTGTACCGACGGAAGGGGCGACATGGTTTACCACGACCACCCCCCACCCCGGATTGCCCGACTCGGTGATCAGTACGGCAGATTGCATTGCGGCACAAATTTTTGCGGGATGAGGATTGTTCCACGTGAAACACAACGGCACACAAATAGCGGCGGACGCTTCCAAATGAGGAAGCATCCGCCGCTATTTTAATTATTGGAGGGTTACGCTGGCGCCGGTTCCGGTCGGCCAGCTGGGCGCGCGTCTTTGCCCTGGTCCTCCTTGGCGTCTTGGTCCTTCTCCTTGGCTTTTTCCTTGTCCTTCTCACGGGCAATTTCGTCCTTGGTCAGCATGTCCTTCACCGTCATCTTGACGGCCGTCACGCGCAGGCCGGTCATTTGGTGCACGTTTTTGGCAATGGCAGTGGTGAGCTTGTCAAAGATGGCGGGGGCGTTCTCACCGTAGTGGAGCACCGCGTCGAGGGAGACTGTCACCGTCTGGTCGTCATCCATATCCACGTCGACACCCTTAGTGGGGTTACTGTCCTTGCGGAAAAAGTCGGTCATGTTAGCGACCATGCCACCTTCCAGCGAGTATACGCCGGTCACTTCGTTGGCGGTAATGCCCACGATCTTGGCGACCACTGCGTCGTCAAATTTGAGTTCCTGGTCGACTTTGTTGGTGTTCGTTTGCGTCTTAGCTGCGTCCATATTGATTCCGTCCTTTCGCGTTAGCGTTGTTGCCACTCACGCTTGGTGAGTACATCCTTCACGTTCATGTTGAGGGCGACGACTTGTAACCCCGTCATTTGTTTGATGCGGGAGCTGACACGCGTACATAATTGTTCGAACAACGCGTGTGCGTCCCGGTTGTATTCGAGCAACACGTCGATATCGATGGCGACTTGCTGCTCACCCACGTCGACTTTGATGCCTTTGCTGGTGTTGTCACCCTTGCTGAGGGTATCGGTAATGGCATCGATGACGTTGCCATCCATGCCCAAAATCCCGTCGATTTCGTGGGCACACAGGGTGGTGATCTTGGTGATAACCTGGTCGTCAAACGTTAGGCGACTGTTGGCCATCAGGTCGTTCGTTGTTGTCTGCATTGCGGTCACTGCCTTTCTTTAGTGAACAGGTCCTTACCGGCAGTTAGCCATTGCGTGATGGCGGGCCATAGGGGCACCAGGTACCGTGCGGTTAATCCGCCCAGCGCGGCTCCGCAGAGCACTAGGAGCAGGCTACCAAAGCCGAACTGTAACCACACAACGACAACTGCCGCGCCCGTGAGTATACCCATGAGTGTTTTGGTCATTGTCATCACCTCCTAGAGCACCTTGGCTGGCCGCTGTCGTGCGTTCACCGGGGTGAGGTGAATGCTGACCCGCTGGACCGGGACGCCGAGGGTATTAGCCAAGACGTCCTTAACCGTTTGCTCGATTCCGGTCGCCAACGTTGCCAACTGTTGGCGTTGCAGCGGCGTAGCGTCAACCGCCACGTGGTGCACCGACCGTTCGTGCATCGTAACCGTCACGTCGGCGTCCCGTACGGGGTGGTTAGCCGCTACCGCTTTGGCGATTGCATGTTCCACGGCCTGCCGGTCCATGGTCAGTTGCCCGTTTGGTGTAGCGAGGGCCAGGCGTTGGGTCGTACTGCGGCGGAAGATAGCCATCAGTAGCATGACCACAAAGGTGACCGCCGTGACCGCCACCATGCCGAGCAACAGTGGTCGTAGCCAGTTTGTCTGGGTCGTGTACAGCGCCAGCAGGTTGGGTACTGGCCACAACGTAGCGGCGAACGCCGCAGTGGTTGCGAGACCGACGATGGCAATGAGTCCCAGACCTAGTTTTGTTAGTGGGCGCATGGGACCGCCTCCCTACGTACGGGAGCGGCTGCGGAGACCACCAATTAAGAGTGAAATGATGAAGACCACGATGATGGCCCCGATAATTGCTGGGAAAATGGCCATGTCTGCTACCCGTGGGCCCCAGTCACCAAGCAGGGCGGTACCTAACCATGCCCCTACTAGGCCCCCGATGATGTTGCCAACCCAGCCTAGCGGCATATCGCGGCCGACAATTGCTTGACCAATACAGCCAATGATGGCTCCGACAATAAGCATCCAAATGAAACTAAGCATGTTGATCATCCTTTCTTGTGTTGGTCTGTATCTCCCCTAATTCCAGCTTACCAAGGTGAACTTATCAAAAGCAACTCATAACAATAAAAATATTAATCTTGAGCATTAGCTATTCGTTAATGGTAATACGTTAACATGACACGGTTTTACGAACAAAAATAACACTGCACGTACCGACGTAAAGCGCTATCATAGAGTTGTAAGCTAATCCAAATGGGAGGCACAAGTATGGCTGACATATATCTCGCAATCGATGTGGGTGGTACGAACATTAAGTATGGGTTGATCGACCGGGCCGGTCACCTCATGGAAAAACATACGACCCCGACGCCCCGCACCAACTTTGATGAATTTACGGCGACCGTGAACCACATTGTTGATGATTACGCGCCGCGGCTCAAAGGGGTGGCAATGAGTG
Organism: Lacticaseibacillus thailandensis DSM 22698 = JCM 13996; assembly: GCF_001436135.1. Classification (NCBI taxonomy): domain Bacteria; kingdom Bacillati; phylum Bacillota; class Bacilli; order Lactobacillales; family Lactobacillaceae; genus Lacticaseibacillus; species Lacticaseibacillus thailandensis. The sequence goes on from NZ_AYZK01000003.1 coordinate 237,608, forward strand.
TACCGGGGACGGTGATTCATCCGCAGGAACAAGTGATTGGCGGCGGGATGGTGCCATTTTTGGACCAAAAGGAATTACCGCATTTCATTCACGTACCGGAAGGGGTGCCGTTTGCCGTTGAGAATGACGGCAAGTCAGCGGCCCTAGCGGAAATGTGGTTGGGCAACCTTAATGGTGTCGTTAACGGCGCGGCAATTGTACTGGGTACGGCGATCGGTGGTGGCTTGATCATCAACCGGCACCTGTACTTTGGCTCCCACTTCCAGGCGGGGGAGTTCAGCTTTATGGCGGACAACGCCAACTTCAGCGAGCAAAGCCTGCTTGGTTTTCACGCGGGCTCGGCCGTGGGGATGATTGAACGCATTTCCATGGCGATGGGGTTGCCAACGCGGACAGACGGCCGCGCCGTCTTTGACGAAATCAACTCTGGCAACGCGATTGCGTTACGTATTTTCCGGGATTTTTGCCGGCAGATTGCGATGCTGATTGTTAACGTCCAGTCGGTGGTCGATATGGAGCGTTTTGTGATTGGTGGCGGGATTTCGGCACAGCCAATCGTAGTGACGGAAATCAACGCGGCGTACCAGCAGGCACGGCGCGCGATGCCATTGCTGGACCGGACGTTGTCGCAGCCGGAGATCCTGGCGGGCAAGTTCCAAAACGATGCTAATATGTATGGTGCGTTGTACAACCTGCTGTTGAAGGTTAACGGTGAGGACACCGAAACCCAGTGGGGTGTGCAACGCGATCGGCACTAAGAATGTCGGTGTTATGGGAATCGCGTGGAACGCGATTCCTTTTTGTGTGTAAAGTGGGGCATCCCACGGTGCGCGTGGCCGGTGTGGCCGCTCAGAGGTTGCGCTCGGGTAGTGGTGCATGGAGCGGTTCACCAAGCCGTAGCGGGTCAGCGTACTCACCACTATCTAACTACCACGGGTCTTGCAACTCGTGGGGGTGGGTGGTAGAGTGGACAACAATCAAATAGCTTTTACAAATTATTTGCCTATATAATGCCATGATGTGGATGGTCAGTTTCTACCCGGACCCGTAAAGCCCGGACTATAGGTGTGAGATGCATAGCGAGTGGGATAGTGGTTGTAGTTGTAGCTACCACCAGCCCCCGCAACGGTGGTCAGGCTCATTTTTCCGTGCTGGCCAATCAAACGGCAACGCTGTGCAGCCACCTTTCTGAACTCCGGCTTTCCAGGGACCTCCTCCACACCATGGTATTTGGGTACGAGGAGGCCCCTTTTTGCGAACAGTAGCGATGGTACTGACCGGTGCGCGTGTGTTGAATGTGTATACTGGCGAATTTGAACAAACTAACTTGTGGTTGGATGACGGGCGGGTGGTTTCGCGGTTGCCACACCCTGATATGAAGGCACGGACGACCGTTGACTTAGCGGGTCAGTACGTGGTGCCCGGCATGATTGACGCGCACGTGCACATTGAAAGTGCGCTGGTGGCCCCCAGTGAAATCGGCCACATCTTGCTCCAACACGGGGTGACTACCATCGTGGCTGATCCCCACGAGCTAGCTAATGTAGCCGGTACAGCTGGCATTGAGTACATGATTAAGGATGCCCGGCAAACGCCACTGGATATTCGCTACATGCTACCGTCCTCCGTGCCCTGCGTACCGTTCGATAATAACGGTGCGACCTTGCACGCTGCCGACTTGGAACCATTGTATAAGTACCCGGAAATCAACGGGTTAGCCGAAGTGATGGACTATGGGGCCGTGGCGCGTGATGACGCTGATACCATGGCCAAAGTCCACGACGCGTATGCACATGGGCATCACGCTGATGGGCACGCGGCGGGCCTGACTCCCGAGCAGTTGGAAGTGATGCGCGCGCACGGCATGGACACGGACCACGAAAGTGCGACCGTGGCCGATGCCTTGGCCCGTGTAGATGCCGGTATGTACGTCTTTCTGCGTGAGGGCACGGTAGAACGTGATATTGCTAATACGATTGGGGCCGTGACGCCGCGTAATTACGACCGCTTTGCGTTCTGTACTGACGACAAGACGATTGGTGACCTGATTGGCGAAGGCTCCATCGACCACAACGTCCGCCTCGCCATCGAGTACGGTTTGCCGGCTGAATTGGCGTACACCATGGCGTCCAACAACGCGGCGCGTGCCCACCGGCTGACGGACCGTGGCGCCCTGGTTCCGGGACAGTTAGCTGACTTGGTAGTGGTCGATGACCTGAACAGTGTGAATATTTCCCGGGTAGGGTGTATACTGGGCGTAGTAATAAAACTGTCGTGAAGGTGGATGCGTAATGGCCTGGTATTGGTTGGCATTGATTTTAGTGGTGACAGGCATTGTTGGTGGGTTGATCAGCACCATGGCGGGGATGGCGTCATTAGTGACGTACCCGGTACTACTGTCGTTGGGGTTACCAGCCGTGGGGGCGAACGTAACCAACACCGCGGGGATGATTTTTACCGGCGTGGGAGCAGCGCTGTCCTCGCAGAAGGAACTGCGTAGTCATAAGCGGCTGACCCTGAGTGTGACCATCTGGGCGTTAATTGGGGCAATTATAGGGAGCTTTTTACTGACGGTGGCTCCGGAAAGTACCTTTGAACATATCGTGCATTTCTCATTGCGATGGCCGGGGTGCTGATGCTGGTCTCCGGTCGGAAAAAGAGACCGGCCGCAGCACGGCGACAGCCGCGGATGCAGGGACGCTTGGTGACGTTGGCCAAAAATACCGCGATTTTTTTGGTGGGCCTTTACATTGGTTATTTTGGTGCATCGGCCGGCATTATTTTGCTGGCAATTTTGTCCGTGACGCTAGACCAAACGTTTACGGTCAGTAACGCCATTAAGAATTTCACCACGTTCGTAGCCAACATTTTTTCAATCGTTATTTACGCGTTGACCACGAAGGTCTACTGGAGCATGGTGTTGCCCTTGGGCGTGGGGCTATTCATCGGCGGCTATGCGGGCCCGATTGTGGTGCGGCACGTATCCGTGAAGCTGTTGCAACGCGTCATTGCGTTTGGGGCGTTCGGACTGGCGGCGTACTTTTTCTATGACGCATATTTTAAGTAGAGAGTGGAGCACCCCGGTGAAAAAGCGAGAGCGTCAGCCCGCACCTAAACACGGAGCTATTAACAAACCCGGTGGGCAACCATTATTTGGTTGCCCACCGGGTTTGTTTACGCCTTATCTTGGTTGCGGTACCGGTGCTTCCATTAGCCAGTCACGCTGCGGGTCGTTACCGACCACGAAGGCGTGCTCGCCGACTTTGTGGAAGTGGTGCTTGGCGTAGAAGGCCTTGGCCGGCTCGTTGTGTTCCCACACGCCCAACGCGATGGTGTCCTTGTGCAGCTGCTGTGCCATGTGCACAGCGTGGTTAAACAACAGGGTGCCCAAGCCGTGACGCTTGAAGGCGGGCAGAATGTAGATGCGCTCTAATTCCAACGCATTGGTGGCCTTAACGTCGGAGGTCACCGCGTCGTCAACGTTTAGTTTGAGGTAGCCGGCGGGGGTGCCGTCGACGTTGACAAACCAAAAACTGGTGCCGGGGGTCATTAACTCGGCAGTTAATTGATCTGGAGAATACGCCGTGTCAAGGAACGCGTGCATGTCATCTGGAGCAGTATTAGCGTTGAAGGTGTTGGCAAAGGTGGTCCGGGCCATCTGGACCAGGGTGGGAATATCTGCTTTGGTAATACGTGTAATCGTGTTGGTCATTATTTATACTCCTTGTTTAGTAATTGCGGTGTCCGCCGCTTTTGACGAACTGCCAGTCCGCCGCGACGTTGGCGCTCATCTGGTTGAGTAACCGCTCAAGCTGGGCAATTTCCGTGCTATTCATCCCCCGCAACGCGGTTTGCAGCGAATACTCATTTTCGCGGTGGATCAAGTCTGCTGCCGCAGTACCAGCGGGGGTCAGAAACAGTTGACTGGCCTTGGCGTTGTGCGGGTCTGGGCGTTTGGTGACGAGGCACTGATCACATAACTTACCCACGCTGCGCGCAACCGTCGCCCGGTCGATTTTCAGTTGGTCGACCAACTGCTCCTGAATAATACCGGGGTGCTCGGCGATGCGGGCTACGTAGAGGTATTGTCCCCGGGTCAGGTTGAGGGTGCGAAATTCGATGTTGGCAATGCTGTCGAGCGCGCGGGCGATGATGCCAATCGCGCGTAATGCGTTTTCCACGTTGTCACTTCCTTTTGATTCATAATTATACACATGCGTATTGCAAATGCAATACGTTGGCGGACAATACGGTCGCATATCGGTGTATTCTCGTAGGGTTTAGCACAGAAATATAATCACATTTACCGATTCTTAGCACACGGACGGCTAAAAATGCGTGATAATATTAATAGTAAGTGGTTAGTAGCTTTTATTTCAGTTGGTAGTTGATGGGAGTGATCATCATGGCAACAAGTGTGTATGATTTTACGGTGAAAGAAATTGGCGGCGGGTCGATTCCGCTGCGGTTGTACAAGGGCCAGGTGTTGATTGTGGTGAACACTGCTAGTAAGTGCGGGTTGGCCCCCCAATTGGAACAACTTGAACGGTTGTACCAGGATTACCATGACCAGGGGTTAGCCATTATTGGTATGCCGTCGGACCAGTTTCACCAGGAACTGGCGGATGATCACGACGCGGCGGAGTACTGCCAGATGCACTACGGCGTTACTTTTCCCATCACCCAGCGGATTGCGGTGAACGGTAAGCAGACCGCACCGCTGTTTAAGTACCTCAAGGATGTATCCAAGGCGGGGATGATCAAGTGGAACTACACCAAGTTCCTGGTTGGGCGTGATGGCCAGCTGATTCATCGCTACGGGCCACTCACCCAGCCTAACGCCATGGAAAATGCCATTAAGCAGGCGCTCGCGGCACCTACCGTTATGGCTTAACCAACAGAATAACTAGAGAACGCAAAGACGCCACCGCATACGCTGCGGTGGCGTCTTTTTGACGTGTGGCTAGTAGTAACGTTAACCACCCAATTAGTTTGTGCTGACAATTGCGAACTATTCGGACCGTAGCGCGACGGCGGCATCCTTCTTAGCCGCCATCCGGGCAGGTACGTGGCCCCCGAGGATGGTCAGGATGGTGCTGATAATCACCAGGTTAACGGCGTGTACAGGGTTCAGCACGGCCACGTGGGCTAGGCTAGTGACGTTGTATAACACGCTGTTGATGGGGAACGTCAGTAGCCAGGCAACAAGGATACCGAACAGGCCGGCACCAAAACCGAGGATGAAGGTTTCGGCATCAAAGACGCGGGTAATATCCTTCTTCCGGGCCCCCAAGGCTTTGAGCACACCGATTTCCTTGGTCCGTTCGAGCACGCTAGTGTAGGTGATGATGGCAATCATAATCATCGAGGTCACCAGCGAAATACCGGCAAAGGCGACCAGCACGTACGTGATGGCGTCCATCAACCCACCGGTCATGTCAGAGACGGTCCCAGCCAGGTCGGTGTAGATGACCCGGTCAGCTTTGCTCTTACCGTGGTTGTACTTATCAAGGTAGCTGAGGACCTTATCTTTCAGCTTGAACGTGGTGGGGTAGATCTGGATGTTAGTTGGCGTCTGGGATCCGCCCAAAGTGGTGAGGACCGTTGAGCGCGTCGAGGCGTCCATGCTTTGGCTGGTGATCACGTTAGTGGCGCTAGCCTTTTGTGCCTGCACGATGTTGGAGTTACTGTTGGCATCCAGGACGTCCTTGGTTAGCGCGGAACTATAGGCCACGCCGCTGGATAGCAGCCCGTCGGAGTTCTTGGACTTCACGCGGACAATTCCGGTCACGCGCAGGGTCTTAGTGTTAGCCGCGTTGGCCATGGTCGAGTAGTCCTTACCTGGCATGAAGGTGCCCGTTGGCAGTTTGGTGTAGTAATCGTTGTTGGCAACCAACTTGATGGTGGTGCCGACCAGGCTTTGGAAGTTGTACTTCTGGCCCTCCTTAACGTCAAAGCCAAGGTTCTTCATGGCGTTGATGTTCAAGGAGTTGTCCTTGTTGACGACCAGCACAATGTCGGTCGCCTTTGTTGGGTACCGACCCGCAATGACTTTGTAGTAAGTCTTCAGGAAACTCTGGTGGCCGCTCCGGTCGATGGGGTAAACGGAGCCGCCCACGCCGGTACTGGAAGCCATCAAAGCCGCGGTGTCCACGCTACTGCTGTTATCAGGGTTGCTGGTGGAGAAGGTCACCGTCCGGTACTGGCCGTTGACTTTCCGCAATAGGTTCATCCCCGTGCCGTAAGTAATCGCAATGTTCTTGGCGTCGGCTTTGGGCATCCGCTTGACGTAATTAATGTACTTTTGCGTCAGTTTGTTCACGTGTTGTGCCTTATCGGCGTCACTCTTTTCCGCAGTCACGGTCTTGGTGTGAGCGAAGGTTTTGGTTTTAGTCCCGGTCATCATTGAGTTGGTATCGGTTCCTACCTGCGAGATGGTGACCGGCATGGAGGCCATGGCCTCACTTTGGGTTTTGGTGATTTGCTTCTGGAAACCATTGGATAGGGCCAAAACGACGGCGATCCCAATGATGCCAATACTGGATGCAAAGACGGTCAGGAACGTCCGTCCCTTTTTGGTGCGAATGTTGTCAAAGGAGAGCTTGAGGGCCGTCCAGTAACTCATCTTGGTCCGCTTGAGCTGGAACTGCTCAGCTTTGGCACCTTCAATGTGGGGGTGGGAGTCGTGCTGAATCTGGCCGTCAGCAAACTCGATAATACGGTCGGCGTACTTGTGGGCCAGGTCCGGATTGTGGGTGACCATGATGACCAGACGTTCCTTGGAAAGGTCACGAATCAGTTGCATGATCTCGTCGCTAGTCTCGGAATCCAAGGCACCAGTCGGTTCATCGGCCAACAGGATCTCGGGGTCGTTAGCAATGGCCCGCGCGATCGCGACCCGCTGCATTTGGCCTCCAGATAGCTGGGATGGCTGTTTGTGCATGTGGTCCTTGAGCCCCACGCGGATGAGTGCGTCGGTCGCGCGCTGTTCCTTCTCTTTGGCGGGCACGCCGGACAGGGTCATACCCATCTCGACGTTCTCCATGATGCTCAGGTGGCTGATCAGGTTGTAGGACTGGAAGATAAAGCCGACCGAGTTGTTACGGTAGGCGTCCCAGTCGCTATCCTTAAAGTCCTTAGTCGACCGGCCCTTGATCAGTAGGTCCCCAGAATCATAGCGGTCCAAGCCACCGATGATATTGAGCATGGTGGTCTTCCCGGAACCACTGGGCCCCAGAATGGCGACAAATTCCTGTTTACGGAAGGCCACGGACACGTCATCCTGGGCCTTGGTAATGGTATCGCCCACCTGGTAGTATTTTTTGATGTGTTTCAGTTCAAGCACGGGTGGTAACTCCTTCCCATTGAGTGGTAGTAGTGAGGCTGATGCAGGCTAATTATAAACTGTCTACTAATGAAACCAAATGTGGCTAAACAAGGCGCTCAAGCCAGCCGCACGCCCGTATTGTTCGCTGAGCGTGGGTTCGCGGTACGTTGCATCATAGAGAGCAGATAATTCATCGGGCATGGTCAGGCCACTCACGGTGTAGTTGAGCACTGTCCGCACAAGGTGAGGAGCCACACGCTCTACCGGGGTGTGGTGCTGGAGCTGCCGGAGGGCACTGTTGAGTTCAAAGGTGAGTGGCTGCTGTGACTGTACATAGGGGGTCGCCAAAGTTTTCTGGATAATGGCGGCCAGTTCGTTGCTTGTTGGGTACGCCTGTTGCTTAGCGGTGGTCATGTGCAATACCTCCATGGGGATGCGTTTAAATTAGTTTACCGCCAGTCTGGCAGTTGGCGGGGTGCGCGTCAAGAGACACGACAATATTTCCCGGGAAATATTGACCGCCAAGATTATTGGCGGTGCGAATATGGCCATTGCGATGGTCGCTATGGTTCTTTGCTAGTACAATAACAAGGATGGCGGTACCTTGAGGATGTGGGAGGCAGCAGGATGCAAATTGGCATTAGGTTAGCGACGGCGCGGAAGGCCAACGCGTTAACGCAACAGCAGGTAGCAGATCAACTTCATTTAACCCGGCAGACGGTCTCGAACTGGGAAAATGAGCGTAGCTATCCAGATGTGGCCAGCCTGATCGATTTGAGCAATTTGTATGGCCTATCCCTCGATATCTTACTCAAGGAGGATAATAAAATGACAGAGAAAGTACGTTCCGATGCAATGGCACTCAAGCAGGCACGGGCAATGTTTTGGGCATCATGGGTCATCGACGTGGCACTGGCGGTGTTGCTCATCTTGTCTGCCTTTAACACTGCTGGTTTTGAATTAGGCAGCGGGGCAACAGCGCTCACCATCTGCGTGTTGCTGGCCAACTTTGGCGTTTTGTTCCCGGCACGCAAAAATTTCCGGCGGCTGCAGGGGCATGACGAGCAAACGCAACGACACGATCAGCTCATGTACCTATTACGCATAGGTGTGGTCGGCGCCATTGTGGTGGTGCTGCTGGGCCTGGTACTGTTGAAGCATATGAGCCCGATGATGATGGTGGGCGCCGCCGTTGGCGTGACGGTAGGTTTGATTGTCGCCGTGATTGTTGGCCGCCGGACGTGGCTGCGGTAGTGAGTTGCTAGTTGGCGGTTTCGCCCTGGCAACGGTCATTATGGGGTTGTTCACCAAACTATAGTAGTCCCGGCCACTCACCGGTACACCTGCACGGTTTGGCAGCGCACTTACCTGGTTCGTTGACTTTACAACTTCTTACCAAAAGTGCATAATGACTTTTATCAGTGTAACAACGAGGAGGGGCTGACACCCAAGTGTCGGCCCCTTTAATTAGAAGTTTAGTGAGGGGTGAGTCGTAATGGACGACGAAACACGCGCCAAGGGGCCGTGGAAGAAGAATTTATACATTCTGTGGGTTTGTACCTTTGTGGCTGGGCTGGCCTTTAGTGAAATTATGCCCTTTATGTCACTGTACGTGGCCAGCATGGGGCACTACACCAAATCACAGGTGACCTTCTATAGTGGGCTAGTCTACGCGATTACCTTCCTGATCACTGCCATTGCCTCCCCCATCTGGGGTGCCTTGGCTGACCGCAAAGGGCGCAAGATCATGTTGCTCCGTGCTGGTTTAGGGACAGCGCTGTCGATGTTCCTGATGGGCCTGACCACCTCGGTTTGGCAACTGTTTGCTTGCCGGGCCCTCCAAGGCATCTTTGCCGGCTTCATTTCCAACTCGCAAGCCCTGGTGGCTTCGCAGACGCCGCGGAACCAAAGTGGCCGGGCGCTAGGCACCCTGGTGACAGGGTCCACGAGTGGCATGCTGCTGGGACCCATCGTGGGTGGGATTCTGGCTGACATCTTCTCGATTCGGAGTACGTTCTTCATTACGGCGGCCTTGCTACTCATCACCACGATTATCGCCGGTGTGTTCGTGAAGGAATTCTTCGTGCCGGTGGAGCACCCGAAGCGCGCCAAAGGGGAGAAGCGGAACTTCCTCGCCGGGTTCCCCAACCCCAAGTTAACCATCATCCTGTTATGTTCGACGATGATCGTGCAGTTGGGGAACGCGTCCATTTCACCAATCCTGAGTTTGTACGTGCGTGAGTTGATGCATTACCGGGGGCCGATCACCGTCGTGGCCGGAATCATTGCCGCGCTGCCGGGGCTGTCCAACATTATCGCCGCCCCACGGTTGGGGCGGTATGGTGACCACCACGGGACCGGGAAGGTACTGACGGCTGGCTACCTCTTTGCCGTGATCATGTACTTCCCGCAAGGCTTTGTCAGCAGCATCGTCCTTCTCGGGGTCTTGCGGCTGATGATCGGGGTGTCGGACGCGGCGTTGTTCCCGTCCATTCAGACCCTGCTCACCAAGAGTTCACCAATCACCGCCACGTCCGCCATCTTCTCTTGGAACCAATCTTTCCAGGCGTTGGGCAACATGTTTGGTGCGTTCTTGGGTGGGGCGCTGGCCGGCTTGTTCGACTACAACTCGGTCTTTATCTGCACCGCCTTTATGTTACTGTTCAACTTTATCCTGCTGTGGTTTACCGAACCAAGTTTACGGCGGGGCCAAGTGGGCTAAGCTAATACGAGCAAAAATTGTGGGGCAACTTCCTAATGGGGTTGCCCATTTTGTTTGGCTCGGTGTTGGTATGACGCGTACCAGTAGCGATGATGATGGGCAAATAGGGCTGGCGAAACCTTCTTTGCCAACAAAAACACCTGCCCGACCGTTACTATACGCGGTGCGAGCGGGTGTTTATTTGCTCTGTGATCATGGTGCCGTCGTCCTGGTGGGCTGGCCGTTAAACCGTGGCGTGAGCCCAGTACTTGGCGGCGATGCGCTGACCCTGGTCGATCTTGGCCCACTGCTGAGCGGCAGTTAGTTCGTTACCACCATCGCAGGAAGCAAAGCCGCACTGGTGAGACAGGTACAAGCGGTTCTTGCCCAAAATGGCACTTGCCTTGTCCAGCAACCGGAGAACGCGATCCTCATCGTCCAACGTGCTGGTCTTACTGGATAGAGCACCCAAGACGACCTCGACGTTGGGCCGGTCCTGCAGGGCTTTGAGGGCCTCGATACTGCCGGCACGGTCGTCGTCCCATTCCAGGAAGAAACGGTCGTAGTGCTGGTCGTGCAGGAACTTCTGCGCGATGGCGGCGTAGGAACCACCCGCAGCGTGCCGGCTGGCATAGTTGCCACGGCAGTTGTGCGTCCATACCTTCAAACCCAGTTGGTGGCCATAGTCGGTGACGGCGTTGTTGATGGCGACGAACTCGTCGGCCAGACCATCCACGCCACCTTTGCCGTCCGCGAAGAAGCTCTGTTGGTTGTCGTCAGCGAACAGCTCCCAGAGGCAGTCGTCAAACTGAATGATGGTACCACCAGCGGCTTTATACTCAGTCAGGAATTCCTTGTAGGCGTTGATCAAGCCATCCTTGAGCGCGTCCGCAGTGGGGTAAACCTGGCCCTCACCATAGAGGTGGTCAAACACGGACAGTTCGGTGAAGGCGTGGGCGGCACCCCAGACGGTGGTCTTCACGTCGTTGTCACCGGCCTGAGCCTTCAGTTCCTTGAAGATGTCGATGAAGTGGTGGTTTTTACCCGAGAGTGGCGCGGTGATGCGGATGCCGATGTCCTTGCGGGTTTCAAAGTGGCCTCCGTCATGGTCCTCGAAGGTGTAGCCGTGGTCGGTAATGTAACGTTCAACGCCGTGAAAGCCCCAAAGGAAGTCCAGGTGCCACATCGACTTGCTGTACTCGCCGTCAGTGAGGACGTCGATACCGTGTGCCTTTTCCTCAGCAATTACCTGCTTAATGGCGGCCGTTTCGGTTTCCTGGTAGCCGGGAAAATCCTGATAGAAGGGGTACTGGATATCGTCACGATGTTCGATCTGATCCTTGTAGGTAAGTAGGTTGGCTGGCCGTAATAGCGAGCCGACGATTTGAAAACGAGATTTAGTCATGTTGGTTGCCTCCGTGTTTTTTATGATTGAGACCATTCTAACCACTTTGTCCGTTGATGAGGTAATTCTTAATATCTTGGTGATATAATAGGCAACACCTATAATACGGAGGCGGGAAGATGCGGATTCAACAATTACAGTATTTAGAGAAAATTGCGGCAACGGGGTCGATCAACGAGGCGGCCAAACAACTGTACATTAGTCAGCCGTCGTTGTCGCAGGCGATGAAGGAACTGGAAAAGGAGTTTAACATCCAGTTGTTTTATCGTAGTCGCGGCGGCATTACGCTGACGGACGCCGGGCGTGAGTTCATCAACTATTCGCGTGGGGTGTTGGACCAGGTGGGGCTGCTGGAAGAACACTTTGGTCAGGGCAACGTCCGCAAGCGGGTGTTCAGCGTGTCGGCCCAACATTACGCCTTCGTGGTGCATGCCTTTGTCGACCTCGTGCGCGAAATTGGTGGGGATGCTTACCAATTCACGCTGCGGGAAACACAGACGGAGAACGTACTGAACGACGTGGCAACTTTGCGTAGCGAGTTGGGTGTGATTTATTTGAACCCGTTCAACGCAACGGTGATGCGGCGGCTGATTGCGGAGAAGGATTTGGAGTTCGTCCCGTTATTTAAGGCCCTGCCGCACGTCTTTGTGGGGCGTGATAACCCGCTGACCAAAAAGGCGCGGTTAACGCTGGACGATTTGCGTGATTACCCGTACTTATCCTACGAACAGGGGGATACCAACTCGTTTTACTTTGCCGAAGAGATTCTTAGTACGTTACCACACAAGAAGCACATTCAAATTAGCGACCGGGCGACGATCTTCAACCTGATGGTGGGGTTGAACGGGTACACTATCAGTTCGGGCATCATTTCTAGCGAGCTGAACGACGAAAAAATCGTGGCGATTCCGTTGGCTGTCGATGACTCGATGACGCTGGGGTACCTACAGCACCGGAAGATGGAGCTGAGCGATACGGCGGAACGCTACCTCGTCATGCTCAAAGACCACATCCGCGGGTACGGCTTCACGGTGTACGGGGATTGATTTGTCGGTCGAGTCCGGGGCTCGCGGTACCGGTCGTGTGGCGCCGCATTACTCGATGCATATCGCCCACATGCACCGTATTGGTCAGCAGTTAGTTGCGCCGCGTGCTATTTGCTTAACCCCCACCGTGAACAGGAGTATCGTAATGGTGACAACAAGTGGGAGGCAATGATTTTGGCACAATTGGACTTAACGAGCACCATTCAACTCAACAATGGGGTGGCTATGCCCCGCTTTGGCCTCGGCGTCTGGCAGACGGATAATACCACCGCTGCCGCATCCGTGACCGCAGCCATCAGGCATGGCTACCGCATGATTGATACCGCTAAACAGTACGGTAACGAAGCGGGCGTGGGTCGCGGCCTGGCCGCCGCTTTTGCCGATGGTTCCGTTCGGCGACAAGACGTCTTTGTGACGTCCAAAGTAATGAACGGCGATCACGGCTATGAGCGCACCCTCGCTAAATTTGAGGGGACCATGCGGCGTCTGCAACTGGATTACCTCGACCTGTACCTGATCCACTGGCCGGTGGACGGTTTGTACGTGGCAACGTGGCGGGCGCTGGAGAAACTGTACCGTGACGGCCGGGTACGGGCCATTGGCGTGTCCAACTTTGACGTCCAGCGATTACAGGTTTTGATGCGGTCAGCCACCGTTCAGCCGGCCGTGAACCAGGTCGAATTTAACCCGGTAATGCAGGAACACGAAATGCGTGATTTCGCAGCCGCGCACAACATTGTCGTCGAGGGTTGGTCGCCGCTCGGTGGTGGGCAGGCGTTGAGTAACCCCGTCGTCGGCCTGATTGCCCAGAAGCACCACAAGAGCGCGGCGCAGATTATCCTGCGTTACGACGTGCAAAGTGGCGTGGTCACGATCCCCAAGACTGTGCACGAACAGCGGATGGTAGAAAATGCCGACATTTTTGACTTTGCCCTCGACGAACAGGACATGCAGGCCATCGCCGGGTTGGATCAGAACCGTCACTCCCTGTGGTACGACGCTTTTGGGTGGTACGGTACCGACACTGACTACGGGATGGCCACGCAAAAATGGCCCGACTCGGCGCCGGACTACGATGACTAATGAATTAATTAAGCGGTGTTTACGCAACACCGCTTTTTTAGTGCTTTTTATGCCGCCCACTGCGCCAGATTTGGTGACCCCACAGGAACACAACGAGGCCCAGGGCATCCATAATGAAGAAGGCCACCTGGTCCTTCACGCCCATGGAGCTACCCAGAATTAGGCTCAGGCCTAGTAACATGCCGATGACACCCACCACGCGTCGTAATTGCATTCGCCACACTCCCTTCAAAGTGGATTATATACTGCGGGGGAGGCGTCCGCTATCGGTGATGGCGATATGCTTTGTCCGCCGAATTATTGGTATGGTAAACTATATAGCAATATAGCACCGTGATGGCAGGAATATCACGGCGTGTGTAGTGATTGGCAGGGGAGGGGCAACAATGGCTTTTATTGGGACATTAACGCTATTATTAATTACTACGTTGTTGGCGGGACACCTGGGCCAACGCGTGGGGTTACCCGCCGTAGTGCCGCAGCTACTAGTGGGGGTGGTACTGGGACCCGCCATGTTGGGTTGGGTCCACGCTGACACCAACCTGACCACCTTTGCGGACATCGGGGTCGTTATCCTGATGTTCCTTGGGGGCATGGAGAGTGATATCGACCTCCTCAAGCGGTACCTACGGCCGGCATTGATTGTTGCCTGCGCTGGGGTCATCATGCCCGTGGTGCTGGTTGGGCTGGCGAGCCGTGGGTTTGGCGTGAGCTGGACCGAGGCGGCGTTTATCGGCGTGATCTTCTCCGCAACGTCGGTCTCCATTTCGGTGGCCGTGCTTAAAGAGTTCCACTACCTCAACACGCGCGAAGGGGCCACCATCCTTGGTGCGGCCGTGGCTGATGACATTATCGGGGTCATCCTGTTGAGCGTCATGATTGCGATTCTTGGCGGTGAGGGCCTGAATACGGGGGGGCAACAAAGTAACCTAGCAATCGTCCTTGGGGAGCAGGTGGCGTTCTTCGTGTTCATCTACATCCTGATCCGGTGGTTGACACCAATGTTGTTACACTTCAGTGACCGGCTGACGATGACCAGTAGTTCGACCATCATGGCGATGGTGATCTGCCTGGGTACCGCGTGGCTGGCGGAGGAAGTGGGCCTCAGTGGCGCGGTTGGGGCCTTCTTTGCTGGAGTCGCGGTGGCGCAGACGGATTACAAAGCCGAAGCGCTATCGGACATCGAACCGCTGGGCTATGCAACGTTTATCCCGTTGTTCTTCGTGAGCGTGGGGCTGAACGTGAAGTTCGATGGCCTTAGCCGCGACTGGCTGTTCATCCTAGTGCTGAGTGTACTGGGTGTCGTGACCAAACTCTGGGGTTGTGGCCTGGGGGCCCGTCTGAGCGGATTTGAGCGGTCCAGTGCACACGTCATTGGGGCGGGGATGATCTCCCGTGGCGAGATGGGGCTCATCACTGCCCAGATTGGTTATGCAGCGCACCTGCTGCGGCCTGATTTTTATTCGTCGATTATTTTGGCCATCATCGTGGTGACCATCGTTGCACCGTTCATGTTGAAATTTAGTATTGCCCGGGCGAACCGGGCGGCGACGACCCACTAACTGTGGGCACGTAGCCTATGCTAGCCGTCGACCAGTGTGGTCGGCGGCTTTTTGCTGGCCATGAGAATTACTGGCGAATTGTGTGAGAGCAAAATGGCAATTTATCTTGATTTTGTTTAATAAAAGTCTCATACTAATGCCAACGCACTTTGATGATCACTCAGTTACTTTAATTGCATCGCGTTCATTTGGGAGCGCGCAGGGGGTAAGCTTATGCATTATACGGTTCTTGGTGCCGGCGCCATGGGGTTACGGTATGGGGTCTTGTTACAAGAGGTTGCGGGGATGAAGGTCGACTTTGTCGATAACTGGGACCCTGAAGTAGACACGATTCACTCGCAGGGTGGGGTGTTTGTGTCCCGTGATGGTGAGGATAAGCACCTCGTGCCAATCAATATTTACCGGCCGGAGGAGTACACCGGTGACCCCGACGCTTACATTATTTTCTGCAAGCAAATGGGATTGCAGAAAATGTTGACGGAGTGTGCGCACTTTTTCAAGCCGCACCAGTACGCCATTACTTGTATGAACGGTATGGGTCACATTGAAAAGATCAACCAGTACTTCCCCCAGGAGCACGTTCTGGGTGGGACTGCACTGATTGCGACGGTCCTGAATGGTCCCGGCGACGTTGACTTTATTGGTCGGCCCGGCGCTGGTACCATGAACATCTGCCCGCAAACAGAAGTGGCGGACGACTTTACCCACCAAGTGGTCACGGACTTTCAGGCGGCGCACCTCAACCCGAACTTGACGGACAACTTTGTGGGCACGTTAATGGCCAAAGTTACGTTTAACTCGGTGGTCAATACGCTATGTACGATGTTTGAGATCACCATGGGGGAATTCATCGCGTCACCGGTGGCGGAAAAACTGTCCCGACAGTTAATTGACGAAGCTTACAGTGCCTGTGAGGCGGCTGGAATTCAACTGCTGAATACTCGTGAGGAGGAATGGCAGAGCGTGGTGCACGTTAGTCGGGACGCCAACCCATTGCACTACCCGTCGATGTATCAGGACATGTCGAAGAACCGGCCCACTGAGGTCGATTATATCAACGGCTACATCTATGAGGTGGGGCATGCCCACGGCTTTGAAGCTACGACGCATAATTTTCTGCGCAACTTGGTCCACCTGGCTGAGTTTGGCAAAACTTTTGATATGGATGCGTTCCGCGCTGCCGTTTTGGCACGGTAACATCCCGATAGTACGACAAAGCCCTACCGTAAGTGCCTACGGTAGGGCTTTTAGCTGTGGTTATTCATCTTCCTTAAACTGGGCAATCAGCGGCTGGAGGGTAATGACGCGCGCCAGGCTGGTGGCGGGGTCCCGGCAGTCATTTTGGGTCCACTCGCGCAGAATCATGGCGATGGACGCTTCAAAGGTGGAGAGCATGTAGTCCAGTTCCAGGACGGATAGTTCTGGGTGGCGCTGATGGTACGGCTCGATGAGCGCCTCGTGCAGACGTTCATACAGGGGCTCATCGTGACCGAACGGTAACGTGTTGAGGTGGGCAAAGTAGACGCGGTAGAACGCCTCGTCCGCTTTGATCATCGCTAAGAAGTGCATGGCGGCGTCTTCGAGGCTGCTGGCGAGGTAAAACTTCCCGGTTTCGGGGTAGAAAAAGGTCAGTAACAGGTTGTAGGCACTGTCGCCGGTTTCGTCCACGACGGTGTAGATGCTGTCGTAGTGTTCATAGAACGTCGACCGGTTGATGCCCACCAGTTGGCAGACTTCGTTGACGGTAATCTTGTTGATGGGTTTTTGTGACCACAGGGAAAAGACGGCTTGTGCGATGCGCTGATGCGTACGTTCCCAGTTGCGGTTATGGTTGGCCAAGGTAAATTTCCTCCGTGGTTTCAGGGTAGGGTGCAATTGTTCATCATTATATATGTTGTGTTGTCATATCAGGATATTACGGGTACGCCTATACCAAAATATAAGAACTATTGATAGTGGCTGTCTGGTCGGTGGCTACGTGCCGGGGACTAGGTGGTGTGCGTGCGGCTATGAGCATACCCAAGCCCACCCGTATTGTACAAAATGGGATAACGGTTGGTCACCAGACAATTAGCGCGGAAAAGTCGAGTTTTACCGGGTGACTGGGTGCGCTGTGGGGGCAGGTCAAGGCCAAACGTTAAGTTGACGGTCGTCAGCCCGTGCCGGCCGTATTGCGGCGTGCTGGCGTGGTTGGTGACATGAATAGTTGCACGTGGCAATTAGATGAGCAAGATCGGTACTGCATGATAAATGCGTGGGCGGCGGCTAACCATTTGGTGGCCAAAATAACATGGACCTATCAAAAACGGCTGCAAACGGCACTACGAGTGGTGGGCGCGTGCACCGAGAAAGTTAAGTTAGTTTTGGGAGTGGGTGGTCGCTAAGCGTGTGGGTCACGGTCCGCGTTAACATGAGGGTAACCTGTGTGCCACGTACCGGTCGTTGCGTTATGCGCAGCGGCGTAGATGGATTAAAATAGAGCGTAGACACACAAAGCCGTTGAAAGCCAAAGTAAGGGGTTGTTGAAGTGATATTTTTCATTAACAGTATTATGCAGGCTAACAAGTCAGGGATCGAGTTTGCACAACTCAAACGCATTGAGTTGTTTAATGATCACCATGAGGACTACCGGCTGATCGTGCGGGACTGGGACCCCAAGTTGCACCCGGTCACGCGGGCGGCGGGAGTGCCCGACGACAAGCTAATTAATATGTTTGAATACTTTCAAGACGCCATGACGCTGCCAGACCACCCAGTACACTTAGCGGACCTTGATTTTGGCGTGGGGGGTACCCACGCGACGGAGGAAGCCACTCGCTTTTTGGTGTATAACGCGCAGAACCAGCTGGTAGCGCGGGTCAACTTCACCGGCGACGACCAGGTGGTGACATCCACCGAGCTGTTCGACGGCTTTGGCAACTTGTACCGCGTGGATTATTACGACACGCGGGGGTTCCGTACGCTGGAACAGTGGTACACGCCTGACAACAAAATTGGTACCGAGGCTTGGCTGGATGTGCACGGGCTGCCCGTGGTAGAAAAGTTCTACCGCCCGGACAATACGGGCGAACTGACCGCGACCGGCTGGCGCCTGACGGACCGCAACGACGGCAAAGTGTACATGTTCGATACGGTCGAGGAATTGACGTTGCAGTTTCTCAATGACCTGAATGCTGAGTACTGGTCCCAGGAGCACCCCAACATCTTTGTGTTGGACCGCGGACACGTGGCGGACTGGGGCCTGTTGCACCTCGACCGGCCAGCGTACACCGTTAATCATCTGCACAACGCCCACGCGAGCGGCCAGGATCCGATGGCGCCCATCGTTAACAACAACTACGAGTTCACCCTCAATGCCATTAACGGCTACGACGCCATCGTTTCGTCGACGCACAAGCAAAGCGCCGACGTCGAACGGCGCTACCACCCGACGGCTAAGCTCTTTACGATCCCGGTGGGCGTGGTACCCGACCGCCTGTTACAGGCTCCACGTATTCCGGTGAGCGAACGCACCTTTGGTAAAATGGTCGTCTTTGCCCGCATTGCGCCAGAAAAGCAACTGGATCAGCTGACCAAGGCGTTCGCACAGATCCACGCGGCGGTACCAGCAGCAACGCTGGACCTGTACGGTTATGCTGATAACAACAATAATTACGCAGCTAAGCGGGCGGTGCAGCGCGTGATCGACGCCAACCACCTCGGAGATGCCGTAACGTTCAAGGGGTACACGACTGACGTCGATACGGCCGAGAACGATGCCATGTTGTATGGGTTAACGTCCAACATGGAGGGCTTTAACCTCGCCATCATGGAAGCCATCGCCCACGGGTTGATTCCCATCACCTATGACGTCAATTACGGACCAAACGAGATTACCCAGGACCACGTAAATGGGCGGGTGGTGCCATACGGTGACATCGATGCCTTTGCCCAGGCCGCCATCGAAATTCTGCAGGATCCCGACCTCGCGCAGCGCTACAGCACCGCGGCGTACGCTTCAGCTGAGCGGTACTCCGAGGCGAATGTCTGGCAGGCCTGGCGGGCGCTACTTGACGACGCCGACCAGCTGTGGCCGGCTAAGTTGGCGGCGGCGCGGCTCGACGGAACGGCAGCAAAGGGGGACAAGTAGATGTATTACTTCATAACGGAAAATGTTTTCGGCTTGAATTCGGGGACGGAACACGCAGCGGCCCGGCGCACCAACCTGTTCAACGCTGAGGGCGAGCGGGCCTACTACGTTTCGCGTAACTACAACCGGTTCCTCAGCCGGGATTTAGCGAACATTGGCCTGAACCCCCAGGAATCGATCAACATGTACGACTTTTTTCAGGACACTCTGGACGTGCCACGGCGGGAGCAAAATCTCCGCCTGTTGCCGGAGGTTCCGCTGAATAAGTACCACGTGGATGGTGTGAGTGCCAACTATTCGGTGATCAAGCATGCAGGCCGGGAAGTCGGCCGCATTAACGTTTTACCCGCCACGGTGGGTTTGACGATGGACGTGGAGAGCCGCGACCTGCGCGGCAACATCGTCGCCCGGGAGAACTGGGACTGGCGTGGATTTAAGTCCTCGCAAGATCACTTCCACCCGGACGGGAGTGTGGCCTCGCGCACTTACTTTAACCGGCAGGGTCGTCCCGTTTTGGAAGAGGTCTGGATGAACGTCAACGGGCAGTTGGCTCCCTCGATGTGGGAACTGTTGAACTATCGTGGGCACAATTACCGCTTCAATACGGAGGACCAGTTGTTCCTGTTCTTCCTGAACGAGCTGATTAGCAAAGATGACCAGGCAATCTTGATCAGTGACCGCCACACTCTGGATTACGTCGTGGCTGACGTGCAGGGGGCCAAGGCCAAGTGGGGTTACTTGCACGGGGTGCATACCGATAAGCCTGCGACCCCGGGACGCGGACACATCCTCAACGTGTACCGCACCCTGTTGCAAGACCGCGCGGATGCATTTGATGGGGTCTTTGTGGCCACTCCCGAGCAACAGCACGAGTTGCAGCAACGGTTCCCCGACATGACGGTGCGGGTGGCACCCGATACCACCGTGCCTACGACGTATGACCACCAGGCGGGCGCACAGCCAACGGTTATCTTTGTTGGCCGGTTTGGGCCGGATAAGCGCCCCGAACAAGCCATCCAGATGATGGCCCAGGTGGTCCAACGCGTGCCCAACGCGCAACTGCACCTTTATGGTTACGCACCGGATGACGCCACGCTGGCCAACCTCAACCGCCAGATCAACAAGTTGGGGTTGAAGGACCACGTAATTGTCGGCGCCTACCTGAGCCAACGAGACCTGGCCCACGTGTACGCTACGGCCGACGTGATCGTGCAAACTTCCAGCTCCGAGAGTTTCGGCATGAACCTGGTCGAAGCGATGAGTTACGGGGTGCCGGTGGTCACTTATAACGTGCCGTACGGGGCGGCTAACCTGGTGCGGAACGGGGATAACGGTTACGTCGTGCCTGATAATGCCACCAAGCAGATGGCGGCCAAAGTATCCAAGTTGCTGACGGACAAACGTGACTGGTCTGCCAAGAGTGCCGCGGCTTTGGCGTGGGCCCGGGAGTTTACGTACGGGCCCGTGATGATCAAGTGGTTGAAGGCATTACGCCAATAAATGGCAGGTGGAATATTACACAGAGTGTAGCGTCCGCAAACTAAAACGTGGGCCAGCAACGATCCTTAGTTAGGGATTGTTGCTGGCCCACGTTTGTATATCGAGGCATAACCGTTGTCCAGTCCGCCTCATTTTGTGCAATTCTATTTTGCGGGTGGTTACAGCTTGATTTGCCGTCCCAAAATGGCCAATTCCATACGCATAATTGCGCGGCGGGTGAAGAAGCCATCACGGAGGGCCCACTTGACGGTTTCAACGTGTTGCAGAATATCATCGATTTCCGCCTGCGACAAGGCGGCGAGGGCGTCGTCCAGTTCATCGAGGGATTCAATGGTGATACCCAGGTGGTTTTTGACGACGAACGGCGCCATGCCGGCGTCTTTCCACAAGACGACCGGTAAGCCGTTGGCCAGGTACATCGAGACTTTGTGTGGATTATTAAATCGGGTGTAGTCCTTGTACTGACCACCATTCGGGATGTTGCTATCCCAAGCCAGCCCGAAGCGGTAGGGGATGATGTAACCTAACTCTTCCGGCTTCACTTCGCCGCGAAAATCAATTTGTGGATCCAGCTGCATGGTTTCGTTGCGGCCAAAGGCGACGAGGTTTGTTTGGTATGGCCAGTGTTCTAGGTAACGTGACTTATCAAGGGAACCGGCCAGTACCAGCGATTTCTCCAGGTGCTTATCAGCCTGGGTGTAACGGTTCTTGGTGTTTACACTCAGATAATCAAAGGCATAGTTGGCAAACATTGGTGCAGTGACGCCCTTATCTGCCAAGGCGTTAGTCATGTTGTCATTATGTGTAATGATGGCACTGGCTCGGTTGAAGAATGCCACCTCATCGTAAGGAACGTAGCCACGTAGGCATTCGGCGTCGTGAATTTGGATGACCACGTGGACGCCCCGGTCTACGAGGTGGGACATAAACTGTTCATCAAACTTGAACCCGTCGTTAGTGGGGTACTGAAAGATGACTAGGTCACCGCTGACGACGGGCGCGGTGATGCCGTCAATACGGGAGTACAATTGATCGTCCGTATCGGCCTCCACATCGTAACGAAAGATAGAAAGAGTTTGGTAGCCCATCCGCTGGGCAATATCATTAATATCGTTTTTTGCCTTGAAAACAGAATTAACCGTAGTGGGTTGAATCATATTTGTAATCCAGCGATGCATGAGGAATCCTCCTAAAAATTACCGAAGCCGTGTTTTCCGCTCAGAGGCCTAGCCAATAAGGCGAACAAGTAGTTATAATAATGGTATTATACACCAGGACAATCTGCTGGACTGCTGTAATTTTTGGGTGGTCACGGTGGCACAAGACTTTAATGCAGTCAGAACACACGTGGTTGAGGCCGGTTATGAGTATAGATAAATTAGCGTGGACGGATTACCTAGAAAATCATTATTTTATTTTTGGGCAGCAGGGTCGGGTACCGTACACTACCGCCATGGAGTTTGGTAGTGATGGCACGGTGAAGAATTACCCCGCTTTCAACGAGAGCCGCTGGCAGCTCAACGACGACGAGCTCGTGTTGCTGGATGGTAATGGTGGACCGACTACCACGTTCCCACTACCGGCTACTCCGCAGGCAGTCGCCTCCCAAGGGCTGGTGGGGCATTACCTCAAAGATGATCAGGTTGTACATACATTGCGGGCACGCGATGGGTCGGGCTTTGCGCCGGAACTAGTGGACCTAATTGTTCACCGGGTGCAGGACCAGGTACACCACGATGTGCGGACGACGGCCGAAAATGCAGCCCGAATGGTACCCAAACACCAACGCATCCGTGTGGCCTTCCTTCTCCAAAGTATGGAGACCTTACCCGCGCTGGAACCATTAATTACGCTGGTACATGGTGATGACCGTTTTGAAATGAAGCTGTTGGTGACCAACAAAATGTTCGATTACGTCGAGTCACAAAACACCCTGCCTGAAGTGGCAGCCTATTTTAGTCAGCGTGGGTACGCCTTTATTGAAGTTACTGGTGACGGAACGGAGGCCGTTGCGGGGTTGCACCGCTGGCAGGCAGACTTTATTGTGCGTCAGTCTGAGTGGGACGCAGATTACTTGCCCGCACTAAGCGCTGAACACCTCGACTGGTCGCGGCTCATCCACGTACCGTATACCATTACTGAATCTGCGCTTAATCTTCCTAATTCTGACCACCAATCGTTACTGGTAAATCCGTATTACGAGCACGTTTGGCGGTACTTTACCCCGGAGCCTCTGAGTGCGGAGCAGTTGCACGCAATCGGTGGTTCGTTCGTTGCCAGGGACATTTTTCAGTATGTCGGCTCAATGAAGGCCCAGGTAATTCGCCAGGCCCGGCCGCAGTGGCCCGATGACCGCGCTGGTAAGCGGGTGGTGTGGATGGCCCACCACAGTATTTTTGATGCGTGGTTTAACTTTGGCACCTTTCCACGTATTTACAAGCAGATGTTGCAGTGGACGCGGGACCATGGCGATGTGAACGTGGTGTTTAATCCCCACCCACTGTTACGGGAGAACCTGCGTAATGACCAGTACCCGGGGCTACCGATGGCTGCGTACGAACAGTTTTTGCGTGACTTTACGGCGCTCCCAAACGGTAATGTGGTGGAGCATCAAAGTCAGTATGGCTTCACCGCCGCGGCGGACGTCATCTTAACGGACGGTATTTCCTCGCTATACGAGATGCAGGTCCAACGCAAGCCGATAGTAGCCCTCCTGCGCCCTGACCACGCAGAGTTTACGCAGGTGGGACAACGGTTGATGCGCGGAGTGCACGCTACTAGCGATGTGGTTGCCGCTCAACAAATGGTTTTACGTTTGCTGAACCACCCGGACGAACTGCGGCCACAACAAAAGGCCAACACAAAGCAGTGGCTACAGAATGAACATCCTGAGCGTGCAATCGTGCAGGCCATGATTGACGAAATGTCGTAATAAATAGCATTGACTAGTTGAAAAGTGGGTACAGAATACCAAATAACGCGATTGCCGCGATCACGATACCAATAATGATTTGCGGTAAGCGACCGTGGTCCCGTTCTTTTTTCGGTGGTAGTACCAGCTTATCTTCGTCAGCAATGCGATCGTGAATGTCACGATCAATCAGATTGTTTTTTTTACCTGTCATAATAACCCTCATTATATTGATTTAGCGGTTAAAAGCAATTATTTGCGGAGAGGCGGGACCGATATGAAATTATCTTTATCAAGTAGACGCTACCGTCGCATCACCAAACGCATTATTAAGCGGCGCGAATATTTTGCTACGTTGTCTGATACTAATTTGCAGGCCCAGACGGGCAAGCTGCGTGCTCAGATTAATAGCGGGAGCACGCTGAAGGACATTATGGTGGATGCGTACGCCGTGGTGTGTGTCGCCGATGAGCGGGTCTTGGGTCTAGCCCCCTTTGACAACCAAATTCTAGGGGCTGTGGCCATGGAATTCAACAATATCGTGGAAATGAAAACAGGTGAGGGGAAGACGCTCACCGCGACCATGCCCATGTATTTGCACGGCCTGACGGGTCCGGGTAACTTTTTGATTACCGCGAACAGCTACCTTGCCAACCGTGACGCGGAGCAAATGGGGCGCGTGTACCGTTGGCTGGGCCTGACCGTGATGCCCGGGGTCGCGGCAGAAGGCCAGGATGACAACCAGCGTGATCGGCAAGCCATTTATGCAGCCGATATTGTGTATACCACCAATAGCGGTTTGGGCTTTGATTACCTCTTTGATAATTTGGCTGCTAACCCAACGGAGCAGTTTTTACACGGCTTTAGCTTCGCATTACTCGATGAAGCGGATGCGGTGTTGCTGGACACAGCCTCCACCCCGTTAATTATCTCGGGCGCACCCCGGGTACAGTCGAACTTGTACGGGATGGCCGACCAGATGGTTAAGCTTCTGGACGAGGACCGCGACTATGAGCGGAGTGAAGACACCAAGAACGTGTGGTTTACTGCCGACGGTATTCAGCGCATGGAACGGTTTTTTGGCATTACCGGGTTGTTGGGTGAGCACTATGCGGACTTATACCGCCACTTGGTGTTGGCATTGCGCGCTAACGTGTTACTTGTACGTAATCGGAATTATGTGGTTGAAAACGGTGAAATTATCTTGCTGGACCGGGCAAACGGCCGACAACTACAAGGCATGAAGATGCAGGCGGGGATGCACCAGGCCGTTGAAGCTAAGGAACATCTGCATATTACGCAGGAACAGCGGTCTATGGCCTCCATCACTTATCAGAGCTTGTTTCGGATGTTTCACCAGCTGGCGGGGATGACGGGTACGGCCAAAACGGACGCGGATGAATTTTTGGAAACATACCGGTTAGCCGTGTACACGGTCCCCACGCATAAACCGATGATTCGCGATGATTTGCCGGATAAGTTGTATGTTACCAACACGGCCAAGCTGATGGCCGCACTGGACGTGGTAAAGCGCGCCCACGCTAACCAACGACCGGTGCTCGTTGAAACGGGATCGTTATCGTTGTCCAACTTGTTCTCACGCTTGCTGTTGCGGGAAGGAATTCCTCACAACCTGCTCAATGCGCGTTCGGCCGCTAAGGAAGCCAAAATTGTGGCTGAAGCCGGAAATATGGGTGCCGTGACCGTAGCTACCTCGATGGCCGGACGTGGTACTGATATCCGGTTGGCCGATGGTGTAGTCGAAAAGGGTGGTCTGCTCGTTCTGGGTACTGAACGAATGGATAACCCGCGGATCGATAACCAGCTCCGTGGTCGTGCGGGGCGCCAAGGTGATCCTGGTACGAGTATCTTTTTCACCTCCTTGGAGGACACCGTTGTGCAGGAAAATTCGCCCCGCTGGGTGGCCAAGTATCGTGAACGCCACGCCAGTCGGCGACAACAACAGCTGCGGTTACGGGGCCGGTTTAAGGGTGTGGTGAATGCCGCGCAAAAACGGCTGATGGTTTCACAACGTGCGTCCCGCTTCCAAACCTTGCAATATGGGGAAGTGTTCCGCATTCAGCGCGAAAGTATCTACCGTACGCGGAACCGCGTGATGAATAGCCAAAATTTGGATGCGTCCGTCCAGCGGGTCATTCATAATGTGGCGGCGGATTATGTTCAGCAGCACCCCCAGTACCAGGAAGCGGACATATTGGACTTTATTTATCAAAATGTTGATAGCGACTTTTTGCCGTCTGCCTTGCCGCAATTAGGGCGACCGCAGGAACGGGTGGTCTATTTGGAGCAACTGATTAAGGACCGGATACAACGTAAGCGGCAGCAACTGCCAGCCAACGATCAATGGCAATACTTTCAGCGGGTGGCCATACTCAAAGCCATCGATAATGCCTGGATCGACCAAGTGGATAACTTGGAGTCACTGCAAGCAATCACGAATAATCGTAGTTTGGCGCAACACAACCCTATTTACGAGTACCAGATGGAATCGCAGCGTAGTTACGGTGTTATGCGGGGTAAAGTAAAGTTAAATATCGTCAGAAATCTACTACAATCGGTACTGGTGATGAAGCCAGATGGATCGATCGACTTACAGTTTGCATAGGCGGTGCCTAGAATAGGATGTTTGTATGTCAGACAACCATGAAATAATCAAACGGGTTTCCTGGACCCTGTTCTTAGTAATGATTTTAGCTGCGGGGCAGCAAGTAATACTGCCCGGTGTGGACCAGGTCGCAGCAGCTACAGTATTGAAGCAACCGACCTTCCTGTCCATTTTGAGTAGTGCGACTGGGGGCCGCTTGAACTTACCCACACTGTTTTCGCTGGGATTATCGCCCTACATGACGACGATGATCGTCTGGTCGGCCGTACAGAGTCTGGATTTGAAGAGCATCAATAGTCTTTCCATGAAAAAGGCGGGCCTGATTCAGCGGGTGCTGGTGTTAGTGTTAGCCATCGTACAAGCCATCACCATGATGCGGTTATACGCGTCCGCGCTCCAGCCGTTACACCTCTTCGGTTACCCGTACGACTGGGGGCCATGGGTGACGGGGTTGCTGTTAGTGGCCGGCGCCATGCTGGTGACCTGGTTAGCCGACGTGAACAGCAACCGCGGGATTGGCTCGACCGCCATTATGATTTTGCCCGGGATCTTGTTGAGTACACCCAATTCCCTGCATCAGGGTTGGGGGGATGAAGTTTACAGTTTCTCACCGGAACACCTACTGACGGCTGCCGTTGTTATTTTACTGTTCACGGCTGCGGCGGTTTGGCTATACAAAGGCGAAGTGCGGCTACCAATTCAACGGACGTTGTTAGAAGGTGATTACCGTAATTCATACCTGCCGATCAAGGTGCTCACCGCGGGCGCCATGCCGTTTATGTTTTCCAACTCGTTATTCAGTTTGCCCAAGATGATTATTCAAAACACCGCTTTACGCTGGCAGCCCATTGGGCACACCATCCTGCATTGGACGTCGTATAAGACGGTCAACGGTATGGTCATCTATGCGGTTGTGATTATGTTGCTGGGGTATGCGTTTGGCTACATGAACGTGCGGCCGGTGCAGACGGCTAGACAGTTGAAGTATGCCGGTGATTATTTTCTGAACGTGGTTCCCGGTGACGATACCGAAAGCTTCATCACCAACCACTTTTTCCTGCTGTGTACGATCGGTAACTTGGTGGAAATCTTGATTGGGGTAATTCCACTCATTTGTGGCTTGATTTGGCCCGGCGTGGCTAATTACTCCCTGTTTTTGGGTAACATTTTCATTGTGGTGACCATCTTTGACAACGTCATTGAACAGTTTAGGGCGCTCTACTCAAAGAATCGTTACCGGTTACTGGATTTGTAACTACGCATGTCTAAGGAGTGCATTGCCATGTATTTAATCCCAGGGTTCAATATGGATACGCATAGTTTCGATCAGGACGAAGTTGTGCAGATTGCGCGCATTATGACCGCCAACGACTATCCGTTTAATTTAATTACGGTTACGCAATTACCGGCAATTCACTACCAGTTACGGGAGGCGGGCTTGGCCAACGTTGATGTGTGGCAAGCCTATGATGAGATTCAAGGTATTGATGTGACGGCTGGTACGCCGATGAACGTTAACGAGTTGCCTTTTCCACCGGGAGTGACGCCGGTATACTTGGAGGGGAGCGTGCGGTATTACCAGGGCGAAGACACTTTTGCGCTGGTGCACTTGTACAAGGACGGTTTTGTATGGCAAGTAGACTATCCGCAAGCAGACGGTACGGTGATGACCGATCAGTACGATGATCGTGGACTGTTACTTACACGAACTAAAAGTGCGAGCGATCACGCAGTTCTACTGCGACAATGGTATTCGCCGGCAGGAGATGTTGTCATGATTGCCACACAAGGTGGTGGTGTGCAGATTATGGACGTGGCGGCATCCCGATTTGACCAGCGGCACTACCCGTCGGTGGAGGCGGTGGTCGCTGAAGTACTGGGCCGGCACATTGCGCAAGATCACGATGAGTTAGCCATTACCGGTCCGTTTTCCGGGTTACTCGCGCTACGCTCACTGCGAGACTTACGGCTACGCCTGGGCGTTTTGATGTCGAGCCGCGATTTAGCGGCAGGCGACCGTCTTAAGAATCTGGGTCAGTTAGCCCGGCATGATTTAATTATTAGCCCTACCCATACGGATCTACGCATTATTCAACAGTCGCCGTTGGCCCGTCGGATCAGTCACGTACCCCAAGTGGTGTTACCGACGCGGGCAACCACGTTGAGTCTAGGTGTCAGCAACGAACTGGCCGAGCAAATTATTGCCTGGCGGGTTGGCGATGCCAGTGACAGTCTGGTGCGTCAGGTGATGGCGACACTAACCGCGGGCATGGCCAAGCACGATGATTGGCAGCTCGTCATTGGCACAGCCAGCACCGCGCAGCAAACCGACTTGACCGACCACGTGCAGGCGTGGGTTGCGGACAAGTATGGCGTGGATCTGGACAGTGATGATTACCAACAAGTAGCTGACTATTTCAACGCCAGGGCCCAGGGGCAAATGATGGTTGAAACTGAGCGGGTCGGAGAGTCATTAAAGAAACGGGTAGATTGGAGCGCGTTGAGTGGTGCCTACAGCGTGCTGGCACGTATTGCTATTCGGAAGCCGTTGAGTATCACTGATTGGGGTCAACAGATACACAGCGCCCGCATTGTGATCAATACTGACGGCCAATCAGATTTAAGTTTGCAAGTGCTGGCGGTCAGTGCTGGCATTCCGCAACTGAACATGGCGGCCTCTGATTTACTGATTGACCACCAAAACGGGCGGCTGGTACACGACAGCAGCGATATTGCCCGTGGCTTAGATTATTACTTGGGCACGTTAGCGCATTGGAATCAGGCACTAGTGGTGAACGCACAGCTAATTGAACGGTATTCTGCGGAACGGATTATTGCGGCTTGGAAGAAGGTGATGAGCGATGGCGCAAAGGACAATTAATGTTATCCACATTGGGAGCACGGCTTTGGCACTGGGACGGCTATTAGCCCCGCCGTACCAATATTTTTGGGCCGTGACGGATGATGTGATGCCCGTGGCGAAAAAACCATTGTTCGATGGTGCCAAGTGGAACGCGCAGTACCGTGACGCAGTAGTGCTCATCGACCAAACTTGCCCGTGGTTGAGCGATATTGCCCGGCTACGGGCGCTACCGGCAAACCGCATCATTGTGGCCAATGACGTCGTCTTTTCGGCCGCCGCGGAGCACGTCATGGCGTTAAAGAACGCACAGCGGCTGGACTTCACCGACGTTGAGGATTTAGCACACGTGATTCAGGTTTATTTCTATGACCAGCAGGCGACCTATAAAACGGACTTTACGGAATTGCATATTGATAGTCGCTTTAGCGGCCATATCCAACAAGTTGGTGAAGCTTACCGCGTCGTGACCGGTGATTACGGTGATAGTTGGCAGCATTTGGGTGAAACCACCAACGTTATGTGGTTGCCGGCCAACTACGCTGAACGGGCTGTCATCGAGGTCGAGCGAGTTGACACCACCGTTGATATTATGGCGCGGATACACGTGATCAACGGGGCCCAGAAGGTCAGTGGCAGCTACCAGGCCGTTAACGAGGAGTTACCGGTGGGGGTGGAAGTCCCACCCGCTGATCACCCCACGGGGTTGCAGCTGGACTTCTTTGTGCGTGGTCACGGGCAACTGAACCTCGCCGGGATCCATTTCCGTCGTTCGCGTGGTCAGTATGGCGAGATCCTGGTGGGCGGTCAACGGTTGATGGATCACGCCGGCATGCGGCAAGAAATTATGGCTTATTTCGATCCGGGTGATTTGCGGCCACCACTAAGCGTGTACTTTTCCGGTTACCAAACGGCTGAAGCCTTTGAAGGTTTTGGGATGATGCGGCGTTTTGGTACCCCGTTCATGTTGATCATGGATCCGCGGCTAGAAGGTGGGGCATTCTACCTGGGTAGCGATGACCTCCAGCAACAAGTCCGGGACGTTATCCGGCAAGCCTTACACCGGCTAGGCTTTAGTCATAACCAGTTGATCCTTTCCGGAATTTCCATGGGCACCTATGCCGCGTTATATTACGGGGCTCAGTTACAGCCCTATGGCATTGTTATTGGTAAACCATTGGTAAATTTGGGCAATATTGCCCGCAACGGGCGACTCTGGCGTCCCGAAATGTTAGGTGTTGGTGGGTTTGCTACCGCACTCGACATGGTGCTGACGTACACGGGTGACCTCCATCATCAGAACCTGGACCAAATGAACGCACAGTTCTGGGATGAATTTAAGGGCGGCGATTTTAAGGACACCACGTTTGCAGTGGCCTATATGTATGATGATGATTATGACCAGCGGGCGTTTCCGATGCTCCGCGATTACCTGAAGCAACACTTTCCGGAGACGCGGGTGCTGTACAAGGGCTTAGTCGGTCGCCATAACGATGACACTGGTGGCGTCGTCAACTGGTTCTTATTCCAGTACTGGCACCTACTTGAACAGGGTTTTGGCCGCCGTAACCCGCTGACACATGATCAGCGAACTGCGGGGACCAATGCCGCGACGAAGGCGGTGAATGCCAAATGACCGAGATAATTTATGACTTTTACTGGCCAGTCAATGGCATGGCCACCGCGGGTCATGGCGCCATCATTGATTACGCGGCCAATGGCATAGTAAGCTATCGTGCCCGCCGGCGATCACCAGGGTTTGCGATCCACACGTGGTCTAGTCGCAGCAATGATGCGACGTACGGCCGCGGTCCATACTTACCGCTGTTGCGGAATGACCGTGAATATACGCTGACCGCAGATATTGATAGCGAGCCGGAGGACACCCTGGGTTTGAGCATTAACTTTGTGGATGCGCAGGGTGTGAACGTGCAGCAAATTTTGGAACGTACTCTGGACCTAACGTTCACGGTACCCGACGGGGCGGTGGACTACAGTATCGCCTTAGTGAACTTAAATAATGAGCATTTTAAGTTTTATTCCTTAACGCTGGGGCAAAGTAATGTCCTGGACGGTTACCGACCGGTGCGGCTGTCAACGCCCGGTTGGCACTTGTGGCGTAACGATCGCGGTGGCCCCGCCACCGTCTGGATCATCCCACGTTCTGGGCCAGTGGTTAGCCGGCCGTTTGTACCTGGTGGGGACAATTTGTACTATCAAGTACCGCGTCAGGAGCACGACGCGTTGGAAGTTGGTGAGTTCGTCAACCAGGTCAAACGGTTGGTGGGACCCGAACCACGGGTACGTGGTTTTGGGTTTGGTACGTCGAGTATCGTTGCGGCAGTAAATAAAGCCTTGAAAGCCGATGGAGGTCACTAATGAATTTCTTTATTGATGGAGCAATGGGAATTGGTAATTCTGGTGTTGAGCACGCTGAATTTTATCGTGCAGCCAGGTTTGACCAAGCCAAGATCCCGTATCGATTTGTGTTTGTGGAACTGGTCAAGGAACTACACGAGGCCATGGATAAATGGCACTTACGGGACGACCAGGTCATTAACATGTGGGAGTACTTTGTGCATGACGACGATTATTTGCGGCATGGATTGAAGAAACGGTACCCCACGAGTGAAGATTTGGTAGTGGACGGCACCAACACGCACCGTATTCGTCATTCGGTGACGTCGGCGGGGATGCGCATGGTGTACCACTACGTCAAGTATCCCGACAAGCACGACCCGAATAACAAACTCTTGGTGGTTAGCACCGGGCGAATCGAGTTGTTCAACGTCGAGAGTAACGAACGGCGGGTGATGATCGAGTACGTGGATGATCCTAACCGCAAAGCGTTGATGACGAACATCCACCTGTACCACCAAAACGGGAAGCACTATTTATTCAACAATCTGGTCGACCTGCACCGCTTCTTTTTCCAGCAACTGGACCGTGTCTTTGGCGGCCACAGCACGTTCCTAATCGACCGGGGTGAGGAAAATGAAGTTGCGTTAGCCACCCACAAGATTCCGGACGTGAAGTTGGTGGATGTGATTCATGCGGACCATCTATCCGACCGTGATGTACCCGCGCACCCGCTGTGGAACAACTACAACGAGTTCATGCTACAACATATTGATCTGTACGACCGGGTGGTTGTTGCCACTAAGCTCCAACGCAAAGATCTACTGATCGACTTCCCGCAAGCCACCAAGAAAATTGTGACGATTCCCGTGGGCGGCGTGCGCGATGGTGGTAAGCGGCGTAACAAGCGTAAATTGGGTGACCCAATCAAAATTATTACGGCTAGCCGCTTAGCCAGTGAAAAGCATATTGACCTGGCGATTCGTGCCGTAGCCAAATTACATGATTTAGGTAGCAATATTATCTTTGATATTTATGGTCAGGGTGGCGAGGATAAAAAGCTGAAGCAGACCATTCAGGACGTGCACGCGGAAAAGTACGTGCAGCTGCAGGGGTTGTCGAACGACTTGGAACACGTCTATCCGCAGTATGACGCCTTTATTTCCGCTTCCTTCTCGGAAGGGTTTGGCTTGACCTACATTGAAGCGCTAAACGCCGCTTTGCCCGTCGTTACTTTTAAAGCTCGTTTTGGGGCAATGGAGTTAGTCAAAGACGGCAACAATGGTTTCCTGCAGGAGTTTAAGCGGGATGATGATGATTTTAACGTTGCCCAACTGGTTAAGGGGCTGGAGCGCCTGATGCAAGCTGATTATGGTCGCCTGGTCAAGAACACACAGGCCTCAGTCAAGCAGTTTCAGGATCACGTTATTGCTAACAAGTGGAAGGAGCTTATTCATGGATTACGAGCTATTGACTAGTATTAACACAGCATCTCCCAACTGGGCGGCGATTAAGGCCCGTGTACAGGCAAACAAGCGGCAAATGTTGACGTTGGCCCCCATGCCGGGATTTAGCGGCGTGCTAGCGGCAGAACAGGTGCAGGGCATCAACCTGGTGGATCAAATCACTAGCCGCACCTACGATCCTGATGGCTACCGCTTCTTTAACGACGTGCCGGTGCCCACAAACACGGAAATCTTTATGAATGAGGATGGCAGTATTTCGCTCATTCATGAAGGCATTGAAATCGGCAAGGAGTTCCTATATGCCAATACCCGGCGCCGTGCGCAGGACGTACGGTACCACAACCTTGATGGCACCATGGATTACGTTGAAGAGTACGCCTTTGATGGTAACCGGTTCAGCAATTTGTTCTACTACAATAACGAGTTACAAGAGATGGTCTTTTACGACAATGCGGGCAATGCACGGTTACGCTTCTTTTATTATGGCGGGGCGTTGAACTTTATCACCATTGAAGATCCGCAAACCCACAAGGTACAAACCAAGTACAATACCCAACTTGATTTTTATGCGCATGAGTTAGCCAAAATCGTGGGGCCGCAAGACACCGTGACGATCACCTACTTAGGCGTGGAGCTAGATGCCGTGGCCCAGTCGCCCGCCCACAACGTGCTGGAGATGGTGGAATCCCCTTTGGATGATACGGGCGCGGTGCGCGGTAACCTGGCAGGTATTTTACAGGACGAAATTCCGTATATTCAGGAAGTACGGATGACACGCGCAGACCGTGATGCGGTGGTTGCCGCTGGTATGAGCGACCGTAAAATTACAGTTATAGATGACTGATGAGCCGCTGCGAACCGGTAACGGTGGCAACTGATGGCTGCAACACTATTTTTTAAAAACTTATAGTTTTACTTAGCGTTGCATAATCGTTGTTTATAAAAACAAAAATTTTCTATCTAAAGTTGCACGAGATGAGAGTCCATCGTGTTATAGAATAAAAATCGGGTATTACTTTGAACGGATTCTTTTTGGGAGGGACCCTCATGAATTATTTCAGACGTAAGAGATCAGAGATTTTTAACAACAACAGTAAGGTTCGTTTTAAAATGTTTAAAGCGGGCCGGCAATGGCTAGTAGCTGGAACTGCTTCCTTAGGCGGTTTACTGGGTGGCTTACTCATGTTGCCACAAGGGTTAGCCCACGCGGATACCACGCCGGCGGCCACTAAGCAGGTTGATACGGGGGACGTGCTTGCAACTAAGCAGAGCACGACCATCCCGGCGACCTCGGAAACTAGCTCTAATAGTACTTCTGAGACTAACTCCCAAAGCCAGACCAACTCCGACAGTGCCTCACAGTCGCTGAGTTTATCAGCGAGTGGGTCACTGTCAACGAGCATTAGCGAGTCAACTAGCGTCTCGACCTCGGGAAGTACCAGCAGTACAAGTCTGAGCAATAGTGGTAGCCAGAGTGCGACCAACGTTGACCAGACGAGTAATCAGAATAGCCAAAGTCAAACCAGTAGCCAGAGTGCTAGTGGTTCCGTTTCGGTGTCTTTGTCTAATTCGCTGACTACGACCACCAGTACGAGCAATACTAGTGCCACAACGCAGGACGTGAGTGCCGCGCTGGGATTAGATGGCCATGATATCAGTGCAACGCAGGGAACCAGTGGGTTAAACGTGACCCTGTCCGCTGATGCTACGCTAACTGCTGCACAGGCGACAAACATCGCGCAGTACATGACCCAGCAAGGTATCACGCAGTTAACGATTACCACTGCGGCAGCGGAAATCCTGACCAAGGATAACACCACTACCATTACGTTGTCCGATGAAACCTACGCAGAATCAGCAGTCACTTTGGCCAAGCTAGTAGCTGATGCGCTGTACAACGTCACGGGCAACGCACAGACGATTACTGGCGTTTTGGCCGGTAATAATGCGCCTACTGGTGTGAAGTCACCTACGGGTAGTGGGATCGTTATTTTTGGGATTCGGTTTACCTCTGGGTGGGCGTCACAGCCTTCGAGTAGCACCATTGTTGCTGGTGATTCAGCCACTATCAGTGCTACCTTGGATCAGACGGCAGCGGACGCATTTAACCAGGCTTGGGGCACGGCACTTGATACAATTACCAGTTGGGCTACGTTAGGCCTTATTAGTGCGCCGGCACCTGCTTACTACCTATACCATTACAATTCCACCACTGGCAAATGGGAAAACGCGAGCGCCGATCACAATAGTACCGGTTCCTTCACCGTCACCCTTGATAGCACTGGCGACAATTATTACCAGGTTGTTTACGAGTACGATCCAAGTTTCATTACAAAAATTGCCAACTTAATTTCCCTCAATTTCAGTGGCGGTTCACAAAATTACTACAGCAATGTTGTTGACGTCGCTGTTGTTGCAAAGCCGGTCGCCTCGACTAGTGCGACAGCCTACCCAGACGCTGATTACCTGTTGGACAACGTTAACGTGATTAGCAACGACCTGGGCCTCGACTTTACGACGTCCACGACGCAGGCCCACGTCACATTGGGCCCAAGCAATACCACGGATACTGTGAAGGCGGTTACGTGGAGCAGTAGTGATGCTGGTGTTGCCACTATTGATAGTAGCGGTTTGATTACTGCCGTAGCTGAAGGCTCGACCACAATCACGGCGCATATCACCACCACGGATGGGAATACCTACACCGAAACTTTCACCATTGAAGTTGGTAAAGGGTTGCCGGTTTCGCAAACCGTTACTGAAGGCGATTCGGCGACGTTTGAAGCCAGTGGGGCTGATCAGTTTGCCGAAGTTATTGATGCCGGTGGGACGTTGACCTACCAGTGGTACAAGGGCGATACGGCTATCCCTGGTGCTACGGGTCAAACGTACGAAACGCCGGCCACTACGATGGCGGATAACGGCACGGAGTACAAAGTCCAAATTACCGTTACCTCTGCGGCAGGTAAGAGTACGGTCATTGAAACCAACCCGGCTACGCTGACCGTTATTCCGAATGAAGTCACCGAAAGGACTAATTCTCTGTCGGATTCCGCTTCATTATCGCGTCAGGGTTCGCTGTCCACGGACCAATCGCTATCAATTTCGGCATCCAAGTCGGATTCGCTGTCATTGAGTGACATGCGCAGCAATTCAACGAGTATCTCGAAGAATAGTGTTAGTGATTCCGAGAACATTAATTCTACGTCCGAGTCTATTTCCACTGCCCGTAGCACCTCTCTTTCCAAGACTGCCAGCTTATCGTTATCAGTTTCTGCGTCTGCGCAAAGCAACAGTGGCAGTACAAACGCGTCTACGTTCAACAGTGAGTCAATATCGGCTGATAAGTCGGAAAGTGAGTCCACCAGCAGTTTCTTTAGCGAGTCGGCTTCTGCATCTTTGTCCAAAGCAGCATCGCTGAGCAAGTCGCTTTCAGCATCCCAATCAGCTGAAGATTCAGCCAGCTACTCGACGTCCAGCTCGCTTTCTCGTTCGGAATCAATTGCTAAATCGCAGAGCCTTTCTGAATCGGCCTCAACTTCTGAGTCTCTGTCTGCAAGTGTGTCGGACTCCATCAGTACAGCAACATCGCTGTCCGAGTCTGCTTCGTTAGCTAGACTGGGTGTTGGTGGCACAGAAGACTCGATTCTGCAGTCAGAATCTACCTCGGCGTCACGTTCGGCGTCGCTGTCTGCTTCTACCAGGAACAGTGCATCGGAATCATCAGGGGATTCTGGTGTTGTTTCAGGGTTTTTAGAAGGATCGGTATCCAAGAGCGTCAGCCGGTCTACCGCTACATCAAAGAGTCGGCAGGAGTCGCTGTCACTATCCGCATCTGTATCTGATAGCCTGTCTCAGCAGACGTCACGTAGTCGTTCCGACATCAGCTCCAGATCCCAGTCTGAAAGCTTGAGCAAGGCAGCGAGTGTCTCTGACTCCATTGCCACCAGCAAGAGTCTTTCGGACAGTCTTTCCGAATCGGAATCAAACAAGCAGGCAAGCGATTCCGCCAGCCTATCGGGTTCGGTTAGCGTTTCGAAGCAGGAATCCCTATCTAGTAGCATTAGTGGTAAGGGTTCACAGTCGCAGAGTACCGACACGAGTCTCTCCCTCAGCGCGTCGAAGTCCAGCAGCGACAGCAAGAGTAAGTTTATTTCTGAATCGAACTCGATCAGCGACGACCATTCACGTTCACAATCGGTCTCCACGAGTGAGAGCATCAGCGCCCAGGAATCGGCGTCCAAGTCCGAGAGTATTGAGCAAAGTCAGTCGACGTCGGCGTCCCAGAGCGTAGCGTCGGATAGTGATTCGCTGAACTACTCTGTTTCTATGAGTAAGTCAGCCTCCGCAGCCCACAGTGCTTCGAAGTCTACCTCTGAGTCGATTTCAGCGGCTATTAGTGGCTCGCAAAGTAGTAGCAAGTCCACTGCTAACAGTTTGTCGACGGCCACGTCGTTGAGCAAGTCGGCAAGCCTATCCGGGTCTTTGAGTAAGTCAGCAGATCACAGTGGTTCCACCAGTGCTTCGCAGTCGAAGAGTGATAGTCTTTCAACTGCTTACAGTCAGTCGAAGAGTGCATCATTGAGCTAATCTGATTCCAAATCCGCCGTTAAGAGTGCGTCGGAATCAGCTAGTCGTTCGCAGAGCGAAAGTATCAGTAAGAATCCGTCCACGACGCCATCTGCTTCCACGTCTGCATCCAAAAGCTCAAGTGAAAGTACGAGCAAGTCACTGTCTGCTTCAACGAGTGCATCCGCATCAACGCAGGCTTCGAAGAGCCAGTCACTAAGTGCATCACTAAGTAGCAGCCGGTCGAGCGATCATTCCGGTAGCCAGTCCCTGAGTTTATCTGCCAGCGCAAGCAAGTCCACGGATACTTCGACTAGCAAGTCGGTTACTGATAGCAAGTCTGCAAGCATGTCTGCTTCAGAGAGCGCTAAACAGTCGCGGAGTGCATCGCTTAGCGGGTCGGTTTCTGGTAGTTTGTCAGGTTCGAAGGCTGCCAGCGAGAGTGTTTCGGCTAGCGTGTCACAGTCGGAAGTCGATAGTGAAAGTCTTTCAGTCAGCCTGTCAAATTCAACATCAAACAAGCAGGTTAGCGATTCTGCTAGTCTGTCAGATTCCTTAAGTGAATCAAATCGGGCATCGCAGTCCACCAGCATTAGTAATGAAGGGTCGCTGTCGAATAGCATCGACACGAGTCGTTCGGTCAGT
>NZ_AYZK01000004.1:0-136450 GCF_001436135.1 Lacticaseibacillus thailandensis DSM 22698 = JCM 13996
AGGTTCGAATCCTGTTTTCCCGACTCATTTGACGATTTAGCCGTCACGGTTAGACCGTTTTTTTGTGCTTTCATTGACAAGTACTCCACAAACTGGTAACTTAAAGCACCAAACCACCGTGTTATAGGCTGACAAATCGTGTTTGGCAAACTTCATTAAAATAAGTATAATGGATGAAAGTCAAGATTAGTCAAATACAAGGGGTGGTGATCGCGTGCAAGCGCAAAGCATGTCGGATATTATTGAGGCGTACTTGAACGCAATACTGGCGGAGCAGCGACAAGTGGAGATTCGCCGGTCGGAAATTGCTGAACGGTTCAACTGTGTACCTTCGCAGATCAATTACGTGCTAAAGACCCGCTTTACCCCGCAGCGTGGCTATGCGGTGGAGAGTAAGCGCGGCGGTGGCGGGTATATTCGCATCGTGAAGGCGCAGTTGCGCGATGAACAGGAACCATTGACCCTGATGCGGGCCCACGTTCCCGACCACTTACGTGAAAGTGACGCTCGCGTAATGACGCAGCAATTGTTCGATGCACACGTCATTGCACGTGAGACTGGTAACGCGATGTTGGCGGCGATGAGTCACCATACGTTAGCCATTGCCGATAGTGAGTCAGAACAGGTTATCCGGGCACGGTTGATGCGTGCGTTTCTGGATAGTCTGCGGTATGAACGTTAACCACGTTCCAGGAGGTATAGTATGGATAATTTATTTACGATCAGTGCCAAGAATGTGCTGTTAATCGCACAGGAACAGGCCAAGTCCTTCCACCACCATGCAGTGGGCTCTGAACACATCCTCCTGGCTTTGGTTGTTGAACAAGAGGGCGTTGCCGGCAAAACTTTGCGGCAACTGGGCGTCAATGAGGACGAGGTCCACGACGACATTGAAGCCTTCACCGGTTACGGAACTGTGCCCGACAGCGCGTTGGGTCCGGACAGCTTTTTGCCCTACTCACCCAAAGGCAAAGCCATTTTGGCCGCCGCTGGTGATGAGGCTAAGCAGATCGGCGCGGTCAAAATCGGTACGGAGCACATCCTGTTGGGATTACTGCGTGATGACGATACCATCGCCGCCAAGATCATTCAGAATTCCGATTTGTCCCTCACTAAATTACGGCAACTGGTATTGAAGAAAATGGGCGTGACCGAGCGGCAGCAGGCCAAGCGTCCCCGTGCGCGTCAGCGCCAAACGGTGGAGACCCCAACGCTTGACGGGTTGGCCCGCGACTTAACCCAAACCGCCCGTGAAAACAAACTGGACCCCGTGGTGGGTCGGAACCAAGAAATTCACCGCCTGATTCAAGTCCTGGCGCGGCGGACCAAGAACAACCCGGTGCTTGTTGGCGAACCTGGTGTCGGTAAAACGGCGGTGGTCGAAGGCTTTGCTCAGCGTATCGTCGCCGGTGACGTGCCGGTGGAAATGCGCCAGAAGCGGCTGATGATGCTCGACATGGGCTCATTAGTTGCCGGTACTAAGTATCGTGGTGAGTTTGAGGACCGCTTGAAGAAGGTCATCGAGGAGGTAGCCGCCAACGGGCAAGTTATCCTGTTTATTGACGAGCTGCACACCTTGATTGGGGCCGGTGGTGCTGAAGGCGCCATCGATGCTTCCAACATTCTGAAGCCAGCGTTGGCCCGGGGTGAGCTGCAACTCATCGGTGCTACCACCCTGGATGAATACCAAAAGTACATTGAAAAGGACGCGGCCCTAGAGCGGCGGTTTGCTACCATTCAGGTCAACGAACCAAGCACCGACGATGCGTTCAAGATTTTGCAGGGCTTACGCCCACGCTATGAACAGCACCACGGTATTACCATTAGTGATGCTGCACTCTCCGCGGCTGTCCGCTTGTCTAACCGGTACATCTCGTCACGGTTCTTGCCGGACAAGGCTATTGACCTGGTTGATGAAGCTGCGGCCATGGTACGTCTGGATGCGGATGAGCAGCCGACTGCGGCCGATAAGGACGCGCAGAAACTCGCTAAATTGGTTGCTGACAAAGAAGAGGCCATCAGTGAACAGGACTTCGAAGCTGCTGCTAAGATTCGTGCGCGCGAGATGAAGTTGCGCGACAAAATTGCGAACAACGCCGCGGTCGCCGATAGCGATGACGGTGAGCCACACGTACGGACCGATGTTGTGGTTGGCGAGGAAGATATTGCCAAAGTTGTAGCTCAATGGACGGGGGTTCCGGTTACCCAGCTCACGAGTAAGGACAGCGAGCGGTTGATCAAGCTTGAACGCGTCCTGCACCATCGGGTCATTGGTCAGGATGAGGCCGTGAGTGCGGTTGCCCGGGCCATTCGGCGGGCACGTAGCGGTATCAAGGACCCTAACCGGCCAATTGGGAGCTTTATGTTCCTCGGCCCAACTGGGGTTGGTAAGACGGAATTGGCCAAGGCTTTGGCTGAAGCCATGTTCGGGAGTGAAGATGCCCTCATCCGTGTCGACATGTCCGAGTACATGGAAAAGTACAGTACTAGCCGCCTCATTGGGGCAGCACCGGGTTACGTCGGCTACGAAGAGGGTGGCCAGCTCACGGAAAAGGTTCGTAACAAACCATATTCCGTTGTGCTGTTGGATGAAGTTGAAAAAGCTCACCCGGATGTCTTCAACCTGTTGCTGCAGGTGCTTGATGATGGTTACCTGCGTGACGCCAAGGGGCGGATGGTCGACTTCCGGAACACCATCCTGATTATGACCTCGAACTTAGGGGCAACCGCGCTACGTGACGAAAAGAGCGTCGGTTTTGGTGCCGAAAACCATGGTCATGATTATGAGGCCACCAAGGCTCGGGTACTGGAGGAACAGAAGAAGTACTTCCGTCCTGAATTCATCAACCGGATTGACGAAACGATCGTCTTCCACAGTCTGGGCAAAAAGGAGTTGCACGCCATCGTGAAGTTGATGGCCAAGACGCTGATCAACCGGGTCACGGCGATGGGCATCGGCGTCCGGATCACGCCCGCCGCGGTGGACGCGATTGCCAAAGCCGGCTTTGATCCTGAATACGGCGCCCGGCCGTTACGGCGGGCCCTCCAGAGCAAGGTTGAAGACCGGATGAGTGAAATTTTGCTGGCGGGTGATGCCGTTGCTGGTGACACCATCGTTATTGGTGCCCGTAAAGGTAACATCACCTTCGACGTTAAGAAGCAGGAGCACCCCGCGGACGACGCCGTGACCATCCAGTAATTTCATTGACATGCAACCAGAAGACTGATAATATTATCACCAGTTGCATTTCGGTTACGAAGCAGAAGGTTAAGCGCGATCTATTGTCCGCGTGGCGCCGCAGAAAAAGTCAAAAGCAGTGGCGTGAATTTACTGCTTTTGGTTTTTTTTTGCCTGTAAGGTCGTAACCGTAGCAGTTGTAATCTGAACTTAACAAAATTTACGTTCTCTTTACAATGGATTGCCGCCAATATTTTAGAGGGGTGAACAACTTGGCAGAGCAGCACTTAGGACACAATGTGAACTACGGTAAGCACCGTACGCGCCGGTCATACTCCCGGATCAAGGAAGTTTTGGACCTGCCCAACCTGATTGAAATTCAAACGAATTCCTACCAGTGGTTCCTCGACGAAGGCCTGAAGGAAATGTTCGACGATATCATGCCGATTTCCGATTTCCAGGGTAACTTGAGTCTGGAATACGTTGATTACCAGTTGCTAGAACCAAAGTACACGGTGGAGGAAGCTCGTCAGCACGACGCCAACTACTCCGCACCGTTGCACGTGACGCTACGTTTGACGAACCACGAAACTGGTGAGATCAAGTCGCAAGACGTCTTCTTTGGTGACTTCCCGCTGATGACTGAACAAGGTACCTTCATCATTAACGGGGCCGAACGGGTAATCGTTTCGCAGTTGGTACGTTCCCCTGGGGTGTACTTCAACAGCGAAATCGATAAGAACAGCCGCACGACTTGGGGGACGACCGTTATCCCTAACCGTGGTGCATGGCTGGAATACGAAACCGACGCTAAGGACATTGCTTACGTCCGTATCGACCGGACGCGGAAGATTCCGTTGACCGAACTGGTACGGGCGCTGGGCTTTGGCTCGGATCAAGACATCATCGACATGTTCGGTGACAGCGATTCGTTGATGCTGACGTTGGAAAAGGACGTCCACAAAGACACGAACGATTCCCGGACTGATGAGGCCCTGAAGGACATTTACGAACGGTTACGCCCAGGCGAACCAAAGACGGCTGACTCCAGTCGCTCCTTGCTGTACGCCCGGTTCTTTGACCCGAAGCGTTACGACATGGCTCGTGTTGGCCGTTACAAGGTCAACAAGAAGCTGTCCTTGAAGTCCCGCCTATTGGGTCAGACGCTGGCTGAGACGCTGGCTGACCCCGATACCGGTGAAGTGATCGCCAAAAAGGGTGACCGTGTGACCCACAAGATGATGGATACACTGGGCCAGTACCTGGACCGCGACGACTTTAAAACCGTCACCTACCAGCCGAACGAAGACGGTGTCCTCCAAGACCCCGTTACGTTGCAGGTAGTGAAGGTTTACTCCCAGGTAACACCGGACAAAGAAGTCAACATGATCGGTAATGGTCACATTGACGAATTGCTGAAGCACCTAACGCCAGCCGACATCTTGGCATCGATGAACTACTTCTTGCTGCTGCAAGAAGGCATCGGTTCGACCGATGACATCGACCATTTGGGTAACCGGCGGATCCGTTCCGTGGGTGAACTGCTACAGAACCAGTTCCGTATCGGTTTGTCCCGGATGGAACGGGTGGTCCGTGAGCGGATGTCCATTCAGGACACTTCCACCGTTACGCCACAGCAATTGATTAACATTCGGCCAGTGGTTGCATCCATTAAGGAATTCTTTGGTTCATCCCAGCTGTCACAGTTCATGGACCAGACCAACCCGTTGGGTGAATTGACGCATAAGCGGCGTCTGTCCGCCTTAGGACCTGGTGGTTTGACCCGTGATCGTGCCGGTTACGAAGTGCGTGACGTGCACTACACACATTATGGGCGGATGTGCCCAATCGAAACGCCTGAAGGGCCTAACATTGGGCTGATCAACAGCCTGGCTAGTTACGCCGTGGTTAACCGTTATGGCTTCATCGAAACGCCATACCGGCGTGTCGACTGGACGACCCACAAGGTTACCGACAAGATTGATTACCTGACGGCTGACGAAGAAGATAACTTCGTTGTTGCCCAAGCCAACTCCGTGTTAAACGAAGACGGTACGTTCCGTGACGCGACCGTTCTGGCCCGGCACAAGGATGACAACATTGAAGTTAGTCCTGAGAAGGTTGACTACATGGACGTTTCGCCAAAGCAAGTAGTTGCTGTGGCCACGGCCTGCATTCCGTTCTTGGAAAACGACGACTCCAACCGTGCCCTGATGGGTGCCAACATGCAGCGTCAGGCCGTACCTTTGGTTCGCCCCCACGCACCGTTGGTTGCCACGGGGATGGAGTACAAAGCTGCGCATGACTCTGGTACTGCGTTGCTTGCTAAGCACCCTGGTCGTGTGGAGTACGTTGACGCCAAGGTCATCAAGGTACGGCGTCAAGACGACACGCAGGATGTTTACCACCTGATGAAATTCCGGCGTAGTAACGCCAACAAGAACTACAACCAAACACCAATCGTACGTTTGGGTGACCAGGTTGACGCCGGCGAGATTATCGCCGACGGGCCAGCCATGGACCAGGGCGAATTAGCCTTGGGCCAGAACCCAATTATCGCCTTCATGACGTGGAACATGTACAACTACGAAGATGCCATCGTTATGTCCGAGCGTCTGGTGAAGGAAGATATTTACACCTCGATTCATATTGAGGAGTACGAGTCCGAATCACGTGACACCAAGCTGGGACCTGAAGAGGTCACCCGCG
Organism: Lacticaseibacillus thailandensis DSM 22698 = JCM 13996; assembly: GCF_001436135.1. Classification (NCBI taxonomy): domain Bacteria; kingdom Bacillati; phylum Bacillota; class Bacilli; order Lactobacillales; family Lactobacillaceae; genus Lacticaseibacillus; species Lacticaseibacillus thailandensis. Next base: position 5,888 of record NZ_AYZK01000004.1, read on the forward strand.
AAATTCCTAACGTTGGTGACGACGCCTTGAAGGACCTGGATGAGGACGGGATCGTCCGCATTGGGGCCGAAGTTAAGGACGGCGACATCCTGGTTGGTAAGGTTACGCCCAAGGGTGTGACGGAACTGTCCGCTGAAGAGCGGCTGTTGCACGCCATCTTTGGTGAAAAGGCTCGTGAAGTCCGTGATACTTCCCTCCGTGTTCCGCATGGTGGTGGTGGTATCGTGCAGGACGTCAAGATCTTCACGCGTGAAGATGGTGACGAACTGTCTCCAGGTGTCAACATGATGGTCCGGGTTTACATCACCCAGAAGCGTAAGATTCAGGTTGGTGACAAGATGGCCGGTCGTCATGGTAACAAGGGTACTGTTTCCATCGTGGTTCCTGAAGAGGATATGCCATACTTACCAGACGGTACGCCAGTTGACATTTGTCTGTCACCAATGGGTGTGCCATCCCGTATGAATATTGGGCAGGTACTTGAACTGCACTTGGGGATGGCCGCACGTAAGTTAGGCATCCACGTCGCTACACCAGTCTTTGATGGTGCGACTGAAGATGACATGTGGGCCACCGTTAAGGAAGCCGGTATGGCTAGCGATGGTAAGAGTGTGCTGTATGATGGCCGCACTGGTGAACCGTTCGAAACGCGGGTTGCCGTCGGGGTTATGTACTACATGAAACTCTCCCACATGGTTGATGACAAGATCCATGCTCGTTCCATTGGACCTTACTCCTTGGTTACGCAGCAGCCGCTGGGTGGTAAAGCTCAGTTTGGTGGCCAGCGTTTCGGGGAAATGGAAGTTTGGGCCCTTGAAGCCTATGGTGCTGCTTACACCCTGCAAGAAATTCTGACGTACAAGTCCGATGATGTTGTGGGTCGTGTGAAAACGTACGAGGCGATCGTTAAGGGCGAACCAATTCCGCACCCAGGTGTCCCAGAAAGTTTCCGGGTTCTGGTGAAGGAATTGCAGTCTTTGGGCTTGGACATGAAGGTGCTTGACACCCAGAAGAACGAAATTGAACTGCGTGACCTGGACGACGATGATGACGAAGGCGGTTCCGCCGACGCATTAGCGAAATTTGCGGCTCAGCAGGAAGAAAAGAAGGCAGCTGAAGCGGAAGCTAAGGCTGCACAGCAAAAAGATAACGAATAGGAGGGTACCCTGTGATTGACGTCAACAAGTTTGACAGTATGCAAATCAACCTGGCATCGCCAGACAAGATTCGCAGCTGGTCGTATGGGGAAGTTAAAAAACCCGAAACCATCAACTACCGTACGTTGAAGCCAGAACGCGACGGTCTGTTCGACGAGCGCATCTTTGGCCCGACCAAGGACTGGACCTGTGCTTGTGGTAAGTACAAAGGCATTCGGTACAAGGGCATTGTTTGTGACCGTTGTGGTGTTGAAGTTACCCGTGCTAACGTTCGCCGTGAGCGGATGGGCCACATTGAGTTGGCTGCACCGGTTTCCCACATCTGGTACTTCAAGGGTATCCCTAGCCGGATGGGCCTGGTACTGGACATGTCGCCACGCTCCCTCGAAGAAGTAATCTACTTTGCTTCCTACGTTGTGATTGACCCAATGGACACACCATTGGTCAAGAAGCAACTCCTGACCGAAAATGAATACCGTGAAAAGTACGAAGAGTACAACGGTAAGTTTGTGGCCAAGATGGGTGCTGAAGGGGTCAAGGAACTGCTGGAGCAGGTTGACCTGGAGAAGGAAGTTGCTGACCTCAAGGAACAGCTGAAGAAGGCAACCGGTCAGAAGCGGACCCGTGCCATTCGTCGGTTGGACATCTTGGATGCCTTCCTCGAATCTGGCAACAAGCCGGAGTGGATGGTTATGGACACGATTCCGGTTATCCCACCGGACTTGCGGCCCATGGTGCAACTTGAAGGTGGTCGGTTTGCCACTTCCGACCTGAACGACTTGTACCGGCGGGTTATCAACCGTAACAACCGGTTGAAGCGCCTGCTGGACCTCAAGGCACCAAACATCATTGTCCAGAACGAAAAGCGGATGTTGCAGGAAGCCGTCGACGCCCTGATCGACAACGGTCGTCGTGGCCGTCCCGTTACGGGTCCTGGTAACCGTCCGTTGAAGAGTTTGTCACACCTGCTCAAAGGTAAGCAGGGCCGGTTCCGTCAAAACCTGCTCGGCAAGCGTGTTGACTACTCTGGCCGTTCGGTTATCGACGTTGGCCCTACGCTGAAGTTTTACCAGTGTGGGTTGCCCCGTGAAATGGCTTTGGAACTGTTCAAGCCATTCGTGATGCGCGAATTGGTTAAGCGTGACCTGGCCAGCAACATTAAGAACGCCCGGCGGAAGATCGACCGTCAGGATGATGACATTTGGGATGTTTTGGCCGATGTCATCAAGGAACGGCCAGTACTCCTGAACCGTGCGCCTACGCTGCACCGTTTGGGGATTCAAGCCTTTGAACCCGTTCTGGTTGATGGTAAGGCGATGCGTTTGCACCCAATCGTGTGTGAAGCCTACAACGCCGACTTTGATGGTGACCAAATGGCTATCCATGTGCCACTGTCTGATGAAGCTCAGGCTGAAGCGCGCATGCTGATGCTGGCGGCACACCACATCCTGGCACCTAAGGATGGTAAGCCAATCGTTACGCCTTCTCAAGATATCGTTTTGGGGAACTACTTCTTGACGATTGAGGAACCAGGCAAAGTTGGCGAAGGCATGATCTTCAAGGATCCTGCCGAAGTCATCATGGCGCATGAGGATGGCGACGTCACGTTGCATACTCGCATTGGCCTGTCTACGGAAGGTCTGCCCAACAAGCCGTTCGGTGATGATCAGCGTGGTAAAATCATGGTCACCAGCGTGGGTAAGGTCATCTTTAACGAAATCATGCCCGAAGGTTTGCCGTTCCTGAACGAACCGACGCGTGACAACATCGTTAATGGTGTACCGGACAAGTACTTCTTGGCAGAAGGTCAGGATATTAACGATTACTTGGCCAACGCGGAACCAATCAGTCCGTTCAAGAAGGGCTTCTTGTCCGACATCATTGCCGAGGTCTTCAAGACCTACAAGGTGCAGCGGACTAGTGACCTGTTGGATGACATGAAGACCCTGGGTTACACGCAGGCCACCAAGTCTGGCTTGACTGTTGGGGTTGCCGATGTGCCTCACTTGCCTGAAAAAGCGGACATCGTCGCTGAAGCCCACAAGCAGGTCGACATGGTTTCCAAGCAGTTCCGGCGTGGGTTGATCACTGATGACGAACGTCATGAGCGGGTCATTTCCATCTGGAACGACGCGAAGGACCAGGTTCAGCAGAAGCTGATCGAACACTTTGACCAGAAGAACCCTATCTCCATGATGAGTGATTCTGGTGCCCGTGGTAACATTTCTAACTTTACCCAGCTTGCCGGGATGCGTGGTCTGATGGCTGCGCCTAACGGTGGGATGATGGAAGTGCCCGTTATCTCGAACTTCCGTGAAGGCTTGTCCGTCATGGAAATGTTTATGAGTACTCATGGTGCACGTAAAGGGATGACCGATACCGCCTTGAAGACCGCCGATTCTGGTTATCTGACGCGGCGTCTGGTCGACGTTGCCCAGGATGTCATCGTCCGTGAAGAGGACTGTGGCACTGACCGTGGTTTGGTTGTTCGGGCCATCACTGAAGGTAACGAAATGATCGAACCGCTGTACGACCGTCTGGTTGGCCGTTACAACATGAAGACCATCCGTGATCCGAAGACGGGCGAAATTTTGGTACCACGCATGACGCTGATGGACGAAGATATCGCCCAGAAGGTTGTTGATGCTGGTGTCGAAGAAGTCACGATCCGTTCCGTCTTCTGCTGCAACACCCGTCATGGTGTTTGCCAGAAGTGCTACGGCCGTAACTTGGCTACTGGTGAAGAAGTTGAAGTTGGTGAAGCTGTTGGTACTGTTGCCGCTCAGTCGATCGGTGAACCAGGTACCCAGCTGACCATGCGTAACTTCCATACCGGTGGTGTTGCCGGTGGTGAAGATATTACCCAAGGGCTGCCTCGTGTTCAGGAAATCTTTGAAGCACGTAACCCTAAAGGGCTGGCTGTTATTACTGAAGTTACTGGTGAAATTACCGGGATCGATGAGAACCCGGCTGAACACACCCGTGAAATTACCGTTCAGGGTACGACTGACACGCGGACGTACAACGTACCGTACGCTTCCAGTGTGGCCGTTGCCGAAGGTGATCACGTTGAACGTGGTGACCGTCTGACTGGTGGTTCAATCGACCCGAAGGAACTGATTAAGGTCAGCGACGTGATGGTGACCGAAAACTACCTGCTCAGTGAAGTACAGAAGGTTTACCGTATGCAAGGGGTTGAAATCGGGGATAAGCACGTTGAGGTCATGGTGCGGCAGATGCTGCGCAAGATCCGTGTGCTCGACCCTGGTGATACCGACATCTTGCCTGGTACCCTGTTGGATATCGGTGACTTCAAGGACCAGAACCGCGACACCATCATTAGTGGTGGTATTCCGGCTACTGGCCGGGCCGTCCTACTCGGGATCACGAAGGCGTCCCTGGAGACGAACAGCTTCCTGTCCGCCGCTTCCTTCCAGGAAACGACCCGTGTCCTGACGGATGCCTCCATCCGCGGGAAGAACGACCCACTGGTTGGTTTGAAGGAAAATGTTATCATCGGGAAGATCATTCCTGCTGGTACTGGTATGGCTACTTACCGTCACGAGGAACCAAAGACGGTCGGTACTGTTTCTGACAATGTGTACTCTATTTCTGACATTGAACAGCAGATGAAGGAAACGGACACGCAGGGTGAGGATACAGACAAGTAGTTGGTTTTGCCCACTACTTGACGTCCTAGTTACACAAAAGGAGCTTGTCGCAATTCGTTGCGGCAAGCTCCTTTGCGTTACATATAGCAATGAGGTGTTGGTTGCAGGCGGGGATTATTCCACCGCGAGTAACCTTACGTCACTGACCCCGTTTAGAACCTTGAGGGCGGCGGTGAGGTCATCCAGCGTTCCGGTCAGGCTGGAGACGTCAAACGAGATGGTCACACTCGCCCATTCATGAATGGGGATGTTTTGGTTGATGGTCAAGATGTTGGCCGCTGCGTGTGACAGGGCCGCCAGCACCTCGGATAGGACACCCCGCGAGTGATGGAGCATCAGTGAGATTACGGCCTTCCGGGTCGCGGGCTGGGAGTCGGCGGCAAAGACCAGGTCCTTATACTTATAGTAGGTTCCGCGACTGATGCCAACCTGCTTGACGGCCTCACTGACCTGCTTCACGCTTCCGTTTTCGAGCAGGGTCCGGGCCGCAATCACTTTCTCAATGACTGCCGGTAGCATGGAGCTATCGACAATATAATATTTTTCCATAAGGGAACTTCCCTTCCGTGGTAGTATGTATTGGCTGCACGCCGGGTGGGTCATGGCGCGCAACTGATAGGTTCAATCTTAATATGTTTATCATAGTAAGACAAGTGTATATGCTCCTATCACAAGTAGCGGCGCAACGTGGCTACGGTGACAACGACAATACCAGCGAGGGTGAGTGCGGGGACAAAGGGGATGCGGCGTGTGTGGCGCCAGCAACTATGCGCCAACCCCAGCCCACACGCCAGCAGAATCGTCAGCAGGACGCTGGAAAGGCCGAGACAAGCACCAAGCGCACCCATCACCAGTACGTCGGCACTGCCCAATCCATGGGTGCTCCAAGCAAGTAACCCGACGACCGCCATGGTGCTGAGGGCTACGGCGAGCAGGCGCCAGTCCCGCATGGCCCCATACAGGCAGATGATGGTCGTCCACACTTCAAGCGGGTAGGCGGGGATGCTCATGGTGTGGAGGTCACAGTAAGCAAAGTAGGTCAGGGGGCCAAAGCAGAGTACGAGTTGGACGGGTTGAAGCCAGAACATGGGCATACCTCCGGGTGAGATGTTTTCATAGGGAGATTTCGCCATTTTGGGTCGGCGAGTCGGTGGTTAAGGCCAAAATTATCAGTTTGTCGGTTTTCGCGTTACAATCGGGGCAGAGCGGGGGATCACTTCGTTGGTGGCTGCTGTGGGAGATTGAAACGCGCTGCATCCCGCAGAAACTTGCACGTAAAGCGTTTCAGCAGTGAAACCAAGCACGGGCTTCACCGCTAAAGCGCGTTACGTTCTAGTTTCTGAACGTGGGGTTCCGCTCCCTGATTGAAACGAGCTGCGCCCCCCAGAAAACTACCGCGTAGCAGACTATAGCCAAAAGGCTAAGTGCGAGCCTTCCGGCTATTGTCCACTACACGCTCGTTTTCTGCACAGCCGGCTTCGTTCGCTTAAATAAACAGTTGACTTTCCCCGTGAAAACTTTGTATACTATCAAAGGTGCTTTTTTCAGTTTATGCGGTTCACCCGACGGCTGACTGGCACCGCGCCAAACTGCCGCCGAAGTGGCCATTTTTTACAATCAAAAATGAACCGCCCGGATGTGTGGACTTAAATAAGTAGTACCGAAATCGAAAGGAGGAACCTAGATATGCCAACAATTAACCAACTGGTACGTCAAGGTCGTAAGTCTCATGGCAAGAAGAGTAATGCTCCTGCCCTGAACTTTAGCTACAACAGTAAGACAAAGTCTTTGGGTGACAACCCTGCACCTCAGAAGCGTGGTGTTGCTACCCGTGTTGGTACGATGACACCAAAGAAGCCAAACTCCGCCCTGCGGAAGTACGCTCGTGTACGTCTCTCCAACCTGATTGAAGTTACGGCTTACATCCCTGGTGAAGGCCACAACCTGCAGGAACACTCGGTCGTTTTGATCCGTGGTGGTCGTGTCAAGGACTTGCCTGGGGTTCGTTACCACATCGTTCGTGGTGCCTTGGATACTGCCGGTGTTGACGGCCGTATGCAGAGCCGTTCCAAGTACGGTGCAAAGCGCCCTAAGAAGAAGTAATTCGTAATGGAAACGCCCGTTAACGGGTAATAAACAATTAGGAGGGTTTTAGGATGCCACGTAAAGGCTACGTTAAAAACCGAGATGTCCTGCCTGACCCAGTTTACAACTCAAAGCTGGTTACCCGCTTGATCAACCACATGATGGTTGATGGCAAGCGTGGTAAGGCGCAGAAGATTCTCTACGATGCATTTGACATTATTAAGGAACAAACTGGTAACGACCCAGTCGAAGTTTTCGAAGAGGCAATGAAGAACGTTATGCCTGTTCTGGAAGTTAAGGCTCGTCGTATCGGTGGTTCTAACTACCAGGTGCCAATCGAAGTTCGACCAGAACGTCGGACCACTTTGGGCCTGCGCTGGATCGTACAGTACGCGCGTTCTCGTGGTGAACACACCATGGACGAGCGGCTGGCCCGCGAACTGATGGATGCCGCCAACAACACTGGTGCAGCCGTTAAGAAGCGTGAAGATACCCACCGTATGGCAGACGCCAACCGGGCATTTGCACACTATCGTTGGTAATATGAAGGGCTATTATATGCGGTTGCTACGCCATATAGTAGCCCTTTCTTTGAACCAACTTCATTTGAACAGCACAATGGGTGCTGTCACTCTGTATTAACTTGAGAGGAGTAAATCTTTCACATGGCTAACAAGCGTGAATTCCCACTTGAAAAGACCCGTAACATTGGGATCATGGCCCACATCGATGCTGGTAAAACTACTACCACTGAACGTATCCTGTACTACACAGGTAAAATTCACAAAATCGGTGAAACTCATGACGGTGCTTCCCAGATGGACTGGATGGCTCAGGAACAAGAGCGTGGTATCACGATCACTTCCGCCGCTACTACCGCCCACTGGAAGGGTAACCGTATCAACATCATCGATACCCCAGGACATGTTGACTTCACTATCGAAGTTGAACGTTCCCTGCGTGTTTTGGATGGTGCCATCACCGTGCTAGATGCTCAGGCTGGGGTTGAACCTCAGACCGAAAACGTTTGGCGTCAGGCTACCACATACAGTGTTCCGCGGATCGTGTTCGTCAACAAGATGGACAAGGTCGGCGCCGACTTCCAGTACTCCGTGGGTACTATCCGCGACCGTCTGGGTGCCAACGCCCACGCTATCCAGTTGCCGATCGGTGCTGAAGACAAGTTTGAAGGGGTTATCGACCTCCTTGAAATGAAGGCCGACCTGTACGACGAAGACGAATTGGGGACGGAATGGGATACTGTTGAGATCCCTGACGAATATAAGGAACAGGCAGAGAAAGCTCGCCAGGACCTTGTTGAAGCCGTTGCCGATGTTGACGATGACATTATGGAAAAGTACCTGAATGGTGACGACATTAGTGTGCCGGAACTGAAGGCTGCTATCCGTAAGGCGACCATCAACCTGGAATTCTTCCCTGTTCTGGCTGGCTCTGCCTTCAAGAACAAGGGTGTCCAGATGCTGCTCGACGCCACGGTCGACTACCTGCCTAGCCCACTGGACGTTAAGCCATATAACGCCAAGGACCCAGAAACTGGTGAAGAAGTTGAATTGATGGCCGGTGACGACAAGCCGTTCGCTGCGTTGGCCTTCAAGATTGCCACCGACCCATTCGTTGGTCGTCTGACTTTCATCCGTGTTTACACTGGTAGTTTGGAATCCGGTTCCTACGTTGAGAACACGACGAAGGGCAAGCGTGAACGTGTTGGTCGTCTGTTGCAAATGCACAGTAACCACCGTCAGGAAATCCCTGAAGTCTTCTCTGGTGATATTGCGGCCGTTATCGGTTTGAAGAACACCACTACTGGTGATTCCCTGACCGACCAGGACCACCCACTGGTATTGGAATCCCTTGAAATTCCTGACCCAGTTATCCAGGTTTCCGTTGAACCTAAGTCCAAGGAAGACCGCGACAAGCTTGATGTTGCCATCCAGAAGCTGGCCGAAGAAGACCCAACGTTCCAGGCGGAAACTAACCCTGAAACTGGTGAAACTTTGATCGCCGGCATGGGTGAACTGCACTTGGACATCATGGTTGACCGTATGCGGCGTGAATTCAATGTTGACGCCCAGATTGGTGAACCACAAGTTGCCTACCGTGAAACCTTCACCAAGCAAGCTAGCGCCCAAGGTAAGTTTGTGCGTCAGTCTGGTGGTAAAGGTCAGTATGGTGATGTTTGGATCGAGTTCACTCCTAACGAAGAGGGCAAAGGCTTCGAATTCGAAGACGCCATCGTCGGTGGTGTGGTTCCGCGTGAATACATTCCATCCGTTGAGCAGGGTCTGAAGGAAGCTATGGCTAACGGTGTGTTGGCCGGCTACCCATTGATTGACGTTAAGGCCAAGCTTTACGATGGTTCTTACCACGAAGTCGATTCTTCCGAAGCTGCGTTCAAGGTTGCCGCATCCATGGCTTTGAAGGCTGCTGCGCCTAAGGCCGGTGCCGTCATCCTGGAACCAATCATGAAGGTTGAAATCGTGGCTCCAGAAGACAACTTTGGTGACGTTATGGGCCAGGTTACTGCCCGTCGTGGCCGTGTTGAAGGTATGGAAGCCCGCGGTAACGCCCAGGTCGTTAACGCCATGGTACCGTTGGCCGAAATGTTCGGTTACGCGACGACCCTGCGTTCTGCTACCCAGGGTCGTGGGACCTTCACGATGACCTTTGACCACTACGAAGCAACGCCAAAGTCCATCCAAGAAGAGATCATCAAGAAAAACGGTGGCCAGTAATTAAACTGGTTGCTTAAACGAAACGCCCGCTGCGGGTTTAGCCGTAGCGGGCGTTTTTTGCATACGCGTGCGCAGGCTGGCACGCAAGTTACTATGGTAAGGGCCGTTAAATGACCTCGGCGCCCAACGCGGAACGGAAGTGGTTCAGTGCCCAGTCCTGGCCACCCGGTGTGAACGTCGCGGTCGCGTTGGTCGGGATGGTCAACGCGTAACCCAAGTTGTACGCGTCCACGGCGGTGTGCAGGACGCAGATGTCGGTGCAGACACCGACAAGGGTGATAGTACGAATCGACCGTTAACGTAGCCAGAGGTCAAGCGGCGTGCCAGCAAAGCTGGAGTAGCGGGTCTTGGCAAAGGCGTGCACCTGCGCGTCAGCGTGGTGCGCGGCATACCATTCCCCGGTGTGGCCATAAAATGCGCGCCCCCAAGTGTCACGTTCGTTGTGGGGTGGGAAGAGCTTGGTCTCAGGATGGTACTGGTCGCCGGCAACATGCAGGTCAGTCGGTAGGTACACCCAGCCACCGTCAGCCAGAGTTTGGTCGGCTGCAGCCACGATGGCGTCGTCAATAGCCTGAGCGGGGGCGCCGGCCGTGAGGGCACCATTGGGCGCAACAAAGTCGTTAGTGTAATCGATAATCAGTAGGGCGTGAGTCATGAGCATATCCTCCAGTTTGTGTTCACTAAGCATCGGTGTTAATGTATATGCACGGTGCGTGCGTTGGTGTCTTGACACCTGATTTTACACCAGAAAATGCGGGATGAAAATGGGTGTATGGGGTTGCGCTCCCCAGAATAGCTGTTTGTCCCTGAACGCGAACGTGTACGGGCAAATTACGGGGTCGGCACGCGCAAACGCGAACGTTGCAAATTACGCGAGAAAGCTGTATAAAGGCCTTGAACTCGGCGTTAATATCATGTATACTAACAAAGTTGCAGGTTAATTCGGGGCGCAGTGTGCGCTCCGCGGCGGTTTGCACAAGCATAGCGTGGATGTGAGAGGTTGCGACACGCCCGGCCGCTTTGCCACGGAGAGCGCGACGGAAATTTTCACGGAGCTAGTCTACTAAAGATAATAGACGAAGGAGGACACACAATGGCAAAACAGAAGATTCGGATCCGGCTTAAGGCTTACGAGCACCGGATTATCGATCAGTCCGCAGAAAAGATTGTCGAGACCGCAAAGCGCACAGGTGCTACGATCTCTGGCCCAATCCCACTGCCAACGGAACGCACACTTTACACGGTGCTACGTTCACCGCATAAGCACAAGGATTCACGGGAACAGTTCGAAATGCGCACGCACAAGCGTCTGATCGACATTGTTAACCCAACGCCAAAGACAGTTGATGCTTTAATGAAGCTCGACCTGCCAAGCGGTGTTGATATCGAGATTAAACTTTAATCTGTAAGAAACTGGAGGTGTACCCATTGTCTCGAAAAGGAATCTTAGGTAAAAAGGTCGGCATGACCCAGGTCTTCACTGAAAACGGCGAGTTGGTTCCAGTAACTGTCATTGACGTTACTGGCAACAAGGTGTTGCAGGTTAAGACTAACGAAACTGATGGCTATGAAGCCGTTCAGCTCGGGTTTGACGACAAGCGTGAAGTTCTGTCCAACAAGCCAGAAGCTGGCCACGCAAAGAAGGCAGACACCACCCCTAAGCGCTTCATTAAGGAGATCCGCGATGTAGCGCTTGATGATTATGAGGTCGGTGCCGAAGTAAAGGCTGACACCTTTGCAGCAGGCGACATCGTGGATGTCACCGGGATTACAAAGGGTCACGGATACCAAGGTAACATCAAGAAAGACGGTCAGCGTCGCGGTCCTATGGCCCACGGTTCTCGTTACCACCGTCGTCCTGGTTCACTTGGTGCCATCATTAACCGTGTGTTCCCTGGTAAGAAGTTGCCAGGCCGCATGGGTAACAAGAAGGTTACCATGCAGAACCTCGAAGTTGTGGCCGTAGATACGGATCACAACGTATTGCTCATCAAGGGTAACGTCCCTGGGGCAAACAAGTCCTTTGTTACCGTTCGCACGGCTGTTAAGTCGGTCGCAAAATAAATCACGAAGGGAGGACATTAACAGATGGCTAACGTTACTTTGTACAAGCAAGATGGCTCTGAGAACGGCTCCGTTGAATTAAACGATGCTATTTTCGCCATTGAACCAAACCAGAACGTGGTGTTTGATGCAATCATCATGCAGCGTGCTTCTCTTCGTCAGGGCACCCACGCGGTTAAGAACCGTTCCGCCGTTTCTGGCGGTGGCCGCAAGCCATGGCGCCAGAAGGGTACCGGTCGTGCCCGTCAGGGTTCCATCCGTTCACCACAGTGGCGTGGCGGTGGGATCGTCTTCGGACCAACCCCACGGAGCTACAGCTACAAGCTGCCTAAGAAGGTTCGTCGCCTGGCACTGAAGTCGGTCTTATCCGAAAAGGTTGCTGACAAGAACCTGGTAGTCGTTGACGCTTTGAGCTTCGACGCACCAAAGACGAAGGCATTCGCACAGGCATTGACTGCACTGAACGCCAACGAAAAGACTCTGGTTGTTCTCGAAGCCGGCAACGACAACGCTGCTCTGGCTGCACGGAACCTGCCAAACGTCAAGGTTGTAGTTGCTGATGGTATCAACGTTTTGGATATCGTGAACAACAACAAGCTGGTTGTCACACAAGCAGCTCTCCAGAAGATTGAGGAGGTATTCGCATAATGGATGCACGCGATATTATTCTTCGCCCAATCATTACCGAACAGTCTACCGCCGAGATGGACAACCGCAAGTACACGTTTGAAGTTAACCTGAACGCCGACAAGACCCAGGTTAAGCGCGCTGTCGAAGAAATCTTCGGCGCAAGCGTTAAGAACGTCAACATTGCCAATGTTCGCGGCAAGAAGAAGCGTCAGGGTCGTTACGAAGGTATGACCCGTCGTCGTCGTAAGGCGATCGTTACCCTGAATGCTGATTCTAAAGACATCAAGATTTTCGAAGATTAATTCGAAAAATTTTTAAAAGGAGGTTAATAAAGTGGCGATTATTAAGTACAAACCAACCACCAACGGTCGTCGTAACATGTCTGGTTCCGACTTTGCCGACATCACCAAGAAGCGTCCAGAACGCTCCCTGTTGGAAAGCCAAAACCACACCGCCGGCCGTAACGCGCATGGACACATCACTGTCCGTCACCGTGGCGGTGGTAACAAGCAGTTCTACCGTGTGATCGACTTCAAGCGGCAGAAGGATAACGTTACTGCTAAGGTAACGGCTATCGAATACGATCCAAACCGTACGGCAAACATTGCTTTGCTGACATATGAAGATGGGGTTAAGTCCTACATCCTGGCACCTAAGGGTCTCAAGGTTGGTGACAAGGTTGTTTCTGGCCCTGACGCCGACATTAAGGCTGGTAACGCACTGCCACTGAGCAACATTCCTGATGGGACTTTGATTCACAACGTTGAATTGAAGCCTGGTAAGGGTGGTCAGTTGGCCCGTTCCGCTGGTGCCTCCGCACAGTTGCTGGGTCACGATGGCAAGTACGTCACCGTTCGCCTATCTTCCGGTGAAGTCCGGATGGTCCTGGCAGTTAACCGTGCAACGGTTGGTGAAGTTGGTAACGCTGAACACTCACTGATTAGCATTGGTAAGGCCGGTCGCAAGCGTTGGCTCGGTTTCCGTCCAACGGTTCGTGGTTCGGTTATGAACCCTAACGATCACCCACATGGTGGTGGTGAAGGTAAAGCACCTATCGGTCGTCCATCGCCATTATCCCCATGGGGTAAGAAGACGTTGGGTAAGAAGACGCGTGATCACAAGGCTAAGTCCGAGAAGTTCATCGTCCGTCACCGTAAGCACAAGTAAACCACTACAAGTAGTAGTTAAGGAGGTCACAAAATGGGTCGCAGTCTTAAAAAAGGACCTTTTGCCGATGCCAGCCTTCTGAAGAAGGTTGAGGCACAGGCAGGTAACGACAAGAAGACCGTCATCAAGACGTGGTCGCGTCGTTCAACTATTTTCCCAAGTTTCATCGGCTACACCTTCGCAGTGTACGATGGCCGGAAGCACGTTCCAGTTTACGTGTCTGAAGACATGGTTGGTCACAAGCTCGGTGAGTTTGTACCTACCCGGACCTTCCATGGTCACGCTGTCGATGACAAGAAAACCGCAGCACGCTAGAAAGGAGCAATTCAGACATGGCTGAAACAATTACGTCTGCAACCGCAACGGCGAAGACAGTACGAATTGCTGCTCGCAAAGCGCGGTTGGTAATCGACTTGATTCGCGGCCGGAGCGCAGCAGAAGCTCTGGCAATCCTTGAATTCACGCCCCGCGCGGGTTCACCGATTATTGCTAAGGTATTGAAGAGTGCGATTGCTAATGCAGAACACAACTTCGACCTGGATGCACAAAACCTCTACGTCAAGGACGCTTTCGTTAACGAGGGTCCAACCTTGAAGCGGTTCCGTCCACGGGCCAAAGGTTCTGCATCACCAATCAACAAGCGTACGAGTCACATCACCGTGACCGTTGCTGAGAAAGAAGCATAAGGAGGGATAACGCGTGGGTCAAAAAGTAAATCCAAATGGGTTCCGTGTCGGTGTCATCCGTGACTGGGAAGCTAAGTGGTATGCCGAGAAGGACTATGCCACATTCCTGCACGAAGACCTGCACATCCGGGACTTCATTAACAAGAAGCTCGCCGATGCGTCTGTCTCGACCATCGAAATCGAGCGTGCCGCTAACAAGGTCAACATTTCTATCCACACCGCTAAGCCAGGGATGGTTATCGGTAAGGGTGGTGCTCAGGTCGAAGCCCTGCGTAAGGACATCGTCGCATTGACCGGTCGTAACGTGCACATCAACATTGTTGAAATCAAGAAACCTGACCTGGACGCCAAGTTGGTCGCCGAGAACATCGCCGATCAGTTGGAACAGCGTATTGCATTCCGTCGCGCAATGAAGCAGACGATGCAGCGCACGATGCGGGCAGGTGCTAAGGGTATCAAGGTCCAGACATCCGGCCGTTTGAACGGTGCGGACATGTCTCGCCGCGAGCACTATTCCGAAGGAACGGTGCCTCTGCACACTCTGCGTGCAGATATTGATTACTCTTGGCAGGAAGCAAAAACCACTTACGGTCAGCTAGGCGTGAAGGTCTGGATCTACCGTGGTGAAATCTTGCCAGAAAAGGCAAATAAACCTGCGAAGGGAGCGAAGTAACCAATGCTAGTACCTAAGCGTGTTAAGCACCGCCGTGAATTCCGTGGCAAGATGCGTGGCGCCGCCAAGGGCGGTACCAAAGTTGACTTTGGCGATTATGGTCTGCAGGCCTTGGAATCCCACTGGATCTCCAACCGTCAGATTGAAGCCGCTCGTGTTGCCATGACTCGTTACATGAAGCGTGGCGGTAAAGTTTGGATCCGGATCTTCCCGCACAAGTCCTACACCAGCAAAGGTGTTGGGGTACGTATGGGTAATGGTAAGGGTGCACCAGAAGGCTGGGTAGCCGTTGTTAAGCGCCAGAAGGTGATGTTTGAAGTTGGTGGCGTTTCTGAAGAAGTCGCTAACGAAGCATTGCGTTTGGCTTCCAACAAACTCCCAATCCGTACCAAGGTGATCAAGCGCCAGGAAGCAGGTGAGCAGAATGAAGGCTAAGGAAATTACCGCATTGAGCACTGCTGAGATGTTGGACAAGGAAAAGCAATACAAAGACGAATTGTTCAACCTCCGTTTCCAGCAGGCGACCGGTCAGCTGGAAAACACTGCTCGTTTGAAGCAGGTTAAGAAGAACATTGCCCGGATTAAGACGGTTCTGCGTCAGCAGCAACTGAACAAATAATCGGAAAGGAGCCCAGTACTTTGGAAGAACGTAATAGTCGTAAAGTTTATCAGGGCCGCGTTGTCTCTGACAAGATGGACAAGACCATTACCGTCGAGGTCAACACTACCAAGACCCACCCGGTATATGGCAAACGTGTAAAGTACTCCAAGAAGTACTACGCCCAGGATGAGAACAACGAAGCCCACGTTGGTGACACCGTTCGCATCATGGAAACCCGTCCTCTGTCAAAGACCAAGCGTTTCCGGTTGCTCGACATTGTCGAGAAGGCCGTTATTATCTAGAGCATTTCGTGACGAAAGGAGGACATAACAGTGATTCAACAAGAAAGTCGCCTCAAAGTGGCAGACAACTCCGGTGCGCGCGAAATCCTCGTGATTAAGGTTCTTGGTGGTTCTTACCGCAAGACCGGGAACATCGGTGACGTCGTAGTCGCAACTGTAAAACAGGCAACACCAGGTGGCGTTGTCAAAAAGGCAGATGTCGTTAAGGCTGTAATCGTACGGACTAAGTCAGGTGCACACCGGACTGATGGTTCATACATCAAGTTTGACGAAAATGCCGCTGTCATCATCAACGATGACAAAACGCCAAAGGGTACCCGTATCTTTGGCCCCGTGGCTCGTGAGTTGCGTGACAACGACTTTATGAAGATCGTTTCACTAGCACCCGAAGTTCTGTAATTTCCATAGGAGGAGGTGCAACATGTTATTCAAAACAGGTGATAAGGTGCGCGTCATGCGTGGTAAAGACGCTGGCAAAGAAGGCACCATCAAGCAGGTCCTGAAGAACAAGGACCGCGTCATCGTTGAGGGCATCAACATGGTTAAGAAGCACGTGAAGCCGTCGAATACTAACCCTAACGGTGGTATCGTCGATGCTGAAGCAGCAATTCACGTTTCTAACGTCATGTTGCTCGACCCGAAGGACAACAAGCCATCCCGTGTCGGTGTTACCGAACAGGATGGTAAGCGTGTGCGCGTAGCCAAGAAGTCTGGCACCGCTCTCGACAAGTAATAGAAAGGAGGACCTATTTTTCATGGCAAACCGTTTACAAGAACGTTATAAGCAGGAAATTGCACCGGCGCTGAACAAGCAGTTCAGTTACAAGAGCACGATGCAGACGCCGAAGATTGACAAAATCGTCTTGAACATGGGTGTTGGTGATGCTACACAGAACGCCAAGAACCTGGACGAAGCCGTTAACGAATTGGCACTGATCTCTGGTCAGCACCCCATGACGACTAAGGCTAAGAAGTCGATTGCCAACTTCCGTCTGCGTGAAGGCATGCCGATTGGTGCGAAGGTCACCCTTCGTGGCGAGCGGATGTACGACTTCCTGGACAAGTTGATCAATGTTTCCCTACCACGTGTGCGGGACTTCCGCGGTATTTCACCAAAGAGTTTTGACGGTCGTGGTAACTACACCCTGGGTGTTCGTGAACAGTTGATCTTCCCAGAAATTGACTACGATCAGGTTAACCACGTTCGTGGTCTGGACGTTGTAATCGTTACTACTGCACAAACTGATGAAGAAGGTCTCGCGCTGCTCAAGCAGTTCGGGATGCCATTCGCTAAGTAAGGAGGTCAACCACTTGGCTAAGAAGTCTTTAATTGTAAAGAACCACCGGCCTGCAAAGTTCGCTGTTCAAGAATACACGCGCTGCGAGCGCTGTGGTCGGCCACACTCCGTTTACCGGAAGTTTAAGCTTTGCCGGATTTGCCTTCGTGAGTTAGCACACGCCGGTCAGATTCCTGGTTTGAAGAAGGCCAGCTGGTAATTCAATTCACTTAGACAAAGGAGGTTAAATCAATGGCTCTGACAGATCCTATTGCAGACTACTTGACTCGCATTCGTAACGCCAACATGGTACGTCACGAAAGCCTGGAAGTACCTGCTTCCAAGATGAAGAAATCCATTTCCGAAATCTTGAAGAACGAAGGGTTCATCCGTGACTATGAAGTTATCGATGACGACAAGCAAGGCATGATCCGCATCTTCCTGAAGTACGGGAAGGACAACGAAAAGGTCATCTCTGGTTTGAAGCGTATCAGCAAGCCCGGCCTACGTACTTACGTAAAGGCGGACGCTGTCCCTAAGGTTCTCAATGGTCTCGGGATTGCAATCATTTCCACTTCCAACGGTGTTATCACCGACAAGGAAGCCCGTGCCAAGAACGTCGGTGGCGAAGTACTCGCCTACGTTTGGTAATACAAAAATTAACAAAGGAGGTGCCTACCTGTGAGTCGTATTGGTTATAAAAGCGTCACGCTACCAGAAGGTGTTTCTGTAGCGCAAGACGGCAACGTTGTGACCGTTAAGGGTCCTAAGGGTGAACTGACCCGTGAGCTCAGCGCCGACATTAAGATGACGGTGGACGGTAACACGGTGTCATTTGACCGTGACAACGATAATTTAAAGGCTATCCACGGCACTACCCGTGCCGTATTCAACAACATGGTTGTTGGGGTAACCGAGGGCTACAAGAAGGACTTGTCTCTGGTCGGTGTTGGTTACCGTGCCCAGATGCAGGGTTCCAAGTTGGTCCTGAACGTTGGTTACTCTCACCCGGTTGAGATGGAAGCCCCAGAGGGCGTAAAGGTTGAAGTACCTGGTACTACAGCTATCACCGTTTCTGGGATCAGCAAAGAGAAGGTTGGCCAGTTTGCCGCCGAGATCCGTGCTGTTCGCTCCCCTGAACCATACAAGGGTAAGGGTATCCGTTACGTCGACGAATACGTTCGGCGTAAGGAAGGTAAGACTGGTAAGTAGTAGTCAGTTATTGGCTGCATAAAATTTTATGAGGTGAACATTGTGATTTCAAAGCCAGATAAGAACAAGACTCGTGCAAAGCGCCATGCGCGTGTACGGGGCAAGATTTCTGGTACGAGCGAGCGCCCACGCTTGAACGTATTCCGTTCCAACAAAAACATCTACGCTCAATTAATTGATGACGTAGCGGGTGTGACGTTAGCAAGTGCCTCCACTCTCGATAAAGAAATTAAAGCCGATGCTACTAAGACTGAGCAAGCAGCTCAAGTCGGTGCCTTGATTGCCAAGCGCGCTGTTGCTGCTGGTAAGTCTGATGTAGTCTTCGACCGTGGTGGTTACATCTACCATGGTCGTGTCGCTGCACTAGCCGAAGCTGCTCGTGAGAACGGCCTCGAATTCTAACACAGGAGGAAAAACCTAACATGGCATCATTTATCGATCCAAACCAACTCGATTTGGAAGACGAAGTCGTCGCTATCAACCGAGTTACTAAAGTTGTCAAGGGTGGTCGCCGCCTGCGTTTCGCTGCTATTGCGATTGTTGGTGACAAGAACGGCCACGTCGGTCTTGGTACGGGTAAGGCCCAGGAAGTTCCTGAAGCCATCCGTAAGGCCGTCGAAAACGGTAAGAAGAACCTGATCGCCGTACCACGTGTTGGTACTACGATTCCTCACGAAGTAATTGGTCACTACGGCGCTGGTGAAGTGCTGTTGAAGCCATCCGTTGAAGGTTCTGGGGTTGCCGCTGGTGGTGCCATCCGTGCCGTTATGGAATTAGCGGGTATCGGTGACGTTACTAGTAAGTCCCTTGGTCGGAACACGCCAATTAACATGGTGCGTGCAACGATCGAAGGCTTGAAGCAGCTAAAGACCGCTGAAGAAGTTGCTGAGTTGCGCGGCGTTTCCGTTGCACACCTACAAGACTAGGAGGTAGTCAACAATGGCTCAATTGAAGATCACGTTGACTCGGTCTGCGGCACACCGTTTGCCGAAGCAGCGCAAGATTGTCAAGGAATTTGGCCTGGGCCGTGTGAACAGCACGGTGATCAAGCCAGATAACGCCGCTACTCGTGGTGTTATTAACCAGATTTTCCACCTGGTTTCCGTTGAAGAAGTTAAGGACTAACAAAACTATATACAAGGAGGTGCGCACATCCATGAAGTTACACGAACTCACTCCAAGTGAAGGTTCACGTCACAGCCGCAAGCGTCTTGGCCGTGGTACTTCTAGTGGTCAGGGTAAGACTGCTGGTAAGGGTACTAAGGGTCAATTGGCTCGTCAGGGTGGCAAGACTCGTCTTGGGTTTGAAGGTGGCCAGATGCCACTGTTCCGTCGTATGCCGAAGCGCGGTTTCAAGAACGTTAACCGCAAAGACTACGCGGTTATCAACCTATCCGACCTGAACCGTTTTGATGATGGTACGGAAGTTACTCCAGCATTGCTCGTTGAGAGCGGCTTGGTTAAGAACGAACTTGACGGCATCAAGCTGTTGGGTGATGGCGAGTTGACCAAGAAGTTAACCATCAAGGTAGCAAAAGCATCCGCAACTGCTAAAGAAGCTGTTGCAGCAGCAGGCGGTTCAATTGAGGTGATCTAATGATTGCGACCCTCAAAAACGCACTCAAGGTGAAGGACATTCGTCACAAGATGTTGTTCACCCTGATCGTTTTGCTGGTTTACCGGTTAGGTGCCAGTATTTCGGTACCAGGGATTGACGCTGGTCAGCTCACTAAGCTGGGCGATACCGGACTGATTTCCATTCTATCGACCGTCAGTGGTGGTGGTTTGTCGAACTACTCCATCTTTGCCCTTGGGGTGTCGCCATACATTACCGCACAGATCATCATTCAACTGTTACAGATGGACATTGTCCCGAAGTTTGTTGAATGGAGTAAGCAAGGGGAAGTTGGTCGGCGCAAGCTGAACCAGGTGACCCGCTACCTAACCATTATCCTGGCGTTTGTTCAGGGTATTGGGATTACCGCTGGGTTCCAAGTCCTCTCCCAATACGGGCTGGTAAAGAACCCGAGCGTGCAACAGTACCTCGTTATCGGTGTTATTCTCACCGGTGGGACGATGTTACTGACCTGGATGGGGGAACAAATCACGGATAAGGGTCTCGGCAACGGGGTCTCCATGATTATCTTTGCCGGGATTATTGCCCGGCTCCCATCCGGGGTCAAGGAAATCTGGACGGACCAGATTACGAACAACGACCCGTCTGATCGCTGGCAGGGGGCCCTCTTCATGGTGGGTCTGCTGATTCTGGTGATTGTCGTCGTTGCTTTCGTGACCTGGGTACAACAAGCTAACCGTAAAATTCCGATTCAGTACACGCGCCGTGTGACCAGTGCGGGTGACAATTCCTACCTGCCCCTGAAGGTTAACGTTGCCGGGGTGATTCCCGTCATCTTTGCTAGTTCACTCATCGTGACGCCACAAACTATTTTGATGGCGTTCCAGAAGAGTCATGGCAGTGATGGCTGGTACATCACGTTGACCAACATCTTCAGTCTCGAAAAGCCGATTGGGATTGCGCTTTACACCTTACTGATCGTCTTGTTCACGTTCTTCTACGCCTTCGTTCAGGTTAACCCGGAGAAGTTGTCGGAGAACTTGGTCAAGCAGGGTAGTTACATTCCGGGTGTTTGGCCTGGGAAGGAGACGGAGAAATTCGTTTCCCGGATTCTCATGCGGTTGTCCGTTGTCGGGGCACTCTTCCTGGGGTTGATTGCCTTGATGCCACAACTAGCCGCGTTACTGTGGAACTTGCCACAATCCATCGGGTTGGGTGGTACCAGCCTGTTAATTGTGGTCATGACGGCCATTGAGTTGGTCCGCCAGCTAGATGGGTTGCTCATGAAACGCGAATACGTTGGCTTCATCCAGGGTGACCTGGTGAAGAAATAGCTAAACGGAGGCTACAAAAGTGAATCTGATTTTAATGGGTCTACCAGGCGCGGGTAAGGGTACGCAAGCTGAAAAGATTGTGGTTAAATATCCCATTGCCCACATTAGTACTGGCGACATGTTCCGGGCGGCGATGGCTGACGGTACCGAGTTGGGTAAGCAGGCTCAGTCCTACATGGACAAAGGTCAGCTGGTGCCCGATGAGGTCACTGAAGGTCTCGTTAAGGAACGGCTTCAGCAACCAGATACCGATGCTGGTTACATGCTGGACGGTTTTCCCCGGACGATTGCGCAGGCGGAGGCGTTGACTGATATCACCGCCGAGTTGAACAAGCCGTTGGACGCAGTCATCAACATTGATGTTGATCCCAAAGTCCTGGCCGACCGTCTGAGTGCGCGTTATATCTGCAAAACCTGTGGGGCCACGTACAACAAGTTGTACCACAACCCCAAGGTGGAAGGTACCTGTGACCGTTGCGGTGGCCACGAGTTCTTCCAGCGGGATGATGACAAGCCGGAGACCGTTCAGAACCGTCTGCAGGTAAACATTAAGATGAACACGCCCCTGCTTGATTTCTACGCTAACCGTCAGTTGCTGTACACCGTTAATGGTGATCAGGATATCGACGCGGTGTTCGCTGAGATTGAAAAAATTCTCGCGGCTAGGGCCTAGTTCGAGAACGGCATCGTCTGTCAGCTGACAGCTTTGTTTTCAACTTGCGAACTTTGTGGTACACTGCTTTGGTGTGCCGGACGGTCGGCGCCCATTTTTGGGTGCGTGATTTAATTGTGACCAAAACGGACGAGGAGGAATAGGTTTCGTGGCAAAAGACGATGTCATTGAGATTCAGGGCACCGTGGTGGATACATTACCCAACGCGATGTTTAAAGTAAAGCTTGAAAACGATGCGGAGATTCTGGCGCACGTTTCCGGGAAGATCCGGATGCACTACATCCGGATTCTGCCTGGTGACCGCGTGACGGTGGAGTTGTCTCCATACGACCTGACTAAGGGCCGGATTACGTACCGTTTCAAGTAGTCAACACAGGAGGCATTTTAAAGATGAAAGTACGTCCATCTGTAAAGAAAATGTGTGAGCACTGCAAGGTTGTCCGCCGCAAGGGCCGCGTGATGATCATTTGCTCTGCAAACCCAAAGCACAAGCAGCGCCAAGGATAAAACAAACACTATCATAGGAGGTGTCATCACATGGCTCGTATTGCAGGTATTGATTTACCCCGCAACAAGCAAATTGTCATTGGTTTGACCTACATTTTCGGTATTGGCAACAGTACTGCACAAAAGATCTGTGCAGCTGCTGGTGTACCAGAAAACGTGCGGGTTGCAGACCTGACTCCTGACCAGGAAGACAAGTTGCGTGCGGAAGTAGATAACATTCGTGTCGAAGGTGATTTGCGCCGTGAAGTCAGCATGAACATCAAGCGGCTTCAGGAAATTGGCTCATACCGTGGCATGCGTCACCGTCGTGGTTTGCCAGTTCGCGGTCAGCACACCAAGAACAACGCACGTACTCGCAAGGGTAAGAAAGCTACCATTGCTGGTAGGAAGAAATAATAAGGGAGGTCTGTACTGATGGCAACAAGGAAAACAACGCGCAAGCGTCGTGTGCGTAAGCACATCGAAAGCGGTGTTGCGCACATCCACGCCACTTTCAACAACACACTGGTCATGATTACTGATGCCCAGGGTAACGCAGTGGCTTGGTCTTCTGCTGGTGCACTTGGCTTCAAGGGCTCCCGTAAGTCCACGCCATACGCTGCACAAATGGCTGCAGAAGCAGCTGCTAAGGAAGCAATGGAACACGGCATGAAGTCTGTTGAAGTAGCCGTTAAGGGTCCTGGTTCGGGCCGTGAAGCAGCTATTCGTGCCATTCAGGCTGCCGGTGTCGACGTTACGGCTATCCGTGACGTTACGCCAGTACCTCACAATGGTTCTCGTCCTCCAAAGCGTCGTCGGGTGTAGTTCGTGTGCCCTGCGCTTTGTTGAGCGCGTGGGTATGTCGCACATCACTCTCGATTTGAAAGGGGTACACAATAGATGATTGAATTTGAAAAGCCAAACATCACCAAGGTTGAAGAAGACAACAACTACGGTAAGTTTGTCGTCGAGCCACTCGAACGCGGGTATGGTACTACGCTCGGCAATTCGTTGCGGCGAATTTTGCTTTCATCTTTGCCTGGGGCAGCGGTTTCTAGCGTACACATTGATGGCGTCGTGCATGAATTCTCGACGATTGATGGCGTTCTGGAAGACGTGACCCAGATTATCCTCAACATTAAGAAGCTTGCTTTGAAGGTTGAGGGTGAGGAAGAGGACAAGAAGGCCACCATCTTGGTCGAGGGTCCGGCTGTCGTGACGGCTGCGGACATCAAAACAGATGCTGACGTCGAGGTGTTAAACCCTGACCAATACATTTGTACCATTGCAGAAGGCGGTCGCCTGGAAATGGAAATGACGATCAAGACTGGTCGTGGGTATGTTCCGGCTGATCAGAACAAGTCTGACGACCAGCCGATTGGGGTCATCGCTGTGGATTCCATCTTTACCCCAATTAGTAAAGTTAATTACACGGTTGAGAGTGCTCGTGTGGGCCGTCGTAGTGATTTTGACAAACTAACGTTGGATGTCTGGACGAACGGGTCAATCACCCCCAGTGCAGCCATCGCGTTGGCCGCCAAAATTTTGACGGATCACCTGGCAATCTTTGTCAACCTGACTGATGACGCCAAGAACGCCGACATCATGGTTGAAAAGGAAGACAGTCAGCGTGAAAAGTTGCTCGATATGACGATCGAGGAACTGGACCTGTCTGTTCGTTCTTACAACTGTCTGAAGCGTGCCGGGATCAACACCGTTCAGGAATTGACCGACAAGACTGAAGCAGAAATGATGAAGGTACGTAACCTCGGCCGGAAGTCGCTTGAAGAAGTAAAGAACAAGCTGTCCGACTTGGGCCTCAGCCTACGTCAAGAAGACTAATTGTAAAGGAGGAATAACACATGAGTTACCGGAAATTGGGCCGTACAAGTTCCCAGCGTAAGGCATTGCTCCGTGACCTGACTACTGACTTGATCATCAACGAACGTATCATCACGACCGAAGCACGCGCTAAGGAAGTTCGTTCGACGACTGAAAAGATGATCACGTTGGGTAAGCATGGTGACCTGCACGCACGTCGTCAGGCCGCAGCGTTTGTCCGCAACGAAATTGCTGACGTTACTGAAGAAGGGGACGCAGTGGTGGTTACATCCGCATTGCAGAAGCTGTTCAGTGACCTGGCAAAGCGTTACGAAGGTCGTAACGGTGGTTACACCCGGATTATGAAGACCAGCCCACGGCGTGGTGACGCCGCACCGATGGTTATCATCGAACTGGTTTAATTAAGACGGGTGGCATCTTGATGCCACAACCGGACGGGTCGCACCCGTGCGGGCGGATCAAGACGTGTGCGGAAGCAATTGCGCACACCACTAAATAAAACCGAATCGACCCTCGTTGGCCGGTTCACTTTGATCATTTGATCGATGGAGCGTTACGATGATGGGTGCCACAGAGCGGAGCGGGGCGTTCAGAAGCTGAGCATTAACGTGACATTGACGGAGGCGGTTTTCGCCGCAGTCGATGTCACGTTAAGCGCCAGCTTCTGCCCCGTATAGCTCGACTACGCTAAGGTAACTTAGCGCGCGGCATGGCCAAATAGTGCCGGGGCGACGGCCCTCTTAGTCTAGCTTGCGAGTGCCAGGGCAACCTGGTCCTCCATCATTGAATGATTTATACATAGCAATCAACAGTGCCACTTTGCGCAAAGGGTGACTACGGTTGGGCAACGTTGCTAGGGCGGGTCGCTGACCCGCCTTTTTGATTGGCGTGAAGTCTGACCGGCTACCATCCCGAGTGGGGCCTGTGTTATTATTGTTGGGTCTAAATATATGGTTATACAGGGGGGTGCCACGCATGCAACCAGTGATTGATATTCAGGACTTATCGTTTCGTTACCGAGAAGCAACGACCGATGCGCTCAAACACGTGTCGTTGACGGTCAACCCTGGGGAATGGGTGGCCATTATCGGGCGTAATGGTAGTGGCAAAAGCACCCTGGCGGGTAACATCATCGGTTTATTGGAACCGGAACGCGGCTCGGTGACCAGTGGCCACGTGACGGTGAGCGGCTTACCGCTGGACGATGAACACGTGTGGGATATCCGGGCACGCGTGGGGATCGTCTTCCAGAATCCCGATAATCAGTTTGTGGGGGCAACCGTCGCCGATGACATTGCCTTTGGCATGGAGAACCGCGCCGTCCCACGCGCGGAGATGCAGCAGCGTGTGCAGGCCGCCTTGTCGGCAGTTGGTATGACTGACTTTGCGGAGCGCGAACCTGCCCGGCTATCGGGGGGGCAAAAGCAACGGGTCGCCATCGCTGGCATCGTCGCGCAGGCTCCGGACATCATCATTCTGGACGAAGCCACGTCGATGTTGGATCCGGCGGGGCGCCGTGCCGTCATCGACCTGGTGACGCAGCTCCAACAGGAACGCCACATGACGGTTCTGTCCATCACCCACGACCTGGACGAAGCGGCCCGGGCCGACCGTATCATCATGCTGGCACACGGCGCGGTGGCTGATGTGGGCACACCGGCAGAAATTTTCACCCGGGGGACCGAGTTAGCTGCCAACGGACTGGACGTGCCGTTCCCCGAACAACTCAAAGTAGCATTGCGTGCTCGCGGCGTGAGCGTACCGGACGACTACCGCACGGAGAAAGGACTGGTGGATTACTTATGGACATTACGTTCAACCATGTAAGTTTCACCTACCAGCCCGGGACCCCCTTTGCTGGTACGGGCCTGCGTGACGTCAATACCACCATTCATGGGGGTGAATACACGGCGATTGTTGGTCATACCGGCTCTGGTAAGTCGACGTTGTTACAACACCTGAACGCACTGCTGAAGCCCACGGCGGGGACGGTGACCATTGGTGATCGCGTGATTACGCCGACGACGAACAACAAGCACCTGCGCGCCTTGCGGCAACAGGTGGGGATGGTGTTTCAATTTCCGGAGAGCCAGCTCTTTGAATCGACGGTGCAGCGGGACATCGCCTTTGGCCCGGAAAACTTTGGCATGGCCCCGGACGAGGCAGCCGCATTGGCCGCTGAGACGGCGCGGCTGGTGGGCTTGCCCGATGACCTGCTGACCCGGTCGCCATTTGACCTCTCGGGTGGGCAAATGCGGCGGGTGGCGATTGCCGGCGTGTTGGCGATGCGTCCATCCGTGTTGGTGCTGGATGAACCCACCGCGGGACTGGATCCCGCGGGGCGACGTGACCTAATGGCGCTGTTTGCCCGGTTGCACACGGAAGAGGGCCTGACTATCGTTTTGGTGACCCACCAGATGGACGATGTGGCCAACTTTGCCGAGCACGTACTCGTCATGGATGGCGGCGCGCTGGTACGCGAGGGCACACCGCGCGAAGTGTTTGCCGACGCGGCGTGGCTACGCGACCACAGCTTAGCGCAACCGACCACTACGCGGATGGCGGGGGCACTGGCTGCCCGCGGCTTCCACTTTGACCAACCACCACTGACCCTCGATGAGTTAGCGGACGCCCTGGCACCGCAGTTAGGGGGGCACACCCATGAATAGCATGATCCTGGGCCGGTACATTCCCGGCGATTCACCCATTCACCGGTTGGATCCGCGCACTAAGCTCCTCGGGTGTTTCTACTATATCGGTATTGTGTTCCTCGCCAACAATTGGATCACCTACGCGTTGATGTTCGCCCTTACGCTGGGGTTGTTACCACTCGCCCACGTGCGCTTGGGCTTCTTCCTGCGCGGGGTGCGTGCCATTATCTACCTGATTCTGTTCACCGTGCTGTTGCAACTGTTCTTCACGACTGGGGGACACGTTTGGTGGCAGTGGGGGTGGTTGACCGTGACGAGCAAAGGGGTGGTGAACGCCGTGTACATTTTGTGCCGGCTCGTCCTGATCATCTTTGCCTCGACGCTGCTGACCTTGACCACACAACCGCTGGGGTTGGCCGACGCGGTAGAGTCCATTCTCAAACCGCTGAAGCCACTCCACGTCCCGGTCACGGAACTAGCCTTGATGCTGTCGATTGCGTTACGCTTCGTGCCGACGTTGATGGACCAAACAACCAAGACGATGAACGCGCAACGGGCGCGGGGGGTCGATTTTGGTAGCGGTGGCCCGATCAAACAGCTCAAAGCCATCGTGCCGTTGTTTATTCCGTTGTTCGTCTCGGCCTTTTCGATGGCTGATGACCTCGCAACCGCGATGGAGGCCCGGGGTTTCCGTGGCGGGGACGGCCGCACGCGTTATCGGGCACTGGCCTACCACCGCGGGGACGCGGTCGCCGTAGTACTACTCGTCGTCCTGACGGTGGTACTGATCGTGTTGCGGACCCATTAGTTAGCAAAGGAGATTGCAGTTTGGCTCACTACCGCATTACAGTTAAATATGACGGGACCAAATTTTCCGGGTATCAGGTGCAACCGCACCAGCGGACCGTGCAGGGAGTCATCGAACGGGCGCTGGCCAAGATGGCCAAGGTGCCACACATTCACATCGACGGTTCGGGCCGCACGGATGCCGGGGTACACGCGCTGGGGCAGGTAATCACCTTTGATACGCCCATCGACATTCCCGACCGTAACATGTTGGCGGCCCTCAACAGTATGATGCCACTGGATATTTTAGTGCTGGAATGTGCCCACGTACCGGCGGACTTTCACGCGCGCTATTCGGCGGTGGGTAAGCGCTACTTGTACCGCGTTGCTCTAGGCCGGTACACGGACCCCTTGAAGCGGCTGTACACTGGGCATTACCCGTACCACGTGGATGTCGCCCGCATTCAGGCGGCGTTACCCGACCTGGTGGGCACGCACGACTTTACCAGTTTTGCCGCCAGCGGTGGGCAGATAGAGGACAAGGTGCGTACCATTTACGAAGCAACCTGCACTGAAGATAAGGTGCATAATGAGCTACGCTTCGAGTTTTATGGGAATGGCTTCCTGTACAACATGGTCCGGATCATGGTCGCCACGGCGCTGGAGATTGGTAACGGTCGCCGTGATTTGCACGATTTTCAGCGGGTGCTGGCAGCCAAGGACCGCCAACAAGCGCGTGGGACGGCTCCGGCGTCGGGGCTTTACCTCAAGCACGTTTATTACCCGGGAAATATCACCGGCGCCACGATTTAAATAGCACCGGGGCACATGATGCGCGGAACACGCCTGGACGCGTTGACGAGCGCATGAATATTTGATATTATATTAGCTGGTATTGTTTGCCCCACGTAAGCCCCGGAATCTTACTAGTGTCAAACAAACACAGAACATTGGAGGAAACTCATTATGAGTAAGTCATTTATGGCCAAGCCAGGTGAAGTTGACCGCAAGTGGTACGTTATCGACGCTACCGACATTGCGCTTGGCCGCTTGGCATCCGTTGTTGCCAGCATCCTGCGTGGCAAGAACAAGCCTACATTCACACCAAACATAGATACTGGTGATAACGTCATCGTTATCAACGCAAGCAAGGTTAAGTTGACGGGTCGTAAGGCCACGGACAAGATCTACTACCACCACAGCCAGCATCCAGGTGGGTTGAAGCACGAAGTCGCTGGCGACTTGCGCGACAACAACCCAGAACGTTTGATTGAATACGCCGTTAAGAAGATGCTGCCTACCAAGAACACGCTGGGTCACCAGCAGTTCCTGAAGCTGCATGTTTACGCAGGCGCTGACCACAAGCACGAGGCGCAGAAGCCAGAAGTGCTTGACATCAAGGGCTTGATTTAAGGAGGATACACATGGCAGACGTAGTATACAGCGGCACTGGTCGCCGCAAGAACTCCGTAGCCCGCGTACGTTTGGTACCTGGGAGCGGTAAGATTACCATGAACGGCAAGGATGCTAACGAATACTTGCCCTTCAACACTTTGATTCAGGATATCAACCAGCCATTCGATTTGACTGAAACCAAGGGTCAGTACGACGTCTTGGTCAACGTTAACGGTGGTGGCTTCACCGGCCAGGCCGGTGCCACCCGTCACGGTATTTCCCGTGCACTGTTGAAGGTTGACCCTGACTTCCGTGCAGTCCTGAAGAAGGCCGGCATGCTGACACGTGACCCTCGTATGAAGGAACGTAAGAAGTATGGTCTGAAGAAGGCTCGTAAGGCATCTCAATTTAGCAAACGTTAATAGCGTTATGCTATCGAGATGGAAACGTTGGTACGACAGCGTTTCAAGTAAGTCTCGAACATCGAAAGTGGTTCTCCAAATTAGGGCGAGCCACTTTTTTTATCCTCAAATTAGGGCGTGATTTGTGCGCGTCTTTCATTTGAGGCGTTCTGGCTTCAAGAACTTTTAGGGCGTGTGTCCTAGTTTTACGTTCTTTTGGGCGTCAATTTTAATGAGTTTCGTTAAGTTTCATTTCCTGTGCGAGTGAGTTCTTTCTAGCTTCTGCGATTCGTGCAGCGAACTTGTCATGAACATCCAGGCCGACAATATCAGGCGTGTTAACATACACGCGCGTGGTCTTGATGCTGG
Source organism: Lacticaseibacillus thailandensis DSM 22698 = JCM 13996 (assembly GCF_001436135.1). Lineage (NCBI taxonomy): Bacteria > Bacillati > Bacillota > Bacilli > Lactobacillales > Lactobacillaceae > Lacticaseibacillus > Lacticaseibacillus thailandensis. Next base: position 35,679 of record NZ_AYZK01000004.1, read on the forward strand.
AATGTGACAGCGCTTCGGAAATCAACTGTAAGCTGGCGCCACCTTGACGTGCAAGCGTTGAGAACGTATGCCGCAGCTTGTGTGGCGTGACCCGAACAAGGTCAGGGTGGCGCTTGTAGATCGAATTCAAGCGATAGTTGAGATAGTCGGCGTGCAGCGGTTGGTTGATCTCGCCTTTGAAGTTCGTGTAGGTAAACAGAAACTGGTTTGGCCCAGATTCTACGTTCACTTCTGCGAGTTGACTAGCTTGCTTGTCGCGCCATTCTTTCAGCATCGGGATCAAAACAGGTGGTAAGGCGTGGGAAGTTTCCTTCTTGGCCTTGGTTGGCCCAACCTTGCCACTTTTCTTGAGTGCCTGAACAATCAGAACATAGCCGGTGTTGAAGTCAACGTGCTTCCACTGCAATCCGTATGATTCTCCTTTACGATCTCCGAGGTGGAGCGTGAGGAAAAGTAACAGATAATCCTGGTCACTCAACTTGCCGTTGTCGTGATCTGTGTTGGCGGCGTCGAGCCAAGCCACCATTTCATCAGCGGAAAGTGATTCACCAGTCATCTTGCGACGAGTGGCGAGCCGTTCCTTCTTGGGACTACCGATGGAGGCGATGGCTTTTTCTAGCCGGTTCACGTCGATGAAGTCCACCATTTCGGCGGTATCAAACATCTGGCTGACGTATGACTTCACTGTGCGAATGTTTGCGTACTTCTCTGACAGAATTGCCAGCTCTTGCATGACGAACTGCTTATTGAGATTCAAGTAGGTCATGGAATACTCGCCGAACATCGGAAGCAAATGCAGCCGGAAAATGTTGCGTGTATTCGCTTGAGTCTCCTCCGAAGGAATAATGCGAATACGTCCGGTTGCGCCCGCAGCGTATAGCGGCCACCAGATTTCACGGTAGAAGTCCTTGAATAGCATTTCACCGTTCTTCTTGATAGTACCCGCAGATTGCGTTTTTTGAGCTTCCTTAATTTTCGCATCGACTTGTTTTTGCAGCGTCTTGGCTTCCAGTTTCGTCGCTACGGTTTTACGGTAGCGGGGAACCTTCACGCCAAGAATACCGCGAATATCTTTAGGGTAGAACACCTCCACAAAGTAAGTGCCTGCATCAGTTTTAGTAATAGACATGATATTTACCTCCTGTTGTTTGTCAACGAGCTTGAACAGGACGTAAAGCTACATCGACATATTACCATCCTTCAACGTGTTTGCGAAGCCAGTTATCAACTGCATCGCGATCGTAACGAACAACGCCACAGATATTGATCCGTGGTAAGCCAAGCTCAATCCACTTATCTAAGGTGTTGTTAGAGATTTTCAGGTATGCGCACAATTCCATCTTCAACAGGTACCGATCATGCTGTGCTTGTTCTTCGCGAGCTCTGTGAACTTCATCGATAAATAAAGTAGACAGCGCGTTACGAATCGCAATCACGTTCTCATCGTTCATGGGAAAATCGATTGGCGTTTCCGTTGCTTGCGCTGAAATATGACATGCCTCCTTCTTCACGGTATTGGTGAAACTGATGTTGTGACGAGCAGCTCATCATTCAGCCCGGGTCCAACCAACTATCGAGGATCTCAATAAGAGCCTCTCTCCCTCGTTTCGTCAGGGTGACGTGCAAGTATCCGGCTCACTGGTTTAGTCGCTCGCTCGTGGGAGGTCATGGCGGTGTGGAGCCTTCGTTGCTGAATGATGCTATTCAGTTGTCAAAGGACATAGCGAGCAAAAGAAAATCCCGCTTCTGCATATACAGACAGCGGGAACGGGTCGAAATGAAACCAAAATCAGAAAAAAGTTGAAATTGATTATGTGCGAGTTAGTTGTGAACCTGATTGAGTGGACGGTTGCGATAGGTGTTCAGCAACATTAAAGCGCTGAACGCTGAATACAAATTTGATTTGAAGTTCTTGCTTCAAATCGGGATCGACATAGCTTTTTCCGTATGCAGCCTCGCAATCAAAGTCGTGGCTGAACATATCGAGTAGTCTGGACATTGCCTCAGCGTCTCCGTCCTGTGCTGCCAAGATAACCGGGATCAGGTTATCGACCTCTGTATAATGCATTGAACACTCCTCCGTATTCATTACATGCTTTCGTAAACTTTCTTAATCCGCGCTATTGCCCGTCGCCGCCGTTTGTTCACCCCCTGACTGGTTTTGCCTGTGCGGCTGCCGATTTCCACGTCGTTGAGTTCAGAAAAGTAGTATTGATACAACACCATCTTATCAGCTATGGAAAGGGTTGCAATGGCCGTGGCAAGACGTTCATTTTCGATGAATGACTCTAGATGTGCGATTTCTTCATCAGTCAGAACAAAGTCCTCAAGATGACCTGGTTCAGCAATTTCCTCTAACAACCAGTCTTCAAGTGGAGTTTCTTTGACGTCTTTGAGATGCTTACGGTAGATGTTGATTCGCTCATTACGAAGGACTTGCTGCATGTATCTGATGAACATACGAGAAACCTCACGTTCGCTGCTCATATTGTTGACCTCCTGATAGATAATTTTTGCTACACAGTTACAGACGGTTTTTTGCCAGACAAATGAAACCGGTTCTGAAATAAATAGAAAAAGAACCGACGAGTACAAGTTGCATACTCGTCGATTCTTGTTGGTTGGGTGATTGGCAAGTGTGGGAATACCGGTGCTGCTGGCTTAGGTCAACAGTTAGAGGTTACGAATGTGATTATCCTGAACTTTTATGAAGCTAGCTTCGCAGTATCTGCAAGCCTGTCTAACTTGATACGCGCTTCCTTCGTGTGCACGGTAGTTAATAATGGCACGATTTTTTCAAGTAGAGCATCGTCATACTGCCACCACTGGAAGGCCTCCAGCCAGTCGATCGTGGCTTGGTCGAAACGAGAGCGGATCACTTTTGCTGGGTTGCCGCCGACAATGGCGTAGGCAGGCACGTCCTTGGTGACCAGAGCATACGCACCGATGACGGCGCCGTCGCCGATATGCACGCCTGGCATGATGATAGCGTGGCGGCCGATCCAGACGTCATTCCCAATGACCGTGTCGCCTTTGACTGGCATATCTTCTTTGGTCATGCCGAGCTTGGCGATCAGGCTACGGTCTAGTTCTGGGAAGATGAAGGTGGAGAAGGAGTTCATCGGGTGGTTGGCGGCGCCCATAATGAAACGAACGTTGCGCGCAAAGCTGCAGAAGCTGCCGATGATCAAGCGGCCGTGGCCAGGACGGTTGTACAGCACGTTTTCGCTGTTGAAATCAGTGCCGTCTGCGGCGTCGTAGTAGTTGTGTCGGCCGACGAGAATGTTATTATCGAGCTTTTGTTTTTCGATCCACATATTAGTGAGCCACCTTTCCTAAGACAAACTTGCGCACGCCGTAGGTCACGACGAAGCTAAGCACTAAGCCGCCGACCAGCGTCGGGAGAATATCAACGCCAAGCAGGTGTGGGCCGTAGTTGACCAGATAAGTGCCAGAGTAGCTACCAAGGGCCCCGAAGGCGAGGTCTAAACCTAACATGATAATGCTCTTTTCATGGAAGAAGCGGTCGATGGCGTAGACAGCAGCGCCCATAGCGAGCCCGACGATGACAGCAGTGATGATGGATAGTAACATTTGAATTACCTCTTTTGATTTGAGTGATGAACAGGGACAATAATATTCGGTCGGCGGTGATGGAATCGTTGAATGGTGAATGCTACCGCACTTAATATAACGAGAACCGCAGGATCTTTGATAAGTACATGGTGACCTCCTAGTGCAACAGCTGGAAGGCTTGCTGGCAATAGTTTGCGGCGTTGTCGTAGGACTGTTCCAAGATCGGGCCAACTTTGGCAATGCGGCGGGTCTTGGCCCAACCGTAGCTGAAATATCCGAGTGCCCAGCCGAGGAAGGCGGGGACGGCGAGAATTGCGCAGAGAATTACCATTTGGTTAGTGACCGCAAATACCGATCCGGCCATGAATGCAGTACCAATCAAGCCAACGGTCATCGCGACCACGGTAGGTACTGATGACTTGCTGCGTTCCAGCCCGGCAGCGGCAGCCATTTCCTGCTCGAATTGTTTTTGTAGTCGATTTAACGCTGCTTTTTCGGGCAAGTTACGATCTCGCTTTAATTTCAACGTAACCGTGCTTTTACCGATGTCCGGCGTACGATCAGTTACTTGCCAACCGAAGTTCATATAGCCGTCAATATAATTGTTTTGCATTGCCTTGGGAATCTGTTGTTCAAGATACTCGAAGGCTACAAAGTCGGATTCTGTCATGGATATATCTCCTTTTTCTTTAACTATTTAACAACGTCAGTATATCTACGCGATATTTGCAAATTGTTGGCGATATGTTTCTGAGATGTTAAATCTGAAAACAGGATTGTATCTATGCTGTTTGTTGAATGCTATTCACTAGTCCCTGTTCAAGACTAAATCATAAAAAAGGCCACCTCGATGTATCAGCGTAGAAGACATCGGGATGGCCTCATTGTTGAGTCACAGCTCAGTAGGGGGACTGCTGCGTGTGTTGGAGTCAAGCATTGTGCAAGTTAGGTCATTAACCGTTGTTGAGTGGGAGTGTATCAAGTGTGATATAACCATGACCTTCTTTGCACGTAATGGTTGCACTGGCATCACCTCCTTAGGTGTTGAAGTCTTACAAATAAGGCGCAATGAACTTAAAGGCAGTGTTTAAGCCGAGACTGTATGCAAGTATCGTCCAAGGTTTGCATAAAACAATGATTGTCACGAATTTTCTCACGGACATTTTTGTTAATCCGGCAAACATACATAAGAGGTCGTCGGGTGCGACTGGCATTAGAATTGCAATCGCAAACACGCGATCAAACTTTGTTCCGCCATCGAGGTAATACTGATACTTCGCCATCGTTTTCTTTGGAACAAGTAGTGATATAAAGTTCCTGCCAAAGCGGCGAACCAGCAGGAAGCTAGCGATGGAGCCAATACTGATGCCAATGTAGTTATAAACAAAGCCCCATTTAGCACCAAACATGGCAATCGCTGCGACGGTTGAAAGCCCGCCAGGAATCACGGGGAAAATTACCTGAATGATTTGTAAAAGAATAAACAGTAACGGCGCCCATATTCCGGCCTGCAAGATAGTTGCTTGCAGCGATGCCGGGTCAGTCAGGTATCCAAGCCGATAACAGGTTATCCCAAATAGGATTATGGCCACCAATCCGCTGAGCTGTATCAGGCGCAAGACTTTCCGCGAGTTCGTCATAGGTTGCTCTCCTTTTTTCCGCCGTTGCTGTCGCTTCATGCAAAAATGTGTTTGCTAAAGACGTAGTTCAAAGCAATCACGACAATCTGATCGATAATCTTGACGATGATTGGCGAACCCTTGAGTAAGGTTAGGCCAACGAATAGAATTGCTGTGTCAGCTAACAGAGAAGCCCCGCGTAAAGTGAAGAAGCTGATACTTTCTTTTAGCAAGGTGTGCAGCGCCATATCAGCTGAGCCGAACACAACTTTTTTGTTGGTGATAAAGGCAAACAGAACGCTGAGAAACCATGCCACAATGTTTGCCCAGAACCACTGTATTGAAAGGTGCGTTAGGCCGAAGAACAGCACAATGTTGATCAGTGTCGTCAGCCCCCCTACAACGAGGTAGCGGAAAGCCGTTCCATATTTGCTATACAGCGTCGTTATCGTTTTCTCCATGACTATCCCTTCTTTTGAACCCGTTGCATGCAGGTGAAGACAAATGATGCGGTTGGATTGCTATGCTCGTCGATGATCAGCGGATGTGTTGCGAGCCGGTATTGATAGGTGTGCACCACATCGACCAACTGGTGCTTATTTGTATTGTTCCGCACAGTGATACGGTAGCGACCGGCACTCAACTGATGATGTAGTCGATAAACCGATCCGGCATCATACAGTGTATATGAACTGTTGGTCTTGAGGTTTGTTAGCGTGACGCGTTCTGTTGAACCGGCGTGCATTTGTACCGAGAAGTAGTTTGCTTTGGCGTGTAGGTCAACGTCTTCGGTTAAGACCGCACCAGGTTTCAGCGCCTTTGGCTTAGCATGATATTGCACTGATAGTTGACTGCGTTGCGCAGCCACAACTTGATTTTGTGGGACTGCCTTGCCAATAATGCCAGCCAGCCCAAGTGCAACTAACACACTAGCAAGCAGAGATGACTGACCTGCCACTTGCTGCCAGCGTCGTTGAGGATTTGATTCATGCTGTGGTTGAGGAAGCGCAGCTAAGGCAATCCAGCTGAGCGGCAGAATTGCCTGACCATATCGAGGCTCGACCTCCCACAACAAAGTGTGAAATGCGAGATAACCAAGTGCTGTGACGATTGTCAGTAACGCAATGACCTGTTTTGAATCACTGAGATCTGGCCGCCAAGTGGTCAGTCGAAGCATGAGGATGAGCCACAACACAATGGTTGCGGAGGCATAGCTGATCGTGGTCAACATCCGGAAAAAGTTCACACGATTGTGATACCAACTTGGGGCTGAACGAAAACCGCCGTTGTACCAATTCTGAATTCCCCGTACATTGAGTAGAATGCCTAGCTTCACAATCCATAACCGTAGCACACCGAAAGCTCCTAGTCGCTTGAGCCGTTGTGGAATTGCTTGTAGATCATGTTGTTGGCGTGCAGCCTTACTTGGCTGCTTGATGCTTTTTCCAACATCGCTGCCAGAATAACCACCGTTGCTGACTGAGTTATAACCCATCAAAATCCAATTAGTAACGGGAAACTCAAACTTGGTCTCCGTATGGTAGTTGCTGACTTCGTCGATCACTTTAGTGGTCGGTAAGCTAAGTCCGAATCCCAATGCAATCAAGATCACCGGTATCATCAACTGTGATTTGTGCAGTAGTCGTTGGCGAGCAAGTATAGTCAAAACAATCGCTAGTGCTGGCAGAATCACGATTAGGTTCGCTTTGATCAAGAGGCCAGCCAATGCTGTGAGGACAAGACCGGCACCTTTGATCAGATGCTGGTTATGCGTGCCCTGCGACCAGTTCAGCAAGGTCTTCATGATAATCAGGAGAATCAGCATTGTCGGTAAATCTGAATAGAAGACTTGTAGATAGTACGTGTAAGCGAACGGCGTCAAAGCGAAGAAAGCAAACGCGCCGATTAGCGTGCTGTGGCGCCGGCTAAGTTGCCAAACTGTGCAGAGCGCTAAGAGAATGAACCCGTCCAAGGTCAGGATACTTAGCAAGTGAACGGATAGGTTGGTGCTCAAGCCAAATAACTGGGTGAATCTGAGCCACAAGGACATGAAGTAAGTCAGTGGGACATTGTTTGCATAGCGCCAAAAGTAGGTAATGTCCCAAGTCATGTGTCCGGCAGCCATTTGATCTGCTTGTGATAGTACTCGGTATGGATCGTGGTAAACCGTGTTTGGCATGACGTTGAGGACAAAGATCTGCCCAATTAGCATCAATAACAGTCCAATACCAATACCCCAATAAACGTGCACTGATTTCATTTGATCAAGCCACTTGGCGGTAAGGTGAATACCAATAAACGCTAAAATGGCGACGATCAGAACCGCGATGCCTGTTGATTTGATTAAATTGCTAGCAATTCCAACGATTAAGCAAATCATCAGAACCAAGGGTAGGAAGGTTGGCATGAACTTGTGAGTCATATTTACACCTATTCTAAGATTGTTTGGACAGTGTAGCGCGGACGTCGCTTCACTTCCGTTGTGAGCTTACCGATGTATTCACCAATCACGCCGAGGCTGACCATCTGCACCCCGCCAATGAACCATAGTGATACCATCAGTGAAGACCAGCCGTGGACTGTCATACCAAGCAACTTGGTTACTACGGCATAAGCGACCATACCGACTGCCAGCAAGCAGGCCAGTGTACCGAGAATCAGGATCAAGCGTACCGGAGCAATCGTCAGACTTGTGATGCCATCCCAAGCAAAGGCTAGCATTTTCTTGAGTGGATACTTCGATTCGCCTGCCATGCGCGGCGTTCGCTTGTAGTCAACTTCCTCAGTCTTGTAACCGAGTTTTGGAATTAAGCCACGAATGAAAACATTTCGTTCTGGGTAGTCTAGGAAAGTTTCAACTGCCCGTTTGGACATCAACCGAAAGTCTGCATGATTAGGAATCAATTCGACTCCTAACATTTTGAGTGTTTTGTAATAACCCTGGGCAGTGGTTCGTTTGAACCAACTGTCAGACTCGCGATTATTTCTAACGCCGTAGACGATGTCTGCGCCCTCAGCGTATTTATCAACCATCTCTGCAATCTTTTCAGGGTCGTCTTGTAAGTCAGCGTCGATTGTGACAATCATATCTGCACTTTTCACGGCTTCTTTCATACCCGCGATCAATGCAGATTGATGACCGAAATTGCGGGAGAAACGTAAGCCACGAATCCTTGAATTACTGTGGTGAAGCTTCTCAATAATCTCCCAGGTATGATCAACTGAGCCATCATCGACAATCAGAATGTCTGCCCGCTGGCCCATGATATTTTGCGCTGCAATCTTATCTTCAATCGAGAGCAGTTTCTGAATGGAAGACGTCAATACTTCTTCTTCGTTGTATGCAGGAACAACAATCGTTAGTTTTTGGGTGTCCATGGTTTCAATATCCTTTCTGGCAAGATGCTTCGCAACTTACTTTGAACAGCTTCTGCGTATGGTGCGATGATCAGTAAGTAGCCTCCAGCTAAGAGCAAACTCGCAATAACGTCAGAGGCGTAATGGTCGCGTAGATAAACTCGCGAAGCAGCCACCATACCAATCCATACGACGCCGATTACAATGGCGATCAGCTGATTTTCTTGATCTTTAATTTGGGGCAAGCATAGTATTAGCAAGGTGATCACTAGAACTGTCGTGCAGAATGTGTGCCCGCTTGGAAAGCTATAACCACTATCAGGGACGAGCTGATGCAGTGGGCGTGATCGACCAACCAGTTGCTTGATAATTTCAGCAAATGCCGATCCAACAAGCTGTAATCCACCGACCCACAAGCTGATGACAAGGTCTTTTTTGAACCAAAGCCAGCAGCACCCCAGGATGGTTAAACCAATCACGGTCGCGGGACTACCGAAAAATGCGACGATTTTGAAAATGAATGTGTTGACGGGATTGATGGATCTCGTAAACAGCGCACTCGCACTATTGTCAAAGGAGTCCAGCCATGGTGCTTTCGTCATCACACCCAGCACCAAGCCAGCAAAACACAGCAGTAACAGGATGCCGAGCATATTTTTTTGTTTAGTCCTCATCGGCTTCACCTCCGCGATTACGCAGCGCCATGATTGCTGCTGGTAGTAAGGAAATGACGATGATTGCCAGCATGATCAACTCGAAGTGGGCTTTGACGACCGCGATGTTGCCAAAGAAGTAACCGGCGCCTAGTGCAACCAATACCCAGGTCACGCCGCCAAGGATGTTGTATGTGACGAATGAGCGATAGTGCATTTGACTCACGCCAGCGGTAAAGGGAATGAACGTGCGAATGATCGGCATAAAGCGACCGAGGAAAATTGCCGGCTTGCCGTGTTTCTCGAAAAAGCGTTGCGAGCGGGCTAAATATTCTGGCTTGATGAGCCGGCTTAGTTTGGGACTGTGTACGAGGCGAGTACCGAAGTGTTCACCAATTTCAAAGTTTAGGGAATCACCAAGAATCGCTGCCACGCTCAGTAAGATAAACAATACCCAGATATTCAAGGAATGATTGCTCATTGCGGCAAGTGATCCGCAGAGGAATAAGAGCGAGTCCCCGGGTAGGAAAGGCAGAATGACGATACCCGTTTCGATGAAGATTAAGGCAAATAAGCCAACATAGATTAGGCTACCGAACTGAGTGATGAGCTGTGGTAGAAGTTGGCTCAGGTTAGGAATTAAAGATGTAAGCATGAGCATTGACATGATGAGTTCCCCTTTAAGTGATTTTCGTAATGCTTGACTATGGCATAAGCATAGCTGGATTGACGTAGTGCTCCCACTTATGAAAACTGAGGTAAAACTCAGTAAATTTCAGAACACGATTCTGAAATGCCTGTGTTAAGGGCTATGTATCTGAAAAAAATTTAGATTGTTCAAATCATAGGCCTAGAAAAACCGCTCAATTTTTTTGAGCGGCACGGGGAAAGTTGTTTGAAATCAGATTTAGCGTAAATACCTGCTAGCAAGTGTCTGTATTAAGGGTTGATAGGGGCTTTTCAATGTGAAAATTGAATATTACCGCGAGCCAACGTTTTGCTACAATGGCAGATAGAGGGTAGAAGATGAAAAAATTATGGAGCGTTTTGATTTTGTGCGGACTATTAGCTGGGTGTAGTCAAGCTAAACCTCAAGTGGCCGATGATCCAGCACATTCGGTGAGCGTTTTTGGTACGACAATCAGTCCAACGGTTGCCAACAAGCATGACTTTTATGATGCTTTGATTAAGCAGTATCCACATTTGCAATCAGCACTCGATCATGACGCGAAGCCTGAAACTTATACGATTCCAGGCTTATTAAAGACGCGCAGCTTAAATCTGGCAGGCAAGCTGGGCACTTCTACCCAGATGGACCCGCAAGGCTTGGCGGTGACCAAAAAAGACGTCATCATTTCTGCGTACAGTCGTGATAAGGCATATCATTCAGTGTTGTACTTGCTTGATAAGAAAACTGGCGCTTATAACAAACAAATAGTATTGCCCAGCACGGATCATGTCGGTGGGCTTGCCTATGACACCGTCACAGGTCGCTTGTGGGTTACGACAATGTCTAAGAAGGGTAAAGCATCTCTGTCGGCCTACGACGGTAAAACGTTGAAATATGCAGACTTTTCGCGAATCAAAAAGGCAACACCGTTTGACCATGTAGTTGCTCTCCCAGATATTCCAAGAGCAAGCTTTTTGACCTATCACAACAATGCACTGTATGTGGGCTACTTTGCTGCTAGTGGTCAAGGGACTTTCCGTAGTTACCCACTAAACGCATCGGGAATGCCACAGGTACATCAGAAAGCGGACATGGATTTACGTGGCTCAGACTTACAGGTCGGTACCTACGAAACTAATAAGCGACTCCAAGGCGCAACATTTTTCCAGGGCAAGCTATTGTTTTCGCAATCTTTTGGCGTCCATCCGTCTAATATCTTGGTATTTGACAACGATGGGCAGAAGTCCTGGTTAGACTTCGATGGGGACGATACGTTGAAGTCCATAACCATGCCACCATACTTAGAACAAATCGTGGCTGTCGGTAGTGATTTATATGTGCTATTTGAATCAGCATCAATCCATTATCGTCAAGCTGATCTGGAATTTCATGCAGATCGGGTATTAAAATTAGATTTGAAAACTTTGTTGAAATGACGAACAGCATTGAAAACTTTTCATGTTTTCAATGGAACTGTAAGTCAAAGAAACATCAAGTTCACGAAACGTGTGATCGAGCCGGTAAAATCCTTATTCATGGGGTAGCGTAAGCGTAAAAATGGTTCCTTGTGGTTCATTATCTTGGACAGTTAGCTGGCTGTTACTGAGCTTAGCAAGCTGGGTGGCAATGGCAAGTCCTAGTCCAGTCCCCACAACGGTACCACGGACGTCGGCGCTGCGGTAAAAACGTTCAAAGATATGGACTTTATCGGTTTCGCTGATCCCGCTACCTTGATCTTTGACGGAAAGCTCAGGCGTGCCATCTGTTAGCAATGATAGAGATACGTCTATCTGGCTATTTGCAGGTGAATATTTAGCCGCATTGGTGACCAAGTTGATAAGAATCTGCTCTACTGCACTAGCGTTGCCGTTGACGTAAACATTTGGTTGAATCGAAGTGACAACTTTCTGTGAGAATGTTGGCGTGATTTTTTGCATAATCGTCTGAACGGTATCACTTAGATTGAGGTGGTGTAGTTCGAGGGCGAGTCGATCGGCGCGAGAAAGTTGAAGGAGCTCATCGATCAGTTGTTGCATCTGGCGAGATTCCTCGGTGATATAGTGAACTGACTTTGCAATGATTTCGGGGTGCGATTCCCCATGACGCTCAATCAGCTGTGCATGGCTCCGGATGGTTGCAATCGGAGTGCGTAATTCATGGGCAGCGTTCATCACAAAGAGTTTCTGTTGTTCCTGACGTTCGTTCAGCATACTGAGCAGTTCATTGAAGTTACCAGCTAACTCTGTCACTTCGGAAGGGGTAGCCGGAACTGGGAGTTGCATTGCGCCAGGCTCTTTAGCAGTCGCAATTACCTGAGTCGTTTGTGACAATGCGGTCAGTGGATCAGTCAAGCGCTTAATCATACGTCGAATGTAGAATGGCGTGATGATCAACGTCAAGACTAATATCATGGCGGTAACCTGAATAACTCGTTCTAGTACAGCGAGTTGTGGTTTCATATTCTGCCACAACGTGTAGTAAATTCCACGCGCATGCACCATCCGGTGATAAAGAAATCCAATTCCCGGCCGGTAATACAGGTGTGTCAAAAATGGTATTTTGATGGGCTTAACTTCTAGCACATCGTCTGCATTTGGTGACAAATACTGTTTTACTTTGGCATCAGCGCGTTTGTTGTGCACATAGACAAAACTGGCACTGGTGTCCAGGGTGCTGTTTTTACGCCAATCTTCCCAATCATCATCACCATCGATGTTTGTTTTCTTGAGGCTTGCAGTAATGTGACTGGTGGTCGATCGTACTCCTTGAAGCAGCTGATGACCGACGGCAACAATGATCAGCAGTCCAAGTGCCAGTGTTACGACTATGATTAGCCGCATCAGGCTACGAAGCATGATTGCAGCACTTGATTGATCAGTTTTTTTCATTGGCATCACCGCTCCACTACGTTTTGTGAAAGCATATAGCCGACTCCACGTACAGTGTGAATCAGCTTTTGCCTGTCTGGAAGATCAATTTTATTTCGTAAGTTACGAACATAGACATCTAATATATTAGGCTGGCCGTCAAAATCAACACCCCACACTGTATCCAATAATTCTTCACGAGAGCACGGCTCATTCTGATTGCTGATCAATGCGATGAGTAGCTCATATTCGCGTTGTGTCAGGGGAATGATTCGGCTGTCGCGGGTAACACGTTTAGAGCCAGTGTCAACGGTTAGATCTCCGACTGTATAAGTCTTTACTGGGTTATCGGTAGATTGACGATGACGCAAGGCGACTTCAACTCTGGCAATCAATTCTTCCATCTCAAAAGGCTTCGTCACGTAGTCGTCCGCGCCGCCTGTTAGTCCAGCCACTTTATCGCCAATGTAGTCCCGTGCGGTGAGCATAATGATTGGAATTTGACTGGACTTGCGAATGCGTCGCAGTACACTGAACCCGTCTAAGTGAGGCAGCATCCAGTCTAGAATAATCAGATTAATCTGGGCTTCATCTCGGTGAAAGAGATCAAGTGCAGTTAGGCCATCATTCGCCCAAATTACGTTGAAGCCCTCCAACTCGAACTCGGTTTTCAATGAGTCGGCCAGCCCTTCTTCATCTTCGACTAGTAGTAGTGTTGTTTTCAAATTTATTTCTCCTATTTTGTTCTGCATGGTACGCAAATCATCGCCTTCAATATAAGTCATTTATGTAAAGGAAGCTACCCAGAGAAACTAAAGCAAATCTAAAGAAAACTCAGAATTCTATGTTGGTGTTCTCAAACGTCGAGGACTAAACTTATTGAAAAAAGGATAGCGATTACCATGACCTTAATTTTGACCCTTGATCAGGTGAACTATGCGCCTCAGGGGAAACCAATTCTGTCCGACATTGATCTGGCAATTAACGAGAACGCCTTTATTACTTTTACTGGGCCATCCGGTTCGGGTAAAAGTACGCTTCTGCGACTGATTGCAACATTACTGACGCCTACTAGTGGTGTGATCAAATATCAAGGTCAGCCACAAGCACAGTTGCCCAAGCCGTACTATCGCCAAGAGGTTTCATACTGCTTCCAGCAGCCAAGTCTTTTTGGCGAAACTGTGCGGGATAATCTGGCGTTTCCTTTTTCAATTCGCGATCAGCCCTGGTCTCAAAAGCGAGCAGAGCAGGCACTGGCATCAGTCGAGTTGTCAGAGACGATGATCGATGCGCCGATCACTTCGCTTTCAGGCGGAGAGAAGCAACGCGTTGCGCTGATTCGCAACTTGTTGTTTCCACCCAAGGTCTTGTTGCTAGACGAAGTGACGACAGGGCTTGATGCTGATACGAAGAACTGTGTGCATCGTCTGATTGCGAATTACCATCAGCAAGGCATGACGATTTTGATGGTGACACACGACGAAACTGAGATTGCAGCAGCGGAAACCTTGGTAGAGATTCGTGGTGGGCGTTTGGAGGCAAAGCATGAATAGTCTAATCGTTAGTCCTACTGCGCTGGCCTTTGCTGTGGTATTAGTTTTGATTGCGCTGGTCATCAACTTACGTGAAAAAATCGGTTTGGAAAGGGATATGCTAATTGGGGTCATTCGGGCAGTAGTCCAACTTACCGTAGTAGGATATGTGCTGACCTACATCATCAAGGTTGATCGTTTGTGGTTGACTGGTTTGATGGTTGCAATCATTATCTTTAATGCTGCGCTGAATGCCAACAAACGCGCCAATGGGATTCCCCATGCTTTTGCTATCAGCTTACTGGCAATTAGCACGGCGACACTGTTGACCATCGCACTGCTGGTTTTAACTCACTCGGTCCGTTTTACCCCCAGTCAGATTGTACCAGTGTCAGGCATGATCGCATCAAACTCGATGGTTGCCATCGGCTTAGCCTACCGGAGTATGAATGCGAGCTTTCATGATCAACGGCAAGGTGTGTTGGAGCGTCTGGCGTTAGGTTCAACGTTGAAACAAGCCTCAAATGCGATTGTTCGGAGCGCGATTCGCACCGGTATGGCACCGACCATCGATTCTGCTAAAACAGTTGGAATCGTCAGTCTACCGGGCATGATGTCGGGCTTAATTTTTGCGGGTGTTGATCCAACTAAGGCAATTATGTATCAGATCATGGTCACGTTCATGTTACTAGCAGCTACGAGTATCGGGAGTGTCATTGCTTGTTACCTGGCTTATCCGCAATTTTACAATGTAGACTTACAGTTACGGTAGATTCTTCAAAAATTATCATAGCCAAAGCAACACTTCGGTAATCATACGAAGTGTCTTTTTGTCTGACACAATATTTTCCAACGATTTCTATTGGAACATAAATTAACAATTTGGCAACATTTCAGCAACAAATCACTAATAGCCACAGCTTATGATGTTTTTGAATAATGAAGCTGTGGAGGATTTGACATGAATAGAGCAAAACACTCGAAATTAAATGTTGTAACATCACTGGCCGTAATTGGGAATATTGTGTTGGCAATTCTCTTCCCCGCATTCAAACACTGGAATTAGCTGTTTGAAAAAAGTTGGGATTGGTGATAACTGACTAAGCTATAATTGGTTAGTAAGCTGTATTGGAGGATTCTACTTGCTCAACATGATAATTCGCTGGTTACATTTGCCAGTCAAGGTCGAGCATCGGCGCGATCGAATCGCACTTTATGCTGCACTATCAGTTCCTGTTGGAATTTTAATGGCTGTAACGAAGCTGGTGATGGGGATAGTATTCTTCTCCAGCTGGCTTCTAATCTTCGGCCTATATTATGCGATTTTGCTGAGTGTCAAGGTCTTGTCATTGATACGCTACCGGAAAATTCGGATGAGTAACAATCCTACCAGTGCGAAAATACGGGCTGAGCAAGCTTTCTTGGTGCTTGGTGGCCTTGGATATAGCCTGATTGGGCTTGTTTTTGGGGTGTTCTGCTTTGTGATGTATCACCATGGATATGACCAGAAATTTAATCTTAATGCTGCTTTGGTGATTGCTTTGATTGGCTTCACAAAGTTGATCAGTGCCATCGTTGGCTTGGTTCGCTCAAGACACCTTCTCAGTCCATTGATTACGCTGTTAAAGGCATATAGTGTGGCCGACGGAATGACCGCTATCGTTTTAACTTAATATGCTTTGTTGACCTACCAAAAAGCCTCTGAGGTAACGACAGCAACGGGTGTGTTTGGAATGGCGATTAGTGGAGTAGTGGTCGTTGTTGGCCTCTGGATTGCATTGTTCGCCTCCCACCGTAACCTGGCGCTGCAAGAGAAAGAAGAATCATAATGCAAAAGATCTTAATTGTTGAAGATGATGAAAAGTTCAACGAAATTCTAGTCCGTACACTGATGCAGACAGGATACCAGGCAATCGGTGCGCATACGGCCAATGATGCCTACAACTTAATGTACGACCAAACATTTGATTTGATATTATCTGATATCATGATGCCGGGTATTGACGGTTATTCATTTGCTGAAACAGTTCGTCGAACTGATCCCGCAATCCCGATTCTCTTTATTACAGCACGTGACGATATTGCATCGAAAGAAAAGGGCTTCAACATTGGCATTGATGACTATATGATCAAAACGATTCAACTTGACGAACTAAAGTTACGCGTTCATGCGCTGCTTCGACGTGCAAATATTGGTAAGACCAATCAGCTAACTGTCGGTAATGTGACGTTGGATCAAGAGGCACGAGTAGCACTGCTTAGTGGCAAAGAGGTTCCGTTGACCGTACGAGAATTCAACCTTTTAAGCAAGTTTCTTGAATACCCTAACCATGCTTTTTCTCGTGCTGAACTAATCAATGAGTTTTGGGATCTTGACAGTGAAACTTCATTACGGTCAGTAGATGTTTATATCACGAAACTTCGAGATAAGTTTTCTATGGCAGACGGCTTCGCAATCAAGACGGTACATGGATTAGGGTACAAAGGAGTCTTGACTAATGGGTAAACGAAAAGCTCATTTTCGAGTCCACGCAACAAGTTTCTCTTGGGTAGAACTTACAACCTTATTTTTGGGATTTGGTTTATTAGCGGCAGTACCGGGGCTCGCGTATAGCCAGGATTGGCGCGATGTCTTATCCCCATACGCGGGCTGGTATCTGCTTTATTGTTTGATTGTTGCAGTTGGGTTTGCCCTACTGGCATCGTGGCAACGCTATCGTACTTTCGACAAACCGTTAAGAGCATTGAGTACTGCTGCGGAGAGAGTTGCCAGTGGTGATTACTCGGTATACTTACAACCGGTACATCGACCAGAAAGATATGACTATCTGGATGCCATGTTTGCGAACTTTAACACTATGGTCGCAGAGCTAAATTCAATCGAAACATTACGTGGGGATTTCGTTGCAAATGTATCTCACGAATTTAAGCGACCGCTGGCAATCATCAGAAGCTATTCAGAAGCATTGCAACAATCCGATCTGGAAGCGACAACTCGTGCTACCTATCTAGCTACAATCAACACTGCCGCTACTGACTTAGCCGAACTGGTTTCAAATATATTGCGACTGAATAAACTGGAAACTCAAATCTCGCAACCCGAACACCAATCATTCGATTTAGTAGAACAGCTTACTCAGGTAATTTTTGCCAGTGATCCACTACTTGAATCATACAACTTGGAACTCGAAGTAGATATGCCAGAGAGGCTTCAAATAATTGGTGATCCCGATTTACTGAAAGTAGTTTGGAACAATCTATTGGCGAATGCCATTAAATTTACACCTGACAATGGTTCAATTCACCTGAATGTTTCCAATCAGCATGAGCATGTGACGGTAAGCATTTCTGATACTGGTATTGGAATGAATGATCAAACGCGTGCACACATGTTTCAGAAGTTCTATCAGGGTGATCGTTCTCATGCTGAGCTTGGCAACGGACTGGGACTTGCAATGGTCGCACAAATCTTGAAATTAGTCGAAGGACAGCTCGAAGTTCAAAGTGAGTTAGGCCAGGGCAGCACTTTTACAATCAGACTTCCTCGATAATTTGAAATCGAATATAAAATAAAATTGCAATCCCCCATCAGTATCTGGTATCCTCAAGCTCCAATACGAAATGGAGGGGGCAGTTGTTAATGATTGGGTCATTTATTTCAACGGTTAATAATGGATTAGATAGCTTTATTGACTTCTTTTCGAATGCGATTGGCGGACTACTTGTTATGCTGGTGACGGTTATCAGTGATGCGGTTAGCGTACTGTGGTGGCACGTTCTATCCCCATTCTTCATGCAGGACTGGGTGATGATCACAGTAACCTTGCTAGTCTGTGCGTTGGCATATTTCGCGTTGCCACTGTGCTTGTGGTTCTTCTATTCAATCATGCGAGTGGTCATGATACTGGCGATTGCTACGTTAGCTATCTTCATCATATTTCAAATTGGTAGAGTGCTTACTAAAATTGCGATCTTAGCTCTCGTCTTCGGCTACCTGCCTTATCTAGTTATTCGTAAAGTGCGCAGACGCAACGCTGGTACACAACCAGAATAACGACAATACCCGGCACGACCTGCCACGCTAGTTTCAGCGTGAAGGTCGTGCCGGGTATTTTTTAGATGCCGTCAGTGATTATCCAGTTGTTGCTCTGCTTGGAGAGGTTCAGGGTGTATTGCGAGACTTGGCTCATATCGGTGTCAGTGTCGAGATACTTCACAGATAAAGTGACAGTCAGACCGCGCTTGGTCTGCTTAAAGACTGGATCTAGAAGTTCTACAAACTTGAGATTCCGTTCGATAGGCCGTGTCCCTTCCTTGACGTAGTACTTGAGTTCGTTGCGGTCACTTTGCGGGTACAGGGTGAAGAAGGTTTTGAGAAACTTGGTTACCTCATCTGCGGTGCTGCTGGCTACTGTGTTATCGGACTGGGTGTCCGGCAGCTTGATCCGAGCTGTTGCTGGCTCCGCAGCGATGGTTGGGTTCTTGGTGACCACCATATCGCCGTTGTCATTTTGCATGACGTTAATGGTGTAAGTGCTAATCACGGTTTTCTTGTCTTTGCCCTTGGTGAGGTCTTGCTTCACCGTAAATAGTACGTGGAACGTGTCCTTGGCCGCCTTGCTCACGTCCCAGATCTTGACCTCACTCACTGTGGCCGTGGTGGGAATGTCACTACGCACCGTATCTGCGTTCAGCGATTGCAGTTGCTCCACAAGATACGGCTGCAAGGCTTTCTGCCGTTGATCGAGGGCTTCATGGCTTGGCTGCCACGAGTAGTAGAGCTTAGCGAAGTCGGTGGTGAAGGTCGCCAAGGCGTGTGTATCGATCACCTTGTTCTTGATCACTTGAACTTCGTGCACCGTATGGGTTTCGATAGCGGTCATGTTCTTGTAGACACCGAAGCTGGTGCTGCCGATCAACACCGACCAGCAAAGTAGTGTGACTGGACGGCGCAAGCCACGGTGCTTGATTTTAGGCGGCTTTGGGGCGGCTGGCTTCTTCTTGAACCAGCCGTTCTTTTGGGTTTTGTCTTTACTCAAGGTTCGTTCACCTTGTCCTTTCTAATTTCGTAGCAGCGGTAAAAATCATCGTAAATATCGAGAAAACGCACGAATAGGCGTTGCAGCGAGATTCGCTTGTAGCCCTCATAGTCGGTTTCGATATACTGACCGAGTTCACGGTCGTTGTTGAAATATTCTTCGGCCAAGTAGCGCTCGCGGTCGAGGATATACTTGCGGTCTTCCGGGGCGAAGACCTTGCCCTTGAGCCATCGATCAACGGCCACTTCATGCGCAACGGCGAGGCGATACTCGCGTCGGTGCCCGTATTCCATCTCCGGCATTCGGTCAACGAAGCGGTCGAGAACGTGGCACAGGTCGTCAGTATTGGGCAAGCGTTGTTTGAAGAACTTGATGCGTTCCCACTCACCTGACGCAAAGTCGAGTTCCTTGTTGCGTGGTGCGCGGTTGTCACCAAATTTGAGATCGACGTGCGCCTTTTGCAGCGCATCGTCATAGGTGTTGGTGATGAGATCCATCCAGTCAAAGTAGCCGATACCGTTTTGATCCATCGTCTTCACCTACTTCTTTACACGCCCAGCGCCGATCAGGTGGGCTTGCCAGTAACTTGAATTCAAGTCAGCGTAGCCAAGTGGATCGCCAGCGTTGTACATTTTCATGCCACCGACATAGATGCCAACGTGGGTCACATAGTCGGCAGTATCGTAGGTCGAATGAAAGAACACGAGGTCGCCGGGCTTGGTATCCTTGATGTTCAGGTGTGCCGTGGCGTCGTATTGTGCTTGGGCGGTACGGGGAAGTTTGATCCCGGCTTTGCCGTAGCACCAACTGGTCAGCCCGGAACAGTCGAATCCCGTTGTTGGCGTTGAGCCACCGAAGACATACCGGGTGCCTTGATACTTGAGTGCTTCGTCCATGATGGCTTGTACCGTTTTGTCGTCGAATTTCGCACCACCAGTGACAAGGTATTGCGAGATGACCGACACGTAATACATGTTCCCATAGGCATAGCGCCAACCATCCTTAGCAACCGCGTTGGTATAGGTGACTTTCTTGCCACCAGACTTCTCTTTGGCAAACGCCGTCGCTAGCGCCAGCGTGTACTTTTTGCCGTGCTTAGCAACGTAGTCAATAAAGCCGCCACCATAGTTGTAGCTTTGAATGGCGGTATTGAGATCCACCCCCGCCGCCTTCATGCTTTTCAGCAGCGACGCGAAATACTTCACGCCTTGCTTGATTGACGCTTCGGTATCTAGCGTATTGACCGGTAGTCCCAGCGATTCACTGGCTTGCATCACGTCGCCGCCCTTACCGCCAGATTCAACCTGCATGATGGCGAGTATCACCATCACTTGGTCTGAAATGCCAAACTCTTTGCAATACTTTTCGACCGTCAGCTTATGCTTGTAGACTTCAGCGGATAAGTTCATTGCGTCGGCTGTGATCGCAGAGGCAGGCTGGTCTTCGTCATCATCAGAGGCAATGACCGCAAAAAACAGACCGCCAATCAACAGTATTGGGAGTGCGGCGAGAGCTAACCAGCGCCAGAGTTTCATCGCTTCTTATGCCCCTTAGCCTTTTTGATCCGCTGTGGCTTTGGGTTGCGTGGCTTAGCTGGCTTTTCGGAAACGAGGGTCAGTGGTTTCTTGGTTTTAACCGTTGGCGGAGTGGGTTCTTGGTGCGGTGTGATTGTGGGTTCTGCTTGCGGCTTCGTGACTGGACGTGGAGGCCGAGTTGATGTTGGCTTCGTGGCAGCACGCTTAGGTTGCCCACTGGTATCAGTTTGTTCGGGCTTGGGCTTGGTAGGTGTGGCAGTCGTTGGCTTACGAGTTGGTTCAACCGGCGGCTTGGTAGCCGTTG
Organism: Lacticaseibacillus thailandensis DSM 22698 = JCM 13996; assembly: GCF_001436135.1. Taxonomy (NCBI): domain Bacteria; kingdom Bacillati; phylum Bacillota; class Bacilli; order Lactobacillales; family Lactobacillaceae; genus Lacticaseibacillus; species Lacticaseibacillus thailandensis. Next base: position 56,831 of record NZ_AYZK01000004.1, read on the forward strand.
GTTTTGGTTTTTCAGGATCAGCTTTAGGCTTGATTGCGAGCTTGCGTTCTTGCATTTGCTTACGCCGCTGCTCAAGCTGTTTGTCGCGTTCCTGCTGATTGGCCTCACGCCGCCCCTTGAAGCTGTCCTTCGCAGTTTCGGCGGCCTCCTTAGTCAGTTGCTTACCACGATGCAGACCATATAAAACGTTGGTTGGTGCGTCCTTCACCTGATCAAGGCCACGTTTAGTCTTGTCCTTGAGCTTGTTGCCGACATCAGATACATCGGCAAGTTTCTCACCCAGTCGTTGGCTGCGTGGCTTCTTGGGTTGTTGCGGTTTGGTAGCGTCCGCAGTCTGTTCGCGTTGCGTTCCTGTCGGGAGCTGTGGTGTTCCACGCCCCTTGCCATAGCCCCGCGACAAGAAGCGTCCGGCCATTGCGCCACCCATGGCACTACCGACGAACTGTCGTAGCATGCGGTTCCCACGACGCGAGAAGCGTTGTGTGCCTTGCTGGGCGTCAGAGCTGTGTAGCTGCATCATGCCCATCAAGTCGCCGAGCTTCATCCAGATTCCGGCAAAGATGGTGACTTGCAGGAAGGCCACGAGGAAGAACGGTGAGGTGGCCGATAATCCGTAGACCATTACCGATAGCGAGAACGCCATCGTGATCACCAGCGTCACGCCAACTCGCGTCATGATCGTGTTGAACAGCTTCATAATGTTTTGCTTCATCAATCCGTTAAAGGACGGTAGCATTGCAAGTAAGAATGACACTGGCAGGAACGTCGCGTAGATGATAAAGAGTATCTGGCTGAACAGCATCATCGCGGTCAGGAAGAAGACAAACAAGGTGATCGCTACGTTGAACAAGACAACAAAGGTCGTGGTGCCAAGGCGATTGATCGTCATGGTTGGCGAGAGGTTCTCGTTGTCATTGTCTTCAATTTCAGCTTTCACTACGTCGGTACGGGTTTTACCCTTGTCGCCAAACGGATCGGTCTTCATCAACGTGTTCACACGGTCTTTGCCAACGTTATCATCGTCGCTGTCGCCAAACTGCAAAAGTGTCCACGGCTGCTTCACCTGAATTTCAAAGAGCGTGTCACGGATCGCATCGACGCCTGACTTATCGGTGGCCGTGTCAGTCCCCATGATCATCTTGGAGCCGGTGTTGAGCGCACTCGTACTGATGTCGCTACTGAACTCGTTGATCTTGCTGACGTAATCTGGTGCGTAGGCGATAAAGCTGGCTGACGTGATGAAAATCACCACGAAGTTGACAATCGCTGAAATAGCTTTCGAGGTTTCGCGCTTGATGATGCCGGTATAGGCGACATAGATGCCGACAACCAGCGTAATCATCAGGAGCAGTCCCGGATAGAACCCATCTGTGGTGAAGCCGTCTTTTGATACCCCCGCCAAGAGCTGCATGTTCTTCCCAATCGCGTCAGACGTATCTTTGATGAAGTCCAGCGAGTAGGCTTGCTGAATCAGATAGCCCGCAGCATTTGACAGGTAGACAGAAAGTGTCCACAAGAAGTTGGTGATGGCATACAGACCATAGCTTACAGACTTGCCAATGCCGTCTCCCCAGTTCCACGGTAGCCAGTCCCAACTTGTATCAACGAAATAGTCGAGTTGATAGTGTGACAACGGATACTTGGAATACTCGTTAGAGCCGCCAGACTGATCGTCTACCAATCCGGCAGCGTGTACCGGCTGACCGCCAGTAAGCACCAGCACCAACATGAATGCTGCGACAACACCGAGGAACAGCAGAAGCCGCCGACGGTTAGCTTTCGTCATCTGCGATCACCTCCACGGGTTTCGGTGGCCGAGTGTCGAATGCGTGATGCAGGTGTTCAAAGATATAGTCAAAGTGCAGCACGCCGACGTGTCCCCAGATGTCTTGGAACAGACACTCCCCATTATCTAGCGAGCGGAGCCGGTTCTGATTGCCTTCGTCTTCGGCGTCGAGGCCAAAGAAGTTCAAGGTGTTCTTGATTTCCGTGATGTCCGTGCTGCGGAAGGCGAACTTCTGCGCGATATTGTTCTTCATCTTTTCGTCGAGCAAGTCGTCTGCATTTTGAGTGACGAGGTAGACCCCGGCATTCATCGAACGACCTTCACGAATCAGTTTCATGGACAATGCCTTACCCTGTGCCACGTTCAAGAAAGCCCAGGCTTCGTCCAAGTCCACAATTTTGAACTGGGCGCGGTCTTGGTGAATGAAGTCAATCGCGAACGTGCTGATTATCATGAGCATGGCGACGGATAACATTTCCGCAGTGATGTATTCTTCCTGCGTCTTGTCGGCGTCTGGCAGTACTAAGTCTGCGATTTGCACGATGTTGATCTTCCGGTCAAGCGCGATTGTCCGCCGCGCCGTTCCGTCAGAGAACAACAATGCCGCAAAGTCATAGTCCGTAAAGGATTCGATGTGATCGGCAATGTTGCGTGCAATCGGCGTGTCTTCACGGCGGAGTTCATCAATGACTTTCAAAAGTCCCGGTTCGGGCGCTTGTGTTACCGCACGAATCGCCTTTCGCAATGTTGGAAAGCGGGCGGCATCCCGGCTTGAGATGCCAGTGAGGAAAGTCAGGGTATCAACGGCCAACGATTCCGAATCTTTCAAGTTGGACAAGATGATATAAGGATCAAGCAACCCACGGTTTTGTTCCTCACTGGTCAGGTTGACGATATTGATTTCGTTTTCCATAAAGTCGAGGTTCTCTGCCCAGCCGGTACGTTCCGACTTTGGATCAAGAATCAGTGCCTGTGCCCCGTAGAGCACGGCATAGTAGACGAGCAAGTTATTGGAGAATGACTTCCCACCACCCAACGAGCCGAGGAAGGCGGCGGATAAGGCATTGGTAACGGTGCCCTTAATACCTTGCGCGGCAATATCTGGTTGCAAGTAGACGTTGCGTCCAGTGTCCACGTTATACCCGATGTAGATACCTTCCTTTTCGCCGAGGGATTGCGTCGCACCAAAGCCTAGTGAGGCAATGAAGTCGCTAGTCACGTATTGGATATAGTCGTTGATGTAGCGCTTTGAGGCAGGGATAAACTCACTGTGAAGCCCCAGCATATCGCCAAACGGTCGCACGGGCTTGATGTTGAGGCTGTCATAGAAGTCGAGTAGCTGATCGGCGCGGCGCTTCATTTCGTCTTCGGATCGCCCAGCGACGCGAATGACGTAGCTGATTTTATACATCGCGTCCTTGGTCTGATCAAGATTGCTTTCTAGCTCATCAACTGAATCCAAGGCGTCGCTGACGCCGCGTGTGGTTTCGTTGCCGGACTGATAGGCGTGTTCGTCCAAGTCCTTGAGTTCCTTCTTCTTGTTGCGTACCTTGGTCAGAGCCTTCTTGTTTGTCACAATCTCTACGTTCAAGCTGGTGTCGATTGGAAAATCGAACTGGCTTTGTTGGAAATAAAAGATTTCACTGCCGGGAAATTCGAGTTCACCCACGATGTCGGAAAGTGTCAGGTACGTTACGTAACTGCTATCCAGCCCGTGGGTGATCTTGATTGAGCGTTGGTGCTGCTCAATCAGTGAGCGGGTTGGCTTGATCAAGTCGTAGCGCTTGATGATTGTGTCGCGCTTAGACTTTTTGCGGGGCAAGTGATACTCATAATCATCGTAATCTTGCCCAGTCATACCGTAGAGATGTTCGAGGAGGTAGCCAAAGTCGTTCTTGTCCAGTGGACGAACTTTGAAGCGCCGACCGATCTTCTCGGCGAGAAACTTTGCGGACTTGGCGTAGCGTTCCACCTCTGCGTTGTTCATGGTGAAGAAGTCACCAGCAAACGTTGTGTTGAACTCGGCGAAGAAGTCCCGAATGCCCAAGGACATATCCTTGAAGATAGACTTGGCGGTAACCTCTGCGTTGTTCAGCAGCAGCTTAAAGCCGATGAAGAAGCGGTAGTCCACTTGGTTGTCACCGACGTTTTCGGTCAATGCTTCGGCTTGGCCGTCGATGTGCTGGAAGGCGATGTCTTTAAGCGTTCCCTTGACCAACTTCTTCGAGCGGTCGAGAGTGTCTCGAACACTGGCCTCGGTGGCGAGCTGCAATAAATGGAGCTTGCCGTCACGGTTTTGGGAGATCAACTGCCGAAAGTTCTCATGGACTTGTTGCTTCTGTTCGGGGCTTAGAAACGAGTAGTTGTATGGAATCAATTCAAAATAGGCGAAGCACTCGCCGTCAGTGTTCCAGACGAGATTGTCTTCGATATACTTAATTGGAAATTTCATTGTGGTACCTCCAAACGTAGGTCACAGCAGCGGTTTGTTTCTCTTTTTGCGACTTCACGGCTTTGCCAGCATAGGTGAGCTTCGGGGTAATGGCGTAGTTGATCACCGACCGCAAGAATCCCATTGGCTTCTTGTTGTCGAAGGTCTTCTGGCTCATGAACCACGTTAGCCCAGCCGGAATGCCGACGTACTTGAGAAACGCGCCGTCAATGAATGACAGAGGCGGCAAGTCGCCCAGCAGCATGACCGCAAACAGACTGACGATGAACCACGTCATTTGCGTAAACGTGATCGGAAACGGTAGTTGCAGGTCATTGATGGCGTACAGCACCTTTTCCACTGACCAGATGCTGGTGTAGGATCTGACTTTCTTCATGTGATCTCCTTTCGTAGTGAGATAAAAAGGCTGGCGCCTTTTGCAGCGCCAGCCCCAGTGACTAGTTCAGATATTCGTAGATGCCGTTCTTAGTAGTAATGTACTGACCGTCAGCTTCGAGGTCATCGGCCAGTCGTTGGTAATCGACATACGACTGGATTGCCTCTGGCACTTCGCCGCAGTAATCGCCGTCTTGTACCAGCATGATTGCCAGATCCTGCATAGAATCGACTTGGTAGTGCACAAAATCGTCAATATGCGCGGCTAGCTCGATCACGTCATCAAAGCGTGCGTCTAGCAGTTCCTCTATAACATCACCGAGTTCGGAATTGTTGAGCTGCTCTAAAGCGGCACCCATCGCATTGATATGGTCGATACTGTCATATTCGGAAACTGGGAATGGCGCTTCGTAATCGTGAATCGCGTATTCTTCGTACTGTTCGTTCAGGCCGATTTGTTCGGCCATGTCGTCCCAGTTTATCGGTGGCTCGAACCATGCACCGACAGATTCGCCTTCGTTGTACTTACCAAGATTGGCAATCCAAACGCGAAATTCAGCAGCCATATTAAGCCCCCATGACGCGGTTGAACAAGTTCAGCAGTACGTCTTTGACCCCGGCGGTGTTGAACACCAACCCGACGGCAATGATTGCGATGACGAGAAAACCGATGAGCTTAGAGAACTCTCTCTTGAAGCCGAGGTAGACCCCGATAATGGCAATCGCCATCAACACCAGACTCTGGGCGTTTGAAGTGAACCAGTTAAACAAGTTTTGTCCGAAATTCATAATAATCATCCTTTAATTTTTAGTTTTGTGACCAGGGCTCCTTTCAAAATTGCCGCTGTTTTGGCGCGGTCAGCAGCGACCGGATCACCGGGTAACGAATCAGAAAAGCTCGGTTTGAGTTGTGTGGTGGTGCTTGATGCGATCAAGGGCACGCCGCCAGTATTCCTCGCTGATTTCATAGCCGATGAAATGGCGGTCAGTGTCCATTGCCGCGATTGCGGTGGTGCCAGACCCCATACAGTTATCCAGCACGATTTCGCCGGGCTGGGTGTAAGTCTTGATGAGGTAGGCAAAAAGATCGACGGGCTTTTGTGTCGGGTGCCAGCCGGTGCGATCGGACTTGTAGTTGAGCACGTCAGACGGGTAGTTCGTCCACTCTTGCGTGTAGCTATCAGGGGCGTTCCACGGGTGCAACTGGTTTGAGCTCTCATACTTACGCGAGTTGACGGTTTTGTTATAGGGGAGCAGTCCTTGGGGAAAATAATTCATGCCTTTGGTATCAGGGTAGTTACCAAAGTTGGCCGTGCCCGATTTAGAGAAGACGAGAATCTCCTCGAACCGGGATAGCGGACGGTTCTTAGCGTTGATGAAGTTGGTGACAGTATTTTTGATCCAGACCCACTTGTAGCGATACAAGGCTGGGTTTGATTGTACTAAGTCCGCAGAGAACCGTTCAGTTGCGGTGAGCACGATGGCGCCTTGAGGCTTGATGAGCCGTTCGTATTGACCCCAGAGGTGTTCAAACGGAATCACCTTGTCCCAAGCGTTGGCTGTGGTGCCATACGGCAAGTCGCACAGGATCATGTCGATAGAGGCTGTCGGTAAGTCCGCCATGCCTTTCAGACACTCGCGATTGTAGATGACGTCTATTTCGATTGCATTGATACTCCTTTAGTTGAATTTGTGACCATCACTCCTTTTTGAATTGCGATTGTTTTGGCGCGGTCAATCGCGACCAAGTCGGTTAATCGAAAAAAAGGTCTTCCACCGGTGACGTGAAGACCGGCCAACCCGATTCTTCGGCAGTTTGATAAAGCAGTCGGCGCAGCTCCCCGTAGTTCAAGGCACGCCCATCCCGGCCAATCAGAGCCGCCGGGTGTTCTTGTTGCTGGTGCCGCCAAGCGATGTAGTCTTGTGCCGTGAAGCCAAAACTATTCATGTCGCAGATACGGCGGTACTTCTTATGCTCGACGACACCGACTAGCGCGGCGTTGTAGACGTACACGTTCAGTACACAGTCTTTGAATGCTTTGCCTCGTAGCGGGTGGGAAGCCATCACGTCATTGACCAAACATGTCACCTCCTAGTTCCTCGCTGCCGACCGTCTGTTGCTCAATCAGCTTAAGATGCTTGTCGGTCAGTTCGGCGTCTTTAATCATGAGCTGCAAGTCAGTCGTGCCGAAGTAGTTGTCAATTTCCTTGATGACCTTGAGCGTGGGCATGACTTGTTTTTGGAGCCACGCCTTGGTCTTGTTCAGGTCAAAGGGCTGGGGATCAGTAGTCAAGCGAATCGGTTGCCGTCCCTTGCCAAGGAAGTATGCCCAACGATCGTTGAGCGGCCACTTCAAACGGCTTTTATCTGGGACTTCATCCACGAAGCGCATGTAGCGGGTGATGATGCCAAACGCGACCTTTTCGGCGTCACGGGTAATCAGCATGTTCTCAATCGCCTTGATTGCCCGCTCGTTTTTCAAGCGAATTTCAAATCGGTTGATGATTGGGGTGTCGGCAATCGAGATGCCACGTTTTGCCGCTTGTTCGGCAGCCTTTTCGTAGATGCAGAAATACACGTCGCTTTTCATCGTGCCGACGTAAAGCGTATTGCCGCGACCAGCTTCGTCGAGATCCACGAGTTTGCCTGATTGCAGTCCTTGGAATGACCGCATGACGGAGATACACTCGTTGTTCAGACACTTATCGACCAGTTCGGGGATATTCAGCAGGCCAACCATGTCGTTAATCGCAATATCGACCCGTTTGAAGGTGCCACCAGCTTCATCGACCCGCAGGAAGTAGTCGTACCAGTTCTCACCGTGACTAAGCAGAATACCCTCAAACTCACGGCAGCCTTGACCTTTCATCTCAACCAATGTGCCGAGGTTGGAGCCAACCGGTGCCACCATGACCTGAATGTTAGAGAAGATATACATGGCCGAATAGCCGTAGAAGCCGTGTTCCTCAAATATCAGGTGTTCTGGGGTCAAACCGAGAATCTTTGTGATCACGGCCTTGGCGTCATGGGTCGGGAACCGCACGCGCATGTAGTCAAACATCAGCGTTAGTTCTGGTTCATCGTTCCAGTTCTTGAGTAGCCGGTCGATTTCCATTTGCAGCGATGAGCTAGGGTTAGTCTTGCCGTTCTCCACTTGGACGTAATGCATCCGCGTGACACCTAAGCGTCGAGCGACTTGAGCTTGGGTCAGCTTGAGTTGCTTGCGTTTGGTTTTAGTTTTTTCATGCCATGAGCACATGGCAATGCTCCTTTCAAAAAATGATGGATTGGGGTTGCCATCCATCATTTTGCCTTTTTCTATTGAAACGCCGTCATATCAGCCTTTCTACCCCGTGTTCAGGCACAGACGTTGTATTTAATACCCCCCTGTTAGAGTACTGGGGGTAAGCGGTCGGCTGGCGCCGACCGCTGCCACTCACGCTTGCGGCTTTCGCGCTGCACGCCGCGCGTGGCGGCAGGGTGCAGCCTTGCTGAACAGAATGGGTAGTCATTGACTTGCTCCTTTCAAAGGTTTTGTCTTGACGACGGCGTGTAGCTGATTAGTAATGATGCGCCCAGCTATGATAGGTGAGCTGCATGCCAGTTTGTGTCATGGTGGCTGTGAACCAGAAGTAGACGGGCTTGCCCGAGATGGTGCGATCACCGACTAGTTCGAGCCAGTGATCTCCGTCTTCATAAGGCTCAATGTAATCGCACATTTCCAGCAAGGCGTCTTCGGCGTCCTCGGGCGTTCCAGCTATAATCGTGTCAGCATAGTCTTCCTGAAAGCGGCTTTGATTATTGATTACCGGAATTCTCATAGATTCTCCTTTCGTATTTGCGGATTCACGTTTCAAACGTCATCTTATGCTATAATGACGTTTGAAACGTGAGGTGAGCTTAATGTCAGATTTAATCGAAGCATTTATGAAACAAAATAATGGTCAAGTGACAACCGCAGACGCTAAAAGGCTTGGGGTTAATCCGCATCTGCTCATTGATCTTGCAAACCGTGGCAAGTTGGAACGAGTGGGGCGCGGAGTGTACATTGACCCAGCGATATTTGAGGACGACATGTATATCCTTCAATATCGGTTTAGCAAAGGTATCTATTACAAAGACACTGCACTCTTTTTGCATCACATGATTGATAGGACACCGGATCGCTACCAAATGAATTTTCCGCGCGGCTACTACCCAAGCTCAATCGGTGAATTCCCAGTTCGGATGTATCATCAAAAGTCAGAATGGCACGAGCTAGGAATTGAGGAAGTGCTGTCTCCGGGGCAGCACAAGGTACGGGTCTACAATATTGAGCGAACCCTCTGTGATATTTTACGAGCGCGTGATTCATCAGATTCGGAAACTATTCGTCAAGCAATGATTAGCTATTCGCAGCTAAAGCAAAAAGATATTGGACGGCTGGTACGTTATGCAGATTTGTTTAAAGTTAGAAAAAAAATCAACAACTACATGGAGGTACTACTGTGAAACTAGGTTTTTCAAATGGACAACAGTTCAAGGCCAAAGTGCGTAATCTTGCCAAAGAAAAGCAGATTGATCCCCAAATATTGATGCAAGAGGTGGCGTTAGACGAGATTGTAGATCGTATTTCTCGTTCGCCTTACCGGGATAACTTGATTCTCAAAGGCGGTTTTTTAATTGCGTCAATGCTAGGTGTCGATACCCGGGCAACTCGTGACGTTGATACCTCGGTCAAAGGCTTGCCGGTAACAAAAGAGGAAATCCTCAAAGTGTTTACGAACATCGCTGATATGAACGAGCCAGATAGCGACGTAACAATCAGAATTGCTAAGATTGACGATATTCGTGTCGCCGCAGAATACGCTGGGTTCCGCATTCATATTGAAGCAAAAATCTACAACAGCGTCGTAGATACGAAGATCGATGTTTCAACGGGGGACACGATCACGCCCCGCGAAATTTCATGGCATCATCGTACAATTTTTAATGATCAAGATATTCTGGTTATGGCCTATAATATGGAGACCATTCTTGCCGAGAAACTTGAATCTATGGTTGTGCGGCAAGAACTTAATTCGCGTATGAAAGACTTCTACGACTTGTATCTGTTCGATAAGGTGCAACGGCAGAATATTGATTTCAAAGTCTTAAAGGATGCATTGCACGCGACGGCCGAGCTTCGTGGTTCAGAAGCACTGTTGCCGCGATACGCAGAAATCATTACAACATTGCGAGGGTCTGTGCTATTGAAACAGCGCTGGGAAAAGTACCGAGTGGCCTACGTATACAGTGAAAACGTCACTTATGAAGCCACCTGCGATGCTGCATTAGATCTGGTGAACGAGATCGGATTACCATAGACCTACTCCTCGTCACCTTCATCTGCGACGTTGGTGTAAGTCATGATCAAGCCACCGTCGTCGGCAGTGGTGACGTTGAACCAAAAGCGCTTCGGAAAACGGTCAGCGGTCAGGCCGCCGGGAGCGCCCATCCAGATTCGTGAATCCGGGTATTCGCGGGCGTGCATTGCCATCCATTCGAGTTGGTCTTCCGCGTCTTCATCAGACTGGAAAGGCACGTTTTCGTGAAAGTCGTTGAGGAATTGCGAGCGGTTTTCGATTTTGACATCAGTGCTCATTTGGCACCTCCTGTTCTATTTGGATTGCAGGAACGGTATTGGCTGCGGCGCCGATTTCGGTGAGGAAGTCATAACCGCGCGGTACTAGTGGCGTGTAAAATTCAGAGATCACGCTGCCGCCGGTATCGACATAGCCACGTCCCTTAATTGGTTTCTGGAAAAAGTCCTTGTTGGTTTCGCCGAACATCATGGAATAGCCCAGCTCACTCATGCGCCCAAGCGCAACGCGGAACATGAACTGATCTCTTATCCCGTCGCCTAAATATTTTGCGTCAGGCCGTTGGCAAGCCAACACTAGGAAGAAGCCGGCTTGACGGCCAAGCATGACAATCTGTTTGAGCTTGGACATGACTTGCATGGCATCACGGCCAAGCATATCCATGAAGGCAACATATTCGTCAAAAATTAGGAAGTGGGCGGGTAGTCCAAGATAGGCGTAGTTCTCGCCGGTCTTGTATCCGTCCATTTGCTTCATTTTGTCGTTACGCGCCATCATGTCCTGATAGAAGGTTTCAAGTGCACCCAGCATAGCCTCCTTCTTCGAGTAGACCCCTGGCATCACATCAGCCAGATCGGCTAGGTCAGCGTTTTTCGGGTCAAGAATGGTGAGCTGGGCACCGTCTTTCAGTAGTGCTTCAATCAGCGTCAAAATGAAGTAGGTCTTACCACCACCGGTCCCGCCAGCAATCAGCATGTGGGGCAGCGCATCATAGTGCCAAGCCACCGTTTCCATGAGCTGCATGGAGCCATGTTCACAGGTCACGTCAGCAATGGTGATACGCTTGCCGATTGTGTCGTAAAGCAAGGTGTACTCGACGTAAGAATCGTGCAGGATCTTGTCAACAAGTTCACAGTACAGACCAGCCTCTAACTTCTTTTCCAAGTGCAGGAGCTGGTCTTGATAGGAAGACATGACGATCTCAACGGAAACGTGGATCAGCCCGTCTTTGAGCCGATAGTAGATTTTGGGAAAGTGCGAGATTTTCTCTTTGGTTCGCGTTGAGCCTAAGTCCTTGAAGAAACTCTCGCTGTTGGACTGGTCAGTTTGGTACCATTTGTTCTCCATGATCATGCGGGCGAGCTTTTGGCGGTGTTCCATCTGCTTGTAGGAATCCGCAAACCAAGTCCGATAAGCCCACAGACCAACGCCAAAGAGTAGTGCTGTGCATAAACTGTTAATAATCAGCGGCAGCCATGACCAAGGCAAGGCCACCACGTCCGGCCAACTAAAGAGTTTCCAGTTGATTTGTCTTAATAGCGGCCAATAGGCAATCGCAGCTCCAATTACCCACAAGCAAACCACAACCGTCATCGCCGTGTTGTAGAGCAGGTTGCGTTGACGCGGATAGACCCGTGTACCGCGATAGGTCCAAATGTTCTTAAACATAGACATTTACAAACTGAAAAGCTACACCGTTGATTATCGGCTCAAGTGAAAAGTAAAAGCGGGCGTCATCTCGGTGATGACGGACATCTTCGACAGGCATTGTGAGAACGAATCCATTTTCACGGTATAGCTGACACTCAGCAATTTCATGTAGCAGTTCCCCCAATGGCCCGCCCTTTGTAAGTCTAGTGCAAGCTTTTGGGAGAATAACAGAGTTATAAGCATTCAAGAAGACGTCCACATTTTCAAAGCGAATCCCTTGCAGCGGACGCCTTGGCGTAATCCACGGTTCGTATTTGACGGTTATCCGATGACGATTTTCATGCAGCGAAAATACAAAAAGTTCATCGTTACCGTGAATTGTGAACTCTGCATCGCGAGTTTGTTTGATAAATGGCTGTCCTGTACGTCGTGCACGTTTGGCGCGACAGAAAAGCCCCGTAATGAGATAGTCTGCGGGTGGGGAGTAACGGGTGGACGTTCCGTAGTATTGGTTCAGAAATTCATAAAGACCAATAATCTCTAATTGCTGCATCGTGCTCTCCTTTCATTCGTTATCTGATCCGTCAGGAAATTCAGTTTGGCAACCGGCATAAACGATAGTTAGGTTGTGTGCATTGTCAGCATAGATTTCAAAGTTAAAACAGTGAGGTGGCGTTTGCACACCATACATATCAATATTGAAGCCCACTCCAACGTTGTAAGTGTCAAAATCATGTTCTAATGCTTCCGCGGCACCTTCAATAACTGGCTCAAGCAAACTGCCGAGAGTTTCCTCGTGCTCGGGTAAGGCTAGCAGCCCGAAGTAGTCCTTGTAATACTGCTTCATGTTGACTAAGCGAATGTCGCGTAAAAGCTCGTAATCGGGGTCTTTCATCTATTTCACTCCTAAATATTTGATAGCGGGTTGTCGATCTTCGGTGTCGATGTTGAAGCTGAACTCTTTGGATTCATGATTGCGGGTACATTCGCCGTCTACCCAAATGGAAAACGGTTCGCCGGCAGTTGCCTGTTCGGCAGCCATCAGTACCATATCGATCAAAGCGTCTGGGCTAGGATCGTGAAAGTCAGGGTCAACTAGTGCGGGATAGTCCTCCAAAAAGCCGTCAATGCTTAGTGCTTGTGCCATGTCATCAGTCCTTTCATTCATCGCTGACGCCCAGATACGAGAGCCGCAAGCCATCTTCACATTCGTATGAAGTGAACGAGAACAGCTTATTCATGCCGTCGTTGGTCTGTTCGCTGTCGATATGCAAGTGCTGGTAGGATTCAGGGCTTTCTTCCATGAGCTCCACCATGTCTTGCAGGATCTCGTCTGGGTCAAGGCGGTAGTCGTTGTCGATTTCTTCGTTATAGTCGTCGATGAACACTTCACGACCAACTACGGTCAATGTGGAAGTCATCATCTGTGATCAACTCCTTTCGTTAGTGGTAAGCAACCGCCGCAGTGGGCGGCGCGCGCGAGGAGTGGAGCAATGAGCAGCTATTTCTTGTCATTGGTGTTTGGCTTCTCCTGCGGCTTGACCGGTGCGGTGGCAATCACGAGATCCTTGGCTTTCATGTACCACGAAGTTTCAACTCGGTTGAAGTTCGCGTTTGCCACAGTATCAATCACTGGGTCGACCAAAGTAACAATCTGGTTGTACTTAAAGTCCTTGACCCCAGCCTCTGCCGGAATTGAAACTTGGATCATCATCCCTTGTTTCATGGACTTTAAGTCATAGGTGCGTTCCTTTACGTCGTCGGTGCGGTTGCCGTCTTCGTCTTGTACAAAGCGTTCACGGCGCTGGCCGGAGAATTTCAAGACGCCAAAGGTTTCTTCTAAGTCAATAACGATGCCTTCTGCTAATCGCATGTGAGTTCCTCTTTTCTTTTATTTGACTGGGACAATATCATCGGCATTGCAGATGTAGCGCACAAAGGCTTGTTCACCGATCCGGTAGCCGACGGTCGCAATGCGCGGCTTGATGATGGTGACTGGTGCATCAACTTCAATGCTTTCGGCCTTGTCACCTTTCTTCGCTGGAATGGTGATCTCGATGTTGTCGGTACGCTGCAAGTCGGAGAACAATTCGTAAGTGCGGGAGACAACCTTGCGATTGTCGCGATCACCTTCTGACAGTTCGCGCTTGAGCGAACCGAAGTACAGGTGGCCGAACGTCTTTTCAATATTTGGTGCAACAAATTTAAGTTCCATGTTGTAGCCTTCCTTTCGTATTCAAAAAGCCGGGTAGTGGGGCTACTCGGCTGTGGCTTGGTGATAGTATTCGGTTAGTTGTTGAAGTAGGTAGTCGTAAAACGACTTGGAAATTGGGTGAACCGTGCGACCATCAGCGTATCGTGGAAACTGGATATACCAGCGATACTGACCTTCGATGAGCTTCACGTTTTTCAAGATGAGCACATGATCCAGTACGATGTCGCCATGGAGCAGTACGTCGCCACCGGGATCAGGGTACATATTGATAGAAGAAATGCGCATGTTACTTGCCGTCTTTCTTCTTGGCACCACCGATCACAACCATTGCAGCGAGGACGCCGAGCAGCAGCACTACACCGATGACGATGAGCCAGCCGGACGTCGCGTTACCGGTTTGTGGGAGGCCAGGCTTAGGTGTCTGCTTGTCGGTCATGACGGCCTTCACGATTTCGCCATCCTTAGTGATCTCGAATGGCACGAGGGCTTCACTAATTTCGTAGCCCTTGGGTGCATCGTATTCTTGGAAGCTGTACTTGCCAGCAGGCAGATTGCCAAAGGAGAAGACCCCGTTCTTGTCGGTGCGGCCAGACACAACCGTCTTGCCGTTTTCGTCCAGAATGCGGATGCCGGTGTTGGGTAGCCGCTTGCCGTTAGAAACGTCGGTCTTGGTCAGTTCGCCCGTGCCCTTGATCAAGTCGTTGGTCAGTTCAAAGGCAATCGCGGTTTCCTTGGCGTCAGCCTTGGTCTCCCCAATCTGCTTTTCCTTGCTATCGAAAACCGTCACGCCGTCCTTAGTAGACACGAGCTTGAGGGTTTCCTTCGATAAGACAAGGTTGGTGGCAGAAGGCTTGGTTTCGCGCAAGTAGAACGTGCCTACGGGCAGATGCTTGATGGAACCAGTGGAATCTTTGCCGACGGTGATAGTCTGAATCACCTTTTTGTCAGCGTCGAGCAGTTCAAAAACCGCGCCAGCAGCATTACCGGTCATGGCGTAGGTGTAGCTCTTACCAGAAACTAATGTCGAAACCTCATTGGTCTTCTTGAATGACAGTTCGTTTTCGTGGAGCTTGTTGTCGATCACCTTGCCGTCATTGAGGTCAATGTGCTTGATCTTCTCGTTGTCGGTGGTGTGGAAATGAAAGCCATACATAGTCGTGTTCAAGTCGTGCTTCTCACCAGCAACAAGTTCCTTGACGTAGTAGTAGCCTTCTGGCAACTGAATCGAGCCAAATTCAGCCTTACCGTCTTTGACCGTCGTGGTGGCGACGAGTGATTCAGATGGGATCACAGTATCGCCGATTGTGGTTTCGCCTTGCGTGAACAAGCCGAAGATCTGGCCGTTGGCTGCGACGTTCCTGATAACTGGGAGGTTGTCTTTCCAACCGGCGATGCTTTCTTCTTGCTTGTTGAGCGTGATGTCGAGTTGTTGAAAGTCGTTCTTGGCTTCAAGTGAGGTGGAGGTCACCGTCACTTCTTGCCCGGCATACTTGAGTTCAAAAGCGATCGGATCAGGGTTCATGATGAAACCATTTGGCGCAGACAATTCAGTGGCAGTGTACTTGCCGAGGTACAGCTCTGGGGTCTGGATTTGGCCTTGAGCGTCAGTGGTGCCAGTAGCAACCACGTCACCCTTGTGGGCACGAACGGTGCCGTCAGCAGTCGTAATATCTTCGGCTGCTTTGAACTCGAACTTCGCACCAGCGAGGGCGGTGTAATCGTACTTAAACTTGTACTGATCGCCGTATTCAGTTTCAACCTTTTCGACGGCGACTGGGGTAGCCCCGGTCTTGGTCAAGGTGGCGACACCCTTTTGGGAGAGGTCAGCGAACTTGATGACCACGATGCCGTCCTTATGGCTACCGTCGATGGTGAACTTGGCTGGTTCCTTAGCCAGTACATAGCTTTCTGGGGCTTGGACTTCTTCGAGCTGGTACTTGCCGTAGCCAAGCGCTTCGGCGGTGATCAGCTCGCCGGAGTTATCGGTTACAAACTTATCAGTCGTACCGGTCTTATCAGCAGTTGGCTGAACTTCGTACTTGTTGGTTTGCAGGTTCTTAACACGGAAGATTGCGCCAGCGCGCAGCACGGTCTTACCAGTTTCGGTATCGACCTTGACCACCCGCAGTTTTTCTTCGATTACCTTGTTTTCGATGCTGTAATGCTGGGACTTTTGGGTGCCGTCAACCGTGACAGTGAACGGCTTGATCCCGTTGTAGCCTGTTGGTGTCTTGGTTTCAGTAACGGTGTAGATGTCGTAAGGCAAATCCGTGAACTTCACGTAGCCTTGGGCATCGGTGAGGCCGGTACGAACAACCTTACCGGTAGTCTTGCTGGTGACGGTGAACTGGGTGTCCTTGAGCATGACCGGCTTAGTGCCTTTGCCTTGGGTTGACCAGTCGTAGTTACCGTACTTGAGCAAGTCGAGATCACCAGTGATGACTTGTTCCTTGACCGTCGTAGTAGCAGTTGCAGTGGTGACGTTCTGACCAGCGTAAGCCAACTTGAAGGCGTGCTTTTGCGGATCAAGCACGTAGCCAGTCGGCGCCTTGACCTCTTGCCAGTAGTAATCGTCCAGCTCCAAGCCAGAAACGGATGCTGTGTTGTTGGCGATCGTCACCGACTTCACGAGCTTGTCATCAGCTGCACGGTGGAGTTCGTAGACAGCACCGTTAAGGCTGGCAGCACCTTGTGGCTGCTTACCGGTAACAGCGTTAACTTTTTCGATGGTGGCGGTGCCGCGTTGTTCTTGATCAGTCGTATCGACGTGAGCAGTAGTGACCGCGACAGTTTGACCAGCATACTTCAATTCAAACGGCAGCTTGGTCGTGTTCAGAACATAGCCAGCAGGGGCTTTTTCTTCCAGTGCGTAGTAGCTACCGAGCTTGAGGTTCTGCAAGGTGCCTTTGCCATTGCCGTCAGTGGTGATCGCGCCAACCCGTGTGCCGGTGCTGGTGTAAATGCCGTAGACGGCACCATTAAGCGAGTAGTAGGCATTGAACATGTCGCTACCGAACTCACGCCCAATCTTGGCGAGGGTCACATTACCGAGTTGCTCCTTGTTGCCAAGAACGACTTCAACGGTCTTTCCGGGTTCGATGGTGACTTCTTTGAGTTCACCTTTATTGACGTAGCCGTTCGGAGCAGTGACTTCGCTGATCTTGATCTTGGTGCCAGCTTTGATTCCGTTCAAGGCAGCGTAGCCGTCAGTGCCAGTCGTGATTTCCTTGGCGGTGCCATTGTATTCAAACTTGAGCTTAGCACCCGGTAGCGCCTTGTTGGTGTCGGCGTCAACCTTCTTGGCTTTCACGTTACCGTTGAGATTAACTTTAATAGGTAGAGAGAACTCGCCGTTGTTGGACAGCTTGAAGTTGACGAGCTTTTGTTGTGAGCCTTTCGTGTAGACGAAAGAGGTACCAACGTCAGCAGCTTTGGCAATCGCGTAAGCCACCTTGCCGGATTCCTTCGACTGGGCAGTGGCCGTCAGCGTGAGCTTGTTGCCAGACTTCGTAATCTTGAGGTTTGCGGTGTTCGCCGTTTGCTGGGCGAAAGCTGCAAGCCGTCCGTTAGTATCAGTCAAGGTGATTGAATCGCCAACTGCTAGCGTGACCTGCTTACCGTTGAAGGACGGCTTACGATCATGCGCGGCGACCTTATCGAGAATCGCTTTCTTTTCAGACTGATAGGTCTTGTTTGGTGTGGTGAGCAGCGAATCGCCGAGCGTTTCCCAAATAATCATCTGGGTTACGGCGTAGTTGCGGTTGGTTGGGTTCTGGTAGTAACCATAGTAAGCAATCTTGGCTAGTTGATCCTTCTTAGCGTCGGAGTAAGTGCTGGGGTTGTATCCGGAACCGCTCATATCGAGGTTGACCCCGTGCTCCACGCAGAAGGCGACCTTACCATCCACTTTCTTCTTCCACATGCCTTCATCTGTCCAATGTAGGCCATTGAACAAATGCAAATGCCAAGTATTGCGCCAGTCAGCGACCTTGGTGTTGGTCATACTGGCGGCGAGGGCGATTGAGGCGGGGACAAAGAGTTGGATGAATAGCATAATTAATGCGGCGAAAATCGAAGTTCGCCGGGCTGCTTTCATCAATGTAATTTCCTCCATATTTAGTGATTTGTTCTTGACTAAAACGAATTTTGAGGACAAAAAAAGCAGGTCTGGGTACAACCTGCTTTACGTTCATTTGTGCGTTTGCTTTGCGTTAATCGTAGCTTTACGAAATGCCCATTTTGTACCAAATTAGGGCGTCACGCTCAAAACTCGGTGAAATTCCATAAAAGTGAGTGAATAGAAACGTTGATATAAAGGGACTTTGAAACTCGGTGAAACCGTATAAAATCGAGGAACGTAAAGCCAGGTCTGAAGAAGGCCCGTAAGGCTAGTCAGTTTTCCAAGCGTTAATTTACGGATCAACAATTGGCAAACGCAAAGCACTCCCACCTGGGGGTGCTTTTTGTGTGGTAAGCTAAAATATTAGTGAGACAAACAAATAGGAGGTAACCATGATTCCCATTATTATTGGGCTGGCTATCGGCGTCGGTGTGCCACTGCAGACTAGCATTAACTCGCGGTTGCGCGAAGCCGTGGGCTCACCATTTTTATCGTCATTCTTGTCCTTCCTCATGGGCACGCTCTTTTTGGCTGTGATCACGTTGGCTAGCGGCGCGACGTTAGGTATTCACCCCAGTTTTATCGCCAACGAGCCCTGGTGGTTGTGGCTTGGCGGCCTGTTTGGGGTGGTCTATCTAACCTCGAACATTCTGCTGTTTCCCAAGATTGGTAGTGTACAGACCGTGATTTTTCCCGTTTTGGGGCAGATCATCATGGGGTTAATGATTGATAACTTTGGTTGGTTCCACGCAAACGTGCAGGCGCTGACCTTGACGCGCGGCCTGGGGGCGTTGTTGGTTGTTGGCGGTGTGTTGATAACCGTAGCGTTACCTGGCTTCGTGGCGCGGCGCACGAATAGCTTTGGCGGTGCCACCCATGGTCAGCAGAATGAAAAGGTGCTGTGGCTTTGGCGGCTGTGGGGCGTGTTTGCGGGGATGCTGAGTGCCAGCCAAACCGCCATCAACGGTCATCTCGGCGTGCTATTGGGCTCCGCAATTAAATCGGCGTTCGTCAACTTTAGCATGGGGACACTCATTCTCGCCGTGATTGTCCTAGTGCTGCACCCCCACCTGACATACGCTGCGACTAAGCCAGTCCATCGTTGGTGGATGTGGCTCGGCGGTTTCATCGGGGCACTGTACGTGCTGGGCAATGCCTACCTGGCGCCAACGATTGGGACCGGCCTCGCCGTCGTCATCGTGCTGGTCGGGTTGATGACCGGGAGCTTACTGGTTGACGAGTTTGGTTGGCTTGGTTCGCGGCGTAATCTGGTCGGCTGGGTGCAAGTGGCCGGGTTGGTCGTCATGATTGCCGGGGTAGCGTTGATTCGGCTGGTGTAATTAAGAAGCTTGGTCAATGGTGACATTGAGAAAGCAACGTTGTCGGGCAACGTAAGTGTTGAGTTACTCCGCAACGTTGGGCTGTGCGCACAGCTGGCAGAGAAGCAAGCAATGAAAAATTTATACGTTGTTTTAAACGACATGGCGCCACTATTATTGTGGGTCCTGTCGTTTTTAATAATGGCGCGTTTGACAATGCTAGGCGATTACTGTACCATTAAGTCCGACATCAGACAGTCTTACATTATACGAGGAGCACATATGGATCAGCAAGTAGTTTTGCAGTATTTACAGGAGTATCGGCATCTACGCGACACACAGTTCGCACTCTTTGACCGGCATGCGCGTAGCTTTGGGTTGACTACCAAAGAGGAATTTGTGTTATACATGCTGTGGGAATCACCGGTTGGTCAACGGCAGGCCGATATCTGCGCCCGGTTGTCCGCAACCAAGCAGACCATCAGTTCGATCACCAAGAAGCTGTGGCAGCAGGGTTACGCCGAAATGGCGGAGGATTCCCATGACCGGCGCCGAAAATTGGTGCGGTTAACAGCCAAAGGGCGGGCCTACGCGCAGCAAGTCATTGCTCCCGCGGCGCAGGCGGAAATTGACGCCATGGCGGCGTTGTCACCCGCCGAGATGGCGGAGTTGACTCGCTTGACGCGGTTATTTTCCAAGCAGATGACGCGAACATTTGATGCGTTGCAATCGGCAAAAAAGATATAATAACACTATGTATTGCAATGAGCGCTTCCGCAGCAAGCGGTAGCGCTAGGCAACAACTGGACGGTGAACGTAGTTAAGATACGGCACGGCACCAGTGTGAAGGAGGACGAATCGTTGATAGAATTCAAAGCAATCACCAAGCGGTACCCCGACTCGGTGGCCCTCGATAACGTGGATCTACGGGTCGAATCACGGGAGCTGTTCGTGTTGGTGGGCCCATCGGGTAGCGGTAAAACCACGCTGCTGAAGATGGTTAACCGCCTAGTTGTACCCACAACCGGCCAGGTGCTGATTGACGGGGAGGACGTGGCTACTAGCAACGTGCAGACCCTCCGGCAGCACATCGGCTACGTCCTCCAGTCGAGCGCCCTGTTCCCGAACATGACCGTGATGCAAAACGCGGCTGTGCAGTTGGAAGCATTGGGGTGGGCGAAGGATAAGATCCGCGACCGCATTAACTACTTACTCCAGGTGGTGGACTTGGATCCAGCCACCTACACCGGCCGGAAGCCGGACGAACTATCTGGTGGTGAAGCGCAGCGGGTCGGCATCGTGCGCGCCCTGGCTGGTAACCCCAAGCTAATGTTAATGGACGAGCCGTTCTCGGCCCTGGACCCCGTGTCCAAAGAGCAGTTGCAGGACCTGATTTTGCGTCTGCACCGCGAAGTTGAGACGACGATCATCTTTGTGACCCACGATATGCGCGAGGCGGTGCGGTTAGCCGACCGTTTGGCCGTGATTCATAACGGGGTCTTACAGCAGGTGGGGGAGCCCGCCACTATTTTGCGGCAGCCAGCCAATGCCTTCGTCAAGGATTTCTTCCGTGGCATCGTTAGCACGCACCAGACGTTGGCCGAGGTGGTTGCCGCCGGCTTTGGCCAGCCTGTTACCAACGATGACGCGACCGTTTTGCCGTTGACGACCAGTATTTTTACCTGGGCGGGGATGATCCAGGATGCGCCGGCAACCGCCATTGTTGCGGGTGACCGGCGGCTAACGGGGGCGGACCTGCTCAAGTACCTAGCTAGCCTACGAACGGAGGACCGTACCATTGATTAAAGAAATTATTCACTACGCTCAAACCAACGCGCACGAAATTCTGGTCGCGCTGGGCCAGCACATTGAAGTCTCACTGATTGCCACGATTATCACGATTATCATCGCAATTCCGTTGGCAATCGTCCTAATGAACCACCGTAAAGCCGGTGAGTTTGTCCTCCAAATTGCCAGCGTCGTCCAGACAATTCCCAGCTTGGCGATTTTGGGGTTACTGATTCCCTTTGTGGGGATCGGCACGGTGCCGGCTATCATCGCGCTGGTTCTGTACGCCATCATGCCCGTGTTCCAAAACACGTACGCGGGGCTGACTAACATTGACCCGTTGCTGATTGAGGCGGCCGACGCGATGGGCGTCTCCCGGCGGTACAAGCTGATGCGCGTGCAGATTCCCCTCGCCATGCCGATGATCTTATCGGGGATTCGCATCGGGGTCGTCATGATCATCGGGACCGCGACCCTGGCGGCCCTGATTGGTGGCGGCGGTTTGGGGACCTACATCCTGCTGGGGATTCAAAGTAATAACAACTCCGCGCTCTTCGTGGGGGCCATCCTTTCTGCGGTGTTGGCGATTGTGGCCAGTGCGCTGATTAAGCTCCTGTCCCACGTCTCCTTTAAGCGTCTGGCCATTGGTGTGGTCGTGCTAGCTGTCGGTATTGGTGGTGCGTACGGAGTGCACAAAGTAGTCACCCCCAAGACCACTACGATCACCATTGCCGGTAAGATGGGTGGGGAACCGGAGATTTTGATCAACATGTACAAGCAGTTGATCGAGCAGGATAATCCGCACGTGCACGTTGTCCTCAAGCGCAACTTTGGGGGCACGAGCTTCCTGTTCAAAGCCTTGCGGTCGCAGCAAATCGACATTTACCCCGAATTTACGGGGACGGTCATGCAGTCGCTGGTCAAAACCAACAAGGCGGTCAGCCACGATCCGCAAACGGCGTACCATGACGCTAAGACTGCCCTGGCTCAGCAGTACCACCTGACCTACCTGCGCCCGATGGCTTACCAGAACGGTTACGGGTTGACCGTGACCCAGGCGACGGCGCGGCAGTACCACCTGAAGACCATCGCTGATCTAGCCAAGTACCCGCAGTTGCGTGCCGGCTTTGACCCGGACTTTTACCAGCAACAGGACGGTTATCCTGGTTTGAAGCAGGCGTATGGCCTGCACTTCACCAACGTCAAAACGATGGAGCCGTCGCTGCGATATGAAGCTTTGGCCAACGGCAACCTGGACGTGACTGATGCTTACACCACCGACCCGCAGATTCGGAAGTACCACCTGGTCGTGTTGCGTGACAGCAAGTCGTTCTTCCCACCGTATCAGGGTGCGCCGGTAATGCGGAGCAGCTTTGCCAAGGCGCACCCAGGCATTGTGAAGAGCCTGAATCGGATTGCCGGCAAGATCTCGACCAAGGAAATGCAGGAGATGAACTACCAGGTGACCGTCAAGCACCGCAAAGCTGCAGTTGTGGCGAAGCAGTACCTGCAGGCCCACCACCTGTTGCAGTAAAATTACTATTGATGATGAGCATGTTGCTCGCGACTACGGTCGTGCGCAACATGTTTTTTGTCATTCATGCTGCTAGGACGGCGCGGAAGTGTACGTCGAACGCAAATTTGTGCCTTGGCGCGAAGCTATGGGGATGGTAGCAAGGTGATACTGGCAACAATGGTTAGCGCTTACACAGGCTACGTGGTAAAATTACAGCGACGATAGGGTTGGGGGTTGTTTGGGCTTATTATGGAGGAGAACGATGCAAAAACTGGGTAAATGGCGCCGGTGGCTAATAGGCCTCGCGGTGGTGTTGGTCGCGGCAGTTGGCGCGGGTGTGGTCATCCTTAATCGGCAAGCGCCGGTGTCGACGCATGCCAGCAAGGTATTCCATCCTAAACAGAATCCGTATGCGCACCTGACCGCGAGCCAGCGCCAGGTAATTCAAGCGGCGGACCAAGCGGTCAAACAAACCGTGCGTGATGGTGCGCAAGGCAAGAGTAAGACGTTGATCAGTCATGATTTGCGGGGAGCAACGGCTAAAGTTGGCCGAATCAAGGGTCAAGGTAAGGACATTGCCGACATTCGCATGGCGTTGACCGCTATTTTGGGCGTGGTGAAGGATCCGACCATTGATAATCTGCAAACAATGCGGACGGCAGTCGCGTTGCGTCACGACCGGAATATCGCTGGGCACGTACGGGTGGCGTACGAACCACAACTGTTGAAGCTAGTTGCCAGCACCACCCACAAAACGGTGGCGGTGGTGCGGCAGAGTACGCACCCGCTGACGGCGGCTCAACAAAAAGCTAAGCTGGCCGCAGCGGCAAAGGCGCAAGCGGCGGCACGGGCTCGGGCCAAGGCGGCTGCGGCCGCTCAAGCCGCTGCGGCTGCCAAGGTGGCAGCGGCCCAAGCAAGCAGCCAAAGCAGTACGACCACTCGGGCAGCGCAGAGTAGTGGGACGCAGGCCACTAATAATACGCAGCCCGCCACCAATAATCAGGTAGCCACTAATTCCTATTCAGGGGGCAATACGCAGAGTAGTGGTAATGGTGCTGCCAACAGTGGCGGGCAAACTAGCAGTAATGGTTACACTAGCAGTCACACGCAGGGAAGTGCGCCAGCCCAATCCAGTGGGCAAGCCACAGCCAGTGCACCGCAACAAAGTACACCTAGTGGTAACGGATTACAGCACCCATCGATTACGGCTTCAGATTCTGATGAACCCGAGTACATCGTTACCCCGAGCGGCACATATTATTCAGATCCAGTTGCTGGTACTTATCTGCGTACCACCATGGATTGGAGTAAGACTTACTAAACTTTATCTATCTTGCTTCCAAAGCTTATTCACCGTAATGAGGCCACCCAATCCGGTTGCAGGATTGAGTGGCCTCGCTCGTTTATTAATCCCGGTTGGCCACACTGGCAATTATTGACGGTTGGCCCGTCACTGTTCCTAGGGGCAGATTTTTCTACTTCCGCGGGGTGGTGTAGCGTGCTGGCTGGTTCCCGAGGGCACCCATGCCTGCAGACTATACGCCTATCCAAACTAGGCATTAGACGAATAGCTTTTGGGGCCCTATGCTAGTAATTGTAGTGATGGACACAACGGATGGTTGTCACACGCACCCAGTAGGGTCAGCTAAAGGAGCAAATAATGACAAAAGTATTGATTTTAGGTGCACACGGCGCGACGGCTCAATTGGTGGCGCAGCGCCTACTTGACGAAACGGATGATGAACTAGTCTTGTTCTTACGTAACGCGGTGCGCTTGGCCAATTTAGGTCAAAACGCCCGCGTGACGCTGATTGACGGGGATGTTCAGGATCAGGCGGCACTGACCGACGCGATGACGGGTGTTGACATTGTGTACTCAAACGTTGGTGGGACCGACTTGGCCAAATCGACTAAGGCCATTATTGCGGCTATGACCGCCGCTAAGCGCACCCGGCTGATTTTTTACAGTGCCTTGGGTGCCCTACACGAGGTACCCGGTAAGTTTGGCGAGTGGAACGAACAGGCCATTGGTGCGTTTTTGCCGGGTTTCCGGGAGTCAGACCGCTTGCTCAAAGGGACGACGGCAATCGACACCACGCAACTACGGCCAGCCTGGTTGACCAATGACCCCCAAATTGATTACGAACTGACCGGCGCGGACGAACCGTTTAAGGGTACCGCCGTTTCGCGGGCCAGCGTGGCTGACTTTGTCGTACGTTTGATCAAGAACCCCGACCAATACCACCGCACCAGCGTGGGGATCGACCAACCGGGCACGGAAGGCGACAAACCTGCCTGGATGTAGGCGCGCGCCGCAATTATTTATGGTGCTGCACTTGACTTAAACTTAACTACAAGGGCTATGCTAACTATGTTGCTTACAAATATTTAGCGGGAGTGGTCGCCGTGCGCGTGTGCCAGGATGCACGTGGACAAATCCGTGTCTGGCCATACTGCGCCCGGCCACAACTTATCGCCCAATTGAAGCAATCGTGCAGCATTAGTTAGCAAAGGAGTGGGACAATGACTAAATTGAATGATGTATACACGCTGGCCAACGGCGTACAAATACCCAAAGTTGGCTTTGGTACCTGGCAGATTGCCCAGGATGACGCCCAGCAGGCCGTGACCAACGCCTTGAATCTTGGTTACCGGCTCATTGATACCGCTTTGGTCTACGGTAATGAGCGCCAGGTGGGCGCCGGCATTGCGGCGTCCGACGTGGCACGGGCGGACATCTTTGTGACGTCCAAGCTCCCCGCTGAGACCAAAACGTACGACGGTACCCTCCGTGACTTTGACCAGACCATGAACAATCTCGGGCTGGATTACCTCGACCTGTACCTGATCCACGCGCCGCGGCCGTGGAGTAGCGTGGGTGCCGACTACGACAACGAGAACCAGGATGTTTGGCGCGCCATGCAGAAAATTTATGCTTCCGGGCGGGTCAAAGCCATTGGGGTGTCAAACTTCAACGTGCATGATCTACAAAACTTGCTAACAATGGATGGGGTAGCGCCGATGGTGGACCAGATCCAGTATTACGTTGGTTACACGGAACCGGACATTACCAGCTTTGCCCAGCAGCATGACCTCCTGGTGGAGGCGTACTCGCCGCTAGCCACGGGGGCGCTACTACGGAACCAGTCGTTGCAGGCCATTGCGCAGCGGTATGACGTCAGTCTCGCCCAGCTTGCCATTCAGTTCTGCGTCCAGAACGGGGTGGTGCCGCTGCCAAAGGCGACGTCACGGGCGCACATTGAGGCGAACACTCACCTCGATTTTACCATCAGCGATGCAGATATGGTGACGTTGAACCAGCTTCGGGACACCGCGGCGGCATGGCACTTTAATTAACGACTAGCGGCATAAACGCAGACACGGACAGCGGACACCCAGCCGTGGAGTGTTGCGTTGTACCAACAAAGATTGACAGGAAAATGACGGGTTGAATTGCCCGTCGGTTTCCTTTTTTATTGTCAATATATTTGTGCAGAAAATTGCTTGCCTTACACCCACTCGAAGGTTGTAAACTAAGCGTAAGTTGTTAATACTTGGGGAGGCAGCATAATGGCAACAAAAATTTTAATTGCGTATTACTCATGGTCAGGTCATACCGCCAAACTGGCGCACCAGCTCCAGGCGGCGACGCAGGCGGATCTGTTTGAGATTACCGTGGCGCCGGGGACGTTCTCACAAGACATGTACGAGACGTCCGAGGAGGCCAAGGCCCAGCTGGCGTCCGGGAAGTTACCGGTGCTCGCCTACCCGCTGCCGGACTTGGCGCAATATGACGTGGTGCTCGTGGGTGGCCCGGTCTGGTCGGGTGTGCCGTCGACCCCTGTGCGCGCGTTTCTGCAGGCGGCGCAGGGGGCCAGCGCGGTCTTTGCGCCGTTCTATACGCACGCGGGCACTCCCGCGCAGTACGAGGATGAGTTCAAAGCCGCGGCGGCACCGCTAGCGGTGGCGGCCGGATTCGGCCTGCCGGGCGACCACGTTGCTGCCGACGACGCCCAAATTCAGGCGTGGTTGGCGCGCGTATAGTGCGGTAGTTTTTGTCGTTGTTGTTGGTATGCAGAAAGGATGATTATACATGAGAACTGCTGTCTTTGTTGAACCCGGTAAGGTTGAGGCCCGCGACTTTGAACATCCAAAGATTCAGGAACCGACCGATGCGGTTATTAAAATTATCCGTGCCTGTGTGTGCGGCTCGGACCTCTGGTGGTTCCGCGGCCTGGACGAGCGTAAGCACAACACCGTGGTGGGCCACGAAGCGATTGGCGTGGTCGAGAGTGTTGGCGCGGAGGTCACGCACGTGGCGCCCGGCGACTTTGTGATCATGCCGTTTACCCACGGGTGTGGCCACTGTGCCGCCTGCAAAGCCGGTTTTGAGGCCAACTGTTTTAACTCCAAGGAACACGGGAGTAGCGGTTTCCAGGGCGAGTACGTACGCTACACGCTGGCCGACTGGTCGCTAGTCAAGGTTCCGGGCCAGCCGGATGACTACACGGACGCCCAGCTCAACGACCTGTTGGCGCTGTCCGACGTTATGGCGACCGGCTACCACGCCGCCGCTAGTGCTGAGGTCAAGCCGGGCGACACCGTGGTCGTCATGGGCGACGGCGCCGTGGGTCTGTGTGGCGTGATTGCCGCCAAGCTTCGCGGTGCTAAACGGATCATCGCGATGAGCCATCACGAGGACCGCGCGGCCTTGGCGCGGGAGTTCGGTGCGACCGACGTGGTGGCTGAGCGTGGCGACGCGGCCGTAGCGAAGGTGCGCGCAATGACCAACGGTGGCGCTGATGCCGTGTTGGAGTGTGTCGGGACGTCGCTGTCCGTCGATACCGCCATCAAGGTGGCCCGCCCCGGCGCTGTCGTTGGGCGTATAGGTATTCCTCAGGAAACGACGGATGCCAACGCCATTCCATTCCGGACGAACGTGGGTCTGCGCGGTGGCATTGCGTCCGTGACGACGTACGACCGTGACGTCTTGCTGGATGCGGTGCTCAAAGGTGAGATTCACCCCGGCCGTGTCTTCACCCAGCGCTTTGATCTGGACCATGTGCAGGAGGCGTACGAGGCGATGGACCAACGCAAAGCCATTAAGTCGTTGCTGGTGATCAGCCAGTAGTGGCGGCGCAGTATTTGTCACTTTACCAACGCTAGACACAACAATGCCCGTAGCGGTGTAGCCGTTACGGGCATTGTTGTGCGTCGATGGCGTGTACGCACTGGTCGCGGGGGTTATGGTCGCGACGAGCGGAAGAGGCCGAAGATTCACCAAAGCCCGCCAGCAAGTGCTGGCGGGCTTTTTGATGGTGTTAGTGTCAACGTTAATCCACAATCACGTAGGACTTGATGGCTTCACGCTTGTCCATGGCCTGGTAGGCGGCGTCGATGTCGTCCAGTTTGAAGGACTTGGTGAACACCTTGCCGGGGTTGATCTCACCCCTGAGGACGGCGTCAAGCAAGACCTGCTTGTCGTAAGTCGTGACCGAAGCGGGGCCGCCGGCAATCTGGGTGTTGCGGAAGAACAGTGGCCGCAAATCCATCTTGGCGTTGTGCGGCACGCCCACACGGCCCACGGTGGCACCTGGACGTCCACACTGGACGGCCGTGTCGACGGACTGTTCGCTACCGACACATTCCAGCACGGCGTCGGCTCCTTCGCCGTTGGTCAACGCCATGACTTTGGCCACCCCGGCGTCGCCACGTTCGGCCACTACATCAGTGGCACCGAATTCCCGGGCCAAGGCCGCGCGGTCCTCATGGCGACTCATGGCGATGATGCGCTTGGCGCCACGCATCTTGGCGGACAGAACGCCGCTTAACCCCACGGCGCCGTCACCGACAACGACGACGGTGTCCCCGGTCTTAACGCGGGCGACGCGGGCGGCGTGGTAGCCGGTCGCCATGACGTCGGCCAGGGCCAGCAATGATTTGAGCATGTCCTCGCTGTAGTCGGACGGCTGGCCTGGGATTTTGACTAGTGACCACTCGGCGTGCTGGTAACGCATGTATTCCGCCTGCGCACCCATCGAAAAGTTATCATCATGGTTGAGACAGCCACCCTCAAAGCCGGCGCGGCAGGCGGCACAGTGGCCACAGCCATGGGTGAAGGGTGCAATCACAAAGTCGCCGGGGATGAGGGTCGTGATGGCGCTGCCCACGGCGTCTACGGTCGCGATGGCTTCGTGCCCCGGGTTCTGGGAGTGGGGTGCCGTCGCGTCGATTCCGCGGTAGTTCCACAGGTCGGAACCACAAACGCAGGTCCGGACGATGTGCAAAATGACGTCGTCGGGTGCCTGGATGGTCGGCTTGTCGACGTCCTCAATGGCCATCTGGCCAGGTTTGATAAAAATCGTGTCTTTCATTGGTTTGCCTCCATTGGTTGACGCTACTTTGGTCCGCACCACGCATGCGTAAGCACCATTTACCCCCATTATGTACAAAGCTAAGCAAAAAAGATAATACTTATTTGTACGGGGTAGTATGCCTTCTAGGTATAATGCCCAAAAATAACACCCCACCGTCCGGTCTGGCCACAACCGGGTGGTGGGGTGCTGACAATTAGTAGCCAGCCTGCAGCAGGAGTAACGCCTGTTTACGAACTTTGCGCATGGTGCGGATGACCTGGTAGCGGGACAGACCGAGGAGGCTGGCGACCTCGGTGTTGTTCAGTCCGTGGCGCCGTAACTGCACGACGTCGCGTTCTTGGGCGTGCAGTGTGGTGAGGAGGGTGGCGAAAAACTCCTGCCGCTCGTAGTCTCCCTGTAGATCCACCTGGCTAGGAAAGCGTTCCTCATTCCAGTACATCAAAGGTTCCTGCGGTGCAATCTCCGCGCGGCGCCACTGGGTCCGCAGCTTAGCCAGCAGGTTCAAGTAGACAAAGTGGCCGGCCAGGCGGTTAAACTTGGTGATCTCCGTCGGGGTGGTGCGGGGGTCGTGGTAACGGCAATAGTATTTGATGTAGACGAGCCGTGCTTCTTGTAGCAGGTCGTCATAATCAGCGTGTTGGGGCAGAATGTGCAGGCGGTGCAAAGCCGCGTATAGCACCGGCATGTGGTCCGACATGAAGTCGTAGGCCGCTTGCCATGCAGCAGGGTCGATTTCAGTAGTCATGGTACCTCCAACCAGCGGGCGCGCTCCGCCGGCGTTTATTCTGTAGCGCTACGTTGATTATGGTGCCATGGACGTGAGGTAATTGCGCGAAACGCACGTGATGGTAAGAACTCTAGTGGCAGGGGGGTTGCGTGGACATAATGGGACTGATGGTCGGAATGCCAAAGTGGCATTGGTGCCGTCTGGCCGGGGCGGGGCACGACGGTGACGGTCAAGCCCGTGGCAGGTGTCACGCGCCTGGAGGGGGTGCACGCGGTAGTCAAACAATTAAATAACATTTTTGCGGAACGCGCCAGAAATTTTGCGTAAATTACGCCCAAAAGGTCGTGTTTAGCCATTGAGCCCGCGCCACTCCGGCCGTACAATGAAGCTAATAAGTGGGTAGCATGGAGGAGTCAGCTGCGCGGGTGTATCTGTATAATGATGGTAAAACGTTGGTAGCATGAGCAACTTTGCACAGCACGTTGGAGAAAGGGTGACGGATAATGATTGATGGCAGCAATACTAACCCTAAGCGGACGACTGGCACAGCCGCCGTGGTGCCATTTCAGCCTGTCGGGTGGTCGCGCGCCGCGATGACCGGGATCGATTACTACGTTGGCGTACACACGGACGTGTTAACGCAAAGTCGTCAGCGCGTGAAGCAATACTTGGCTCATGCCCGCGTCGCCCAATACCGCGTGGTGGCGCGCCAGTTGGTGCCGCGGTACTACTTTGTCCTGAAGTCCAGCGTCGGGGTGTTTCTGGTGCGAGCACGGAACTCGTGCCAGGCGGAGCGGTTGCTGCGTCTCATGCTCGGGGACGTGACGGTCAGCAGTCGCGTCCAGGTCGATCAGGCCAGCGCCTTTGTG
Organism: Lacticaseibacillus thailandensis DSM 22698 = JCM 13996; assembly: GCF_001436135.1. Classification (NCBI taxonomy): domain Bacteria; kingdom Bacillati; phylum Bacillota; class Bacilli; order Lactobacillales; family Lactobacillaceae; genus Lacticaseibacillus; species Lacticaseibacillus thailandensis. Next base: position 87,368 of record NZ_AYZK01000004.1, read on the forward strand.
ATGGTCGACCTGAATAATCCGTTCCTGCTGGCTCGGGCCACGATTAGCTTTTTGGCGACAAATGCGGTGTTTACTGGCGTCATTACCGAAGAGGGACACAGCCTACGGGGCAAGCTGGTCATGCTGTAGATGCGGTTGCAAGTGGTCATAAATGTCAAAGTTATGGCGGTGCGAAGAACAAGTAGCACCGCTATTTTTATGTCCACATCGCTGATGAAAACATGGTGTCAATTGGTGCTGTGTCACATTATTTCTAGGTAGCCCAAAAAGAAAAACAGTCACTCACGGCTATATTTTGCCTCGTAATGCCCAATTACGGGCATTGATGGATAGGAAACATTTAATTTCTAGTCAACCCAAAAAATGCTTTACAATGAAATTACCGGCTGTATACTGATGGTGGTTACAAAATTACTCGACTAGTTCGAGGGCGCCACACGCATGTGGCAGCCCGGGAACGACAAGAGTTTGCCGTTCCCCGGGCAGAAAGGGGAGCAACATGAAGAATGCACCAGTAACACCCCGTAAGCATAAGCTGATTGAGTATGCAAACGGGCCGTCGTTGGAAGAAATTAACGGGACCGTCCCGGTACCGAAGAACAAGGGCTTTTGGCGCACCTTATTCGCCTATTCCGGGCCCGGTGCGTTGGTCGCCGTTGGTTACATGGATCCTGGTAATTGGTCCACGAGTATCACTGGCGGGCAGAACTTCCAGTATTTACTGATGTCTGTCATCTTGATTTCGAGCTTAATCGCCATGCTCCTGCAAAACATGGCGGCTAAGCTGGGCATCGTTAGTCAGATGGATTTAGCGCAGGCCATTCGGGCCCGCACCAGTAAAGCGCTGGGGATTATCTTATGGATCATGACGGAGTTTGCCATTATGGCCACCGATATTGCGGAGGTCATTGGTGCTGCCATCGCGCTGTACTTATTGTTTCACATTCCGTTAGTCATTGCGGTGTTCGTCACCGTTTTTGATGTGTTGCTATTATTACTACTGACTAAGATCGGATTCCGCAAGATTGAAGCCATCGTGGTGTGTCTGATTCTGGTCATTTTGTTGGTTTTTGTTTACCAAGTGGCTTTGTCGGATCCGGATTGGGGTGGAGTCATTAAAGGATTGATCCCAACCGCCGGCACGGTGGCGGCCCACCCGAACGTTAACGGGATGAATCCACTGAGCGGGGCGCTAGGTATCATCGGCGCCACGGTCATGCCCCACAACTTGTACTTACATTCGGCGATTTCCCAAACACGGAAAATCAACCACGACAATGAAGACGAAGTGGCGACCGCTGTTCGCTTTACCCAGTGGGACTCCAACATTCAGTTGACCTTTGCGTTTATCGTGAACTCCCTGCTTTTGATCATGGGGGTTGCGGTCTTCAAGAGTGGTGCCGTCAAGGACCCGTCGTTCTTTGGCCTGTTTAAGGCTTTGTCCGATACATCCATGTTGAGTAACGGTGTGCTGATTGCCGTAGCCAAGTCGGGGGTACTATCCGTGCTGTTTGCGGTCGCACTCCTCGCATCTGGTCAAAACTCGACAATTACTGGAACATTGACTGGGCAAGTCATCATGGAAGGGTTCATCCACATGCGGATGCCGCTGTGGGCGCGTCGGCTCGTTACCCGGCTGATTTCCGTGATTCCGGTGCTGTTCTGTGTTTGGATGACGCGGAACTTGCCGGCGGTCGACGAACACGAAGCACTGAATAACCTGATGAACAACTCGCAGGTATTTCTCGCCTTTGCATTACCGTTTTCGATGTTGCCGTTGTTGATGATGACTGATAGTCGGGCCGAGATGGGCGTAAGGTTTAAGAACTCACTCTGGGTCAAGGTTTGTGGTTGGATTTCCGTCCTGGGGTTGACCTACCTGAACCTGATTGGGTTGCCGGACTCCTTTGCCGGTTTCTTGGGCGCCCACGCCACGGCGGGCCAGATCGAAATAGCGCACCTGTTAGCTTACGTCGCCATCGTCGCCGTGTTGGTACTACTAGTATGGTGCACGGTTGAACTGTACCGCGGCAACAAGCGCTTGGAGCGGGCACAGCAGGATCATACTACTAATAGTCCGCACTTCGCGGGGGAGGTAGACTAATGAAAGACGATTTCAAACGGATTCTAGTCGGTGTGGATGACTCGGAGGATGCCCTGGCGGCGTTTCAATATGCCATTCACCGGGCCAAAGCCGACCATGCGGAGCTGGTTATTGCGTCGGTGTTGGAGTCGGGCGAAATGAACGTGTATCAGGCCCTCACTAAGGATTACGTGCATGGTGAGCGGGTAGAACTCCAGGAGCATATTGAACGCTACGTCCGCCTGGCCCAGCAAGCCGGTATTAAGAGTGTTCAGGCCGTTATCGGTGAAGGTGACGCTGGCGAAACTATCATTAAAAAGATCATTCCGCAGGTGCAGCCGGATTTGCTGGTGATTGGGGCCATGTCCAAGCGGGGTATTGCTCGTCACTTTGGGAGCCAGGCGGCGTACATGGCAAAGTACGCGGCGATATCGGTACTAGTCGTGCGTGACTAGATTGGCGTAACACGTAACAAAATAATTGAGGAGAATCAAAGCCACCGTTGGGAAAATACCGACGGTGGCTTTTGTAGTGGGCGGCTAGCCAATCGGGGTGGGTGGCTAGCATATATATAGGTAAAGATGCAGGCGCTACTGCAGTACGTTGATGGTGTGCTTCGGTGTGGCGCTTTTGCCAGCGGGCCCGTTAGGCCAACCACGCTACACCAAAGTCACTAACAATTGACAAGTAAGTCGCATAACGCTACCATAAAAAACATAATATACTTGTGGCCGTGGGCAAAAATCATCGCCATGTACGCGCAGAATTACTCAACGCACCGTTTGCCCAACACTCCGCCTCGTGCGCAAGCGTCTGGGGCGGAGTGTTTTGGCGTAGTGGCAGGGCGTGACCACAAAACGGGCGGGGGTTGCCGGTTCAACCCTAGAGGAGGATACAATGAATCTTTGGCACATCATCACGAGCTCAACTCCGCAGTTGTTGGCGGCGGGGTTCAAATATACGTTGCCGATTGCCATCGTCTCATTCATTTTGGGGCTGGTGCTGGCATTACTCACCGCGTTGGCGCGAATCTCGCAGCGTGGCGGGCTGTTTAACGTGGTGAAGTGGATCTGTAGCTTCTACGTCTGGCTCTTCCGGAGCACGCCGCTACTAGTACAATTATTCATCGTCTTCTTTGGCCTGCCATACCTGAAAATCAAGGGGTTCCTGCCGCACGGAATCCAGATGAACCCCGTGGTTGCCGGTATCCTGACGTTCAGTTTGAACACCGGGGCCTACTGTAGCGAAACTATCCGGGCGGCGATTGAGTCGATTCCGCGGGGCCAGTGGGAAGCAGCGGCGACTATCGGTATGACGCGGCGTATGGCGCTACGCCGGATCATCATCCCGCAGGCACTGCGGGTGTCTCTGCCACCGTTGGCTAACAGCTTTATCAGTCTGGTCAAAGATACGTCGCTGGCCGCATCCATCACCATCGTCGAAATGTTCGAGGTGAGCCAGCAAATCACTGCGGAGAACTACCAGCCACTGGTGATGTACACGTTGGTCGCGGTGTACTACGCCATTGCCTGCACAGTGCTGGCGTGGGTGCAGAAGTACCTGGAACGCTGGACGTCGCGTTACGTGACGAAGGCTAACTAGGGGAGGGCGCATATGATTAAAATCGAACACTTAAACAAGCAGTTTGGGGACCACGCGGCGCTCAAGGACGTGTCGCTGGAGTTTCCAGAGCACCAAACGACCGTGATCCTCGGTCCGTCTGGTTCGGGTAAGTCGACCCTGTTACGCAGTTTGGACTTACTGGAGCGGCCGGAAAGTGGCCACTTTGCCTTTGACCAGACCCAGATCGATTACAGCCAGCCCATTAGCGAGTCGACCGTGCTGGACGTCCGCCGGCGCACCGAGATGGTGTTCCAGCAGTTCAACCTGTTCCCACACCTGACCGTCCTGCAGAACGTCATCGAGGGTCCGGTTCACGTCCTCAAGCAGGACGCCGCGGCTGCGACCAAGCGGGCGCAGGAGTTGTTGGGCAAAGTTGGGCTGGCGGACAAAGCCGACGCGTACCCGAGCGCGCTGTCTGGTGGCCAAGCCCAGCGGGTGGCGATTGCTCGCAGCCTGGCGATGCGGCCGGAATACATCTTTTTGGATGAACCGACCAGTGCCCTGGACCCGGAGCTGGAACTGGGCGTGCTGAAGGTCTTGCTACAAATTGCCCGCGAACAGCAGTCGATGATCATCGTCACGCACAACATGGCGTTTGCGCAGAAGGTTGCTGACAAGATCGTGTTCCTAGAGAACGGCAACATTGAGTTTGACGGCAGTAGCGACGCGTTCTTCCACACGGATAATCAGCGCATTCGCAACTTTGTGTCCGCGATGACCTTTGCCACGCTGGAATAACTGGGGTACTAAATATATAGTAGAAACTGTACAAGGGGGATATTGATCATGAAGTTGAACTTGAAGAAGTTGGCGGCCGCCCTGACCGCCATGGTGGGTGCGTTGACGTTGGCAACCTTTACCCACACCCACACGCAGGCGACCCACGCGGCCACCAGCTACAAGAGTCAGTTGCTCAAGAAGGGCGAACTGACAATTGGGCTCGAAGGCACGTATAAGCCGTACTCCTACCGTCAGAACGGTAAGCTGACGGGGTTTGAAGTTGAGTTGGGCAAAGCCGTGGCGAAGCAGATGGGCGTTAAGGCCAAGTTTGTACCGACCAAGTGGGACTCCCTGATTGCCGGTTTGGGCAGTGGTAAGTTCGACACGGTCATGAACAACATCACGCCCACGCCAGCCCGGCGCAAGGCTTACCTGTTCAGTACGCCGTACATTTATAGTCGTTCGGCGCTGATCACCAAGTCGGGTAGTAAGCTCACCACCCTCAAAGGGGTCAAGGGCAAGACGCTGGTTGAAGGTACGGGGACGGATAACGCCCTCGTAGCCAAGAAGGCTGGTGCCAAGTTGATCGATGATGGTGACTTCACCACGGCTTTGCAGATGATCAGGCAGGGCCGCGCAGCCGGGACAATTAACTCGATGCCCGCATGGTACGCCTACAAGCAGTCTAACGATACTAAGGGTCTCAAGGTCACCGAGCTGAAGAAGAGTGAAGTAGCACCCGCTAAGATTGCTGCCATGGTCGGTAAGCACAACGGCGCGCTGCGCAACCGCATTAGCAAGGCTATCAAGGTGCTGAAGAAGAACGGGACGTTGACCCGTCTGTCCAAGAAGTACTTTGGTAACGACATCACTAAATAATGGCAATGAATAGCCGACGGGCATGCTCGTCGGCTATTCGTGTTTTAGGGATGACGAGTTTAGGGGGGAACGTTCATGCCAGCAGTGCATACATTAACAGCGGACACGCCAGCAGTACGGTACTTGTGTGCCAAGGATAAGCACCTGGCTAAGGTCATCCAGATGGTGGGGTCCATCAGCTACACGCTGGCCCCGTCGCCATATGCCTTTATGGTGCGGGAGATCATCAACCAGATGTTGTCAAACAAAGTCGCGGCGGTGTTCAGCCGGCGCCTGGCCGCGTTGGTCGCGGGTCCGGTTACGCCGGGGGCCATCCACCAGTTGACCGATGCGCAACTGTTGTCGATTGGCATCTCCCGGGCCAAGGTGCGCTACATCCGCGCGTTGACGGACGCGGTGGTTAACCATACCATTGATTTTGACCAGTACCCCGACATGAGTGACACCGAAGTATTACACGATCTCACCAGCGTACGCGGAATCGGTAACTGGTCGGCGAAGATGTACCTGATCTTCGTGTTGGATCGGCCGGACGTGTTGCCGTTTGAGGACGTGGCCTTTTTGCAGGGGTACAGTTGGGTCTACAAGACCAATGACTGGCACCGGCAGGCGGTGATGAAAAAGTGCCGTAAATGGCATCCTTACCGTGCCATTGCCGCCCGTTACATGTACCGGGCGGTGGACATGGAGTTGACCAAAAAGCCGTTTCACCTGTTCAAGTGACGTCATCGCAGCGCCACGGATTTTTGCAGGTCTGATGTATGCCCAAAATTTCATCGGCTTATGCCCAAATTATCTAATGCGCACGCCCAGTAAGCTGAATGCTTGCCGGGCGTGCGTTTTCATAACTAAGTATTTGTAAGCATACACGATATTGTGTCATCTTACCCCAAATGAGCCCGATTACTACTACATATAGTGCCTCAAAGCGACTATAATATACGTGATATCGTAGCATGTGTATTATTGAACATAAACAATCTTGAATCTTGGAGGGTGTAGGCATGTTAGCGTATAAACAGGATACCGTGACGATCAATAAACATAACGGCGTGCGGGAGCCGTTCAGTGACGTGAAGTTGTTAGCGAGTGTCGACGCAGCCGTGACGGCCGGTAAGACCGAGTTGGCCGAGGACGTACGCGATGATTTATTGGTCCGCGCCCGGCAGTTAGCGGACACTAACGCCATCGCGGCCGCCGTCGAGGAGACGCTCACCACGCACGCCCCGGCAGCAGCCGACGCTTACCACCAGTACCGGGGCGCCAAGCTCGCCCGGCGCCAGCAGGCTCAGGACCTCGACGCGGCGCTCAACCGGTTGCAAAGTCGCGACCGCAACGTCGTCAACGAGAATGCCAACAAGGATAGTGAGGTCTTTAACACCCAGCGTGATTTGACGGCAGGGACCGTGGCCCGGGCGCAGGGGTTGAAAATGCTGCCCCCAGCGGTGGCCGTAGCCCACATGAAGGGTGACATCCACTGGCACGACCTCGATTATCAGCCGTACAGCCCGATGACTAACTGTTGCTTGATCGACTTTGCTGGTATGATGCGCGACGGGTTCCAGATTGGCAACGCCAAGATGGGTACGCCGCAGTCGATCCAGACCGCTGTTCTGCAGATGGCGCAGATCATCGCCAGCGTGGCTTCCAGTCAGTATGGTGGCTGTTCCAGTGACCGAACTGACGAAGTGCTGGCACCTTACGCCTTGAAGAACTACCAGCGGCACCTGGCTGAAGCCAAGGAGTGGATCGACGATCCGCATAAGCAGGAGGAGTTCGCCCGCAGTAAGACCAAAGCGGATATTTACCAGGCCATGGAGAGTTTGGAATACCAGATCAACACGCTGTACAGTTCTCAAGGGCAGACGCCGTTTACGACCGTCGGCTTTGGCCTCGGTACCAGCTGGATCGAGCGCGAAATTCAGCGTGCCATCCTGAAGGTGCGCATCAAGGGCCTGGGCACCGAGCGGCGGACCGCCATCTTCCCGAAGCTGGTGTTCACCCTGCGGCGCGGTACTAACCTGCGGCCTAGCGACCCGAACTATGACATCAAGGAGCTGGCCGTGGAGTGCGCGACTAAGCGGATGTACCCCGACGTGCTGATGTACGACAAGATCGTCGAGTTGACCGGGAGCTTCAAGGCGCCAATGGGGTGCCGGAGCTTCCTGCAGGGCTGGCACGACGAGAATGGTAAGGAGGTCAACGCCGGGCGCATGAACCTGGGCGTGGTGACCGTCAACCTACCGCGGATCGCGCTTGAATCTGGTGGCAACAAGGACCAGTTCTGGGCGCTGTTGGAATCGCGTCTGGACGTCTGTCACGAGGCCCTGGCGTTCAAAATTGCGCGGGCCAAGCAGGCGACGCCGAAGAACGCCCCGACGCTGTACATGAACGGCGCCTTTGGTAAGCGGCTAGGGCCAGACGACGACGTGGACGAGCTGTTTAAGAACGGCCGCGCCACGGTCAGCCTGGGCTACATTGGGTTGTACGAAGTGGGGACCGTCTTCTATGGCCCCGAATGGGAGCACAACCAGGAGGCCAAGAACTTTAGTATCAGCGTGGTCAAGGCCCTTTACGACCACTGCAAGCAGTGGGAGGCCGCCGAGGGTTACCACTACTCGGTTTACTCCACCCCGGCGGAAAGCCTGACCAACACCTTCTGTCAGGCGGACATCCGTAAATTTGGCCGGATCAAGGACATTACCGATAAGGAATACTACACGAACAGTTTCCATTACGATGTGCGCAAGAGCCCGACGCCGTTTGAGAAGATCGACTTTGAGAAGGATTACCCGAAGTACTGCTCGGGTGGGTTTATTCACTACTGTGAGTACCCGAACCTGAAGCAAAACCCAAAGGCCCTCGAGGCGGTTTGGGACTACGCGTACGATCGTATCGGTTACTTGGGGACGAATACCCCGATCGACCAGTGCTTTAAGTGTGGGTTCAAAGGTGAATTTAAGCCGACCGCGCGCGGATTTAAATGTCCACAGTGTGGCAACACCGACCCGCAGACCTGTGACGTGGTCAAGCGGACCTGTGGCTACCTGGGCAACCCGAACCAGCGGCCCATGGTCCACGGTCGGCACAAGGAAATCGTCAGCCGGAAGAAGCACATGAGCTTCGGGCTCGACGTGATTGGGGGTACCAATGGCTGAGCCAAAACGAGATCCAGCAAGAAGAAGTACACGGACGTTGCCGAAGAACCCCAAACCGGGCGAGTGGCGCGCCGCAGATTTGTCGCACCAGTACGTGGCGAGCTACAAGCCGTTCAACTTTGTCGACGGTGAGGGTGTGCGGTGCTCACTATATGTATCGGGTTGCATGTTTGCTTGCCCAGGCTGTTATAACCTGGCGGCGCAGAACTTCCGGTACGGGAAGCCCTACACGCAAGAGTTGGAAGACCGGATCATGAAGGACCTGGCCCAACCGTACGTGCAGGGGCTGACGCTACTGGGCGGCGAACCGTTTTTGAATACGCAGGTCTGCCTGAAGATTTGCCGGCGGATCCGCAAGGAGTTTGGACACACCAAGGACATTTGGAGTTGGACTGGCTACAAGTGGGACGAACTGATGCAGGAGACGGAGGACAAACTGGAGTTGTTGCGCCTGCTGGACATTCTGGTTGATGGCCGCTTCCTGCAGGCGCAGATGGACCTGACCCTGCAGTTTCGCGGGAGTGCCAACCAGCGGATCATTGACGTGCCGGCGTCCCTCAAGTCGGGCAAAGTCGTGATCTGGTCCCGGCTGGTCCGGTAAAGGAGGCGTGGGCATGCAGTTAGCAGATTATCACGCCACCACCGAGAATATTGATGCCACTACGGACGCCGCGTTGACCGACGCGTTGGTGCAGGCCGTCGACCCGGAATTGATGGTCGACATGCTTAACCTCGGGTTGGTGTACCACGTTCGGCGTACGGACAACGGTGACTACGAAGTGCAGATGTTGCTGACACAGATCGGCTGCCCGCTGACGGATTACCTGGACAAGATGGTCCAGCACGCCATTGCGTTGGTCGCCCCGGACGCCCAGGTGCGGGTGCAGTTCCGGCTGACGCCGGCGTGGACAATGGACCGAATGAGCCGGGTGGCCCGGATGACGCTAGGGGTGTAGAGAGCGGCGCAGACCGGTGAGCAAGTGACCCCGTCGTGGGCGGGGTCACTTTTTGCACTAATCAGACGCATAAATTGGGGAGAAATAGAACATGACAACTTTGGCAGTACGCGACCTACACGTCGCGGTACATAGTGACGATGAGCACAAAGAGATTTTACGCGGCGTGAACCTGACCATCCGTAGTGGTGAGGTGCACGCCATCATGGGGCCAAACGGGACCGGGAAGTCGACGCTGTCCGAAACCATTATGGGCAATCCTAACTACGAGGTGCGGTCCGGCGACATTACCCTCGATGGCACCAGCATCCTGGACTGGTCGGTGGACCAGCGGGCGCGTGCCGGCCTGTTTTTGGCGATGCAGTACCCGCCAGCCATCGCGGGTATTACCAACGCTGAGTTCATCCGTGCGGCGGTCAACAGCCGGCGGGGGGATGACGACCAGGTACCCGTCGTCCAGTTCTTACAGGATCTAGACGCCAACCTGGCCAAACTGAAGATGCCGGAGGATATGGCGGACCGGTACCTCAACGCCGGGTTCTCAGGCGGGGAAAAGAAGAAGAACGAGATTTTGCAACTGCTGATGATCAAACCGGCGTTGGCAATCCTGGATGAGATCGATTCCGGGCTCGACATTGACGCCCTGCGGATCGTGGCCGCCGGCGTCAACAGCATGCGTAGCGCCAACTTTGCCAGCCTGATCATCACCCACTACCAGCGGCTGCTGAACTACATCGTGCCCGACGTGGTGCACGTGATGAAGGACGGCCGCATTATCGAAAGTGGTGGCCCGGAGCTAGCCAAGAGCCTGGAACACACCGGCTACGAGCAGTTGTCGGAGGCGGACAATGGCTAGGCGCGAGGGGCAAGCCCGTGGGGTGGCGTTCTGGCCCGCGGTGCCTAAGTTCAACTGGGAACGCGCGTTGCGGCCCGCGCCAGCGCCCGCGACGGGTCAGCCGCACGTCACGGTGACAGCTGGCATCCAGGTTGCGGCGGCCGGAACGGCTCCGACACCGCACGACCGCTTGGCAGCGCAGCTGATCCAAGCCGGACCGAGCCTGACGGTGACCGTGCCCGCCCACACCGTGCATGGCCGGGTCACTATTACCGGGTCGGCAACCCAAGGCGGGGTGATCAACCTCCAGGTGGGCGCCGGCGCTACGGTCCATATCGCCGAAACCTGGCGCGGGCAGGCGAGTGGCCAAACGCGGTTGTTGGTTAGCCTAACGTTGGCCGCGGACGCGCAGGTGGACTACCAGACGTACGACTTGTACGGCGACACCGCGGTGGTCATAGAACGACGCGTTACCTGTGGGGCCAACAGCCAACTGACATGGCGGTCGGCCAGTTTTGGGCACCACGCCGGCATCCTGTACCACGCTGTTGACCTGGTCGGGGATGGTGCGCAGGCCCAGGCCAACATGGCCGTGTTGGCCGGTGGTCATGCCCGGCTGACGGCCACGACCGCGGTCACTAACGCGGCCACGAACACGCAGGGGTTGATCAACCAGCACGGGGTGATCACCGACCACGCGCAACTGATTTTGAACGGTATCGGGCACATCCTGTTGGGCGCCCGCGGGAGTGACGCCCAGCAAGAGAACCGGGTACTGATGCTGTCACCCCACGCACTGGGGGAAGCTAACCCGCTGTTGCTGATTGACGAAAATGACGTCACGGCCGGCCACGCCGCGTCCGTCGCGGCGGTGGATGAGCACCAGCTGTGGTACTTCCTTAGCCGGGGTGTTGCCCGACCGGTAGCGCTGCGGTTGGTGCTTCGTGGCTTTTTGTTGGCGCTACTACCTGACTCGATGAGTAAGGCCCTGCGCGATGAGATTCAGCAACTGATCGAGGTGCAATTAAATGGTTGAAAGTCAGACAAGTTTACCGGCGTTAGCCAGTCCGTGGGTGGGCGCGTTCCCGTTTTGCGCGGCACACCCGGAGCTCCACTACCTGGATGCCGGGGCCACTAGCCAGTACCCGCAGAGCGTGGTGACGGCGATGACCACCTACATGGAGCAAGAAAATGCGCCGCTCCATCGCGGCCTGTACCGCACGGCCTACGCGGCGACGACCCGCTTTGAGGACGTCCGGGCGCAGGTGGCCCGCTGGTTGCACGCGGCCCGGCCGGACGAGGTGGTCTTTACCAGTGGTGCGACCGCCGGCTTAAACCTGGTGGCGCAAAGTTGGGGGGCGCACGCCGTCCACGCTGGCGACAACATCATCGTCAGCGCACTGGAACACCACAGTAACGTGCTGCCGTGGCGGGCGTTGGCCCAGCGTACTGGTGCTACGGTCCAGGTAGCCCCGCTGACTGCGGCCGGTGCAATCAACCAGGCGTGGGTGTTAGCACATATTGATGCGCGCACGCGCGTCGTCGCGCTTAGTCAGATGAGCAACGTGACCGGCGCCGCGCTGACGGACACCGCCGAATTGGCGGCGGCAATTCACGCGGTCGGGGGCGTCTTGGTGCTGGACGGTGCGCAGGGCGCCGCCCACCTGGACGTCGACGTGCAGGCGTTGGGGTGCGACTTTTACGCCTGCTCCGGCCACAAAGTTTACGGCCCTAGTGGCATTGGCATTCTCTATGGTCGGGCGGACTACCTGGTCCAGATGGCACCGGTCAACCTCGGCGGCGGCATGATCGATACGGTCACCCCGACTACGGCAACGTGGGCCGACCCGCCGACGCGCTTTGAAGCTGGCAGTCAGAACGCGGTCGGCGTCATCGGTCTGGGCGCGGCGCTGGACTTTATTACCACCGACGCGGAGGCCAAGCACGACTGGGTCGACGCCCTTGGGGATGCGGCGTGGACGCACCTTAACGCGATTGATGGGGTCCACCTGTACGGCGACCGCGCCAACCACGGTTGCGTCAGTTTTAACCTCGACGGGGTGCACCCGCACGACCTGGCGACCTTCCTGGACGAACAGGATGTGGCAGTGCGGGCTGGCCACCACTGCGCCGCGCCGTTAATGGCGACGTTGGGTATCACCGGGACCGCCCGCGCTAGTTTTGGGGTGTACAACGGTTACGGTGACGTGGCCGCGCTGATTGCCGGCGTGCAGGCAGCAAAGGAGTTTTTCGATGGGACTAAGTAGGTTGCAACAATTATACCGGCAGGTGCTGTTGGACGCCGCCGCCCACCCACGGCACGCGGTGGCATTGGCGCACCCGCAGGCAACGGTGGCCGCCAAGAATCCGACTTGCGGCGACACGCTCACGTTGGCGCTGACCACCGACGGCCAGCGCGTGACCGGCATCAGCGCCCAGGCCGCCGGGTGTACGATCAGCCGGGCTAGTGCCAGCATGATGACCACGGTGGTCGCAGACGCGCCATTGACTACGGTGCACCAGCTCAGTGCGGCGTTTCAAGCGATGGTGGTTGACGGGCAACCGGCACCACGGTCGCTGGGCGATGCGGCGGCGTTGGCGAGCGTCCATGACTTTCCGGCGCGGGTCAAGTGTGCACTGTTAGCGTGGACGACGCTGGATGCGGCGTTACGGCAATTACCAGGAGCAAAGGGGGATGACAAGGATGCCACGGACGAAGAACACCAAGAATAACGAGCAGGTGGCGGCCCAGGTCAACTTCCTCGATGAGGACGCCACGGCCACTAAGGTGGAAGACACCCCACCGCTGTTTTCGACCGGCCGCGGGCTGACGGAAGACATTGTGCGGGCGATTTCCCGCGCCAAGGACGAACCGGCGTGGATGTTGGCGCAGCGGTTACGCGCCTTCCATATTTATGAACGTATGGCACAGCCGGGCTTTGGCCCTGACCTGTCGGGGTTGGACCTCGACCGGATGCGTTACTACGAGAAATCGACCGACCGTCCGGTACGCGACTGGGCGGACGTGCCCGCGGCCATCAAGGACGCCTTTGAACAGATGGGCGTGCCCCAGGCTGAGCGCAAGTACCTGGCCGGGGCCAGCGCCCAGTATGAGTCCGAGGTGGTTTATGGTCACCTCAAAGACGAGATCGACCGCCTCGGCATCGTGTTTACCTCGATGGACCAGGCGTTGCGCGAGCATGAGGACCTCGTGCACCAATACTTTGGTACGTTGGTGCCGCCGAACGACAACAAGTACGCGGCCCTGAACGCAGCTGTTTGGTCTGGGGGTACCTTCCTGTACGTGCCGGCGGGGGTCTACCTCGACACCCCGTTGCAGGCGTTCTTCCGCATTAACGCGGAAAACATGGGCCAGTTTGAGCGGACGTTGATCATCGTTGAACCTGGTGCTCACGTGAATTACGTTGAGGGGTGCACCGCGCCCACGTACTCGAGTGATAGTCTGCACGCGGCCGTGGTCGAGGTGTTCGTCAAGCACGACGCGTACGCCCGCTACACCACCATCCAGAATTGGAGCAACAACGTGTACAGTCTGGAGACTAAGCGCGCGTCGGCCGCCGCTGGCGCGACGATGGAGTGGGTCGACGGTAACCTGGGTAGCAAAGTGACAATGAAGTACCCCTCCGTGTATCTGAACGGTGAGGGCGCCCGGGGGACGATGCTGTCGATTGCGGTCGCCGGCCACGGGGTGGTACTGGATTCCGGCGCGCGGATGATCCACAACGCGCCGAACACCAGTAGCTCAATCATCAGCAAGTCGATTGCCAAGGATGGCGGTGCGACCGATTACCGCGGGACCATCCGCTTTGGGCCGCACGCACGCGGCGCCTTTGCCCACGTTGAGTGCGACACTATCTTGATGGACGAGCAAAGCCGCAGCAACACCATCCCCATCAACGAGATCCACACCAGTGACGTGACGATGGAGCACGAGGCCAAAGTCAGCAAGGTTTCCGAGGCACAGCTGTACTACCTGATGAGTCGCGGGTTGACCGAGCAGAAGGCGACCGAGATGATCATCATGGGTTTCGTCGAACCGTTCGCCAAGGAGTTGCCGATGGAATACGCCGTCGAGCTCAACCGGCTGATTGGCATGTCGATGGCCGGGTCGGTGGGGTAAGCTGACATGATCGTTTAAGTAAGAGGGACCTGAGTTTGCGCTCAGGTGCCTCTATTTTGATGCTATTTAACTTCGGCTCTGAGCATGATTAACGGGTTGACACTGTCTGTGTTGATAGCAAACCACAATAGAAAGCGTAGACCCACTAAAGACGCCCCGCTGACCGTGATGGTTGGCGGGGCGTCTGGGTTCATTGGCAGTTACGTCATGGTGACTACCCCTGCGTGAGGTCGTGCTGGTGCCGGCGGGCAATCAGTGGCAGGATCAGGCCCAACGCGAGCAGAACCAGTGGGGTCGCGATGTTCAGGGCCAGCTGGAACCACCACTGGCCGGGGTCGGCGCTCATGCTGATCTTCGGTACCATGCCCATGATGCAGGCAAAGGCGGTGAAGAAGAAGCACCAGCCACCGACGATCATGCCGGTCGTCTTATGCTTAATGAACATGTAATCCGACTGGTACCGTTCGAGGTGGTGGCTCAGAAAGATGAAGGCCAGGAATACCCACAGGTACCGCAGTGGCATGACCACCGAGTTCAGGTTCAGCAACCAGTTATACAGTTGGTTCATGTTGCCCATGTTGAAGGCGGGCAGCACGATGATGATACTAACGAGAATCCCGGTCAAGTAGTAACCGTTGATCGGGGTGCCGCGCTGGTTGAGTTTTGCCAGCTTGCGGGGGATGAATTCAGGATCGGCATCACCCAACATGATCTTTAGCGGTGCGTCGATGGAGAAGGCCAGCGCGGAGATCTGCGCCATGGCCTGGGCGAGGGCGTAGAGAATCACGAAGATGTTACCAACGTGGTAGTACCCACCCAGTTTGGCAAACGCTTGGTAAGCACCGTTAGCCATCAGGTCTTGCGGAATGTGGTTGGAATTGAACAGCATCCCCATCCCGAACGAACCGAGAATGGCACAGATGGCCACCATCCCGGCGAGTACCAGCATTCCCAGCGGAAATTCCCGTGAGGCGTGCTTGGTGTTGTTCACGTACGGGGAAATCTTTTCGGCCCCGCCGACCGCGAACACCAGCATCGAGATGGTAGTGAAGTAGTTAAAGTTGAACTTGGGCAAGTACGTGCTCAACTGGTCCATGCGTGGGGTGGCGATGTGCGCCCCGGAGGTCATGAACGGCGCGGATACCGCCAGAATGATGAACAAAATCGACATGATGAACATCGCCATGCCGGCGACCGAGCCGATGCGGTTCAACGTGGTCAAACCGCGGGCGGACAGCCATAGAAAGGCCAGGAAGAGGGCCAGGCAAATCAGGGCGACCGTCATGGAACTGACGGTGTTGACGAACGAACCGTTCCCCCGGAAGAGCCAGGAGAGGGAGATGAGAATTCCCTGCGGCTTTTGGGCTAAGTACGGGACGTGGACGACCCAGTAAGTCCAGGCGGCGTAGTAGGCCAGACGTTTGGTCGAGGTCCGTTTGATCCACGAGGACACCCCACCGTTTTCATCCTTGAAGGCCGACCCGAGTTGGCCGACGATCAGGGCGTACGGGACAAAGTAGAGCAGCATAATGAGGATCCAGGAAACAACGACTGATAATCCTTGCTGGGCGTAGTTGTTAATGACGTTGCCGAAGCCCCAAACGGCCACAAAGGCGATGAGGGCGACGTTGAACCAACGCAATTGCTTTTGTTTATCCGCCATGGTAATCACCCATCCTTTCTGCGAACGCTGATAATGTACGGTGGCGTGCGGCCACATTGCTTTAATTTCAGTATACGGGGACGACCGCTTATTTCGGCGTGAAAGCGACTTCAATATGGTGAAAAATTCATGGGTTTATTCTCATTCTTGCATAGAAAAGCCATTGCTGCGGGCTTGACTACTTGTGCAACTTTGAACACAACCGGCCAAATGTGGGAATTATGTTGTCGTGTTGCGGGGATAAACGGTGGTGTTGTGTAGGTGGTGGCCCGGTGCACATCGTGAAGGTACAAAAAAGCAGTTGTCGGCCGTGACGGCGGAACAACTGCTGTGTTGACTGATTATCGGTAAGGCGGCTGCTTAAATGTGGATGGCGGCCTGGTGGCGTTCGCGGTGTTCCGCGAACACGTTAATGACGAGTGATACCAGCATCAGGACTAGGGCGACAATCATGATGTTGTGCAGCCCGTGGTGGAGGATGATGCGCATCGCCGGCAACAGGTGCTGGGGCAAGCTGCCGACGCTGGCAGCGTCACTAAGCTTGTTAAGCATCGCCATGGTGATGCAGCCGCCAGAGTGGACTACACCGGCCCGCAAGGCGGCGTTCATAATGATTCCGTAGATGGCGGCGGTGAACGTTTGGCTGAGCATCCGGATCAGGTAGCTAAACGAGGTCGCGGCCGGTACGTCCTGGCGCTCAGCGTCTTGTTGGACCTTGACTTGGAGCTCATTGAAGCAAGCCCCGTTGCCAAAGCCTTCAAAGGCCCCGGCGACCAGAATCAGCCAGTACGGGGCGTGGACGCCCATCAGCACCATCAGCACAAACGCCAACGTGAGGGTGATGATGCCCAGGCCAATCACGCGGTGGGGTGACAAGTAACGCCGCAGGGGTGCGACGGACTCGGAGCCAAAAAAGTCGGTGAACGAACTCGGAATTTGCGTGGCACCCCCAATCAGGGCGCTGGTGCCGATGATCCCCTGAGCCCACATCGGGCTGTAGGTCAGGAAGGCCATGAACGCACCCCAGATGATGGTGAAGAGGGCAAAGTCGGTGACCAGGGCGCGGTTGCGGAACAGGCGGTTCGGAATGATCGGGTCGGCGGCGCGGTTTTCCACGCGGACCAGGGTGGCAATGGCGGCCACGGCGATGACCCAGACCACGGCGACTAGCCACCAGCTGGTGACGCCGATCATTTCGATGCCTCCGAGCATGGCAATGATGCCCAGGGCCATAAGGCTACCACCCAGGTAGTCCAGCTGTACGTGCGGCTTGGCTTTGGGCTTGGGCAATTTGTAGAACACCTGTACCAGCAGTGCCGACAGCAGGCCAATCGGGACGTTGATGTAGAAGACCCAGTGCCAGCTGAAGGCGTCGACGATGTAGCCACCAACCAGCGGGCCGACGATGGTGGCCATGCTGTAACTGGCTGACACAAAGCCGAGGACCTGCATCCGTTTGCGCGGCTGTTTGTACAGCTCGGCGTAAATGATGTAGGGCAGGGAGATCATCCCCCCGTTACCCAGGCCGGCGATGGCGCGGGTAACGATGAGAAAGATGATGTTGGGGGACAGTCCTTGCAGAAACGAGCCGACCACAAAGAAGAGCGCGGACAGCTGGTAGCTGCGTTTATTGCCGATATGTTCACCGAGCTTACTCCAAACGAGCGTGCTGACGGCAGTCCCCAACAAGAAGATGGCGACGATCCAGCCCATGAGCTCGATCCCGTGCAGATCCGCGATGATCGACGGAAGGGCGGTGTTAATAATGGTAGAATCCAGGCCACTCATGGCGTTGGATAGGAGTAGGGCGATGGTAACGATGAGCACGTTGCGTTTGGACACGATAGTTAGCCTCTTTCTGAAAAAAGTCATACCTGTATATGTTACCGCTAATCCCACCATAAGCAACCGTGATTATTCTGGCTGTTGATTTTGTGTCCTGGTTATTGCGCTGAAACCCAATCGTCTTGATTGCCCATCCGCGCGCATCAAATTTTGGGTAATGTGTTCATAGTGGAACGTAAATCTGGGTATAGTGGATGATGTTGTAGTCCCACCACTGTCTCTAGATTGGCACCACCTGATCTTCGGTCACGGCGGGATCAACCAGCTCGGAATCAAGGAGCTGGCGGGCAATGAGCACCTGCTGGGATTGAAAAATCTCTCCACCTCCATCGTGACCGCCTACCAGGGCGGCTTTGCCCTGGACGTGTACAACCAGACGGCGTACCTCGACCACGTCGACCTGAACGAGGGCAACGTGTCGATTCTGTGGGCGACTTTATCTAGGGGATGACGGCGCGATTGGACCAACAAAATTGCAATTTTACCGCGCCAACCGCCGTCAGTGGCGCCCACTTTCTTGTATACTAGAGACTAATTACATGACGACGTTGTAGCCGTCGGAAAAGTGGGTAGAAAAAATGGCAGAAACGGTAGGACAGCGCGGCAAAGGCTTTGCTAATGTCATTATCGGGACGATGTTTTGGGGCTTCTCGGGCGCCGTCGCCCAGTACCTGTTTACGGCTTTACACGTCCAACCGCTCTGGCTGGTCGCGGTGCGGTTGCTGGGCGCGGGCGTGCTGCTACTGCTATTTGCCGGCCTGCGTGGTGGCCGCGACGTGTTCCGTATCTGGCACAACCGGCGCGATGCCGTTTTGCTAATTATTTTTGCCATCATGGGCATGATGCCGTCCCAACTGACGTACTTTCTTGCCGTTAGTTACGGTAACGCCGCCACCGCCACCGTGCTCCAATTCCTCGGCCCACTGTTTATCATTATCTACCTGGCGCTGGCCAGCCGGCAGTGGCCGCGGCGTATCGACGTGGTTTCCATCGTCGTCGCGTTGGTCGGCACCTACCTGCTGGTGACGCAGGGCCGGTTGACGTCACTGGCGTTGGCGCCGGCCGCCGTGGTGTGGGGCGTCCTCGCCGGGGTCAGCCAGGCCAGCTACACGCTGTTACCGCGGCCGCTCCTGCGTAAGTACGACGAAACGCAGGTGGTCGGCTGGGCCATGTTACTGGGCGGCGTGCCCCTCTGGCCGGTACTTGGTACGACCGCAGCGCCACATTTGGGGATGGCCGGCTTGGCCGCCATTGCCTTCATCATCTTGTTCGGGACGTTGTTTGCCTACCTGCTTTATCTGAACAGTTTGGCGTACATTCCCGCCAGCACGACGGGGATGCTGAGCGCCTTTGAGCCGCTAACCGCCACGGTGACGACGGTCCTGCTGCTGGGCACCCGGCTCGCGGGCGCGGAGATTATTGGCGGCCTGCTGATCCTGTTGACGACCGTACTGCAGGCGTTACCGGCCCGGCGCGCTACCCGGGTCGAACGGTAGCAGTCTGTGACGACCCCAGTTAAAAGTGTGGTGCTTGGCATTGTGGTACTGACGTTAATTGCCGGGCAAGCGTGATACAATGGGCTTCAGCGAGTATTGCGATAATTGATCCAAAGGAGGTTGGGGGACGTGTCGAAAAAGGGAAGGGGTAACCAGCGACTAGCGCATATCATCGATTTAGCGTTGATTGTTGTGCTTGTTATTGGCCTATTTTTCGGTGGGCGTTACCTGTACCAGCAACATGAAGTGGCCCACGAGCGTGCGGCTGCGCAACGATTGACGAAGCAGGTGACCAAGAAGCGTCACACTAACCAAACCACCATGCCGGCTGCGGGTAATATTAGCGTTAACTGGCGGAAACTCCACCAAATTAACCCTAAAATCAAGGCCTGGATTTATGTGCCCGGCACGCGCATCAACTACGCGGTGATGGCTGGTAGTAATAATACCTACTATCTCCACCATGACGAACGCGACCAGGCCTCGGTCTCGGGGCAAATTTTTATCGACTACCGGGATAAACCTAACTTTACGGCGCGGAATACGTTCCTGTATGGGCACAACATGTACAATGGCTCGATGTTCGCCGGGCTCAACGACTTTTTGAAGCAAGAATTTCTGAACCGGCACCGGCACGTATACATATACACCCCCAAGAAGCGGTACGTGGGGACCGTTTTTGCCGTCCAAACTAACAGTGGGCCTTCAATTGCGCACACTTTACGCTTTAGCAGCGCCCAAAAGTTTGCAAACTACCTGAGCTATCTGAAATCCCGGAGCAAGGTCAAAACTAACGTCAAGTTAAAGTCGATCAAAAAGATGGCTACCTTGTGGACTTGTGCCAATGACAGTACTACGGGCGATGCCGGACAGACCGTGCCGGTCGAAAAGTCCCGCACCTTCGTCAGTGTTGCGCTCAAGTAAGCGCGGTAGTTACCTCTCCAACACAGCAACAGTGAATGCGGTTGAGTTAGTCTTCCTGGAATGGGAAGGCTTTTTATTTTGCCACCAAAAAAGCCTTCCCGTGATGGGGAAGGCTCCCAAAATTAACCAGTAGAGATGGATCATGGATAAATACGGTAGCGTTAAGCTACTAACTTGCGCAGTGCCAGACCCAGGGTACCAAGGAATGTGGCTACACCGCCAGCGATGCCGGCAAAAGCGTTGTTAGTTACGCCGGTTTGAACATCGCCCGACTTGGCCGCACTACCAGAAGTAGCCGCACCAGTCGAGGCGTTCGTGCCCTGCTTGGCAGCACTGACGACAGCTGCGACACCAGCGGGAGTAGTGGCGGCATCAATTGCCTTGATTGCATTAGCCTTCTCCGTGGCCGTTAACTTACTATCCCCATTAATTGTGGCCTTGGCGTTAGCCTTTTGGGTAGCAAGTGTTGTTGCAGTAGCGGTTGTGCCGGTAGTCGCCTTTGTGCCGCCGTTATCATTATTGGTAGCAGAGGACGAAGGTGCGGAAGCCGCCTGCGAACTGGAACTTGCCTTAGTAGCTGGTTGACTTGCAGATGAAGCAGCCGAAGAACTACTCGTTGTCTTTGCTGGAGTTGTTGAAGAACTCTGACTTGCAGCAGACTGACTAGATGATGCTGCCGAACTGGAAGTTGAAGTTGAGGAAGCAAAATTCTTCGTGTAAACCAAATTCATCAGGTCAGATTCAGGAGCGAACCCATCGCCGGTTGAATTAACCTTAATGTGAACAACAGATTCATTTGCTGTATATCCATCCGCCTTAGGAACATTGATAGCAATCACCTTATTAGGAATTAGATAAACAGGTCCATCAGTTTCAATGCCATCGACATATGGTGCGCTACCATCACCCTCATTCCAAGTAGCACCAATTTGGTCGATGGCTTCATATTCGTCGGCGTGAACAGTAGCAACAGCGTCATTACCAAATGCGTGCGTATTGACTGCAGCGGCAGTACCAACACCCATCAAGGCAACAGCTGCCAGTGACGTGTAAACAAACTTCTTAGACTTCAAAATTTTATCAGACATAATAAATTCCCCCATTATTGCGCATGCTTAAAATTAACAAATTACGGCACGGTTGGGCTCAGATTGGAATGACAATGAATACCGCAGAATAATGGGCCATCATGGACAGAATACACGGCGTTAATTACCGTTGAACAACCCGATTATGTTTAGACTTGTTTGTTACTGTTTCACCTCCTTCACGGTCCACAATGACGCCGTTTGCCAGGGCAACCGTACGTCTGTTATTATCGTCCCTGGGCAAACAAACGCGGCAAATTGCAGCAAGTTTTGGGCCAAAACTTGGTGTGATTTTGCATTTATGTAAAATTGCGCTTGAAGTAGCGACCACAGCTCCGTGGTTGCGAGCAAATGTCCGGGCCCGACCCAGTTTGAAAACACAATTGACTTTCACGCTGGCGCTGACTACCATAAAGTTGTAAGTCCTTTCACCGCGGTGAAGTGACGACCAAGCATACCTCCCAGCTTTGACTGAGCAACTCGCGCCGGCTTTGCCTACCACGGTATTGGACGGTTGGAAAAATCAGTGGAGGTTGATGAATATGGCAAAAGACGAAACGGCAGCAAAGGCATTCCTGGCCAACGCGGCGGACGAACCCGACGCAGTGTTTGTACGAATCGAATTCTTCGACCCGGTGGACTTGGATCCAGCGAGCCACCCCGACCTGAAGGACATGGGCGAGTGGGAATGGAACGATAAGCACGACCACTTGATGTTGATTGACCCGGACGGCAAGTCGTTTAACGCCCGCAAGTTCATGACGGTACTCCGTCACGATGGCGTACCGGAAACAGCTTACGAAGTCCGCGAGATTCCGGTCAAGGACGCCAAGCCCGAACTGGTTGCTTAATAATTAGTTGAATAATGATAATGAGTCCACTAGCGCTGCACGTGCAGCTGTTGGTGGGCTCGTTTTTTTGTCTACCGGCGCCGTTTTGGGTAGCGCAGTGAATTTTTGCACATGTTGACTTTGTCACTATCAAAGTTTCGGTGGGTACATATAAATGTATTGATGGACACGTGATGAGTAACACACTCAGTACCAGCCCCGCCACGATCACTGCACGTTGCGGCGAGGGTTCTCCTTATCGGTGGTGTGTAGCGATTGGGTGGTGTGAAGATTAGTTTTTTAATGGTTGCCAGCAGGGGGGGTGTCAAGACCGCACAGGTTGCTGTTGGCAGGCATTGAACGTTGCCAGTACGCTGAAGGTGTCGAGTAATTAGCCTTAGTCCACCGCTAAGCACGGTGGCGATCATGGAGGGAGAACATGAAACGACAGCAACAGCAACGCGGCGTCCGCGCTACCTGGCAACGGGTGATCCGACGAGTGAAATTATTTAAGGCCGGTAGTCGGTGGTGCGCCATGGCTTTGGCGATAGTTGGCGGGGTAGCGGTGAGTGACGTCGCCGTCAATGCCGCGACGACCGCACCGACCACGGCCGCGACGGTGACCGCAACGGTAACGGAGGAGCCAAGCTCTAGTGCGTCAGGCTCGATGGTGGGCAGTGACGCCAAGACTTTGGCTGGTTCCAGTGGGGCCATCGGCACGGTTAGTTCTAGCACGGCAGTCAGCGCGACTACCAGCACTGCGGCTACCAGCACCGCGGCGCGCGCGGATAACAGTGCGGTAGCCAGTAGTGCGGCTACGGTCGCGTCAGCACCGGCACCCGCGAGCAGTGCCGCACCGGAAGCGTCGGCGACCGTAACGGTGACGCCACCCGTAAAACGGCTGGCGGTGACTGACAGTACGACGGAACACCGCCAAGCGGAGGATTACCAGGTTATGACGACCTACGAGGACGAACAGGGGCGGACATTACGGTGGATGGACACGGACCGGACGACGGTCGGACCCGATGGTGAGGGCATCGCGACCCCACCAGTGACAGTGTCTGGACTGGCTTTGAACTACACCCAGTCCACACTCCGGTTCACACGCAATGGGCCAACCCACACACTATCAGTATGGCTTGACCAACTCGGTGACGGGGCGACTTTGGCGACGTTGCTGAGCTATATGGACAACTACTTGTACTGCTACCAGGGTTGGTGGACGGATATGTATGGCCGCTTTGATTTAGTCTACGGCACGCACACCCGCACGGCGACCGGGCCGGCGACGGCGGTGTTGCCAGAGGACTACTACGACTACACACGGCCGGGCGTATTGCCAGACACTGACCCGCAAGTACGGACGCAGGTGCCACCAGCAGTGAGTGTGACCGCGAATGATTACTATGATTACACACGGGCGGGTGTATTGCCGAACAGTGACCCGCAGGTGCGCACTCAGGTAGATCAACCGGGGTTGTGGGTGGACCAGGAGACGTACCAGGCGGCCTTTCCTACTGGCGTATTGCCAGACACCGACCCGCAAATAAGGACACAGGTGCCGCCAGCGGTGAGTGTTGATGCTGATGATTACTACAACTACACGCGTGAAGGTGTATTGCCAGACACTGACCCGCAAGTACGGACGCAGGTACCACCAGCGGTGAGTGTTGATGCTGATGATTACTATGACTACACGCGCGCAGGTGTATTGCCAGACACTGATCCGCAGGTGCGCACCCAGGTAGATCAACCGGGGTTGTGGGTGGATCAGGAGACGTACCAGGCAGCGTTCCCGACCGGCGTATTGCCAGACACTGATCCACAAGTACGGACACAGGTACCGCCAGCGGTGAGTGTTGATGCGGATGATTACTACGATTACACGCGGGCAGGCGTACTGCCGGACACCGACCCGCAAGTACGGACGCAGGTACCGCCAGCGGTGAGCGTTGATGCAGACGATTACTACGACTACACGCGGGCGGGTGTGCTGCCAGACACTGATCCACAAGTACGGACACAGGTACCACCAGCGGTGAGTGTTGATGCGGATGATTACTACGACTACACACAGCCGGGTGTACTGCCGGACACCGACCCGCAAGTGCGGACGCAGGTGCCGCCAGCATTGAGTGTTAACGCCGATGATTACTACGACTACACGCGTGAAGGTGTATTGCCGGATACTGACCCGCAAGTACGGACACAGGTGCCATCAGCTGTGAGCGTTGATGCGGACGATTACTACGACTACACGCCGGCGGGTGTACTGCCGGACACCGACCCGCAAGTGCGGACGCAGGTGCCGCCAGCCGTGAGTGTTGAGTCGGAAGACTACTATGACTACACGCGCGCAGGTGTACTGCCGGACAGTGATCCGCAAGTGCGGACACAGTTGCCACCAGCCGTGAGTGTTGATGCGGATGATTACTATGATTACGCGCGCGCAGGTGTACTGCCGGACACCGACCCGCAAGTACGGACGCAGGTGCCACCAGCGGTGAGTGTTGCCGCGGATAACTACTACGACTATACACAGGCAGGTGCCGAGCCGGACACTGATCCGCAGGTGCGGACGCAAGTAGCCCCAGCCACCAGTGATACAGCCGATGACTATTACGACTACACACAGCCGGGTGTACTGTCAGACACTGACCCGCAAGTACGGACACAGGTACCACCAGCGGTGAGTGTTGATGCGGATGATTACTATGATTACACGCGCGAAGGTGTGCTACCAGACACCGACCCGCAAGCACGGACGCAGGTACCACCAGCGGTGAGTGTTGCCGCGGATGACTACTACGACTACACACAGGCAGGTGCCGAGCCGGACACCGACCCGCAGGTACGGACGCAAGTAGCTCCGGCCACCAGTGTTACAGCCGATGACTATTACGACTACACGCAGGCGGGGGTCCTTCCCGACACCGACCCNGCAGGCGGGGGTCCTTCCCGACACCGACCCGCAGGTACGTACCCGTACCGACGCAGAGTCGCTTTGGGTGGACAGCGCCACGTACCAGGCGGCGTTCCCCCAGGGCGTGCTGCCGGACAGTGACCCACACGAATACACAATCACCGAGGAGGCGGCGGTGGATGTTGTGCCGGGGGCTGAGGGTAATCAGTCGGTGGACCGAAGCAAAGTAGATGTGCCAACCTCGACGGCAGCACCAACCACTATACCCGTAGCGACCGGGGTAGCCCCCCACGTGACGACTAGTTTGGTTGCTACCACCGCGGCCGGTGCACCCGCAACTTTGGCTAACCAGGCGCCGCATACGTTACCGCAAACATCTGAGCACGCACCTAGCATCTGGGCCGCGTTAGGTGTCGGTTTGTTAGCCAGTTGTGGTTTTCTGTGGTACGGCCGGCGCCAAGACGCTTAATGGTGAACAATGAACAGGTGATGGGGGATGCCACGTGGTGCACGCGGTGTGCCCCATTTTTGTTAATGTACATTTTTGCACAAATCCCATTGGCGATAATTGACAGCGCATACATTGCCCACCTAAACTTAATATGAGGTTAGAACTGCAGCCAGAACCATAGATGGAGGACATTAATATGACCACGACTGAACGATTTGCGCGTGGGGCGATTGCGCCAGACAACCGCTTATTTTCGAACTTCAAGGTAATGGTGGAAACCGCGTTTTATGGTAATAACGTGACGCCGGTAGACGATCTGGCCACGGCGTATCACAACGCAGCGACAACACCTGGGGTAATTATCACCGATATGCCGGTAGCCCACGCCGCGGACCTGGGGTTGCCCGCGGACGCGAAGTTACTGGTATCCAATGATGGCAAAGTCGTGGGGCGGACCGCGGCGGCCCGACGCATCATCGGCCAGCCGGGCATCGACTCTGACTACTATGCTGGTATTTTGCGCGAAGCCATCTTTGACGGCACCAGCCGTCAGTTTGACCGTGGCGACGTCATTGTGGGCCTGAGTAATGAGTTTTCTGTACACGCCCACCTGTGCTTGAACCACCGGTCCGCACCCAACTTCTATTCTTACTTACTCAATTTCCAGCTGGCGACGGCGGACGCCCGCGCCCATTATGCGGACTCGGCGGCCTTGCCGGAGGACGACATCTACCTGTACGCGGATCCGGAGTGGTCCCACCCGGACTTTCCGAACGGGCTGGCGCTCTTTGACCCGGCGCACAACGTGGCCGCGGTCCTGGGCCTGCGCTACTTTGGCGAGCTGAAGAAGGCAACCCTGACGCTAGCATGGGCCACTGCCCACCGCAACGGGTTTGTCGCCTGTCATGGCGGCATGAAGCAGTACGACTTGGGCGACCGCAAGTTCACGATGGCGGCGTACGGTCTGTCGGGGTCGGGTAAGTCGACCATCACCTTTGCTAAGCACGGCGATAAGTACAAAGTCACGATTTTGCACGACGACGCGTTTGTCATCAACCAGCAGACGGGTTCGACCACGGCACTGGAGCCGGCCTACTTTGATAAGACCGCTGATTACCACACTTATGACGACGCGGTCCGGTACTTCCTGACCTGCCAAAATGTGGGCGTGACGCTGGATGAGGATGGCAAGAAAGTGATTGTGACCCAGGAACTGCGTAACAACAACGGCCGGGCGGTCAAATCCCGCTACATGACGCCCAACCGGGCTGACCACCTAGCTGAGCCGCTGGATGCGATTTTCTGGATCATGAAGGACGAGACCCTGCCACCAATTCTGCAGATCGATGACCCGGCACTGGCCGCGGTCTTTGGCCTGACGTTGGCGACGAAGCGCTCCACGGCCGAGAACCTGGTGGGACCGGTGGACCGCAATCAGTTAGTCATCGAGCCGTTTGCGAACCCGTTCCGGTGTTACCCACTGGCCGAGGACTATGCGGACTTCAAAGCGTTGTTCCACGACCGCGGGACGGCTTGTTACGTCCTCAACACCGGTTACTACGGCACCACCAAGGTCACCCCGGCGGTCACACTGGGTGCCATCGAACAGGTGGCCAATGAGCGTGGTACCTGGCACGCCTTTGGCCCAGTGCCAGGGATGCAGTACCTGCCCGTGGATGGGTACTCGGTCGACTTTGCTGACGCCGACTACGCCCAGGCGTTCCGGGCCCGGATCCAGGCGCGGCTGGACTTCGTCAACCAGCAGAAGACCGCCATGGAGGGCTATAACCAGCTGCCGGCAGACGCCGCGACGGTCCTGCAAGCGGTGCTGGATCAACTGTAAATTTAGGATCACGCACAAACCGTTACGGCCGGTGGGTCGTAACGGTTTTGTTAGTATATGTTTTCAAGAAAATAGCCTAAAAATCCCGCGAACGGCCGTCACACGGCGTCAGTTTACGTTATACTATGGTTTGTTAGTGTTACAAGAATGTAACAATTATCGGTTTCAGAAAGGAAGAACGGCATGCAGGTACACACGCTGACTAATATTCTCGCTGTTGGGCCCGATGATCGGGACCAACTCAATCACGCCACCACGGAGATCACCATGGTGACGGCTAATACCCGGGAGGTCCGTCCGGGCGCGTGTTTCGTCGCGATTGCCGGGGCCAACTTTGATGGTCACGAGCACCTGGATGAGGTGTTCGCGGCCGGCGCTGTCCTGGCCGTCGTGGAGCGGCCGGTCGCCTTTGAAGGCGCGGGCATGGTGGTGACGGTGCCAGATACGCACAAAGCGCTGGCGGAACTCGCCGCCGCGTTCAACGGCAACCCGAGTCGGGACCTGAACGTGATCGGGGTGACCGGGACGAACGGTAAGACCACGGTGACCCACCTGATCAGTAAGATTCTCGGCGATAACGGCATGAATACAGGTATTATGGGGACGCTGTACAACAAAGTCGGGGACGAAAAGTTGTCGACGGTCAATACCACCTCCGATGCCAACACCATCCAGCGGGTGCTGGCTGCGATGCGTGACGCCGGTAACGCCGCGGCGGCCATTGAGGTCTCCTCGATTGCACTGGACCAGGGCCGCAACTGGGGGACCGACTTTGACACCGCGGTGTTCACGAACCTGACTGAGGACCATCTGGACTACCACAAGACCATGGCGGCCTACTTTGCCGCCAAGAGCCTGCTGTTCAGTGAGTTGGGTAGCGGCCTGAGCCGCAACGGTCGCAGCAAGACGGCCGTCATCAACACCGACGACCCGGCCGGTGTTAAGCTGGTTACGATTGCGCAGCACACGGTCGCCAACGTGATTACCTACGGGGTGGACCACCCCGCTACGGTGCAGGCGACGGACATCGCGACGACCAACCACGGCACGCGGTTCAACCTGCATTTCTACGGGCGGACGTACCCGGTCCACATGCACCTAGTGGGCGAATTCAACGTCTACAACGTGCTGGCCGCCTTTGGGGCTGCGTACGGCCAGGGTATTGCTGTGCCGGACATCATCCGCAGCATTGAAGCCGCAACTGGGGTGCCGGGCCGCTTTCAGCCGGTGCCCAACGACAAAGACGTGGTGGTCCTGGTCGACTACGCGCACACGCCGGACGGCCTGGAGAACGTCTTGACGACCATCCGCAAGTTCGCGAAGCAGCGGATCTTCTGCGTGGTTGGTGCTGGTGGTGACCGTGACCACAACAAGCGCCACATCATGGGCGAGATTGCCGTCCGCTTGGCGACCGACCCCGTGTTCACTTCGGACAACCCACGGACGGAGGACCCTGACAGCATCCTGGATATGGTCGTTAGCGCCGTACCAGCGGATAGCTATCAGCGGTTCACCGACCGGCGGGAAGCCATTCGCTACGCCATCAACGCGGCGCAACCCGGCGACGTTGTCCTGATTGCTGGGAAGGGCCACGAAGACTACCAGATTATCGGCCACACCAAGCACCACTTTGACGACTTTGAAGAAGCCACCGCCGCGTTAAACGCCAAGTAGGCTGTGTTAGTGGTGGTGGGTGGTGCTAGTAATTTTTGTGCACAAGCAAATAAGAATTGTCAGCTAATGTGGAAGCATCGGCTGGCATTTTTTGTTTAACGTTGCCGCGTTGTGCCATCAGTTTATGTCATACCCCTGCTTCAATCGCCCAACCACTAGCGACACACACTTCGCAGCCCAGTTGCGCCCGTGACGGCTGGCCTTCGAAGGTGGTGGGATCGTTACGTTGCAACCCATTGTTCATTGATTGTATCAGCCAGCCGGTGTGTAAACGCCAGCTGGCTTTTTTGCGTCAATATTTAGCATTAATTGACCTTCACCGCGAGCTGATTCATTCATCACCAGCTCCGCCTCAGGTCACCATGTGCCAAAAATTCGTGGTTTCGTCATAATTTGGTTGCAAAGGCGCCACGTGGGCCCGCTACACTGGACGTATTCTGCAATTGGGGGCAATTATTTTGCATATGCATTCACAGGACCGCCGCCACGAACGAATCGTGGCCGCCATTGTCGTCGTTCTCGGCGCCATGGCTGTTGCACTCCTTTTCTGGCGGGCCGCCGGCGACACCCAGGGTCACGGCCAGCACACCCAGGCCGCCACCAGCAGCAGTTCTTCCACCACTAGCGCGGCGACCACCGCCGCCAAGAAGCGCAGCGTGATCCAACGGAACCTGCAACATTACCTGAATGAGGTGACCAAAGACGGGGATGCCAGCGTCAGCTTTTACAGTCTTGACGCTACCAGCGGGTCGGCCGCAGACAGTACCACCGACCAACTGACGTACGGGAACGGCAAAATTGCCGTGGACAGTAACGCCACCACCACCGAGACTTCGGCCAGCACCTATAAGCTGTTCATCGCCGCCTACTTATTACACCTGCATCAGGAGGGTAAGTTTAGTTGGACCACCGCGAACAAAGAGGGCTTCTACCAGATGGTGGTCAATTCCAGCAACACCTTTCCTGAAAGTATTCTCGCGGAGTACGGGCGTACCAGCATCAACGCGTTCATCAAGAGCCAGGAGTGGGCAAACCCCGTCTTCCATGGCGACAGTGAAGCGGCCAGCACCACCAGCCGCAGCCTGCGCCAACTACTACAGGCGCTCGCGGCTGGCACCGGTGTGTTTAGCAACCGTAGTGACCGGCAGTACCTCCTCAGCCTGATGAGCAAGCAGGTCTACCGCGACGGTATCCCCGCCGGCGTGGCGAGCGTCGACAGCGGCGCCACGGTAGCCGATAAGGTCGGTTTCCTCGACGACGTCAACAATGACGCCGGCATCGTCACCACCAGTGACGGCCACCGCTATATTCTGGTGATCATGACCCACGGCCACAACCAAACGACGCTCGACTTTACCCGCGTCAAGGCCATCGCCACTAAGGTGCAGAAGATCGTTTATGGCAGTAGTGCTGGGACCAAGATTGTAGACTACAGTGGCGACTAAACGCCAAAAGCGCCCGCACCAGCGACCGTTGTAGTCGTTGGTGCGGGCGCTATTTTGCGCGCAATGTTTGCTTAATTTACTCCAGTGTCATGGTGTAGCCAAAGTCACTCTGCCCACCCGGGGCGACAGTGGTGTTGCCCGGCTTCTGGTACCAGTCGGTCGGTTGCCCGGACACATCCGGCAGGCCGTGGAACGGCTCGACGCAAACGAACGGTGCGTGCTTGTGTTCCGGACTCCACAGCGTCAGGTACGGGAAGTCGGCCAGGCTCAGCGTGACTTTGTAACTACCATCCTTGCTGGCCAAAGTGGCACTAGTGGCATCCGGCGCGTTGATAATCAGCAGCCCATCATCAAGCAGTTCGTGGCTGAGTGGCAGGGAAGCCCCGTCCGCGGCGGTCAGCGGCTCGACTTTGCCATTGCGGAACGGTACCGGTCCGATGCCGAACTTGGTGAGCGGCAGCTTGGCGCCGGTCAGCGTGACGACGTACTGATCCAGCGGCTGGCTGAGCGCAAAGCCGGGGTGTGACCCCAGCGCAAACGGTAACGGCTGGGCAGAGGTGTTGGCGACGGTGTAGTGGACCGCGAGTCCGGTCACGGTCAGCGTGTAGGTGACGGTGAGGGCAAAGGCAAACGGGTACAGCTTCCGCGTCTCGGCATTGTCATGCAACGTCAGGGTGACGGTGTCGTCGCGACTTTGCGTGACGTCCGTGAATTCAAAGTCGCGGGCAAAGCCGTGCTGGTGCATCGGGTACGTCCGACCGTCGACGACGTACTGGTCGTCGTTGGACCGACCGATGGCGGGAAACAGGATCGGGGCGTGACGGCCCCAGTATTTTCCGGTGGTGTCGG
The DNA here is from genome assembly GCF_001436135.1 of Lacticaseibacillus thailandensis DSM 22698 = JCM 13996. NCBI lineage: Bacteria > Bacillati > Bacillota > Bacilli > Lactobacillales > Lactobacillaceae > Lacticaseibacillus > Lacticaseibacillus thailandensis. Next base: position 118,797 of record NZ_AYZK01000004.1, read on the forward strand.
ACCAGATGTATTCGCGCCCGTCCTGGCGACGAGTCAACGTGGTGAGCTCGGCGCCGAACGGGTTGACGGTGGCGGTAAATTGTGTGTTAGTGAGTGTAATCAAAGGGTGTCCTCCTCAAAGTCGGGGCGCGCGGCTACCCCAGCGGCACGCCCAACGGTGTGGTACCCCTCAAACTAGAACCAAACACCTACAGTATAAATGACCAACATGCAAAAGTTTACCCTAAATTGCAACCGCCTTGACAAAAGTAAGTCGATGGCCGTATGATAACGACAGGTTTTGGGCCGCGGCCCACCGCCAGTCATAGTAGTGCCTCACAGGGAGAATGGTCACGGACTGCAAGCCGTTCAATGCGCACGAATCCAAGCTGGCAGGAACAGATGAACAAGCATATATGGTAGTCAAAGAGTGAAGCGTTGCTTCGAACGAGGATGGTACCGCCCGGTGAGGGTGCCTCGGTCGGGCAACGCTTTTTGTCACAGGAACGCACGTGGAGGACGGCAACATGATGGCACAGACACGCACAAAACGGGTAGTAGTTAAAATTGGTACAAGTAGCCTCATCTATCCGGATGGCAAAGTGAACCTGCAAACTATCGACCGTCTGGCCTATGCTCTCACCGCCCTGCAGAACCAGGGTTGCGAAGTCCTCCTGGTGTCATCTGGTGCCATCGGGGTCGGCCTCGACATGCTGGGTCAGCACGAGCGCCCCGCCGCCATTGCCGGCCAACAAGCCCTGGCTGCGATTGGTCAATCGCAACTGATGTCGTTGTACACCCGCCGGTTTACTGACTACGGGACAATGGTGGGACAGTTGCTGTTGACGTACGACGTCTTTGATTACCCCGTTAGCCGCATCCACGTGCTTGACACTATTGAAGCGTTACTGGCGCAAAACATTATTCCGGTCATCAACGAAAACGACTCGGTGGCGACTGATGAAATGGATCACCGCACCACCTTTGGCGATAACGATCAGCTCTCCGCCCTTGTTGCGCGGCAAGTGGACGCCGACGTCCTGATCATCATGTCGGACATCGACGGTCTCTACAACGTCGACCCGCGTAAGTACGCCGACGCACACTTGCTGCACCACGTCACGCGGGTAACCGACGCGATTCTCGCCGGCGCCAGTGGCAGCTCGACCCGCTTTGGTACGGGCGGCATGGTCACTAAGCTCAAGGCCGCCAACACAATGATTACGGCGGGCAAAACGATGGTGTTGGTTAACGGCGCCGACCCGCGGGTGGTGCTGCGCGTCATGGCGGGGGAGGACATCGGCACTCGCTTTGCGCCAGCTAACAAGATGCCACACGCGCAATCCGCACAGTCACGGTAAGGAGTTAATAGGAGGAATTTGAACATGGACAACGTACAAACGAACGATTTACAGGCCATGGGTCGCGCAGCCAAAGCCGCGGCGGCCACCCTGGCGCAGTTGCCGGATCCCGACAAGCAGCGGGCCCTTAACGTGATGGCTGACGCCGTGATTGCCGCGACCGACACCATCCTGGCGGCCAACCAGCAGGACCTGGACGGAGCCACCATCGATCCCCGGTTCCTCGACCGGCTACGGTTGACACCCGCTCGCGTGCAGGACATGGCGGCGGGTTTGCGCCAAGTGGCGCAGTTGCCGGACCCAACGGCACAGATCGACCGCGGGTGGGTGACCGAGGACGGGCTGACCATTACCCAGCGGCGCGTACCGCTTGGCGTGGTAGCGATGATTTACGAAGCGCGCCCTAACGTGACCGTAGATGCGGCCGGGCTCACCTTTAAGAGCGGCAACGCCGTTATCCTGCGTGGGGGCAAAGAAGCGTTGCATAGTAACCAGGCTCTGGCTACGACTTTGCGTCACGCCCTGACCAGCATCGACCTGCCTGCCGACGCCGTCCAGCTGATTACCGACCCGAGCCACGCGCTGGCGACGGAGCTGATGCACCTGAATCAGTACGTTGACGTGCTGATCCCGCGTGGTGGGGCCGGCTTGATCAACCGGGTCGTGCAGACGGCAACCGTGCCGGTGATCGAGACCGGGGCGGGCAACTGTCACATCTACGTGGACGACGCGGCGGACCTGGAAATGGCGCGTAAGATCGTCATCAACGCCAAGGTCCAGCGTCCGTCCGTCTGCAACGCGGCTGAAAAGCTGTTGATCAACGCCAGCGTGGCTGATGCCTACCTGCCAGTACTGGCGGCTGACCTGCGTGCGCACGGTGTGGAGCTGCGTGGTGACGACCGGGCCCGCGCCATCGTGCCGGACATGGTGGCGGCAACCGCTGAGGACTGGGATACCGAGTACAACGACTTGATCATGGCGGTCAAAGTCGTGGACGATGTCGATGCCGCAATCGCGCACATCAACGCGCACAACACCAAGCACTCCGAGGTCATCATCACCAACAACTTGGCCCACAGTCGCCGCTTCCAGGACTTGGTTGATGCTGCTTGCGTTTACGTGAACGCTTCGACGCGGTTCACTGACGGCTTTAAGTTTGGCTTTGGTGCTGAAATCGGCATTAGTACGCAGAAATTGCACGCGCGCGGCCCGATGGGGTTGGACGCGCTGACCACCACGAAGTACGAGATCGTCGGTAACGGGCAGGTGCGCGCATAGTGTTGACCAGTCGACGGCGGCCCGCAAAACGGTTATAATGGTTTTCGACGTAATCGCCAGGTGGCGATAGAACAGCGCAGGAGGTGCACGATGGCAGAATCAAAGTCAAAGGCAAAAAACAAGGCAAAAATTCCCGCTAACGCAGTTGAGTTAGCGGTTGGTGACAAGGTTGACGTCGCCAAAGGCACGAGTGTGCCGAATGGCTTCAAGGGCACCGTGGAAAAGATTTACACCAACTCCGCTATGCTCACGATTGACGATTTTGACACGGAGGATTCCGTGGTGGTTGAAGACCTGAAACACAAGACCGTCATCAACTTTGCGAACATCAAGCTTGGGGGCAAGCCCGTTAAGGCGCCGGTCACCGAAGAGGATGAAGCCAAGAACAAGAATAAGAACGCCCGGAAGTCTGGCGCGGTCAAGACCATTAAGCCGGCCAGCGACACGAAGGACACCAAGGACGCTAAGGATACCGAGAAAAAGTAACGCGACCATTGAGTAGCGTGACTATCATTGATTGTTAGCACCCGCACCGTTGACGGTTGGGGGTGCTTTTTTTATGTGCGGCGGAAATGGCCGCTACTGGTTGGCTTGTACACGCATAAAAAAGTGGTGCCGGGCGATTTCTACGAACCGTCCGGTACCACCATGGTGAATTAATTTAAACTGACGTGATGTTTTGCAAAGTTGGTGACAACTTCGCGGGACATCACGTTTTTTATTTCTCCGCTAACGTCACTTTATCCGTAATTGCCAGCCGCTGGTTGAGCGTGTAGACGATGGGGGCGGCGTTGCCAACCTCGACCCCATCAATGTCGGTGTCAGCGATGCCTTCCAGGTGCTTAATGAGGGCCCGCAACGTCGAACCGTGCGCGACGATCAGCTGGTTGTGGCCCGCCCGTAGCTGCGGCACCACCGCGTCGTTCCAGTAGGGCAACAACCGCGCACTGGCGTCGGCTAAGCTCTCACCGGTGGGGATGATACTCGTGGGCCAGTGGGCGTAGCGGCGTTGGTGGTGTGCCCGGGCTAAGTGTGGTGGCTCGGCGGTGTAACTCCGCCGCCACTGGGCCACCTGTTGGCGGCCAAACAACGCCCGCGTTTTGTCCTTGTTCAACCCACGTAGCGCGCCGTAGTGCCGCTCGTTAAGACGCCAACTCTTGGTGATAGGTAGCCAGTTGGCGTGTAACTCGTCCTGAATGATGTAGGCGGTCATGATGGCGCGCCGCAACATCGAAGTGTGAACCGCCGTGAACTGTAGGCCGCTGGCGGCGATCAGTTGGCCAGCAACGTGTGCTTGGGCGCGACCGTGCGCCGTTAAGTCGACGTCGGACCAACCGGTGTAGGTATTATCAAAGTTGGCGGTGCTTTCACCGTGACGAACCAAAACTAGTTGAACCATGTTGCCCCCGTGGATACTGAAATGTAATTACGTCCATTATAGCACCCGGAGAGCGGGTTTCTGCAAATGGTGGAAAAAGCGACCGTAACGCTAGCGGTTGTGGCAATCATCTTGGCATTATTAACGTTATGGCATGACTTTATCGTCTAGGGAAGTTTTACGATGGTTGCAAAGAGGGCCAGCGCCGCGCAAATGCGCGTGGTCAAGAAGTGGGTCCACGGTGACCGCGAGTGGCACGCAAAGCTCAATGCGCGATCAACTACAAAATCGTTTATTCGCGATCCTGACCATGCATTTTGCGTTTTATTCCTGTCAAATAAAAAAGCGAGAAACCCCGCCATAGCGGCATTCCTCGCTGAACAAAACCTGTGTTTGTTTTACTGATCACCCGTACGGGATTCGAACCCGTGTTTTCGCGCTGAGAACGCGACGTCTTAACCCCTTGACCAACGGGCAATGTCAATTAATTGAGCACTATTACATTCTACGGGATTTGACGTGAATGTCAATGGGTTGCGCGTAACTTTTTGGCGTGGACAAGGTCAAACACCGACAGGTACGGCCGGAATTACCGCGGGCGGAAGGCCTAGCCAACGGTGCTCGGTACTGCTCCTGCCGTAATTTTTGCCTCACCTAGCCCCACTAAATTACAAATATGCAAAATCCGGGCAAAAAATCCTGCTATTTTGCTTCTGCAAATACTGCCGTCAAAAAAGGCTTTATATAATGGGGGCACAGTTAAATAGCCCGATTCGCACTTGAGGGTATCGCAATCACGCAAGATGAATTTATTCGTCGAGCTGGGTTGAAACTGGCAGTACTGATTGATTTTGGGGGCAGGAGGATGAAGAGAATGAAGCGTGGGCATAAGTTCTGGGCACTAGCGGTGGGTTTGATGGCGGTACTCGCATTAAGCGCGTGTGGACACCAATCCAAGAAGTTTTATGGGCAAGCGTTGCAATCGCGCAAACCAACCGTGTGGTTACCAATCGATTTTAGGGCCCAAATTGAACAAACTGGCAAGGTCAGCATGGATGCTAGTACGGAGGTTCCAGAAATCTTCGTGGTTAAGAATGGCATGGCGGTGGAATTGTCTGCGGTCACGGCTGGGGATAGTTTACACCCCACTTACTACAGTAGAAAGGACTGGACGGTGCGGTCTTTTGACAAAGCACTGACGTTAGGACAACTAAGCAAAATGTCCACCGATCAGATTATTGCGAAGTACGAAGCGTTGGACAAAAAGACTTATAAATACTACCGGAAATCATTTGTTGATAATGTCGTGGCTAATGGTAATCGCATCATGACTGATGATTACGTTGAGAACGGCTTTGACGGTGACGACGACGTGGACATGCGTATTAATTACGACCGCGATTACGCCCAAAAGTACTTCAACTGGTTGCAAAACACTGCCTCGGGCGATTACGTGGCGCCAACACCGCAAAAGGTCAAGGCTTACATTGCGCCTAATAGCAGTAATAACAAGGGTAAAACGGCCATCCGTGAAAAAGTGGTTTTTGGTCATGCGCAGGTTTGGGGCAAGAAGCAAATGCCCATTGATACTGCGGAATTCGATCGCCGGATGGGCATTCCGGTCCAGGATTCTAACAGCGGTGGTAAGATTTCCAACATGTCATTCAATGCCACCGCCATGCCGGCACTACGTAACAATGGTTGGTGGATGGAATTGTCCGCTAAACCGGACCGTATTGATAAAAAAATTGGTAGTTCACGGTTCTACGGGTTTAGGGCGAGCACGGCCGCGATATTGACGCCCAAAGAAACATTTAAGCGTCTGGGTACGTCCAACACGAAGATCCAACTGGACAAAGCTGGTGATAAGGGCGTGGGTAAATTACACATCCGCTAATACCGTGAGCATGTGTAACCTGAGCGAGCAGCTAAGTAAAGCCCATTCCGGCGCCAGACCGGGATGGGCTTTTGGGGTTACCGCCCAGTTGAGGCGGATGGTACACCCATCGTTGCCATTAACAGTAAAACAGGTGCAGCGGTCTACGGACTACTGCACCTGTTGACGTTAACGTGCTCACGAATCCCGCCGCGGCGATGTGTGCTTCTCTGGGTCAGCGTGCAACCGGCCACTGGCCTGCCAGTACCTGAACACCGACAGGTAGTACAGGAAGACGGTAAACGGGTTGGCGTGAAAAATCACGACGGTGTGCTTGAGCGCGGCGGGGGCAAAGTTGCGCATGGCCTGCTCGGCCCGTAACATTGAGGCCAGCGTGGTGTCAGCCTGTTCGGGAAAGATAAACAAGCGGCAGGCCATCTGTGCGGCCGTGATGGATGTGGTTTCCCGCATGCTGATGGTGGGGTGTTTCTGAATGAGAACCTGCCAAATCTGGTGAATCCGTACAATGTCAGCCGTTTGGAAGTAGATCAATGCACCTTCCGCACTCAGACTCATCAGGTCGTCATTGCTGGTGGTATTCAGGCGGGTATGGCTGAAGATATGGCGCCAAATGGTGTTGAATTGGTCCTTATTCAACATGGCGGGTGAGTTACGCAGCAGGTGAATGTCAGACGCCTGGATCCAACGTGTCGAGGTGACACCCTCCACCGTGGCCGCCGCGCTGCGCTCCACGTGCACGGCGTCGCGCGCATCTTTGAGCGATAACCCGAGCCAGGTCAGCTGCGTCACCGCGTGACGTGCCAGGACGCCATACTTAATAAGGTAGAGGTTACGGGGCTTGGGCGGCAGCGCCGCCAGCTCATTTTGGAGGGCGACCAGGACCCGTTCTTTGGGATCCTTGACGGGCGTGGTGCGAATATGTTCAGAAAAGGCGTTTTCGGGTGACCAGTCCATGGTGCCGAATAAAATTTTGGCGTCTAGCAGTAGCGCGTTGAGGAGCTTAAGTGAAGCGATGAAGCCCAGCTGGGTCTGGCCGTGCTCAAACCGGGACTGGGTCGCTACCGTCCAATCAACGGCAACATCTGCGAGGCTCAGGCCCAGCATGGTACGAATGTGGTGCAGATTGGTGCCGGTAAAAGCCCACGAGGTAAGTTGTTGCGGGTGGACTGCTGGCAGCTGTAAGCCAGCGTTGTGCCATCCGGTAATGCCAGATTGGACGGTGTCCCACAGACTTTGGTAATAGTTGGACAGGTCGTCCATGCCGACGGTGCGCACATCGTGAATGACGTTGCGCACCTCTGCGGCCGTGTTTGCGGTGTCGTGTTCACCCCATCCAAGCACGGCTTGGGCAAAGCGGCGCGGGTAAGCGTCCGCAACGATGTGGGTGCGGACGTCGTATGTGGTGAAGTTGTGATCCAGAACATTCTCCGTGTGCTCCAAAGCCGCGTTGACTTCGCGCGCAAGCCCCAATTCCCGGTGGGCGACGAGCTGGACGAGTAGGATGCCCAGGTCCTCCATGGAGAGACCACTTTGCAGGATATTGTGGTCGTTATAGTTGTTTGCGTAGGCACTAAGCCGGTGGCTGATTAGCGTGAGTAATTCGTGGCTAGCGAAGCGCAAGGCGACGTAAATGGCAAAGCGTTGGGCGACACTCCAGCCCTGATGTGGCTGCAACAACTGCGCCAGCAAATCTTCCTGACTAGGCCGTAAGCGGTGGTTAGGGTTGGTGGGTTCAATTGCTAGTTGGTAAATCATCTTGGTGTACTGGACACCAGGCAGTGGCCGGCTTTCGCGGTGTGCAAGGGTGTATGCCGATGTGTACTGCCGTAGTTGGTTTAGGTCACCATTGATGAAGTCCAGCAACTTATTGTCCGTTAAGTATTCTGGGTCGGTGGCTACGCGGTCCTGGAAGTCCCAACGGTCCATGGCGATATTTTGCATGATTTTCCGCATACGGGTAACACTGATATCCACGTCATCATGTTCAAACCGCGACAAGGTTGACGGCGCGCACCCAGCATCTTTTACCGCCGCAATAAGCGTCAGTCCCCGGTCGTGGCGGAAGCGTTGAATGTAGCGGCCCCAACTGATTTGGTTCATTAGACTCACCTTTCTCTAAATGGCGACACGGTGTGGTCGTGCCGTTTTGCTCGCCTCTGCTGGGGTTGGTCGCCAATCAGCGTTCCGGCCGGGTTGATCCGGGCAGTACCGCCGTTGCGCGCCAGTGCTTGAAGACGTCTAGGTAGTAAATGCAGACGGTAAATGCATCGGGCGGCAATACTGCCTGTTCGGCGGGTGTCGGCATCAGGTTGTGCATGGCTTGTTGCGCCCGGTATAAAGCCGCGATGGTGGTGTCCGCCTGTTCCGGATACATAAACAGCCGGCAAACCATTTCGGTGCCCGTGACGGAGGGAATGAGGGTTGGCTGAAAAATTTCGGTCATCTGCGTCAGGAAGCCCCATAACTGGCGGAGGCGGACCACGTCGGTAGCCTGGTAGTAAATGATGACGCCCTGCGTAGCGACGGCGCCAAACGCGCCGTCGCTACGCGAATCGATCCGCGTGTGACTTAGAACGTGGCGCCACACCTGCACGTACTGTTCCTTGTCCAGCAGGCCAAGGGTGTTAAGCATCCGGTGGACGTCCGATACCCGGATCCAGCGTGTGGCGAGGATTCCTGCCACCGTGGCGTCGGCATATTGTTTGGCACCCATGATGGCACAGGCTTCAGCGAAGGTCTTGCCGTGCCACGTCAGTTGGCCGATGGCGTGGCGACCTAGGACGCCATACTGCATGAGGTAGAGGTTCCGCGGCGTTTTGGGTAGCGCAGCGATTTCGCGCGCCAGCGCAACTTTGACCCGCTGGGTGAAGTCGGGGCCGTGGGTCTGCTCGATGCGCTTGGACAAGGCCGTCTCTGGCGAATCAAACATCACGCCAAAGAGAAACTTGTAGTCGAGCAGGAGGGCATTCAGCAATTTGAGCGAGGCCTTAAACCCTAACTGCGTTTGCCCCTTTTCGAAGCGAGATTGAGTTGCGCTGGTCCAGTCAACGGCCACTTCACCCAGGTCGAGGCCCAAAATGTTGCGGACTTGCCGCAGGTTATCCGCGGTGAAGGCCCATGCGTGCAGCGGTGCCGGAGGTATAGTCGGCGCGTTGAGTGTCACGTCGTGCCAGCTGGTGACGCCGGACTGGATGGTGTCCCAGCATTCCTGGTAGTACTGGGTGATGTAGTCCATCCCCGTATTGCGAATGTCGTGGATCACATCGCGTACATGGGCGCTGGTGATGGCCGTCGGCTCTTCGCGCCAGGCCAGGACGGCTTTGGCAAACTGGTACGGCGCCGCCTCGCCCATGATATGGCCCTTGAGGTCAAAGTTTTCACCGTTGCGCACCAGCGTGGTGTGGGTGTGTTCCAAAGCCGCAGCCACCTGGTGAGCCAGGTCGATTTCGTGCCGAGCGACTAGGTGGACCAGCAGGATGCTCAAATCTTCCATCGTGACACTGTAACTTTGAATGCTGTCATCGTCGTAAGCCAGGGCAAAACGACTCAGGCGGATACTCATCACGCTTAACAGCTCGTGGCTGGCAAACCGCAACGCGACGTAGATGGCAAACCGTTGGGCGATGTTCCAGCCCTGAAACGGCTGGAGCAATTGGGCCAACAACTGTTCTTGGTCGCGTTGTAGGCGGCGGATGGGCGTGGCGGGTTCGATGGCGAGACGGTAGATCAGTTTGGTGTAAGCCACCGCTGGCATCGGACGCTGCTCCGAGTGCTGGGCGCTATAGGCCGCGGCCAACTGGCGTAAACGGTCGGTCTTCCCGCTCATAAAGTAGTACAACTTATTATCCGTGAAGTATTCCGCGTTGTCGGTGACGTGCTCGCGGAAATCCCAGGTGTTCATGACCAAGTTGGCCATGATCTGCTTCATACTATTGATACTAATATCCGCCTCATCCCGTTCAAACCGCGACAAGGTCGACGGTGCGCAGTGTGCGCCTTTGACCGCCTCCGCGAGGGACATCCCCCGGTCTTTGCGGAAGCGGCGCATAAAGTGGCCCCAACTTGTTTGTTCCATATAGACTTGCCTCCAACTTATCTATAAATAGCCCTATGATTCGCACAATTGTAATATCGCGCAGAATTACCCAAAGCTCAATGGTCGAAATTACATATATGCAAAATCTAGGCAGAAAAGCAGCTAAATTTGCGCGTATAAATTGTGGACCTAGAAACATGTCCATAAAATAATAATCAGGTTGTGGGTGGTCGCAACCAAGTCGGGTCATATTTGAAAATGGGAGGGGCAAAAATTATGAAGAAGCGGATTAAGCCTAGTTGGCTGATTGGCATCGCGGTGGTGGCCGTGGTGGTCATTGTAGGTGTAGTCATGGTCATGCCGAAGCACCTGAGTGGTTCGTACTCAGCCAAGGTGCAAATCTTATGGTCCACATCGACGGATACACTCGAGTTTAAGGGCAATAAGGTGCACGAAAAGGGCACCCACAATAACGGAACGTACAAAATCAAAGGTAACAAGTTGGACATGACGCTGGATGGTGATCATAAAACAGCGACGTTGTCGAAGGACAAAAAGTCCTTCGACCTGACGGCATTTGGAATGAAGTTACATTACACCAAGGATAAGTGATTATTGTGAGTAACTTTGGGGGAGGCAAAATAATGCAACACGGAATTAAGCGTCTAGTAACTACGTTGGTGGTCGCCAGCGGGGTGGTCCTGTTGGCCGCTTGTGTTGGGCACAACACCAGCAGCACCAGTAGCAGTAGCGCAAGTAGTACGACGCACGCGCGGGTGGCCAACTTGTCTGGCAAGTACTACTTTGTGCAGTACGCGCCGGCCAAGGCCCAAAGCAGTACCTACCGCGTCCATGCGTTGGTACTCCACCGGCGGGGTAGTAGTAATCAACGCTATGTGGCCCAAGAAATTGGGATGGGTGGCACCAAGCGTAGCCGGGGTCAGCTCGTGGTGAAGAGTAACCGGGTCAGCCTGACGTTACCGCATCATTCCTGGACGTTGGATAAGGGACGGCAAGGTTATGTGGCCGCGGGCACCGACATCAGCAAAATCGAGGCGCTCACGTTTACCTTTCACAAAGGTGTTCTGGGTATCGGCAGTAATCCGGTGCGCTTCTATAGTCAACGGACCACGAAGGGTAAGCAGTATGCGGCCGTGCAGGCGGGCAAGCGGACCTGGGCCCAGGCTTTCCCGTCCAAACACCAACAGACGGCTCAAGCCAGCTCTAGCAGTAGTGCCAGCAACAGTAGTAGTTCGAGCAGTAGTAGTGCGGCTACCAGTTCATCAAGCAAGCAGGCCGCCGCAAAAGCATCGTCAACCAACTCGGGGATGAACCTAACGCAAATTCAACAGGGCAATTACTCTAGTCTGGCCGGTTCATGGCAAGAAGTTGCGGTGGCCGGTAACAATCTGGGTGGTCAGCCAGGATATAACTGGAGCCAGGACAGCCAGCGGCTAACTGACCAGTTGACGGTCACGAACAACCAGGTCACGACGACCGAGTTTACCTTATCCGGCAGTAGCTTCAACATTGACGGGACGGATTCCGCCGTTAAATTTGGGCAAAATGCTGGTGCTCTAGAAGCTGATTTGGTCAACCAGGATGTCACCACGAACTACAGTATTGAGTTTTATCCGCGTGGTACCGCGGTGAACAAGCAGTTCAACAACGGGGTGACTGACGACACCAGCAAGAACCGCATCGTCGTTTGGAGCAGTAATAACGGTTATACACAGTATTTTGTGCAGCAATAATTTTTGGGTTATGGGTATTGGGATAAATAGCCGTGCCACCAACAAGGCGGCTAGTAGCAGTGCGGTAACCAGCGCTGCACGCGGATCTGGCCAATGCGGATGACCGTACGAGCTACAGCATAGAGGTTCTATCCGCGTGGTGTGCCCGCAGCCGACCAAGAGTTTAACCATGGAGTGACAGGCGATACTACTAAGAACCGGATTTGCGTATGGCCTAGTATCGGGTTGATTGATTATTTTGTTCCGCAGCAATTTTGGGGAAAGTTAACGGTGATAACTTGTCGCCTTAAATCGAGTAATTGTGGTCACTACACTATTTTTCTAGGCATTATCAGTTATACAAAAAAGTGAATAAAGGGATAAAACGTGGAGGAAACATATTATGACTAAAGACGAAATTTTGGCTTACCTGAACAAGAAGAAGCAACTGACTGCCGACGCGCAGGACGCGCGGCATGAGATTTATGTAGCGCGTCAGCAGTTAGCAGCTACTAAGCACTTTTTTAAGAAGTGGATGATCTTGACACCCATCCTATGGCTTATCGTGCTGATAGTATTCGGTGCATTTTTGGGATCGTCCACTGTGGATAGGTACGTTCCCAGTATTTTTACTTTTGCCTGCATTGCTTTCATAGCGTATCTCATCTATCGTCGGATTGTTGGCGGCGTGGCCGCGAACAAGGCGATTGCTGCCGGAGAGAACCACTTACGCAGTGCAGAACAAAATCCTGACTATATTCGTGGTATGCAAGACTTCCCGCAAGAGTTTTACAGCTACTGGACGATTGACCGCTTAATGCACCTAGTGCAGGAAAACCGGGCGACGACTTTGCAAGAAGCCTTTAACGTGGCAGAAAATCAGGACTTCCAGCACGACCAGCTATCCCTGCAGCAGCAGAACTTGGCAGTATCGGAGTCGACCAACAAGATGGCGACCGTTTCGGCCGTTGCCAACGTCTTTACGGCGTTCAACACACGCAAGTAGGCTGCGGGAGGAGTAGCAACCCTTAACGGCACGGCCACTGCCACCCTGAGGAGGCGGCGACGGTGCCGTTGGTCTGGTTGCACTAAATTAATATGGTCAAACAAATTAGCACTTTAATCGTTGGTACGGTGGTCGCGCTCACCCTCGCTGGTTGTGGTAGCCACCAGCAGCGGGGGGCCTCCAGCAGTAGCCACAACCGCGCAGCCAGGACCAGCCACCAGCATAACGTCACGGTACGCAAGGCGAAGGTGGCGCGGTCGTCCAAATCGAGCGCCGCGACCGCGAGCAGTAGCGCAGCTAGCAGCGCTGCCCAGACGTCCAGCCAGGCCAGCAACAGTAGTCAAGCTGCTGGTGCCAGCTTGAACGTTGCGGCCGTTGCCCAGGAGAACTTCAGCAGTCTGGTCGGCACGTGGACCAACCCGCAAACGGGGGCCACACTGGTGGTGACGAACCAAACGTTGGTGCAGCCGGGTAACGAATACCAAGGGGTCACCAAGGGCGCCGTAGTCAGTGGGCACGATGTTGATTGACATCCCGAAGTGATTGTGCGCAACGCGGATACCGCGACTAACGGGACCCTAGCGGTCACGGGCTGTTACTTTGGTGGCGTTCCGGCGACGACGCCGATGCTCTTAGTGCAGCGAGGCGCCAAAGGGGCGGCCAATGATGATTCGGATAGTAGTCGCGACCGCATTATCTTCGGTGCCGGCCAGGGCGGCTTTGCTGATGAGGCTTACTACCGGCAGTAGCAGGTAGTGACAGCTACCTGTAAGCGCTGTTATACTGTCAACGTAGGCATGATAGCGGCGTTTAGTAGCAGGAGGCAGCAAGATGGCGGACCGCAAAGTAGTGATCAACGGAATTTTAGCGACGGTGTCTGGCGGGGTGACCCTGTTGAGTGGGGCACTCGGGCTCGCAGCCGGTGTGCTCACGATTATTCGGGGGATGCGCGGTGCGGGTGACCGGTCGGCAAAGTAACATGGAGTATACGCAAAGGCGCCACTGATGACAACGAAGGTTGTCAGTGGCGCCTCTTTGCGTCTACACGGGGGTCTGGTTTGGGTTGGGTTTGAACATCATCGTGGCCCGGACGGCTTGTTGCCAACCGGCATAGAGTCCCTCGCGGCGGTTGGCGTCCATCTGTGGGGTGAACCGCCGGCCGACTTGGGCGAGGTGTTGCAGCTCATCGGTGTCAGCCCAGTAGTTGACGGCCAGTCCGGCGAGAAATGCGGCGCCCATCGCCGTGGTTTCCAGGTTAGCGGCGCGTTCAACGGGGGTACCAAGTATGTCAGCTTGGAATTGCATCAGGTAGTCGTTGTTGGCCGCACCACCGTCGACCCGCAGCACTGGCATCGGAATGTGGGTATCGTGGCTCATGGTGTCGACCACGTCGCGACTTTGGTATGCCAGTGATTGTAGGGTCGCCTTGATAAAGTCGTTGCGCGTGGTGCCCCGGGTGAGGCCAAAGACGGCCCCGCGGGCATCCGCGTCCCAGTACGGTGCGCCCAGGCCGGTGAAGGCGGGCACGACGTAGACCTCATCCTGGCTGGTGGACTCGCGGGCGGCCTGCTCGGAGTCGGGTGCGCTGGGCACCAACTCCATGGCGTCGCGCAGCCACTGGATGGCGCTGCCGGCGACGAACACGGATCCTTCCAGAGCGTAATTAACTTGACCATGTAGTCCGTACGCGATGGTCGTCAACAGGTTATTGGCGGACATAACGGGTTCGGTGCCGGTGTTCATGACGATAAACGAACCGGTGCCATAGGTGTTTTTGACCATTCCTGGCTGGAGCGCCAGTTGCCCGAACAGGGCGCTTTGCTGGTCACCGGCCATCCCCGCGATGGGCACGCTACTCCCGTAGAAGTGGTAACTGGCGGTATGCCCATAAATTTCGGAGTTGCTGCGCACCGTCGGCAACATGGCCCGCGGAATGTTGAGTAGCCGCAAAATATCGTCGTCCCACTGCAGGGTGTGGATGTTGAATAGCATTGTGCGGCTGGCGTTAGTGTAGTCGGTGACGTGAATTTGACCGCCCGACAACTTCCAGGCGATCCAGGTGTCGATGGTGCCAAAGAGGAGTTCACCACGCTCGGCGCGTGCCTGCGCGCCGGGTACGTGGTCGAGAATCCAGCGAATCTTGGTGGCGGAAAAATAGGCGTCAATGCGCAATCCGGTGTGTTCGTGAATTAGGTCACCGGCCCCTTCGGCTTGTAGTTGGGCGGCGATGGCGTTGGTCTGGCGGGATTGCCAAACAATGGCGTTGTAGATGGGTAACCCCGTGGCTTTGTCCCACACGATCGTGGTTTCGCGCTGGTTGGTGATGCCAACGGCGGCAATCTGCTTCGGCTGGATGCCGCTGTTGATGAACGTGTTAGCGATGGTGGAAAGGACGGCGTTCCAGATTTCGTTGGCGTTGTGTTCGACCCAGCCGGGCTGGGGAAAGTACTGGGTGAATTCACTTTGCGCGTCGGCGACCACGTGGCCGTCATGGTCAAGGATCAACGCGCGGGTGCTCGTGGTGCCCTCGTCAATGGCGAGGATGTATTTAGTAGTGGCCATAGTTTACGCTCCCTTGATAGCAGTAATGGTGACGCTTACAAATAATGGTACCAGTCCGGTGGGGAGAGGTAAATATGGCGGGCAGAATTTGCCTAGGGGGAAACTAAAACGGCTTCCCCCAATGTGGGTCAGCCGTAAAAAGTAGGGTGGTGTTTTAATGCCGGTTGCTTAACTTGACGCCAGACGATGACTGGTGGCGTTGGGTCAGGTATTAATCCGTGAACCGCACGGCCGTCCCGTACGCCACGACGCTTTGCATGTCGCCGCCGATGGAACCAGAGTCGAAGCGCATCATGACCACGGCGTCAGCGCCCTGTTTGGCCGCCTCGTCGCGTAAACGCTCGATGGCTTTGGTACGGGAATCGTGCAACATACTGGTGTAGGCCTTGATTTCGCCCCCGACCAGATTCTTAAGGCCGGCGCCGATGTTGGAGACCACGTTCTTAGATTGGGTGGTCAGGCCGAACACTTCGCCGATGATGGTGTAGGTGTGTCCGGGAATGTTTTCGGTGGTGGTGATGAGTAAGGTGTTGTTATCCATAGTGATTACCTCCAAAGTGTATAGTTAACTAAAGATGACCGGGTTCCGACCGTGATGAGGTCAAAGATGACTGCTCACACTCACGGGGTTTCCTGCTCCAAAAATAATGGTTGCCGTAACACATATTCATTATCGTTGATGCGTGAGCAGGCGGTATCCGTCTTGGGGCTGATTTTATTATTGCTTTAATGCCGAACCCAAAGAAAAACCACCAACCTGGTGGCAACAGTCAGCAGGTTGGTGGTCCTCCGGGTAGCCGCAAGTGCGGCCCCCGGTCCAATTGTAATTACAGGTTCTTGTCCATATCGAACGTCAAGCGCGACAGGTTGATACTTTGCATCAGCATGTCGTTGATTTGGGCCTTAGTGGCGGCTTTGGCTTCAGCAACGATCTTGTAGTTAGCCTCAGTCAGGGCCTTGGTCAGGTCTTTGCCACTCAGTTCGCTAGCCGCGGCGTCAGTTTCCGCGACGTGCTCACGGAAGCGGCGGTACAGGGCAGTCAGGTAGTCCCGGTTTTGCTGAATGAACTTACTGTAGTGACTCTCAGTAATGGTGGACAGCGTCCGGTACATCCAGTAAGCGGAGTCGACATCCGTGTCGAGCTTCAGTGGCGTCGTACTGTACGACGGGTCGGTGTCGTTGGCGTTGGTGTAGAACGGCACGTACGGGCTGAACGTTGGGTAGCCCAGGCACAGCCACATGATACCTTCCGCCCCCGCTGGCGCGTTGTCGCGCACCTGCAGGACGTGGGAGTTCTGGGTCCGATTCAAGCCGATTGGCCGGTAACGGAGCCGGTCGCGCTCGTCACCATCGTGGCCGAACGGATCGTACTTAGTCTCATTGTAGTGACTACCTAGGATCTGCGCGATGTCTTCCACAGAAATCTTGTGGTTCGTCCGCATGATGAACGGGAGGTCGGCGGATTCAGGTTCGTCCGGGACTTCGGGGTTCAGCACGTGGTGGGCGTACCATACACGCGGCGTGTTGTAGTGGCGGTCCTTTTCGTTCATGGTGCCAAAGATGTGACGGAAGTTCCAGCCTTCTTTGTCGGTGTTCAGGTGGTTATCCTCAACGAACTCGCGGATACCTTCACTCCAAGCAAAGTTGTCGGTGTCGTCAAAGTCGACCTGCTGGATGGCTACCTGGTTGGCGGCCACGGCGTAGGCATCGTCGGGGATGCGCTGAGCAACCCAGTGGTGACCCGTGACGATTTCCATGTACCACACGCTGTCACGGTCGGAGAACAGCACCGAGTTACCAGCTGGGGAACCGTATTGCTTGATCAATTGGCCGAGGTATTCGACTCCGTGGCGGGCGGATTCGATGAAGGGCAGGGTCATGTTCACGATCAAGTCTTCATCCAGGCCGTCTTTGACCAACGGGTCGTGGGCCAGGGCACGTTCGTTACCATAAGTACTTTCAGTTGCACTCATGGCCACGTTCTTTTCGTTAATGCCGCTTTCTTCGTAGTCACCGAGGTGCTCGCGGTCGACGTTGGGCACGGCGTTGTAACGGTAGCCGTTTTCGGGTAGTTCGGCGGTAAAGCCGTTCAGGGGTGACGTGACCGTCTGGCCCTTCTTACCCTTCCAACCGGGGTGCATATAGAAGCGCTGTGGGGTCAGGGGCAGGAACGTATCGTCGTTGCGGGCAATCATCGTTGTGCCGTCCAGGCTAGCAGCTTTGCCGACCAGGATCGAGGTACATGCGGATAAACTCATAAACTTTCTCCCTCTTTCGTCATTAGTACCTTCAGTTTACTCTGGTTGCTCATAAATTGCATTGAAAAGTTGGCTGAAAGTGTTGACGGCGGCCCGGAAAGCGCGGTAAGATATTTCCCGTGCTCAGCGCACGCAAATAATGATATTGGGTATTAGCGAAGTGGTA
>NZ_AYZK01000005.1:0-122072 GCF_001436135.1 Lacticaseibacillus thailandensis DSM 22698 = JCM 13996
CGTAGGCAGCTCGGAAGCGTGGGAAGCGTGGGGCTTGATCGAGACCGAGGTTAACCGCGGCCTGCGGGACAGGGATAATTCATTCCTTTAATCCCCGTAAATATTGGCTCTTGGCTCGTTCAAATTTGTCTTCGTTGAGGTGAAATAAGCGCCACTGAGATTTTAGAATGCGATAGCGACGACTATGTTGGTCGATTTCTTGGTGGAGTAGCCGTAGGCGCTCCTGATCAAGTGCCCTAGCCGCCAGTTGCATGATGTGAAAGCACTCAGTGGTGAACTCAGCGTCGCTTTGACTACACGGATCTTTCTCCCTTGCACTCGCTTTGGCTGGCTAATAGCGATTTCTGCGAGATGTGGGCCTGTCAATTCGAGCAAACTTAGGATAGAATCACCTTGGGGCACCATATTTCCTCTTCTCGATTAGGTTTAGGCGCTTAAATCGTAGCATGAGGGGACAATGATGCCCTTTTGATTTGCCAAAATTAAAAAACTGGCATTGGCTTTCACCAATACCAGAAAATGTAGACCCTAAAAAAAGCCAGCGCAGTCACTATCGACTGCGCTGGCTTTTTGCTGAAGCTGAGTGCAACCGCCCTGACCACCATGTGGGTGTCCCCCCCAAAAAAAATAAAAATGATTGCGCTTTCATCGCTTTAATGATACCTTCTGGATGAATGTTAACGCCATGAACGAAGGAGGGGATAATATGCTGGAACTGACGGGGGTCACAAAGCGCTTTGGTAAACAGGTGGCCGTGGATCAAATCAGCCTCACTGTTAAGCCAGGTGAAATTCTGGGTCTAATTGGCCAAAACGGTGCGGGCAAGACGACGACGTTTCGGATGATTCTGGATTTTTTGCACCCTGATAGTGGGACGGTGCAATGGCAAGGCCAAGCCATGAGCAAAATTGACCATGACTTTATTGGTTACTTGCCCGAGGAGCGGGGATTGTATCCCAAGCTGAGCATAGTCGAGCAAATCGAGTTCTTTGGCCAACTGCACGGTATGACCCGCACAGCGGTGCGGGATGCTTTGCCGGAGTGGTTGGAGCGCTTTGAAGTGAAGGGCAAGCTGACGGATAAGGTCAAGGATCTGTCCAAAGGTAATCAGCAAAAGGTGCAGTTGATTGCCGCCCTGATTTTTATGCCCAAACTGGTAATCTTAGACGAGCCGTTTTCGGGTCTGGATCCGGTCAATGCGAGCCTGCTGGAAGCAGGCGTGCGGTACTTGCAGACTAGTGGATCGGCCATTATTTTTTCCAGCCACAACATGCGCAATGTCGAGTCGCTGTCCGACCGCTTAGTCATGCTGAAAAACGGTGCCGTGGTGCTTGCGGGCACGGTCGGCGAGATTCGCGCCCAGTACGGTGAGACCCGAATTAGTCTCACCAAGCCGCGGTTATCGGCTGACGCGTTGGCGCAATTGCCCGGGGTGTTGGCGGTGCAAGGGCATGGGGATGAGTTTGAGTTACAGTTGGATGACCCGGAGCGCGGGCAGGCTATTTTCCAGACAGTGACGCAGGGGGAATATATTGCGGGGTTCCAGCAGCACGCTCCGAGTTTGGACGAGATTTTTCGCAGGAAAGCGGGTGACGAACATGCGTAAATTATGGTTGATTGCCAGCATGGTGTTCCGGAAGAATATCCGTAGCTTTTCCTGGTGGAGCTTGGTGCTGACCCCGCTTCTGGCAGTGGGCGCGATTGGGGTGATCCAGTGGTACGTGAGCCATACTCATGAGCCGGCTCGCGTCGTGGTGGTCGCGCCGCGTGCTGTTGCCAGTGCGTTCAAAGCAAGTGCGGATGGCGATATCACGTACACCGTGGCAGCAACCAAGACAGCGGGTCAGCGGCAGTTACGGCATGAGGATGCCGATGCGCTGCTGGTCGTACCCCGCACCTTGGACCATGCGGCCCATTTATACAGCCGCGACAATGGTCAGTCGGTGGATGCCGCCACCGTGCGGCGGGCCCTTTCCGGGCTCAAGACCATGGATACCGCGCAACAGCTTGGACTGTCTGCCGCGCAGCTGGCGCAGCTCAACGCGCCGGCGCAATTGCGCACCCAAAGTGTGAGTTTCAAGGCCCGCAAAATGGTGGTTGCCCGCAGTAAGACTGACTGGTTGAAAGTCATCTTGTCACTAGCCGTCGGGGCCCTGATGTACGTCTTTTTGCTGAGTTACGGCACCATCGTGGCGCAAGAAATTGCTACGGAGAAGGGTTCACGGATTGAGGAGTCGATCCTGACGGCCATTAAGGCCTCCACGCAATTTTACGGCAAGCTGCTGGGCGTGACGGTGTTACTACTGGTGCAAATTGGTGCGTATGCCGGGGTAGCCGCCATCGCGTGGTTGTTGCGGGACCGGTTTGCGGTTGTCCGTCAATTCCTGGCCACGATTGATTGGTCGGGGATTGGTTGGCCGTTCGTCCTGGTGATGGTGGCGTTCTTTGTCATTGGGATTATTAGTTACACCGTGTTGGCGGCGTTGTGTGGATCCCTTGTCAGCAACCAGGAGCAGGCTGGGATGGCCCTCCAGCCGGTTCTCTACCTGGGCGTAATCGGATACATGGCGGCGCTCAACGTGAGCTCGGGTAGTGGCCCCATTTTAAGGACAATGAGTTACATTCCGTTCTTGAGTCCCATGGTGGCCCCAGCACGCTTTGGGGTGGGCCAAATGGGCCTGGGGATGGTGACGCTTTCCTTGATCATCAGTGTTGTCTTTTTGGTGGCCTTTACCTGGTTCAGTGCCCGGGCCTACCGTGATAACGTACTGGTTTACAGTGATAGCGGTTTATTCAAAGCTTTGAAGAAGAGTTGGACGCTGAGTCGTAGCAGTCGGTAGTTGCGACCAACGTGTGGATGATGTGGGGCGACTACAACCGCCCTGGTGGCACGGTCTGCAACGACTTTGCGCACGACATGCCCCGAATGGGAAAACCACCAAATTTATGCTAACACCTTGAAACGGCCATGACGCCAGTACCGGCGCTGGTTTTCGCCCGCCAGTGGGTCGCTTTCGTGGTACCCTTTGACGGTCACTCGCCGTACGCTATTGGCATAGCAACCAGTGATACTGTGCATGGTGACGTTTCAAGGAGGGCGACGTTTATGCGTAAACGACCGGTAGTAGCTTACCCCGTAATTTTTAAATACTTCACTGCAGACTCCGGCCCGTTCATTTCGGTGACTAGTCCTAATTTACCAGGTCTGGTCGTTGGGGCGAACAATGCTCGGGCGGCGTTGCACGACACCCAGGCGGGAATTGCTCAATTGTTGAGTTGCCCACCGTACCCAGAGGTGGTTGATGCGACCACTTGGGCGTTGCAACCCAATGAGGAGGTCGTCTTCGTGTCGGTAGACCTTGACCGGTGGCACGCGGGCATGTTGTCAGCGGGTACACATGAATGAAGTAGTGGGCACAAAGGGGCGCGACCATTGGCCGCGCCCCTTTTGTTGGGCTGAATTAATTGAGTTCTTGGTGTGCTTCGAGGTATGCCAGGGCGCTGTCGTAGTCGGGCTCGTGGGTTTGTTCCGTGATGAGTTCACGGTACGCGACTTTGCCTTGTGGATCAATGATCCACACGCTGCGCGCATCCGTGCCGTCACTCGCAATATACAGGCCCATGGCGCCACCAAAATGGTGCTCCTGGTCGGACACCAGCTGCATCCGGTGCACGTTTTCGGCTGCACACCAGTGAGCTTGGTCGGCGACCGTGTTGGTGGAGACCGTTAGAAAGTTGATATGGTGGAAACGGTCCACGGATTCGTTGAAGCGTTTGGTTGAAATACTGCAAACGCGCGTGTCAATATTGGGCACGACGCTGATCAGGGTGTAAGCACCGCGCAAGTCCTGGGCGATGAGGGTGGTCCCGTCAGCTTGAATTACCGTGAAGTCGGGAAGCTGATGACCAACGACTGGTGGTTCACCGTTGGTTTGGTTGGGTTCGTTGTGTCGGGTAATTTGCATGTCGATATCCTCCTTGCGTAGGGGTTGCGCCCGCGTAACCCCTACTTAACTACCCACAGTTTACCATACTTATGTGGCTGGCCTAGTAGTTGTGCAAGGCCGGTAGGCACCGCGGTGGGTGCCCTCGACAATTAATTTGTTGCATATTTGACATGCAAGTACCGATTGTGTATCCTTAAAGTACGATATCAGACGGTCAATTAATTTACTAAGTTGGCCAGTCACCAGATAACAACCAGTGGATGCAGGTGTTTGTGACGTGTACAGTTTAGCAGTTGCAAACGGTTGACGAGGAGGAAAAATGGAATTTTATGACGTAATCAAGCAGCGGCGAACGATTCGCCAATTCAAGAATAAGCCGATTGCTCAAGATAAATTGGAGCGGATATTGTCAGCGGGACTCGCTGCCCCATCCTCCAACCATCAGCGCCAGTGGCAATTGGTAACCGTGACGGACCGTGACAAGCTGGACGCCATCGCACAAATTGTGAAACCATACCCTGATCGCATCAAAGAACCAAAAACCCCACAACAAGAAATGTTCAAAATTTCGTATTCGCGGCAACGGACGATGATTAAAGAGGCACCTTGCGTAATTTTACCGTACCTACGCATGAAGTATGATTTGACTACCAGCAAGAACAAATGGGGACTGTGGGATTACGGTGCCGGCTGGGCGTTGATTGAAAATATGTTGCTGGCGGCAACTGCCGAGGGTCTGGGTACTGGGATTCATGCTCTGGTGAAGCAAGAGCCGGATCAGATTCAAGAATTAGTTGGCGCCAAGGATGGTTATTATCTGCCTGCATTGGTCATCTTGGGTGAGGCAGCCGATAATGCTGAAATACCAACTCAAGTGCAGACTTCGATCAAGAAAAATGTGCACTGGCAACAATGGTAGAATAAAGGCACCCAAAACTAGTTGGGTCGTTCATTACGCTTCAGGTGTGGCCCGCATTACCGACCAAGGATCAATTGGAGGCTGACAATATGGCAAAGAAAGTAGACCAGGCGTTGAATTCGGGTGACCTTTACCGCGTTTTTAATTCAAACTATGCTGACCCGCATTACAACGACTATCTAGAGGCAATGCACCAATACAACCAGTTGGGATACACGCCCGCTGATGAACGTAAGAAGGCGACGATGCTGAGTCAGCTGTTTGCTGCAGTCGGTGTCGGTAGTTACGTTCAGGTACCGTATTATGCCATGTGGGGTGGGCGCCATGTGTATTTGGGTAAAAATGTCTACGTGAATTTCAACTGTACCTTTGTGGATGACGCGGAAATCCGGATTGGCGACAACACCATGCTTGCGCTCAACGTGACGATTGTGACCGGTACCCATCCGGTTTCGGCCCAATTGCGCCGGCAGTCGTATGGTTTTAGTAAACCGGTGGTGATTGCCGCAAACGTGTGGGTGGGCGCGGGCGCCACCATTTTACCTGGTGTCCACATCGGTGCTAATTCCGTTATCGGTGCGGGTGCTGTGGTCACTCGGGACCTGCCTGCGAACGTAGTGGCGGTGGGTTGCCCGGCAAAGGTACTGCGTGCAATTACTGACGACGATGAAGTGACTTATGATCATGGCAAAGTAATTGCGGACCACCGCCTGGAATAAAGCAGAAAATATTGACGTCATGGTGTATGCAGGAGTGGCCGTGAGCTACTTCCTGGGTGCACCTTTTTGTTGGTGTCGGGAAACGGGCATACTGACCTGTTTGGGGTCTGTAGTTAACCACAGCGCCGCCAAAAAAGGGCCCCTTCATCATGAAGGGACCCCAGGTACGGGATTGCGTTCATTAAGCGTGCTGATGGGTCCGAACCGCCGTCCGCAGTACTTGCTCGACGACGGCAAAGGCGGCGTACATGGCAAAGGGGATGAATGCCACACCCAAACCGACGAGCATGAGGCCGGGTGCATCATCGCCATCTGCCCACATGTACATGGCGGGTAGACACCCCAAGGTGGTGAAGGCGGCAATTAGACTAGCGATACGAATGTGCCGGAACACGGCGATGGAAGCCTGGGTAAAGGTTTTGTTGACGGCAATCAGGCGGAGCAGGCTGAAAAACTTACTGATGATATAGAGCACCACCAGCGCTGTTGCCACCACCGCCACTAGGAAGAGTATCAGGGGAAAGTTCAGTGCAATGTGAATGCTGGTGGCAAATTGAATACCAATTAACCCGACAAAACCGATGATGACGGCCGCGGTCACCGCCAACGCGAACCGTAATATCTGTACCTTACCGTTCATAATATGTAGCCCCCAAGCCGACTGGAATTGACTATATTATGTCCAGAAGTATGGGGAGATGCAAGCGATTTCGTATTGAAAGTTTCTAAAGAATGCTGTCGGTGCCACCAGGTACGGCGCGTCCACATAGTAATTTATTAATTAGCGTATTATTGATGCACGATTTGCGCGATAATAACCCCAGTGGGGTAACAGCACGTAATGAGGAAGAGGTTGGGACAACAATGAAGTGGAGTAAGCGCTGGGCGCAAGTGCACCTGTGGGGATTACTAACCGTCGTGGCGGTGATCGCGGGCCTAGCCGGCGGGGCGACGGTCAACGTTACCGGACCTGACGCCGCGGGCAACACGTCTGTACAGCAAGTGGCGGCTAAGTCACACCACGTGACTAAGCACCAGAGGCACCAGCGACGCGTGACCAGTGCTAATTTAGCACAGCTACAATACCGGGGGACGCAGACGATTGACGTCAATAATGGCCACCCGACTTTTACCAAGCAGGAACTCAGCACGGCCAAGGGGGCTTGGCAATATTACGGTGCGCTGGACCGGTACAACCGGGCAACCGATGCTGAGGCGTTACTCAACCAGTCGTTGATGCCGACCGCGAAGCGCGAGGAATTAACGGTGGATCCGACTGGGTGGCACAATAAGCGCATTCGTAGTGGTTACCTGTACAATCGCAGTCACCTGATCGGTTACCAGCTAACCGGACAAAACAATAATTGGCGCAATCTGATGACCGGGACGCGTTCGCTCAACAGTCCGGAGATGTTGCACTATGAGGACGATATCGCGGATTACCTGAAGCAATCCCCGCAGCACTACGTTCGTTATGCGGTGGTGCCGGTGTTCAAGGGTAGTAACCTACTAGCCTCAGGTGTGCACATGATGGCGCAATCGGTGGGCGATGACGCGGTTAGCTTCAACGTCTACATCTTTAACGTTCAGGATGGGGTGCAGTTGAACTACGCCGACGGCACCAGTACCGTAACGGCCAATCAAGCGGCGTCGAGTAGTAGCACGGCGCCGGCGCGGACCACCAGTACTACGGCCACGACCAATGGTCAGGGGGACAACCGCACGGTCTACGTCACGCCGTCGGGATCGCGGTACCACTTTGATCCGCATTGTCGCGGTTTGCGCAGCGCCAAGAGCGTTGAGACGATGACATTGTCGCAGGCCCAAGCAGATGGTTACACGTTGTGTAAATTTGAGCAATAAAATGATTGTTTAAAGGCCGCCGGTACCCGCGTTACCATGACGCAATGCGGATACCAGCGGCCTTTGTTGCGCCTAATAAGCGGGGCGCACCAACAAGGGTAACTATGGTTGCCCTGTTGACGCCGTGCCTTATTTAGTGGCGGCGAAACTGCCCTCAATGAGGTCAGCAAGGTTGTCCACGCTTTCAAATTGATCCAATAACGCCGTCAGCCAGTGCTTCTTGGCCATGTGGTAGCCCGGACGGAAGCGCGGTTGGGTCTGTAGAATCGAGTTGAGCTCGGGCTCGACCTTCAAGTCAACGATGTCGATTTCTTGGGGGTCATCCAGCCCCAACTTGGTGCCGGGCACGTTCATAATCAGCCCAAACCATTTGCCATTTGGGTGGCGCAGGGCCACGTAATGGGGGTAATGTTTGAACGGATGATCAACGACGGCATTGTACTCGTTTTGACAGTACGTAATGAGTTCATCACGGGTCATATTGTGACCTCCTTTGCTAGTCAGTTGTAACGATGACTTCACCAATTTGCGGGTTGGCCATTACGTAATCCTGTGCTGCCGGCAAGTCGGTAAACGGGAAGACCTTGCTGATGGGGATGGTAATGTGGTGGGCGTTGATCAGGGCGAACATGGCGTTGATCAACTGCTGGTCCGCAAAGCCGGAGTCGTAAGTGGTCAGGTAGCGGTTCTGTAGGTCAAACGGCGAGAATTCGTGCATGACCCACTCGCCACTGAGTAGACCAACCATGCAGCATGTCCCACCAACGTTAATGTGGGCCACCGAGTTCATGACGGTCGTGGCCCCCACGAGGTCGATAATGCCGGCGTACATGGACTCGGTCTGTAGTTGCCCGTCGCGATCCTGCACTGCT
Source organism: Lacticaseibacillus thailandensis DSM 22698 = JCM 13996 (assembly GCF_001436135.1). Lineage (NCBI taxonomy): Bacteria > Bacillati > Bacillota > Bacilli > Lactobacillales > Lactobacillaceae > Lacticaseibacillus > Lacticaseibacillus thailandensis. The sequence goes on from NZ_AYZK01000005.1 coordinate 8,321, forward strand.
TCGTCCGCACCGGCGTCACGTAAGAAGGCCAGCCGTGCGGCTTTGCGGGAAGTGGCCGTTACCTGGTAGCCACTGGCCTTAGCTAACTTGATGATGGCCAGACCTACAGCGGAGGTACCACCACGGACCAGCAGGTGGTCGTGTGGGGCGAGACGCAAACTTTGCAGGGCCCCGTAGGCCGTGCTGAAGGTCTCGGGATACTGGGCAAAGTCAGTCCAACTACCTTGGTAGTCGGCTGTGTACAGTTGCTTGTTAGGTACTAGCGCGTACTCTTCATAACTGCCATCAAAGGCCCGGCCAAAGCCGCCATTAATGGTCAGCACGTGCGCGCCGACTTTGAGGCCGGAATCGGGTGCCGTTGCTGCCACCTCACCAACGGCTTCGACACCCAGTACGCGTGGAAAATGCACGCTAGGCGATCCGCCTTCACGGGTCAACACTTCGTACCGGTGAACGCCAAACGCGCGGATCCGCATCACTGAGTGCGTGGCGTCTGCATGTGGCATGGGCCGGTCAACGAGTTCCAGCGCGGATGAATCACCCGCATGGTTCACAACAAAAGCCTTCATAATAATATGCACCTCCACATTTAGTTGGGTACCAACGAACTGACTTTAGTGTAAACTATCACGTGACGTGCAGGTCAAGAAAGAGGACGGACAATGATTACCATCAACAAGTTTGCGACCCTAGCGGGGACGACCCGCCGCACCTTGCAGTTTTATGACGCAGTGGGATTGTTTCACCCGGCAAAGGTGGGGGAAAATGGTTACCGCTATTACGCCGCAGACCAGCTGTACCAGCTTCAATTCATTCTCCAGCTACGCCATCTCGGGTTGTCGGTCGCCGATACGCAACGCGTCGTCGGGGCCACGGGTGCCGAACTGGACGCCTATATTACCCCCTTGTTAGCCCGTATTGAGGCCAAGTTGACGGACTTGACGAAACTGCGGACGTTGTTGGCTGACCGGCTACAGGCCCGCCCCGTTACCGTAGCCCCCATTGGTCGGGCCATGGTGGTGCGGCGGCCGCGGACCCAATTTTGGACGTCACCCGAATCGGTCGGGTGTACGGACGAGGCGGTGCGGGATCTGTACCAACAATTTTACGCGCTCATTGGCCGGCTAAAGTTGGTCGACAAGCAAGCATCCGGTTTTCTGACCGACTTACCTGCCGCAGATGCGACGGGGTATGCAACCGCGAATTTTCGTATTTTGAAGGCAGTCACCTCCCCAGTAACAGGTGACGTGCCGGTAATCGTGCGGCCACAGGGACAGTATGTGGTCGCGAGCACGCAGAATAATGCGGCCAGCATTGCCGCGGGGCTCGATGCAATTCGGGCGCAGGTCGCCGCACAGAATTTGACCATTAGTACCCTCTGCTGGCAACTGAATAACGGCGAACAGTTCGGTAAGAAGGCTAGTACGCCGGAGCTATCGTTGGAGTACCAAATTATCTAGGACCAGCAAAAAGACGTTACCCGTCGTTCAACGGGTAACGCCTTTTTAATTGGTGCTATTTAGTGGTTACTTTGCCGCTTTGCCGTGCTTGCGGGCCAGGTAAACGAAGATACCGATGACCAGCCAGATGATCAGTACGTACGGGAAGATGTTGTACGGCTTGGCCGGAACGGGCCACAAGTTACTGTAGATGGGGAAGACCATCACCAGCAACCCAATGACGGGTGCGGCCACGTGCTTCCAGAAGCCAAAGTGTTCCCGGTGCTTGTTAAAGTACACAATGGCACCAATGTTGACCAAGACGTACACCAGCAGGAGTGGGTACATCCCAATCGTCCCAAAGTAGTTGTAGTAATTCGTGGCACTGACGTGACTGAGGATGCCGAACACGGCGTAAAGCAGGATGGCCAGCCCGGTGATCAGGTCGAGCGCGTGGGTCGGCGTCTGCTTATCACCCTTGAGTGCGCCCAGCCACGGGTGCATATAACCCTTGTTGGCCATGGCCTCCATGATGAAGGCCCCAGCATTCAGGGCGCCAAAGAAGCAGGCAAAGTAACTGGTGACGGAGGCAAAATCGATGAAGATGGCCATCCAGCCGCCAACATAACGGGTCGCCAGGTAGTTCAGCGGCGCGCTGGAACTAGCCATTTTGCCAATGTGCGCGGTCCCAAAGCCGATCACTTCGGCGTAGCTCACGATGCAGTAAAAGACCATGGCGAACAGGACGGCCCCGATCAGGGCGACCCGAATGGCTTTGGCTGGCTTCTTGGCGCGCGGCGCGATGGTCGCGGCCCCTTCAAACCCGGCAAAGGACATCAGGGCAAAAATCATCCCACCGCCCAACGTACCGAGTGTCCCGTGACGTGGGTCCAGTGGGGCAGCGGTGTTGCCAGCGTTACCCCCGTGGGTAATGATGATCACGGTCAGGATGGTGAGCACGACCACGGCAATTAGTTCAAGCGTCAGCGCAAAGCGCGTGGAGAACTCAATGCCCTGGTGGCTGAGCCAATCACTAATGAGTAGGGCCACGATGATGTAGAGTGGAATCGGGCCGTGGATGCCAAAGTGGCCGAGGAACACGTTGAGGAAGTTTCCCACGATGGCCGCACTACTAGTGGTGAACGTGATGTAGGTGAGGATGAGGGCCCAGCCGGACACAAAGCCCCCCTTTTCACCAAGGGCCTGGCGGTTGTACGCATAGGCGGAACCCTCGCCGGGGATGCGGCGGCCGAGTTCGACGAAACTGATCCCGGTAAAAATCACGCCGATACCCCCCAGGATAAAGGCGAGCGGGACGTTGATGCCGGCCATGTTGGCGGCGCCGGCGGTGTTAAAGGCCATGGCCCCAGTGGGTGCGACCATGGCGATGGAGAGTGCAAAGACCTCCAGTAATGATAGTTGCTTCTTCTGCATAAGGTACTCCTTCAATTATATGTGGTTAATCGGTGGCCGTGACGGCGACACCGTACAGGTTGGCGGCGTTGGCGTAGCAGACCATGCGGGCCCAACTTTGCTTCTGCGCGTCCGTCGCGGTTGTGACCGCGTCCAGTTGGGCGGCCAGCGCGGCTTTGAACGTTTGGGCGGCGACCGCGTACATTTCGACGTAGGTGCTGGCGTCACTAGCAAACAGGTAGCGTGAGTACGGGGCCAGCTCCAGTGACTCCCGGACGACACTCATGGTGCTGGACGGCGCCAGGTTGTTGACCAGTGAGGTGTCGAAGTAGACGCCGGGGAAGACGCTGGCCAAGTAGCCCGCTTCCCGGTGGTAGGGGTAGCAGTGTAGCAGGACGACCTGCAACCCGTCGTAGCAGAATCGCCGTAAGAATGACCGCAGCAAGAGCGGGTTACCCAGGTACAGGTCAGTATCGGCGTCGCCATAGCCCACGTGGAATTGGAGTGGCAGGTGCTGGTTGATCAGGGCCGGTGCTACCAGTGCGAGCAGGTAGTTAATGACGTCCTGATTTTCCAGGCGGGCCACGCCGGTTTCTTCGTAGTGCTGGCGCCATTGGTCAAAGGCGGCCCGCGCAGCGTCGGGCGTCACCGGGGTAACCTGTAACCCGACACGGTAGGCGGCAATAGACTTGCAGCCGACGTAGCCGTGCGCACGCACGTGGCCAACGGCGTCAAGGAAGTGGTCAGACCAGGCGTCGAAGTCGGCGTACTGCTGCATGTAGGCTTCGGCGTGGGTTTCCAGCCGGTAAATGGGGCGCACGGTCAGGCCGGTGAGGTCGGCCGTCGCGTTCAAATCAAGGATGGCGTCATCGGGCACGAAGCCCGTGTCGATGAACAGCGTCTGGTAGTGATAAGCCGCAAAGACGCGGTGGTTATAGTCACGGTAATGGTCCGCGTCCATAGGCTGCAGTGCCTCCTCGGGGGTGGCACCACGCTGGTAAGCAGCAGCCACGGTGGGATCAAAGTCACGTGCCGTCTGCTGGAAGGCCGACCACGCTAACCGGTTAGCCGTATCGGTAATTGGGTACTGGGCGTCGGCTTCGCTGGATACCCGCAATAAGCGGTGAGCCCGGTCGGCCACGTCGCCCCGAATTAGGTAGTGGGCGTGGTGGTCAAGTAATGGTAGTGATTGAACAAATGCGTTGATGGACATAGTTAGCACTCCTTTCCGTCCGTAATTAGTCCGGATTGGCGGGGTGGGTCCATGCCGCGACGAGTTAAATGCGGTGCGCGCATAGGCAACTCCTTTGGTTTTAGTACAGGTGGGCGGTTTCGGTACCGATGGCTTGGTCATCGTAGTGGGCAAAGTGGTTGATGTCTGCCTGCTTGACCGCGGTGTAGCCCGTCAACATTTGCTCACCCATCAGGTCTTTGAACAGGGCGTCCGCGTTGAGTGCTTGTAAGGCCTCATCCAGAGTCAGCGGCAGGCGCTGAATACCGGCAGCCTCGCGTTCCGCGTCCGTCAGGGTGGCGGGGTCGACGTTGACTGGTGCTCCCGGATCGATGTGATTACGGATGCCGTCCAGGCCGGCGCTCAGCAGACCTGCCAGTGCGAGGTAAGGGTTGGCCGTAGCGTCACTAGCCTTGAGCTCAATGTTGGCAGTTGCAGCCACGTGGTCCCACTGGGTGGACGGGATCCGGACCGCGGCTTCCCGGTTGTCTTTGCCGTAAGCGGCGTAGGCCGAACTCCATTCACCCGGTTGGAGGCGCTGGTAGGAGTTGACGGTGGCAGCAGTCAGTGCCAGTAAGCCGCGGATGTGGGCCAGAATACCGCCGACGAAGTAGTACCCCTGTTGGCTTAACCCCACGGGATCCTGTGCGTCTGCCAGCACGTTGTGGCCGGCTTGATCCCACAAGGAGAGGTGGAGGTGTCCCCCGTTACCCTCAGTTTGCATGTCCGGCTTGGGTGCAAAGGTGGCGCGCATGCCGTGCTTACGGGCCACGGCGCGGACTTCGCGCTTGAACCAGATTTCGTTGTCTGCCGCTTGCAGTAACGGGTACGGCCGCATTGGTAACTCGTGTTGGCCGGTGCCGGCTTCGGGGTAGTACTTATCAATACCGATACCCATTTGCTTCAGCTGGTCGATCATCTCGGAGATAAAGTCGTATGCAAACTCCATGGCGTCGGTGTCGAAGCAGAAGTTATCGTTTGCGGGCGCGTCCGTCTCCGCGTTACGCAGCATGAACTCATTTTCATATGTAGCTTGGGCCGTAAACCCATCCTGTGCGGCGTCGGCAATTACGCGCTGTAGGAGGCCCCGGGGATCAGCCGTGAATGGCTGCTGGTCCTGGGTCAGGTGGTCGCACATGAACGTGGCTACCTGGGGATGGTTGGGCAGAATGTGCATGGAATCCAGGTCGGGTACCAGCCGGGATTCACCCACTGCGGTCAGGCCGGGCACGTCGACGATCTCGTCGCGCGCGGTGGCTGCAAACTGCACGAGCGTCAGGCCCACACCATCCACAATGTGGCGGCTCAAACTGTCGATGGTCACGGTTTTGCCGCGGGCCACACCGTTATAGTCGACGTAAATGAATTCCACGAGTTGCACGCCCTTTTCACGCAACCCGTTGACGATGTTTTGAGCCCGGTTTTCTTCCGGTAAATATGTTGATGCCATTTTCATAGCCTCCCTGAAATTTTACAAACTACCGTCATTGTACCCGCAAAGCCCGTACTTGACTACTACCCCACAGATTACTGGTTCGTACGACCGCGGGGTGCCGTGGGTTCTCACCCAAAGAGGGGGACGTTGGTGGGTACAAAAAAGGCCACTACGCTGCCCCAACTACTGCCGGATGGGTCGTAATGGCCAAAGTGGTTAAGCGTGCTTGTGGGCCTGCGCGCGAGCCACGATGTCACTGAAAAAGCCAAATTGTTCGGGGTGGTGTTGCCACATGTTTTCTGGGTGCCACTGCACCGCCAGCACGAGGTCATCAGCCGTGGATTCGAGTGCTTCGATCACTCCGTCTGGCGCGGTCGCCGTGACGGTCAACCCGGTACCGACTTTGCGTACCGCCTGGTGGTGGCGGGAGTTAACGAAGGCCCGGTCGCCCAGTAAGGCGTGCAGGCGCGAGTCCGGTGTAATGTCGACGTGGTGCGTTGGGTAGTGGGGCGGTGCCACCTGGGGATGGCGAATGTAACTGTCAGGGTCCTGCGTGTGGGTGTCTTGGTACACATCGCCGCCCAGCGCTACGTTTAGAATCTGGATGCCCCGGCAAATCCCCAAGATGGGTTTCCCCGCAGCCAATGTAGCCTTGATGAGCGCCAACTCAAAACGGTCCTTAGGGTAGTACGTGTCGCCGAGGTTCCACATGGGTTCTTCGCCAAACGTGGTCGGGTCGACGTCCGGGCCACCGGGCAGGATGAGACCGTCAAATAGCGGCACCATGTCGGTTGCGGCGGCATCCGCTAACTCAGGGTTGTCGGGAAACGGCAGGATGGTCGGAATGCCCCCGGCCTTGAAGACGGCTTCTTTAATGTCGTGCGGTGCAAAGGCAGGGTAGTCATCGGGCATCCGGGGGTTAGTGTCGGCGAGTGCGTCAGCAGTCATTGCAATAATCGGTTTGGTCATGCGGCAACTTCCTTTCATACATACGGTTTGCGCTAAGATTACCACAGCAAGGGGGGAGGAACAATATTTTGGGCGCCACAAACTAAAATTGCAAAATCCGGGGTAAGAAGCTATATTAAAGTTGGTTACTGGAAACGCTTCCGTTGAGTTACCTCTCGAGGAGGGGATTATTATGGCACAAAAGAATATTTTATTGGTATGCAGCGCGGGGATGTCGACTGGTTTACTTGTTTCCCGAATGGAAGCGGCAGCTGCTAACGACAACGTTGACGTGCAGGTGGTGGCAATTGGTGCTGCCGAGGTCAACAATGAACTCGTGGATATGCAGCCAGACGTTATTTTGGTTGGTCCGCAGGTACGCTACCTCGCTGACCAACTACAGTCCAAGTTGGACGTGCCCGTAGCGGTGATGAATACCCACGATTATGCGGGCCTGGATGGTGAGCGCCTGTTACAAACGGCGCTGGACACCATTGCGCACGCCCCAACCTGTGCCTCATAATTGGCGTGCAGGGGGCGACCCGTTAAATACGAAAACCTAATGACTGGGAGATTAACATGATTTCATTAGCTGGGACGGATTTGGACGGCACTTTCTTTAATAACCAGAGTCAGGTATCGGCTTACAACCGGCAGGCGGTGCGCGACTGGGTGCGCAGTGGCCGTGACTTCGCTGTTTGCTCAGGGCGGTCGTTACCCACTGTAAGTAACCTATTACGACAGGATTTGGAAGTGCCGGGCTATAAAGTCTGCCTGAACGGTGCCATCGTGTATGATCAGCACGACGAACCGATTGTTCGGCGGCCGCTGGATAACGCGGTGGTGCTGGCGGCGTTCCACCTAGCCAAGCATTACCTCGTCCGCATGGTGTTCTTTGCTGAGCACCATGCGGTTAGTTATAAACCGGGGGTGCCCGGACGTGTGCGGGGTAATTGGCATAACGGTGAGACCATCCACATTAGCCGCGAGTCAGAGTTGCTGCAAATGTTGACGGTGGACCACGTCCAGTTTTACAAGTTTACGTTTAACGGCATCTTCGGCAACGGTCTGAGTTTGGCCCTGGCGATGAAGAAAATTGCGGCGTTGCCCGTGCACCTATCGCGTTCCAACAAATTTTTCTTTGAGGCGAACGCTCCACACACGACCAAGGCCAGTGCGTTGCACGCCATCGCGCGGCACACGGGCCAGAGTATGGAGCACTTTATGTGCTTTGGGGACTATGAAAACGACCTGGAAATGGTGCGCGATGTTGGTTATGGGGTGGCGATGGCCAACGCGATTCCTAAAATCAAAGCCGTCGCGCGTCTGCAAACCGTTGATCATAATGACGACGGGGTCGGTAAAATGCTGACCGCCGTCCTGGCCGGTAAAATTAAGTAGTGATATACAGAATTTAATGAAAGTGTTTACAACCTCCTGATAATTTGGCATAATGCGTTTAATGATAGCGCTACCAGAAAAGGAGGAGGTTGCTGTGAGTTCTCTTTTTATTAACGTGTTTGGTATTGCAATTATTTTGGGTCCCATTTTTATTCTGGCGTACCAAAACGATAAGGTGTCGCTACGCCCCTTGCGGCCGCTGGATGATGAACATCCCCGTTTCGTTGTGGATATTTGGTTCTTCCAGGGTGGTCGTCGCCAAGTGTTGACCGGTGAGATGTACCAGCCTGGCAAGGTGGTTGGTAGCAGTCAGGGCGGTCGATACCGGGTCGAGCAGGTAACGCGACAACGGCGTTTGGCTGGTTTGCGCGAACACTTCGAGCTACGCATGCGGCGGTTGCCGGATGGTGCGGGTGCAACGGCAGATGTGTTCGGACACGCGCAGAGTTTGTAAGTATAATGATTGATGATCCGCGGGATACCCGCGGATTTTTTTGGTTTATGTTGCTAAACGATGGGGTTGCCACTGCATGCGGGTTCTAGAAGGGCATTAGTCGCATCATGTACATAATGGTATAGTCCAAAACGTTAAAAATGTTCGTTTGAGTTGTCGTTATTTAACTAGCGATAGGGGCGGGGCTACGCCGTTAGTTTAAGGCGTTTACAATGTTGATTTGCAACGGGTTCAGCTAATTGTATATACATTAAAATAAAAAAGTATTGAAATGTTATGGTCACGGTGTATACTTTAACTGTTGATAGGAGCGAAAACGTTTGCAAAGCGTGTGGGGAGGTTTGTTTAAGCGTTAGTGATTGTACGTTAATTGTTTAAATAAAGCAGCTGGTGGTTACACTCGTACTCACGGAGAAATTATTCAGTTTTGTTCCGCTGTCGGGTCATTTGGGGACGGCCTGGTGGCACCACTGCTAGCTGTGGGAGTTCAAGAATAGGAGATGTGGATACACATGGCTCTAGAAGACAGTAAATTCGGTCAGGGCTTCATCAAGGTCGCCGTTGCGATTGGCAATGAAATTCATCTGCGTTCGTTGCGTGACGCCTTTGCCACGATCATGCCACTATATATTCTGGCTGGTTTGGCCACCCTGATCAACAACACGGTATTCACCTGGTTGTTTAAAGGTGCAACGTTGCTTAAGGTTCAGTATTGGGGCACGATGCTTTCCAATGCGACCCTAAATATTTCTAGTTTGTTGGTTACGACCATGATTGGTTACTTCCTGGCGAAGAACCGGGGCTTTGATAACCCGTTGGCGGCCGCGATGGTTTCGCTGGCAACTTTGGTGACCATGATGCCGAACACCGTGCAGATTATTGCGGATGGTGCTAAAAAGGCGTCCAACATCAGTGCGGTGCTTTCATACACCGAACTGGGTACCGGCGGTATGTTCGCCGGGGTCATCATGGGCCTGCTGGCAACCGAACTGTTTATTAAGATTTCTAACATCAAAGCGTTGAAGATCAACCTAGGCGATCAGGTACCACCAGCAGTTGGCGATTCCTTTAACGTTTTGATTCCTGTAATTATTGTTCTTTGTTTCTTTGCCCTAATTTCCACGTTGCTGTACGACACGACCAAGATGAACGTGATCAGCCTGATTTCTACGTTCATTCAGGAACCACTGCGGCACATTGGCACTGGTATTGTCGGGACCCTGATTATCTACACCTTAGCTAACTTGCTCTGGTTGTTCGGTATTCACTTCTCTGTTATCTACAGTACGATTCTAGAACCACTGTTGATTGTGAACATTGCGCAGAACACCGCTGCTTACAGTGCTGGTCACGCAATTCCGAACATCATCAACCTGTCACTGGTTCAGGCCTTCGCGCTACTTGGTGGTTCTGGTGGTACGCTCTGTTTGCTGGTTGCGACCTTCATTGTCAGCCGCAACAAAGCTTCCCGAAACGTGGCTAAGTTGGCCGTACTACCAGGGGTATTCAACATTAACGAACCAGTTATCTTTGGTTACCCAATCGTTTATAACGTTGCGCTGATTATCCCGTTCATCGTACTACCATCTCTGGGTATCTTCATTGCTTGGTTGACCACGGTTTTGGGTTGGATGAACCCAATGGTTGTCCAAGTTCCATGGACGACGCCGATGTTCCTGAACTCGTTCTTGGCAACTGGTGGTGACTGGCGTGCGCCGGTGATTCAGATTGTGGTCTTCATCATTGGTGTGCTGATGTACATGCCATTCGTTAAGATCAACGATGGTGTTGTTGCTAAGCAGGTTGCTCAGGAAAAGGCTGAGGCTGCAAAGCAAGCCTAACGTTAAGGCTGTCTGCTGGATTAATCAGACGATTTGATAATTCCCTCGGGGGCATTGCCTCCGGGGGAATTTTTGGGTGGTGCGGAATCGTTTCGAGCGGGTGCATTCACAATGAGGGACCAATAGCTGAGGCAGCCGTGTGGTTGCAGGGGAGGTCTAAATCGCGTTCATAACTAGTTGATGGAGTAGGTTAACGTCTCATGGATGCGCAACTGCAGGACATACGGGACCACTCATTCTCCTGTGTGTTGGAGCAATCGTGGTTAGGCAGATAAGTGCTGATGTAATACCCCACAATACAGGATCATGACAAAAATGGTGCTAAGTCACTCTGATCTGCCTTTGGCATGGTGCCAGTGCGGTTGCAGACCAGCATAATCGGTCTACAGCGGTCCCCACATGCAGAGCTGGACGGATGGGCGATAATGTATAGAGTTGCGTATTAGGAGCCACAACGTCTGGTATTGATTAACACGTGATAATGCTACGGTCGGTTTCTGCGCACAACATGTGCAGCCAGGATAACGGCGACCTACTGCCGGGTACCGCGTATTGGTGGTGATCCTGAATATCCCAGCAGCGACCAGTTGTCGGCGTCCACGCTTTTGGTAGTGCGTGGACAAACCGGCGTTAGTTGCAAACAAAAATGGTGCCTGCAAAGGCATGGTGTTTGTGCAGAGACAATTAGCGTGGCAATGATGCTGCTCAAATCAGCGGATACTAATAAGGCTTCGGTTGTGACACGGAGGCGCTGACGGGCATGCCGTGAGCACGGGATGCTATTGTCTGTTCGGACACTTACGCGGTACTGACTAACTTCTTGGTCCCAGTCGTTTTGGTATAGGTACACAAAAGGCGCTGTCGTCACCGCTCTGTGCAGTGACGACAACGCCCTGGTGGTTGTCATTCTTAAGTTGACCCCTGTTGGCGGGCCAACGGTGGGGTGAGCGGGTATGTTTGTGGTTGGGCGGTGGTAGACCAATTGGGGTTGGTGACCGCCGCCAATCAAGTGATGGCGCTCGGATCACGGTGACGCACAAATCAAAACTTGTTGATAGCAGTGATTACGTTTGCGTCACGCGTTAATCCAGTCGCGCACCGTTGGATTCAATGACCTTTTTGAACCACCAGTACGACTTTTTGGGAATCCGCCGGAGGTCGCGCAGATCGTGGTTGGTCCGGTTGACGTAGACCATGCCGTAGCGCTTATCCATGTTACCTGACGAGCTAGGAATATCAATTAGACCCCAGCCCAGGTAGCCCAGCACTGACACGCCGTCCGCGAAGACCGCGTCTTTGAGTGCCTGGATATGCTGACGGTGGTAGTCGATCCGGTAATCATCCTGAATCTCGTGCCCCTGGTACACCTCACGAATACCAATTCCGTTTTCAATGGGGAACATTGGCAGGTGGTACTGGTCATAGACTTTCGTGAGGATATCACGGAAGCCCAATGGATCCACCTGCCAACCCCATTCATTGGCCTGCAATCCCGGTACTGGCTGGGCACCAAAGTCGAGGTAGTGATTAGGAAAGGTATTGATGGGGACTAAACTACTGTTGATTTGGACGGAACGGTAATAACTAAAGGCAATGAAATCACTGTGGAGTTGATTGAAAATCGCCTGGTCGTCAGTCGTCAGGTCCAAATCGATCCGCTGATTACGGATAAAGGTGAGAAACTCAGTGGAATATTGCCCGTTGACGAATACGTCAAGCAGGTTACGGTTCAAAAACTCGTCAATACGGCGAGCGTAAAGCACGTCACGTGGATTTGCGGAGGCAGGATACACTTCGGAGTACGCCAGCATGCCCCCAATTTGAGCGTGACTGTGAGCGTGCAGGTAATTAGCGACGGCGGCGTGCGCCACCATCACGTGGTGGCTAATTTGAAATAGCTCTTCGTCCGTTTGGGGGCCGTGCAGATACCCGGCAATAGTGAACGCATCGCTCATCGAGTACAGGTTTTGCTCGTTGAACGTAATCCAGTACGGCACGCGATCCGCAAAGCGGTCGACCATTTCCTGGCCATAGCGAATAAAGGCGTCAACAACGTGACGGTCGCTAAAGCCGTTGTACTTTTGGGCGAGGGCAAGGGGCATGTCAAAGTGGTACAGGCAAATCATCGGCGTAATGTGGCGGGCGAGCAACTTGTTGATCAGGTCATCATAGAATTTGATGCCTTCCTCGTTGAAGGGCCCGTCGCCCGTGGGACAAACTCGGCTCCAGGAAATTTGGAACCGGTAGCAGTTCATCCCCTGCTGGGCCATCAGGTCAAGATCTTCGTCGTACCGGTGATAATCATCAATGGCCACGTGCCAATCGCTGCTGTGGTCCGTGGCTGGACGGTCATCATAAACGGATTTACCTTTGCCACCCTCATTCCAGCCGCCTTCAGTTTGCATGCTCGAAGTGGAATTGCCCCACAGGAACCCCTTTGGTAATGCTTGGGACATAATTACTTGGCCTCCTCCGTAGATACTGCTTCCGTGAATCCGGTTTCATTATGCCACGTCTTTTACAATTCGTAAAGCCTTTTTATATAAAAGTATATACAAATATTCAAGGTGGTCTATCGCAACAATTGTTAAAATAGCGTAAAATGGTGGGGAAAAGTGGTTTGTTGGGAGGGACTGTCCATGTATAAGTACCAGGATATTTCGCAGAAGTTACGCCAAAAATTTACGGGTGGGGAATACCAGCCGGGGGATTTGTTACCCGACCAAGAAACCTTAGCCAAGGAATTTAACACCACCCGGATGACGGTGCGCAAGGCCATTCAGCTATTGATAGTTGAGGGTGTGGTGTATACCAAGCGTGGCGCCGGCACCTTTTTGCGTAAGGATTTCCACCACAAAGATCCTAACGACATGGAGTCCTCAATTGACCGACCAGTGGGGACAACGTTGACTTATGCGGGCCGCAAAGTTACCAGTAAAGTTTTGTCGCTGGATGCGCGCTTACCCACGCAGTCCGAGCAGGACAATCTGATTATTGGTCCCGACGAGCCGGTGTACGTGATCCGGCGGGTGCGGTACGTTGATGGTGCAGTGTATGCTTACGAGCACACGATTATGCCGACGAAGATTACCACCATCACCCGTGAAATTTTGGAAGGGTCAGTCTACAAACACCTGGCTGATGAGGCGCACGTGCATATTGCGGGTTCACACCGGCGAATTCACGCAATTAAGGCAACGCAGGATGACGTGGAGGCGATGGGGTGCCAGTTGAACGACCCCGTTTTGGTGATTAACCAGGTGAGTTACACGGAGGAGGGCGAGCCCTTCAAAGTTTCGGAGGTGCACTTCCCGTACCAAACCAGCAGCGTCGTCGCGGACGTTGAACTGAGTCTAGGCAAGCGGCCCCACTAGTGGTGAGTTACAGTTGCGGTGCATTAGTATGAGTCTGCGAGAGGTGCTTGGAACGATATGTTATGCGTGCAAGCGGAATCACGTCGAATCATTGGTGATCATACCCATACGGCCAACTAATTAACGTTAGTGGCCGTATTTTTTTGAATCTACCTGAATGCGATCATGCCAATAAAAAAGCTGTCAATGACGACACTTTGGGGATAAACCCACCAGCGCGGTATGCACAGCTTTGTGTTTGATTGAATTGTAAAAGCAGTGTGGGCGGAATGGCACCACGGGGTGAGGCTATTGACTAAGTGTCGCGGGGAGGGTTGTGACCAAAACACCCTGAGTTCATGAATGGCTGACGGGGAAGGAATGTGAGTAGAAGCGGAGGCCCGGATAGACGAAGTAGGTGGTGGAGTAGTTAAAGGCCACACTGTTGCCATAGAAATTGGTCTGTTCCAACGCCAGGACCTGCTTGCCAGGCTGTTGCCCCATGACTGTGGCCTGGTCATGTGCCAACGTGGCAAGAAAAATGTATTCCTCACTCGCAGTAATGTGGACGTGGTAATTTTCCGCAATGAAGTCAAAAATCGAGCCGTTAACCGCCTCCACCGGCAGGTATGGTACCGCGCCGGTGGAATAATAGGCCTCTTCCAGGCAGTAGAGCTGGCCATTGAGGTAACGCAACCGCACGACCCGGTACAGTTCGCTATCTGGCTGGAGTTTCATCGGTTGGACTAGTTCGGGATCGGCCTTGATTTTGTCAAAAGTGACTATCCGCGACGTGAGGTGGTTGTCCGGGCTATGCAAAGAGGCACCGGCCCCCGCGACTAGGTTGATGACCGTCTTTGAGGGTTGGGGCATCTTGTTGACGTAGTAGCCGGAACCCTGAATTCGCCGCAATAAGCCCCGTTGGTAGATGACATCAATGGCCCGCCGGATGGTGTTGCGACTCACGTCGTAGGTTGCCATTAACTCCGCTTCGGTTGGCAGTTTGTCTGTGTACAGGCCCTCGTGAATGGACCGGATAATGTCTTCAGCAATTTCGTGATACATATGGTTACCCCCACGCGCTGCGCTGATATATTTAAGCCACACATTAACGATATTTGTACCCTTATCATAGCACCTTTGTCAGCACTAACCGCTTATGCGTTGTCACCAATCGGTGCTTTTGACCACCCGTAATTGCGCACCACAAGCGGCTTCTGGCGGTTTGGCGAGTACACCATCACGGCGTTAGGGCCAAAAATATTTGTAAGCACTTGCAAAATTTGTACCCACGTATTATATTATGGGCGTGGAGTTGAAAGCGGTTGCCAAAAAGGCTTGCGGCAATCGTGGTGCGTAACGATTGTGGAATATAGTGCCTTACACTTAAGGAGAAATTATTATGGCTGAAAAAAATATTTTGTTGGTATGCAACGCGGGGATGTCGACCAGCCTGCTCGTGACTAAGATGCAGAAGGCTGCGGACAAGGATGACATCACGGTAAACATTGCCGCGACGGCTTCACCTGACCTCAAGAACAAGTTGGATGAAGTTAAGCCTGACGTGATGATGTTGGGCCCGCAAGTTCGGTACATGGAGAAGAAGCTAGCCGCTGAGTATGACTTTCCCGTTAAGGTCATTAACATGCGTGATTACGGCCTGATGAATGGCGAAAATGTATTGAAGGACGCACTGGCCACCATTGATGCGGCTGGTAAGTAAGCCCGTAATGAAAGGATAGTGCTCATGGCAGACACTGAAGACAAGAATGAAGCGCCAGAGAAAGAAGAAGAGCAAAACCTAGAATCCATCATGGGCTTGATTGTTAATGGTGGTAACGCCAAGAGCTCGGCTTTTGAAGCCATTGATGCGGCTAAGCACGGTGATTTTGACCAGGCGGACGCTAAGTTGCAAGAAGCTGATGATTTTCTCGGTAAAGCGCATAATTCACAAACCGGGATGTTAACGGCTGAGGCCCAGGGAAAGCATGTACACGTTACGCTGCTGACGGTACACTCCCAGGATCACTTGATGAACGCCATCACTTTTCGTGACCTAGCGGGTGAGATCGTTGATTTGTACAAAAAGCTTGCTGGTCAGGACGTAGCCGATTAGCACCAGCGTATTATTGAACGACAATTAAAGACAAGACAAACAGTTTGCGAGTTTGTCTTGCCTTTTTTTCCCGGTCGTGGAAGAGAGGGTGCATAAATTTATGAGTGAAGCATTAACAATGCCAAAAGACTTTTTATGGGGCGGCGCTGTTTCCGCCCACCAGGTTGAGGGCAATTGGCAGGCAGACGGTAAAGGGGTGTCGATTGCCGACGTCATGGCTGCGGCCAGTCGTGAACAGCCGCAACGTGTCGTGACGGACACCGTGGAGGCTGGTCAGGTCTACCCGAACCACTGGGGCATCAATTTTTACCAAACTTACCCGCAGGACATTGAATTGTTTGCCGAGTTGGGGTTGAAGGCGTTTCGGACGTCGATTGCCTGGACGCGTATTTTTCCCAATGGCGACGAGGCGGAACCGAATGTAGCGGGGCTGCGCTATTACGACGACCTCTTTGACCGGTTGCGTGCCAAGGGCATTGAACCAATCGTGACGCTGTCCCACTTCGAAATGCCGTACCATCTGGTAAAAAAATACGGTGGTTGGCGTAACCGCAAGTTGATTGGTTTCTTCGAACGGTTTGCGGAGACCTGCTTCCACCACTTTGATGGCAAGGTTCGCTACTGGATGACGTTTAATGAAATCGATAATCAGTCGGATTGGCGTAATGCGCATCACCTGTATCAGGATTCCGGCCTGCAACTGGATAGCAACGTGAACTGGGAAGAAGCAATGTTCCAGGCTGCGCATAACGAGATGGTGGCTAGTGCCAAGGCGGTGATTGCCGCGCACAAGATTGATCCGCAACTCCAAGTAGGGGCCATGCTCGCCATGGTGCCGATTTACGCGTTGACGGCCAATCCCGGTGACCAGATGTTGGCCGCCCGGGCCATGCAGTACCGCTATTACTACGGCGACGTCCAAATGGAGGGCGAGTATCCGCAGTGGTTACTGAAGTACTTTGACCGCAAAGGGTACCAGGTGCCAATTTCGGCAGCGGACCGCGCCACACTAAAAGCCGGCGCGGCCGACTTTCTGGGGATGTCCTACTACTTCTCCTTCACGGTTAAGGAACGGGCGGACCACAAAGTCGAGTTTGATGAGCACAACGACCTGGTCGATAATCCGTACGTTGAGAAGTCCCAGTGGGGCTGGCAGATTGACCCTCAGGGGTTGCGGTGGATTCTGAACTGGATCCAAGATCGCTGGCACAAGCCAATCATGATCGTTGAGAACGGTATTGGTGCTTACGACCACCTGGAGGATGATGGGCACGTGCATGATGATTACCGGATCAGTTACCTCCGGGCCCACATTCATCAAATGGAATTGGCGGTCGTGGAAGACGGTGTGGACGTAATCGGTTACACCATGTGGAGCCCCATTGACATCGTATCGGCCAGCACTGGTGAGATGGCTAAGCGTTACGGCCTGATTTATGTCGACCGTGATGATAGTGGTCACGGTAGCGATCGACGGTACAAGAAGGATTCCTTTGCTTGGTACCAGCAAGTGATCAGCACTAACGGTGCGAACTTAGACGACGTTTCGGCAGAATGATTACCTGTTACCCGGGGCAGTCACATCCGTGATGGTGTGGCTGTTTTGTTGTGGGGTGATAATGCCAGTTGACCCGCACGACCCGCCATTGTATAACGGAACTAATATTCGTGGAGGTTGGTTATGTCTGGGTTGTGGTGGATGATTGGATTTGGGGTTGTAAGCACGTTGGTTACTGTGGGCGCGGCGCTGTGGACGGCGCGCCGGCAACTACGGCAGCAACCGTTAAACGCCCCGGTAGCAGTAATGGTGGTGGGTTTATTGTTGACGGTTAGTAGTTGGGTTGGCGCTGGCGTGACGGTCCAGCACCTGGTGGTGGCTGCGCACACGGCTAGCCAAATGCCGAGCCAACCGTTGCAGCAGCCCCAACCCCAAGCACCCGCGGCGGATGACCAGCTAGCCGTGGGGCGGGATGCCCAGTTTGGGCGAAGGTTACGCTTTGCCCACCAGTTGACGGTGGTCGTCGGACCGCCAATCAGTCGGTGCGATGCGGGCGCCAAGGTGGAGCAAGTGAGCGTCACGGTGCATAACGGTGGTCACGAAACCGCCAAAGTTGATTTGGCTGACTTCCAGATGTACAACAGTGGCGCTGCCATGCCACAATTAACCACGTTGGCGGCCAAGCAGGATGTTGCACCGGGTCAAACCCGCACGGTACGCCTATCGTTTCAGGTGGCTAATCAGCAGGATGAGGGACAGTTGGTTGTGAGTTATCATGGTGCCGGCTGGGAATGGCAGGGCACCTCGTTTTAGGACTGGTTGACCAGCAAAGGAGTAATGAGGATGTGCGGACGCTATTCGTTTAATACGACCCATGCGCAACGCTTGCGGCACCTGACCGAGCTGTTGGCGCAACGCGGTGTTAAGGTGCAGACTGGTGAGGTTGCTCCTGGCGACCAGATGGCGGTCGTGACGGGGAAGAACACCCACATGGTAGTCACAGCGGTACGCTGGGGCTTTCCGGGATATAGTGGCGGGCGTCCGCTGATCAATGCCCGGGCCGAGAGTGTACTGTCCAAGCCAACGTTTCGTGACGCCTTTTTAAACCAGCGGTGCGTGTTTCCCAGTGACGCGTTTTATGAATGGGACGCGAGCCACACCCGGTTCAGCTTTGCCCAGCCAGATGGCGGACTGATTTTTTTGGCGGGTTTTATTCGGCAGTACCCCGATGGGCCGCGTGGCATCATCCTGACGACCGCCCCCAATAGTGATGTTCGCGCTGTGCACGACCGGATGCCGCTCATGGTTCCCGAAGCACGGTTACGTGACTGGATCATGGACGAGGCTTGCGCGCAGAAACTGTTGCAGGCGCGAATGGGGGCGTTAACGGCCACCCGCCAGATTGGCTTGGGTCAGGATATGCCGTTGGGTCTGGAGGAGTAATTACTGCCGGGTTAATGCTGAATGACAGCTTAATCAGCGTTCTGTATGGGCAAAAGATAAGAAAAATGTGCCCGAAATGTGAAAATGTAGTTGACTTCTAATTTTACTCACGTTATGATGAATGCATCCTCATTAAGAGGGGCAAATCTTCCACAACGAAAGGGGCAATGATCATGACTCAATGTCAGATTACATTCACAGCAGTGACACGAATGAACACAGTAAAGAACAACCAGGTTGCCTCCGCGTTGTTGTGCTTGCGTGCGTTGTAATTCATGTGGGCGGGTAGCTACCCGCTAAATGATGAACGTTTCGGGCCCATTTTTAGTAGTGGGCTGCACGTAGGTACCCGGCAAAACATCTTGCCGGCGGGGGTATTTTTTATGCTTAAAATTAACTTTGTGGCACCAAAATTGTTGTTGAACACGACTAATGCAGCGTTGTTGTTGCGTTAATGAAGCTTTGCTAGCAGGAATGCTAGTCGTGAACGTGTGACCCACGGTGGTGGGTCAAGATAACAATTTTGGTGCCATTTTCTGTCTGCAGACGGAAAATGGCGGCCACCCGTGGTAGTACGGCGCGGGGTGGGCGTCATTTTTTGTACCCTGAAACGGGGAAAACGGGCGGGAAAAGCAGGTGTGGCACACATAAACGGATGCAGTTAGGTGCAAACAGAAAGGGTTAAATAACATGGCAACAACAGCGTATGTGCACGTGAATTTGTTTAACGGACAGGATGATGGTTTTATTCCCAACTCATGGTTGGTTGTTGATAATACGACCGGGCGGGTCACGGCGACCGGCCACGGACCCACTCCCAATACTGATCAAGTTGTGGATGTGGCAGATAAGTTCATCATGCCCGGAATGATCAATACACATGTTCATGTTGATGCCGATGCTAATCACACGATGGATGGTCCGATAACTGAAACTGAGGTCACGTTGATGGCGCTGGCAAATCTACGGCAGGCGCTTCAGGCTGGCGTAACGTATGTACGCAACTTAGGTACTGGTCACGATGTGGATATTAAACTACGTGACGCGCAGCAGCGTTATCACTTTCCCGCCCCCGGTATTGTGGCGTCGGGACGCCTGATTTCATCGACCGGTGGCAACGGCGATGGTCCGTATCACGAACGCAACGCCTCGTACATTGTCGATTCTCCTGACGAGATGCGTCGTGTAGTACGGCAGATCATTAAGAATGGTGCAGATGTCGTTAAGGTGCTGGTAACCGGTGGGGTGATGTCCAAAGGTGATGATCCCCGTGATGTTGGGTTCTCAGCGGAAGAGCTAGCGGTGGCCGTTAGCGAGGCCCACGCACGGCGCCGCAAAGCCGTGGCTCACGCACAAGGTACTACAGGCATTCAGATGGCTTTAGACGCCGGATTTGATTCAATTGAACACGGCATTTACTTGAATGCGGAGGAAGCGCGGGTGATGAGTGAACGGGGCGTCTATTTGGTGCCCACACTCAACGCGGTGGAGTCCATCGTGCGTGATGGACGAGGGCACATTCCAGATTACATGGTGGATAAGGCTACTACGTTGAGCAATGCGTTCTTTGATAACATGCGCCAAGCAGTGGCGTTAGGTGTACCCATGACGACTGGGACGGATGCAGGTACCACGTTTAATGATTTTGGTACTGGTTATTGGGATGAGTTGCACTTGATGGTGCATAAAATCGGCGTTTCACCGCAACAAACGTTGTATAACGCCACAATCAACGGAGCCCGGTTGTTGGGGATTGATCAAGATTATGGAACGTTAACGGTTGGCAAATTTGCCGACTTCATCGTGTTGTCGGCGAGCCCGTTAGCAGATATCGATGCGGTGCGTGAAGCCGATAAGCAGGTTTTCCAGCACGGCGAGCGTAAATTTTAGACAACATCACGGAATGAGGAAGAAAAATGCATAACAAGATAAATGGGCGCATGAAAACAATGAGTAAAGTATTTGGAATTATTGCAGCAGTTGGCCTGTCTGGGGTTGCCCTGTCTGCTTGTGGACAAAAAGCCGCAGCCGCCAGCAACCAAAACATCAGTGTTGGCATTGCCAGTGAAATTCAGATGCTTGATCCTGTGCACGATGTGGATACTACCAGTAGTGAAATAATTGGGAACACTGAGGAAGGCCTGGTCACGATGGGTAAGCAGAATAAAGCTGAGCCGGGAATCGCCAAGTCGTGGACCAAAAGCAAGGATGGTTTAACTTACACCTTTAACTTACGGCATGACGCTAAGTGGAATGACGGCACCCCAGTGACCGCCCAGGATTTTGTTTACGGTTGGCGGCGTGGTGTTGACCCTAAAACCGCAGCTGAAAATGCGTACCTGTTCTCTGGTATTAAAAATGCGGACGCTATTATTGCCAACAAAAAGGATCCTGATCAATTAGGCATCCAGGCTAACGGAAAGTACCAAGTCACTGTGACTTTAGAGCACCCTATTTCGTACTTTGAACAGTTAGTGCAGAGTGCAATTTTCCTTCCTCAGGAGCAAAAAGTAGTGCAGAAGTACGGTAAGAAGTACGGAACGGATGCCACTAAGGTTGCCTACGATGGGCCGTACACCATCAAGAAGTGGAACGGCAGCGGTGATTCATGGACGCTCACGAAGAATAACCACTACTGGAATCCGAATAATGTTCACCTTAATCAAGTGACGTACCAAGTCGTTAAGGAATCTTCCACGGGTCTCAACATGTTTGAATCCGGGCAGATTGACCAAACGACGTTGATCGGCAACCAAGTACAAAACGAGAAAAACAACAAGAGCTACACCAAGGTCGCTAGTGGTTCAAATTACTTCGTGCAGTTAAACCAGAAGAGCCCTAGCAGTACTATTTTGAAGAAAGCATTTAACAACGTTGACATCCGTAAGGCCCTCTCGCTATCAATTGACCGCCAGTCGTTCGTCAACAACACGTTAAATGATGGTTCGACGGCCGCCCTCGGCATCGTAACGACCGGCATGGGCCAGAATCCGTCGGGTGGTGAGGACTTTGCCAAGGCTGCTTACGTAAAGAATGATGCTGACAGCGGGGTCAATTACAACATTGCGCTGGCAAAGCAACTGTGGGCCAAGGGCATGAAGGAAATTGGTGCAACGTCGCTGAACGTCACGTTAACTGCCGATGATGATGATACGCACGATACCATCGTTCAATACCTTCAGAACGCGTGGACGAAGAACCTCAAAGGCATGCGGGTGACGGTGCGCAAAGTGCCTAAGACTACACGGGTAAAGTACCTGCAGACCGGCAACTTTGATGCCATCATCTCTGGATGGAGTCCCGACTATAGTGATCCGTCAACTTTCCTAGATATGTTCACGACCGGTAACTCCTATAACTTTGGTGATTACAGCAACAGTAAATTTGATGCCGACATGAAGACTGCAGACAACACGGCGGACGCGAAAACCCGGTGGAATGCCATGGTGAATGCTGAACAGACGCTGATGAAGGATCAGGGAGTCATTCCGCTTTACCAGCTGTCCACTTCATACCTACGTAACACGAAACTTAAGAACGTCATTATTAACCCGGCCGGCGGCAACCCTGGCTGGCGCGGCGTGTACCTAGCAAACAAGTAACAATAATCATTATTGGAGGATATGCTTATGACTGAAACACGGACAACAACAACGAATGATATTAAGGCAGGCACGCCCGCAGAACGGGCGGCTGTTGAACAATTTGCAATGGACTATTTCCCTGAGGTGGCGCCATACGTCAAGATCCCCAGCATTTCGGTGCAGGGCAAGGGCATTGACAAAACGGTGGCCTGGTTGACGCAAAAGTTCGCATCAATTGGTGCTCGCCGTGTGGAGGCGTGGGACGATCAGGGTGGCAACCCCGTCGTCTTTGCCGAGTTTGGTGGTGCCAGTGACCGTACCATTATGTTTTACAACCACTACGACGTCCAGCCACCGGAACCCATTGAGGAATGGCGGACGGAACCGTTTGCACCAACCTTCCAGGATGACGGTACCATCCGGGCACGCGGAATCGCGGATGATAAGGGCGAACTGATGTCGCGTATTACCGCGATGCAATTCATGTATGATCATGGTGGTTACCCGTGTCACATTAAGTTTGTGGTTGAGGGCGAAGAAGAAATTGGTTCCATCCACTTCAATGATTACGTGCAGGCACACCAGGCGGACCTGGCGTGTGATGCCTGTGTGTGGGAAGGTGGCAGTATCAACGAGCAGGGTCACTTTACTATTACTGGTGGGGTGAAGGGCTGCGTGGCCTTCGACATGAGTGTGCAGACGGCGGATGTGGATATGCACTCCTCCATGGCTGCCTACGTAGACAACGCTGCTTGGCGCATGGTTGAGGCTTTGAACTCCATTCGCACCCCGGATGGCCACATCAAAGTCGATGGTTACTATGACCACATTGAACCCATTAGCCAGTCGGGGCGCGATGCAGTTGCCAAGATGGACTTTGACGCGGCGGGCATTCGCGAACGGACGGGAATGCGGACAGCATTCACGACGGATGACCCTAAAATGGCCAGCGTCACTACACCAACGATGACCATTAATGGCATTGAGGCCGGGTATAACGGGCACGGCGTCAAAACCGTCATTCCCCGCTACGCCAAGGCCAAAATCGACTGCCGCATCGTGCCGGGCCAAGACGCGCATACCGTCTACCACATGATTCGGCAACAGTTGGACCGTAACGGCTTTAAGGACGTGGAAATGCACTTTAACTTGGCTGAAGAGGCCTTCCGGTCCGACATTGATTCGCCATTTTTCAAGGAAGCAGAGTGGGTTGCCAAAACGGTGTACGGTGACGATAACGTACGCGTGATTCCGAACAGTGCCGGTAGTGGCCCCGAAGCGCAAATGGATGCGGCCATTCATGCCCCCATCGTGTCGGTAGGTTGCGGCTACTTTGGCGCTGGTGCCCACGCCCCGAATGAAAGTCTGCGGGTGCATGATTATCAGTGGGGCACGTACTTCATGATGCAGTTGATGCGCGCGGTCGGTGCACAGCAGTAGCCATTCACGGTGGGTACAGCGGGGAATGACTGGTGCCAAGTTTTCGGGGGACACTTAGGGGGGCAGCAAAGTCATTTGCTGGCCCCTTATGTTGCACACACGCATTGTTGGTCCGTGCGCCCCAGAAATTCGCAATTAAATGGTAAAAGGATTAGAATGTGATTACAATAATATCAAAGATTGCACCTGAGGAGGGATTGTTTTGCGCGTACGCACAACGGATTTATACAACATCAAGACTTTGTCACGGCCCGTCCCGACCGCGGCGGGCGTGGTGTTTAACGAGAATTGGATCGATCAGGCCCATAATGATTATCGGCACCGCTTGTACTTCCAAAACCGGGCCACGGGGGCGCGGGTTAGTTTAGGTCACGATCAGCAACACGATACCGCGGCGGCCTTGGGGCCAGACGGGTCGACCATTGCTTTTTTGAGCCACGATGCTGCGGGTCACGACCAGGTCTTTACGCAGGCCTTTACTGGCGGAGCGGCGACCCAGCGTACTTGGTTTGCAGACGGTGTCACGGGGTTCCAGTGGGATCCCACTGGTGATGGTTGGTTTGTGCAGGTGACGGAACAACATCCCCAGCACCCAACAACTCTGCCCCACGCCACGCGGGTCACGCGTCTGCACTACCAGGACAACGGGCCGTGGTTGCTAGATGAACGTCGCCGGTTCCTACTATATAAACAGGGCTGGGCGCAGGCAGCGACCCAGCAGTTGTACCAGGATGACACCACGTTTACCCTGGCGGCGGTGAGTGCGCAAGGACAATTAGCCCTAGACCGTACCGTTGCCACTGACCGGCCGCAGCGGGTGGCAAGTGTGCTGTTGCTGTTGACGCCCGGGCAGGATCAGCCGGTGCGTCTCGATACCGGTATGGAGTTCGGGACGTTTAGCGCGGTGGCCTTCAGTCCGGACGGGCACCAGTTGCTGTTTGCGGGTAATCCCAACGAGGATACGGGGTGGCTGTCACAGACCCTGTTTGTCGCGGATTGCCAAAGTGGCGCGGTGCGGCGTGTCTTTGATGATGAAGATGTGGAAATCGGGGCCGAGTTAGCCGCTGATACGCAACAGAACCTTAGTGGGCGTGTGGCTGCGTGGAATGATAACCAGCAAATTACCTACGCGTCGTCCCGGCACGGCTGTGTGGGGTTACGTACCATCGACAACGATGGCCACACGCAAGTCGTTGTTGACGGGCGTTTACACGTGACCGACTTTGCGCTGACTGCCGATGGTCAGGGCGTGTATTACACGCAAAGTACCATCACGACCCCGAGCCAGTTGTACTACTGCGCAGTGGGTGCGTCCGAGCCCGAATTAGTGTACGATCCCAACACTACGTGGTCGCAGGAGCATACGACGGTGGCGCCCGACGATTTCAGCTTTGACCGTGAGGGCCGGCATCTGCAGGGCTGGTATTACCGGCCAGTTGGGGTACCAGCAGGAACCGCCCACCCAGCAATCTTGTACGTGCATGGTGGCCCCTTCGCGGCGTACGGTGAGACGTTCTACCACGAGCTACAGGTGTTGGCTAATGCTGGTTACGGTGTCATTACGTTGAACCCGCGGGGCGGGGCGACGTACGGCAACGACTTTGCACACGACGTCTTTGCCGATTATGGTGATAATGATTTTGCTGACCTGATGCAGGCGGTGGATGTGGCTGAACAACTGGATCCCGATATTGACGACACCCACGTTTACGCCACGGGTGGTTCATACGGGGGCTTTATGTCCAACTGGATCGAAACGCACACGGACCGTTTCCGGGCCGTGGCTACCTGCCGTTCCATCTCCAACTGGGTCAGCATGTTTGGGACCAGTGACATTGGTTGGGACTTCCTCCCCACCAACCTGGACGACCGGTGGGAAAGTGGCCTGGAAAACGCCGCCGCATGGTGGGACCGCAGCCCACTCAAGTACGTTGACCAGGCCCAGTCACCGATTCTGATTTTGCACGGTGAGGAAGATCGCCGTTGCCCAATTGAGCAGGGTGAGCAGTTCTACAACGCCTTGAAGTTGCAAGGGGTGGAGACGGAGTTTGTCCGCTTCCCTGGGAGTAACCACGAACTTTCCCGGTCGGGCCTGCCAAACCTACGTATTGAGCGTATGGAAGCCATTATGGAATGGTTTCAACGCCACGCCTAAACGGTCGTGAGCCAATAAAACAGCGTTACCCGTACCTGCCACCTGCATGGCTGGGTGGGGTAGCGCTGCTTTGATTTACTGGTTAGCTTGGATCAGGTAATGGCGCAGCTTAATCAGCCAAGCGGTCCAATTGTGTCTGATCATCACCACTCAGGGTGATGTTAGCGGCCGCAATGTTCTGGACGGCATGGTCTGGGTTCGAGGTGCCCGGAATCGGCAGGATAACGTCGGAACGCTGCAATAACCAAGCCAACGCAATTTGTGCGGGGCTGGCATTGTACTTGGCAGCAATGGTGGACAGCGTGTCGCCCGCGGTCAACTTACCCGTTGCGAGTGGGAACCACGGGATGAACGCAATGTGCTCTTGGGTGGCATAATTTAGCACGTCCTCATCAGCCCGGTCAATCAGGTTGTACCGATTTTGTACGGATACGATTGGAGCTACCTTACGGGCGGCTTTGATTTGGTCGACTGAGACTTGGCTCAACCCAATGTGCTTGATCTTGCCTTCCTTTTGCATGTCGGCCAGAACACCAACCTGTTCCTCGATGCTGTAGCGGCTATCAATGCGGTGCAACTGCATCAGGTCAATGTGGTCCAAGCCCAACGTGAACAAGTTCAGTTCAACTTGCTGGCGTAGGTAAGCGGGGTCGCCCAACTCCGTCCACTTGTTTGGGCCCTGGCGGGTAAAGCCCACCTTGGTTGCTACCATGACCTTGGCGTTGGGCCGCTGGCGCAACGCGTCGCGGACGTACAGGTTGGAATATAGCGGGCCGTAAGCATCGGCGGTATCGATAAAGTTGACGCCGTGATCGATGGCGGTCGTGATGACCTCGCTGGCACGCTTCGGGTCGGTAGCGGGGCCCCAGACACCTTTGCCGGGTAGCTGCATGGTACCGTAGCCCAAGCGGTTAACGACTAGGTCGTCATCAAAACGGAACTGTTTTTGCATGAACAATACTTCCTTTCCGTAGTACGTGTCATCACCAAAGTAACGATGAGTAACTCACGTACTTCCATCTTACAACCATAAGTGGACTTGTGGTCAATCAACTTACAAAAAAATAGTTTACGTCATAATCTGGTGTATGATGAAAGCAAAGCGATTAAGGAGGACAAAAGATGCACGCAGTAATTGCACGAAACCAACAGTTGGTTGATGAAACGCTCACAGATCCGACGCCATTGCCCCATGATGTGGTGGTGGCCGTCGACGCCGTGGCCATCAATCCCCACGACGTGAAGGCTTTAGCCCGGGTAACTGGCGATGATCAACAAGTGTTTGGTTACGACGCGGTCGGCCGCGTGGTGGCCATGGGTGACCAAGCGCAAAAGTATCAGGTTGGTGACCGCATCATGTACGCGGGTTCGGCTGTCCGCCCGGGGGCATGGGCGGAGCAGGAAGCCGTTGACGAACGCCTGACAGCACTGGTCCCTGATGCATTAACGGACTGGGCGCCACTGGCGGGGATGCCGCTGACGTCTTTGACCGCCTGGGAGATCCTCTTCGATAAGGTGGGGTTTATCCCGGCGGCGGATGCCAATCTTGGCCGTAGCGTGCTGGTGCTTAATGGTGCTGGTGGCGTTGGCAGTATTTTGAGCCAGTTAGCCCACTGGGCGGGCATCAAGGTCTACGCCACTGCCAGCCCACGGCATTATGATTGGTTGCGCCAAAACGGCGTGGACGTTACGTTGGATTATCATGAGGACCTGGAAGCCCAGATGGCCGGCACGACCGTTGATGCCACCATCAACTTAATGGGTGTGGATCAGTACCTGACGGAATCGGTCCACTTGACCCGGCCGTTCGGTCACATCGTCAACGTTGGTGGTAATGATGACCACTTTCCTATCCGCCGACTACAAAGTCGCGCCCAATCACTAGACTGGGAATTGATGTTTACCAAGAGCAAGTACGGCTACGAGCTGGACTCTCAAGGTGAGATTCTCAGCCACGTATTGCAACTACTGGTCGACGGGACGATCCACCACACCACGACGACGATCATTCGGGGCGGAATCGACGCCGCACACCTGAACCAGGCGCGCACGCAACTTGAGACGGGCCACCAAGCGGGCAAAATTGTCATTACGCGCGCATAACCAATTCTGATGAGCACCGCCACCCGCATGATGGCGGTGCTTTGTTGTCCCTTAGTGTGTGTCATGATTATGAAAGTATGGCGTTGGAAAGTGGGGTATTGGGACGTGCACAACGTCCAACCTTTGCCCAACATGGTGTACACTGGTGATATTGAATTATGAGGACGGTGGATGAGTTTTGGGGACGATTAGACACGTTTTTTGTGATATGGACGGCACGCTGCTGAATAGTGCTGGCGTTGTTAGTGCCACGAATGCCGCGATGATCAAGCACAGCGGGGTGCCACTCACCCTGGTATCAGCACGTGCACCCATGGAGATGGCCGCCGCCATCCACATGCTAAATTTGCACGCCCCACAAATCGGTTTTAACGGGGGCTTGATTTACCAACCGGGTGCCCATGGCTGGAACGTGATTAGTCAGCGGACCATCGAGTTTTTGGCGGCCACGACGCTGTTGCGGGCGGTGGCCACGGATTTTCCCAATGTCAGCCTCAGTTTTTATGACCTGAACCGATGGTATGCCGACCGTGTGACGCCTGGTTTGCGCTATGAAGCTAAACTGACCGGCCAAACCCCGACGTTGGCTGATTGGCGGACCGTCCTGACCAGTCCCACGGAACCGGTCTTTAAGGTGATGATGATCACCTTTGATCGTGACGAAATGGCGCGTCTACAACAATTTGTCCGGAGCCTGCAACTACCTCACGTGGCGATTGCGCAGTCGGGGACGGCGTACCTAGAGGTGACCCATATTGAAGCACAAAAGTCGCGCGGCATCAACTACATCATGACGCGTGAACACCTCCAGCCGGCTGATACCGCGGCATTTGGTGATGGTCATAACGACCTACCCATGCTGAAGATGGTGGGCACGCCGGTGGTGATGGCAAACGCCCTGCCTGAGATCAAAGCGGTGGGCCAAGTGATCACCAAGTCCAACGATGAGGATGGTGTGGGTTACGGCCTGCAGCAACTCTTGTAAAAAGCGTCACAATAAAGAAGGTGTACCGATATTCATTATCGGTACACCTTCTTTGACGTTATGGCTCTGGGACGGGCAGACGTTCAATAATCGGCCGCCAATCAGCCACAATTTTGTCGATGTTAAAGTCTTGTGCGCGCTTCAAGGACTGTTCCGCGTAGTACTTACGTAATTCACGGTTGGCAATCATGCGGTTGAGGTGGTGCATAAAGTCGTCGGGATCGCCGGGGCGCGTGATGATGCCGAACTCGTCGTTACCGATAAACTCACGGCTGCCGGTGTTTTCCATGGCCACAATGGGTAACCCGAAGGCCATTGCCTCACCAATCACGAGGGGCATCCCCTCCCAACGCGAGGTGGAAGCAAAGATGGCTGCGTCTTCGTAGTGCTGTGTGAGCTCCGCGTCCTTGAGTGGGCCGCGGAAATGGACGCGGTCGTGTAAGTGCCAGAAATCCATCAGTTGGTTAAAGACGGCCATGTTTTCGTCGTCGCCGCTACCAGCAATGTTGATATGCCAGCCGGGGTAGAGGTTGCGCGTGGCTTCGAGCAGCAAGTCAATGCCCTTGTGCTCGATGGCGATGCGCCCGGTGAAGGCTACCGATTGCGTGTCCAGGTTTGCGCGTCCGGTGGCCTGGATGGTAATGGGGTTGTAGATTTTGACCGTGTGCTGGTTGTACGCGCTGTACGAGTGGAAGTCGGATTCCGTGAGCGTCACCAGGGTGTCCACGGCGCGTAGACCAGCGCGGAACTCCTTGCGCATGTAACCGTAATAGTCGTTGACGTAGGTGTCGTAATTATTGTGCATCCAGCCAATTAAGCCCACGGCGGGCAGTTTGGCGCGAATCAGGGGGGCAAAACTGGTCAGGAGTCCGGCCGGGAGGATGACCATGTCGATTTTAAGTCGTTCAATGGTCGCCAGCATATCACCAATCTGGTCGGCGAATACTTCGTAGGGTTGGCTACCGAAGAAGTTAGCCCGGTGTGGATCAGTTGGTGGATCCGCGATGATCAGGGGGGCGTCAAGTTCAAAGTAGCGGGGGGCGTCGGCCAACGAGTAATAATACATATCGTAATGGTCGGTGAGCGCGTTGGCCAGCACAGTCGAGGCTCGTTTGACGCCGTCCATCACCACATTTTCCAAAGCCATCATTACTTTCATTGCGGTCACCCCCGTTTGATTAGCGTTTACGTATCTAAACAATTGTTAATGCCTTATATCAATTATACGCGTATTGGTTACCTAATAGCAATATTCTGACGAATAGTAACCGGTTACGGGTGGCGTACCAACAAGAATAGTTCTTGGCGAAGGCTAAACCAGAACGGTACATGACAGGATGTCATATTCTAATCTTGTAAGTGTATTCACGTCCGATAATATGACAACTAGCATTAGTGATTGAACTTGACCCGCATCAAGGTCGTTGGGGTGGCCTCCGAGTTAGCCTATAGTCATGCAGCAGCAATTAAGTTAATGGAGGCGATTGATGATGCGGTGGCAACAATATTTGAACCAACATCCTGGTCAGGCAAGTTTGGTGTTGGCAGGGTTGATCCTTGTGAGCTGGTTGGTAGGGTGGCTACGACTACCCGCCGTGGCGTTAGGGGTGATGTACCTGGCTGGCGTTCTGGGCACTATACCGATTGCGTTACGGGCATGGAGCGCGTTGCGCATGCGGACGGTCAGTATTGAATTGCTGGTGACCATTGCGTGTGTAGGGGCGTTGGCCATTGGCGAGCCGAATGAGGCTGCCATTGTGACCTTCCTGTTTCTTTTTGGTAACGTGCTGGAAGCCCGCACGTTAGCCAAAACCCGGTCGGCAGTGCGCGCCCTGACGGACATGGCTCCGCAACAGGCCGCTGTAGTTGACGCGGCGGGACACGTGGCCGCCATGGATATTGACGATATTGAACCTGGTATGCACGTGCGGGTTCGGCCTGGCGATCAGGTCCCCGTGGACGGGACGGTGGTGGAGGGCACGGCCCGACTGGTAGAAGCCGTCATTACGGGTGAAGCTGCACCGGTGGCTAAAACTACTGGTGACCAGGTCTATGCCGGTGCCACCGTCGATAGCGGCGCGCTGACCATTAACACGACGGCAGCCGGAGAGGACAGCACCTTTGGCCAAATCGTGGCCCTGGTGGAAGATGCCCAGGATGCACAGGCTCCGGTTGCGCGGTTCATTGACCGCTTTGCCCGGTACTACACGCCCGCCGTGATGGTGATTGCGTTACTTGTCGGCCTGGTTACATTGGACGTGCGGTTGGCCATTACCATGCTGGTGCTTGGTTGCCCCGGCGCGCTGGTGATCGGTGCGCCGGTGGCGAATGTGGCCGGTATCGGCCGCGCGGCGAGTCAGGGAATTTTGTTCAAAGGCGGCGCCACGACCGACGCGCTCGCCGGTGTGGATACGATCATGCTCGACAAGACCGGCACGATTACTACTGGGAAAATGACGTTGAGCCACCTGCACGACTTTGTGGGGCATGCGGACGCGGACCTGGCGTTGCTGGCGGCCATTGAGGCTGATTCCCAGCACCCGCTGGCGCAGGCCATCATGCGGGCAGCCCGGGAGCAGCACTTACCGCTACCAAGTGCGCCGGCCATGACGACCGTGAAGGGCCGTGGCCTGGTGAGTGCTGATGGGCGGTATTTAGTCGGTAACTTACGGTTGATGCAGTCGCACCAGGTGCCCATTACTGGGGACGCTCAAGCTGGAATGAATGACATTCAGCGGCACGGTGATTCGGTGGTATTGCTGGCAGTGGCGGGGCAGTTACGGTTGGCGGTCGGCATTAACGATGTGGTGCGACCAGACGCGGCGGCGGGCTTAACGGCGTTGAAGCAACGGGGCATTCAGCATGTGGTCATGCTGACGGGCGATAACCACGCGTCTGCACAACACATTGCGGCCGGGTTACCGATCGACTCAGTGCAAGCAGAGCTGCTGCCGGCGGACAAACTGACCGTGGTCCGGCAAGCACAAGCGGCAGGGCACAAAGTTGCCTTCGTGGGTGATGGCATTAACGACGCCCCCGCACTCGCTACGGCGGATGTTGGTATCGGCATGGGTGGCGGTACTGCGGTAGCGCTCGATACGGCCGATGTTGTATTGGTCCGGCCCACCTTTGCCACACTGACCCAGGCCGTGCACCTCGCGCGAGCGACGCGGTCGGTCACGCGCCAAAACATTGTGATCGCGGTGGGCACGGTGGCGTTATTGTTGCTGGGCCTGGTACTCGGTGTCGTACAAATGGCCAGTGGCATGCTGGTGCACGAAGCGTCCATTCTGGTGGTCATCGCTAACGCCCTGCGCTTGTTGCACCACCAGCGCGGGCCAAAAACAACGCAACTTGATCAGCATCAAGTTAATGTGGCGGTAACCAAGGTAAATTAAGGGTAGTGAAAGGACTGATCAATGATGACAATGGCAATTTTGAAGTTAGACGGACTGACTTGCCCGTCCTGTATGCAGAAAATCGAGCACGCCGTGGCGGGTGTTGACGGGGTGCAGGCCGTCAAGGTGCTATTTAACGCGGCCAAGCTAAAGGCCAAGTTCGACCCGCACGTCACGAGTGCGGACGCCTTGAGCACGGTGGTCTCTAAGTTGGGTTATACGGTTGTGGGTAGCAAAGTAAAGGAGTTGGCGTAATGGCAACGGCAGAAGCGTTGTATCAAGTTGAACAGGAGCGAGCTGAGCATGACCATCACGTCCCCACGGCTGGGGCAATGATCAACCACATTCTGAGTAACCACGTGATTCTCACTAATAAGTTGCGTCAGGCGACGTGGTTTATTCGCGGGGTCGCAGCTCCGCAACTGGCTACCGCGTTACGGACGACCAATCAGGAAAATAGTACTTGGATCGACCGGGTTGCGGACGCCTTACTGGATGAGGGCGAAATTCCCGCTAATTTGATGTCCGAATACGCATCCTGGACGATGCTCAAGGAAGACGGGGCCCAGAAGTATCGTGATACAGACACCATCATCAACGGGTTAGTGCACGATTGGGATACCGATAACCTGTTCGTTACGCGCGCAATTGCTTTGGCCAATCAGGAAGAGCGGCCAGCATTGGCAGCGACAATGACGGCGTTGTACGGCTGGAACCGGCACCAGATCCGACTGTACCAGGCCGTGCTGGGGCACGCCGCCCGGACTGGTCTGGATGATGAGGATGATGACGATGACGCGTTTTAGGCGCGTATAATGTTGGTGGGAGGTGAGTGGCATGGACATCCAGGCATCCATCGAGTGTGTACAATTGGTGCCAATTTTTCGGCAGCTCGATGAAACGGCCGTGCGGGCCATCGCAGCGTTGGTCCGTGACCATACGTACCAGGCCCGGGAGCAACTGTTTACCGCGGGCACCGATGCCGACACGTTAGTGATCATTGCGCGGGGACAGGTCAAAGTCACACAGTCAACCGCCAGCGGCCGTGAACAACTGCTACGATTACTGCAGCTGGGCGACTTTGATGGTGAAGCCGTCCTATTTACGCCGACAGAGCGGACCACCACGGCCACGGCGTTGACGGCGGTACAGGCGTGCACCATTAGTCGCCAGGACTTTCAGCACCTGCTGCAGGCCACGCCACCGTTGGCGCTAAACGTGCTCAATGCCCTGGGTCAGCGGGTGGTCAGGCTGGAAGCCCAAGCCACGGCGGCCAACACCACTAGCGTCGCAGCTCGGCTAGCCAATTACCTGGTGGAAACCAGTGCGGGAATGGGACACCAGGCGTTTGACTTACCACTACCCAAAAAGGACCTGGCCGCCTATTTGGGGACCACGCCCGAAACGGTCAGTCGCAAGTTGGCCGAGTTTAGTACGCGCGGGTGGATCACCCAAACCGGCCGGCGCCACATCGCTATCAACAACAGTGACGCGTTGCTGACGGTAGAATAATTTTTACAGGTAGCATTGACTTAGAGGTCCACAACTCCCAACGAGTTGTGGACCTCTTGGCGTTTAGTCCTGGCAATTACGGCATCAAGAAAGGGCTTGCAAGTTGAGCGGTAATCGGGCATGCTGGAGGTAAATAATGTGCGTCGGGATGAACGCACACCGGAAGGGACCAGTTAGTATGCAGACACCGCGTGGTTTGGTTTTCTTTGACCTAGACAAAACGCTTCTCAACCCGCAACACCACGTTGACCCGGCTGTTCGCCAAGCCTTGGATGAACTACGGGCGCGCGGGTACCAACCCGTGATCGCCACGGGACGCCCGGCGGCGGGAATCCGGGACGTGATGGTGGCCAGTGGTATTGACAGTTTGGTGGCGCTGAACGGCCAGTATGTGGAGCTAGCGGGGACGGTGGTCTATGCCCAGACGATGCCGACCACCGTGGTGAACCAGCTGACCGCGATGGCGGCCCAACGGCACGTAATGCTGGGCTACTACAATGCTGATGGTGAGTGGCTATCGGGGATGAGTCCGGCCGTTGTGGCTGGTTACGCCGCCATTGCCAAACCAACGCCGCCGGTGCGCCCAAGGGATTACCAGACGCAGCCTGTGTACATGATGATGGCCTTCACCGAAAACCGGACGGATGATCAGGTGCTGGGTGCGGCCTTTCCCGGCTTAAGTTTCTTCCGCAATTTTGATTACGATATCGACATCATTCCCCGCAACGCCAGCAAGGTTCGCGGGATTCAGGCGGTGCAAGCTGCGGTTAGTCAGTCAGTGCCCACGTTTGCGTTTGGGGACGGGTTGAACGACCGGGAGATGATTGCGTACGTCGATCACGGAGTGGCCATGGGCAACGCGCTACCAGCAGTGAAGGCCGCGGCTACTTACGTCACCACAAATTTTGATCATGGCGGTGTTATTAATGGTCTCCAACACCTCGGCCTCATTGACTAGCTGTTTTACAAGAAAGCGCTTGCAAAATCAACCGATGCCTGTTATTATTCGGGTGTAAGAAGGGGCGGTGGTTTTATGGAATCCCGTAACCATGACACGTCGCTATTAATAGGTATTGGGTTAGGCCAAGTTCTCGGGGTACTGTTTGGTGGACTAACACACAACGTTCCGGTTGGCTTTGCTGTGGGTTCGTTTATCGGTATCATTTTGGGTGCTGCCGGCGTATTCCCGCTACGTAATTGGTAGTCACCGCATCATAAAAAAGCACAATGGCACCAAACGGATTGTCCGCGTGGTGCCATTGTGCTTTTTGTTGTGTTAGCGGAACGGGTTCCAGAACCGGCCATCATTGACCTTAAAGAGCGCGATGCCGAGGATAATAATCAGGACGGTTGCGAGCAGCGTTAGCCAGTCACTGGCGTGAAAGTCACGGCCCATGTACCACGTGCGCTTACGGTAACGCCCAAAGCGGCGTAGCTCCATGGCGCGACTGACCGTATCGATGCGGTCTAGGCTGGCAAAGACCAGCGGGATCAAGATCTTACCCGCGCCCTGCAGCCGTTGCCAGAGGTTGGCTTTGCGGGACAGTTCGTACCCGCGGGCTTGTTGCGCTAAGCTAATTTGGTGGTACTCACTTTGCACGTCCGGAATGTACCGGAGTGCTAGGGCCACCGAGTAACTGACCTTGTAGGACAAGCCGACTTTGTTCAAACTTGAGGCGAACTCGCTCGGGTTGGTGGTCATCAGAAAAATCAAGGCTAGCGGCACCGTGACGATGTACTTAAGGGTCAAATTCAGTTCGTAGAATAACTGTTCTTGGGTCAGCGTGAAGTAACCCGTGCTACCGAGGATCAGGTGGCGCGTACCGTACAGGTGGACACCATACTCCGGGCTGAATACGTAGACCGCCAGCAGGTTCAGAATGGAAAAGAACAGGATGAACTTAGTCACCAGGCGAATTTGTCGCCAAGTGATGTGTGCCTGTTTGAACAGGATCAACGACATGATGGTGATGGCCGCTAGGAAACGGGCGTCGTAGGAAATCATCGCAATGATGGACAGGCCCAGAAATGCAAGCAGCTTGGTGGCGCCGCTGAGGTGGTGTAGCCAGGTGTCCTGGTCGTCAAAGCCAAATAATTGGAAGCTCATTAGCGGCGCACACTCCTTTCCGTATCAATGACGTGCTGAGTAAAAGCATCGGGGTCGATGCCAGTACGTTCTGCCAGTTGGTAAAGGCTGGTAGGGGCTAAAGCAGCGGCACTGACCACTTCGGGGTTGGCGAGCACCGTGGACGGGCGGGCATCGAGCATGACACCCTGGTCACCCAGCACTACCGTGCGGTTAGCATACTCGAGCATGAGGTGCATATCGTGGGTAATGAACATCATGGTGATACCCTGCTGGTTTAGTTGTTCCAAAAACGTCATCATGTCTGTGTAGTGGCGCCAGTCCTGACCGGCAGTTGGTTCATCGAGAATCAGCAGTTCGGGTTGGAGCACCAGGATACTGGCAATGGTCACCCGTTTGCGCTGGCCAAAACTCAATGCGTTGATGGGCCAGTTGCGGAACGGATACAGGCCACAAATCTTGAGGGTGTCATCCACGCGCTTGGTGATGGTGTCGTCGTCTAGTCCGCGGAGGCGTAAACCGAGGCCGACTTCGTCCCGAATCATCACTTGGCTGATCATCTGGTTGGGGTCCTGCATGATGTAGCCGATCTTGTCGGCCCGTTCCTTCACGGATAGGGTAGCGAGGTCAACTTTCTGGTCGCCATCGTGGTAAGTGAGGTGGCCCGCTGCGGGGTTCAGGAAACCGGTAATAATTTGACTCAGTGTCGACTTACCCACCCCGTTGCGACCAACAAGGGCCAACATATCACCGCGGTTGATAGTCAAGTTCAGGCCGTCAAAGATTGGCGTGTGCCGGTTGTAACCAAAGTGGAGGTCGGTAACGTCTAGTAGTGGTGTCCGCGCGACTGTGGGTGGTGTGGCTGCGGCGCCGTCCTGCCAGTGCTGCAAAGTGGGTGCCAGAGCTTGAGTATCGAGGGCAGTGATGTCCTCAATGTGGTCGACCTGGTTCAGGTCGCACCCAGCGTAGCGCAGGGCTTCGACGTACAGCGGTTCCCGCAAGCCAATTTGCTGCAGCCGGTTACTACGCAGAAGCTCGGCGGGGGTGAGGTCGCCAATAATACGTCCGTCCGCCATCAGGATCACCCGGTCCACGGGCCGCGTCAGTACGTCCTCGATTTGGTGCTCAATGATGATGACGGTATTGTGTAATTGTTGGTGCAACTTGTCGATTAAGGCAATCGACTTGCGCCCACTTGCGGGATCCAGTGCAGCTAAGGGTTCATCAAATAGGAGGATGTCGCCGTCATCGATCAATACGCCCGCCATCGCGTCACGCTGCTTTTGGCCCCCCGATAGTTCCTGGGGGGATTGGTGCAACTGCGCGGCGATGCCCAAACGCGTCGCCCATTCCTCCACCCGTTGGTGCATCTCCGGTCGGGCGACGCGGTCATTTTCGAGCCCAAAGGCGATGTCTTCCGCAGTGGTGAGGCCGATAAACTGGCTGTCCGGATCCTGCAACACGGTACCGACCAGCAAGGATAAGTCGAACAGGCTGGCGTCTTGGGTGTCCTGATCGCCGATGCGGACGGTCCCGGTCACATGTCCCTTGATGGAGTGGGGGATGGAACCGTTGATCAGGTTGCCGAGCGTAGACTTACCCGAACCGGACGGGCCCGCAATCAGCACCTTTTCACCGGCGTGAATGGTGAGGTTGATGTCGTGGAGCGTCGGCTCAGCCTGACTTTCGTACTGAAAATTAACGTGGTCGAATGTAATTGCTGGCATGTTGTCTCCCAAATGAAAGCAAAGTAGTGTGGCATATCGATAGAAAGGCTATTACCAGACCTACGCGGTGGGTCTAGTAATAGCCCGTTGGTGCACCGCCATAGCGGATGGCGGCTCAGTTGAGGTTTGTGTCTACTCGCGCTTGAGCGACCCACGCTTGGTGCGTGAGGCGGCGTAAATGACGAGTAGGATGGTGCCGATAACGCCGGTGGAGATGGCGTTACTAATTCCGGATACAATACCCTGTAAGTATACCTTATTTGCGGGTTCGGAGTAGACCAGGATGTCCAGGGTTGGCGCGAGGAGCACCCAAGCAACCAAGTTAGTGATCACTTGCAGCACGTTGAAGCTGACGATCTTTTTGACACCAAAGTTACCCCCCTCGACGTCAAACCGTTTCCAGAAGAGCCCGATGACGCCACCAAAGATCCCGGTAGTAAAGACCCACGTCCACCATGGGGTGCCGTAAGTGAGGTCGTTGAGCATGTGGCCCAAAAACCCGATAATGAAGCCGGCAATCGGTCCAAACAGGCTGGCAAAGAAGGCCAGGAAACCGTAGGACGTGTCAATGTTAGTGTTCGGGACCCCAGTAGGAACGGAGCCAAACCGCTTTAATAGAAACACGATGGCGGCGCCGATCCCAATGGCGACGACGGTGCGAATGCTCAGACCACGATGTGATTGTTTCTGCATAACGTTTATCCTCCTCAGGTTTGTACATAAAACGGACAACTAAACTAGGCACAACAATTATTGCGGGTCGCGGGGCACAGTTGAATACCTGGTCAATCAAAAAGGCCGTCCTACCATGAACTGAATCATGATAGGGCGGCCAAAGTCGTGGTACCACCTACCTTGTTCCGCCACAGCGGAACCACTTACACTTAAGGCGTGTGTCACCGACCGTAATTGACGAGGATTCATTCTGGTGGGCCAACAGGCATCACTTGCAGCAAACATGACGCTCTCTGACACTGCTGGGGGACCACCGTACTATTTCCTGAACGCGGCTGTTAATATGATGAGAATTCTAACAGTAATATGAGTAAAAGTCAAAGCGGCGTTTGACCCAATCAACAGTTTAGCGGGTAGCGTGCGGCGGTCACTATCCTCAATAATGGTAATTGGTCTACTTGTAATCAGTGGCGGTCGGCTGGATGTGACATGTTTAGTCCGTTGGTCATGATGGGGGTGTCTTGGGTCTGGTGATGGGGAAACTTTGACCGAAATTTTGTTGTTCAATTGTCGATTTTGCCCGAGAACTGGTTTGCCACGAGCATTAATTATGAGAGCGACTCTCATGATGCTTGCACCGCATCAACCGGCATGGTTTGGCGTTTTCATAGCTGTTTGCAAAGCGTGAACCATTTGACAAACACTGATTTTACCCCCAGTATTAATTATGGTTGCCGCATTACATTGCTTATTTTTAACGTAATGCGGTTTTGTTGCATAGTGCAAAAGTAAGTTTAAGGGAGGCTACGTATGGAAAAGGTCAAGGTTGAACACCTCACCAAGATTTTTGGTGGCCACAACAAACAGGTACGGTCTATGATCGAGGCCGGCAAGAGTAAGGCAGAAATTTTAAAGGCCACAGGGTCGACTGTCGGGGTGAGTGACATTAGCTTCGACGTCCAGTCTGGGGAAATCTTTGTCATTATGGGGTTGTCTGGGTCGGGTAAATCGACGCTGATCCGGATGATCAACCGACTGATTGAACCCACTGCTGGTAAGATCGCCATCGACGGTGAGGACCTCACGCAGCTTGATAAGAAGCAGTTACGGGAAGTGCGGCGGCACAAGATGAGCATGGTGTTCCAACAGTTCGCCCTCTTCCCGCAACGTACCATATTAGATAATGCCGCTTACGGTCTGGAGATCCAGGGTGTGGGCAAGGAAGAACGGTACGCCAAGGCCAACAAGGCCCTGGATCGCGTGGGTTTAAACGGGTACGCCGATCAGTATCCGGACCAACTTTCCGGGGGGATGCAACAGCGGGTCGGTTTGGCCCGCGCGTTGGCGAATGACGCGGATATCCTACTGATGGACGAAGCCTTTTCGGCGCTGGATCCCTTGAACCGGAAGGATATGCAGGATGAGTTACTGGAATTACAGGCTGACCTGCATAAAACCATTATCTTTATCAGTCACGACTTAAATGAAGCGTTACGAATCGGTAACCGCATCATGATCATGCGTGATGGTCGGTTGGTTCAGATCGGGACGCCGGAAGAAATTTTGACGGCGCCGGCTAATGATTACGTGGAACGGTTCATCGAGGATGTTGACCGGACCAAGGTCATCACGGTTGGCAGCGTCATGATTCGGCCGTACACCGTGAATGTGGACACGGATGGTCCGCGTTTAGCGCTGCGGCGGATGCGGGATAACGAAGTGTCGACGCTGTTCGTGATCAACAACCGCCGCGAACTGGTGGGCTTTATTGAAGCGCGTGATACCGTTAAGTTGATTGAAGATGACCACGACCGGTCCGTCCGGAGTATCAAGTCCATCGTTAACCCCGACGTGAAGACGACTACCGTCGACACGCCAATCAACAGCATCATTGACGAAATTTCGTCGATCTCCGCACCTTTGGGGGTACTGGATGATCAGCAGCGGTTGATTGGTGTGGTTATTCGTGGTGCAGTGTTAGCTGCTATCGCGGGCGACTAGTGGGGGTGACAAAATGATGAATGTATTTGGTGCAAGTATTCCCCAGTTGCCGTTGGCTAACTGGGTCGATAGCTTGGTGAACTGGTTGACCCAGTTCACCGGGTTCTTCAACGTAATTATTAACTTTGTTTCTGGAATCAACGGTGCCTTTCAGTGGGTGTTTGATTTACTGCCACAATGGCTATTTATCGTGTTGGTGATGGCATGGACTTGGTTCTTGAGTCGCAAAGCCCCACGGTACTGGCTATTGGTGCTGGAACTGGTCGGACTGGCCCTGATTTGGAACTTGGATTACTGGCAGGACATGACCCGGACGCTGTCTTTGGTGTTGACGTCGAGTGTCATTGCGTTGGTGATTGGGATTCCCCTGGGGATCCTGATGGCCAAAAGTAACGTGGCCCAGACGATCATCCAGCCCATTTTGGACTTCATGCAGACGATGCCCGCCTTTGTTTACCTGATCCCAGCCGTCGCGTTTTTCGGTATTGGGACCGTGCCCGGGGTCATTTCTTCCCTGATTTTTGCCATGCCCCCGGTAGTGCGCATGACCAACCTGGGAATTCGGCAGGTGCCGAGCGATTTAATCGAGGCGGCTGATTCCTACGGCTCAACGAGCTGGCAAAAGTTGGTCAAAGTCCAGCTGCCGTTGGCGCGGAAGACCATCATGTCCGGGGTTAACCAGACGCTGATGTTGGCCCTATCAATGGTAGTGACCGCTTCAATGATCGGGGCCATGGGTCTGGGGACCGACGTCTACTTTGCCGTTGGTCGTAACGAGGCCGGGTCCGGGTTCACCGCCGGGTTGGCGGTCGTGATTATCGCGATTATTTTGGACCGGATCACGCAACTTGTGAACAAGCCGGAGCATTAGCGAGGAGGGACCAATTGTGCATTTGAAACAACGTCAATGGTGGTGGCTACTGGTCGCCGCCGTGGTGCTCTTGGTACCGACTTTAGCGGGGTGCAGTACCGACTTGGCGCAGTACCAAGCCAACAAGGCGGTCGGTCCGCAGGTGGATTACACCATCACTGGCATTGATGCTGGTGCCGGTGAAATGGCCACCGCGCAAAAGGCCATCAAGAAGTACCACCTGAGTAAATGGCAACTACAAACCAGTTCGTCCTCGGCGATGACCAGTACGCTGGGGAAAGCCATTAAGAACCGGCAGGCGATTATTGTCACTGGTTGGCAACCCCACTGGATGTTCACCAAGTACAAGCTGAAGTTCTTGCGTGATCCCAAGGGTGTTTTTGGTAAGGCGGAAAATATCCACACGGTGGTGCGCAAAGGGTTGAAACAGGACAAACCGGAAGCTTACACGGTGCTCAACCGTTTCCACTGGACGAAGGCCGAAATGTCCAAGGTGATGTTAGCCGTGAACAAGGGGGCTGACCCCAAGCGGTCGGCCGACAAGTGGATCAAGCAACATCCGCAGCAGGTCCGCCAGTGGACTGCCGGGGTCAAGCATGTGCACGGGCAGTCGCTTAAAATGACGTACGTGGCCTGGGACTCCGAGGTGGCGTCAACTAACGTCGTGGCGGAAGTGCTCCGGAGCATTGGCTACAAGGTCACGATTCAGTCGATGGAAATGCAACCGATGTGGGCGTCAATTGCGACCAAAGCGGCGGACGCGCAGGTCTGCGCCTGGTTGCCGAATACTAGCGGTGTGTACTACCGTAAGTATCGCGGCCAGTTCGTTGACTTGGGGGTCAACCTCCGGGGTGCGAAGGTTGGCTTGGCGGTACCAACGTACATGACAAAGGTCAATTCGATTACAGATTTGAATAAAAAGTAGTCTGCGGTGATCTACTTGGCTGCAGGTTAAAGTATGGGCCCGCGGCAATTCCAAATCAGGAATTGTCACGGGCCCTTTTTGACGTCTTTGTCCAAAGCACGCTAACTTCTTCCCCAATAGATGATGCTAATTGGTGGAGAAAGCGAGGGTGAACGCTCCGTAACCAGCGTTGGTCTGTTATAATCCCTTTAGATGGCCGCCCAAACGCGGGGCGGTATAAAGGAGTACGCACATGGAACATTACTACACCAATAATCCCGATGTGGCCCATGATGAGGTCACGTTTAACTTTCCGCTGGCGGGTCATGACGTGCGCCTGACCACCGACAGTGGGGTGTTTTCACGCCACACGGTCGATTATGGTAGCCGGGTATTGATCGCAACAGTCGCACAGCGGACCACGGTGCCAAGTGGTGACGTGGCGGATATCGGCTGCGGTTATGGGCCCATCGGTATTGCCCTAGCTTTGGCGTGGCCAGACCGCCACGTATGGATGAGTGACGTCAACGAGCGGGCGCTGGGCTTAGCCACGCGTAACGCGGCGACTAACGGGGTGGCGGATCGGACCACAATCGTGGAGT
Source organism: Lacticaseibacillus thailandensis DSM 22698 = JCM 13996 (assembly GCF_001436135.1). NCBI lineage: Bacteria > Bacillati > Bacillota > Bacilli > Lactobacillales > Lactobacillaceae > Lacticaseibacillus > Lacticaseibacillus thailandensis. The sequence goes on from NZ_AYZK01000005.1 coordinate 50,936, forward strand.
CCAGCGCGTTTGATAACGTGCCACCGACTGATTTAGGGGTGGTGGTCACCAACCCGCCGGTGCGCGCAGGCAAAGACGTGGTGAACGCTATTTTGACGGGGGCCTTCAGCCACCTGCGCCGTGGCGGGGAGCTGTTTGTGGTGCTACAGAAGAAGCAGGGTGCACCCAGCGCCAAGAGGCTGTTGCAGGCCACCTTTGGCAATTGTGACGTGCTCCGTAAGGACAAAGGTTACTACATTTTACACAGCATCAAGGGCTAGGAGGACGCGGCATGACAGCCACACGTGAAGAAATTGAAGGATTCATGAAGGTCGCACTGGGGGAAGCCGCTAAAGCCGAGGCCATCGGTGAGGTACCGATTGGTGCGGTCGTGGTGTACAACGGCCAGGTGATTGGTCGCGGGCACAACATGCGTGAACACACGCAGGATGGAACCCACCACGCAGAAATGATGGCGATTCGTGAGGCGTGCATGGTGCGGCATTCATGGCGGCTAGAAGATTGTGACCTGTACGTCACCCTCGAGCCGTGTCCGATGTGCGCGGGTGCGATGATCAACAGCCGGGTACGGATTTGCTATTGGGGTGCGCCAGATCCTAAAGCCGGGGCGGCCGGTACGCTGGTCAACCTGTTGACCGATAGTCGGTTTAACCACCAGGTCGGTTCAGTTGGCGGTATCTTCCAGGCGGAGTCGAGTGCGATGCTCACGCGCTTTTTCCGGGGTATCCGGGCCAAGCAAAAAGCCGCCAAGGTCGATACGGACGCGCACCCGGCGGTTTAAAATCCGGGTCTGGCCAAACGTAACTGGACTGTGTATAATAAACAGTGCCGAAAGGCCTGAAGGCAATGGCGGCTTTCCGAATCGTGTCAGGTCCGGAAGGAAGCAGCACTAAGGTTGGTTCACCATGTGCCTTTTGTTATTATGATATTGAGTGGGGTCGGACATCGTTCCGGCCCTTTTTGCATACACTGACCATTCAGCAAGTACCGGTAAAACGCTCGCCATCTATGGTAGAATTAACCTTAGTTTATTAGTACAGAAAGGATGACCACACGTGAGTTATCAAGCATTATACCGGGTATGGCGGCCCCAGACCTTTACCCAAGTGGTCGGCCAGGAGGCAATCACCCAGACACTCAAAAACGCGGTTGCCACTGGGCAGACCAGTCACGCCTACCTGTTTACGGGCCCGCGGGGTACCGGTAAGACTAGTGTGGCCAAAATTTTGGCGAAGGCCCTGAACTGTTTGCACGTCGAGGACGGCGAGCCGGATAACACTTGTGCCATCTGCACGGCTATCAACCAAGGAAGCCAACCAGACGTGATTGAAATCGATGCTGCCAGCAATAATGGTGTGGATGAGATCCGCGACATTCGGGATAAGGCCAAGTATGCGCCCGCCGAGGCCCGGGTCAAAGTGTACATCATCGATGAAGTGCACATGTTGTCCACCGGTGCGTTTAACGCGTTATTGAAGACGTTGGAGGAACCACCGGCCCACGTGGTGTTCATTTTGGCTACCACGGAGCCCAACAAGATTCCGGCAACCATCATCTCGCGCACGCAGCGGTTCGATTTTCGGCGGATCACCATGCACGATATCGAGCACCACTTGGGCGATATTTTGGATGATAAGCAAATCACTTACGATCCCGAAGCGCTGGCCGTGATTGCACGGGCCGCTGAAGGTGGTATGCGTGACGCCCTGTCGATTCTGGACCAGGTCCTCAATTTTAGTGAGAACCACGTTAGTCTCGAAGCGGCGCAGGACGTGACCGGTGCCGTGACGGAGCAGGAGTTAGGTCAATACCTTGCTGATGTGCGCCAGGGCAACGTGGCTGCCGGGTTAACGGTGGTGCGTGACGTACTGGCGGCCGGTAAAGATCCGGCACGGCTGATTGACGACCTGATTGCGTATGCGCGCGACCTGCTGGTTTACCAGTCAGCCCCAGAGCTGGTAGATTCCGGGGAGTTAGCGCTGGCGGGTGATGAGTTTAAGCAGTTGGCTAAATCACTCGATGCGCAGTGGCTGTTTCACGTAGTTAACACGTTGAACCGGACCCAGCAGCAGTTGCGGCTGACCAATCAGCCGGAGTTATATTTGCAGGTGGCCACAGTGCAGTTGACACAACCGGCCACGCCGGACACGGATGCGGACGCGGTGCCAACGAAGCAGCCGGCGGCAACGGCTACCACTGCAGCGGAAGTGGATGAACTGCGGTCAACGGTGGCGGAGCTGAGTAAGACGGTCAAGCAGTTGTCCGCCCATGGTGGCACCAAAGCCGCGCCACGGCGGGCGGCGGCGCAACCGAACCGCAGCCGGAAGCATGGCGAAGTCAACACGCACGCCATTTACCCGATTTTGGGGAAGGCCACCAAGGATGACTTGGCGGCGCTGCGGAGCGTTTGGCCCGATGTGCTGAACAAGTTAACGGACCGGCGGAAGGCCATGATGAACATCAGTGAGCCGGTAGCGGCTAGTCCTGACGGCGTGATTATCAGCTTTGATTACGACATTATGGTTGAGCGGGTACAGAATGATGCGGTACTCCTCAAAGAAGTTGAGGATTCGTTAAAGCAGTTCCTGCACCATGACGAGCAGGTCGTGTTGATTGAAAAGGCGCAGTGGCCGGTGGTGCGGCAACGGTTCATCAAGGAAGTTGGCTTCAAGAAGCGGCAGGCGAGTGCAGCAGCGACGTCAGCTGGGGCGGAGTCGTCGGCGGCACCAGCGGATGAGGAAGCAGCCAAGGTGGACGCTCAAGCGAGCGCTGAGGATAAGGCCGTCGAGACGTTGACGGATATTTTTGGGAGTGATAATGTCACGGTGAAGGGGGATTAGAGAGCGGAGCGGGCCGCTTAGAAAGCGGTAGCGTATGGCACTTAACCATGAAGGCCGGTTTTTGGCCTTGATGGTTAAGTGCCATACGCGATAGCTTTCTGGCCCGCGTAGCTCGTTTCAACCATTTTCTAGTGGGCGTGATGCCTGAAAGGCCCGGGTTTGGCCTTTTGACTTGGTCACCTTACGCGGCAGCTTTCTGTGGGGCGGAGCTCGTTTCAATACTTCTTTTTGGCAGGCGTGTCTAATCAGCTTGGCTTTGGCCACACTGAATCCGTATCACATTCCCCGAAAAGGCGTTCAGTACCAACATCGTTATCAACAATAATGAAAATAATAAGGAGTTTATCGTAATGGCAAATATGGGTCGTATGGGCAACATGGGCAACATGCAGGGCATGATGAAGCAGATGCAGAAGTTGCAGAAGGAAATGACCAGCACGCAGGATGAAATCAACAAGACCACCTTTACGGGCAAGAGCGCCCAGGACTTGGTACAAGCTGACTTTACCGGTGACCGGAAGATGACGGGTTTGAACATTAACCCCGAGGCCATTGACCCCGATGATCCGGACATGTTGTCGGACCTGGTGCTGGAAGCAGTCAACAACGCGTTGGCCCAAATTGAGCAGACCACCCAGGCCAAGATGGGTAAGTACACGCAGGGACTGCCGTTTTAGTTGTTGGCTAAGTTAGGGAGAGAATATGCAATATCCAGATCCAATTGCGAAGCTAATCGATAGCTACATGAAGTTGCCGGGCGTGGGCGAAAAAACTGCGACGCGCCTGGCTTTTTATACCATTGATATGGACAAAGAGGACGTACACACCTTTGCCGATGCGTTAGTTAACGCTAAGGAGCAGTTACACTACTGTTCGGTTTGTGGCAACATCACCGACGTGGACCCCTGTGCGATTTGCACGGATAAGTCGCGTGACCGGGGCACCATTTTAGTGGTGGAGCAAGTCAAGGACGTCATGAGTATTGACCGAATGAATGAATATCACGGTCTGTACCACGTCCTGCACGGGGTGTTGTCACCGATTGAAGGGTTAGGTCCCGATGATATTAACATCACCAGCCTGATCCGGCGGTTACAAAACAACGATGAGGTGCACGAGGTGATCGTTGCTACGAACGCGACACCTGAGGGGGAGGCCACCGCCTCCTACCTAGCACGCCTGATCAAACCAGCGGGCATCAAGGTGACCCGGCTGGCTCACGGGCTGGCCGTTGGTAGTGATATCGAGTATGCCGATCAAATGACGTTGATGAAGGCCGTCGAGGGCCGGACGGAATTATAGGGGTAGTGGAATGTTTGGACGCAAAAAAACCAGCGCTAAGTTGCAGCACGACGCAGAATTACTGGAATTGATTTACGCGGTACGCGACCAGAGTGCGCGGGCCCACAAGATTTTGAATAATTCGACTGAGGGGGCTACAGATCTGCGGCAACAAGCGCAGGTGGAACTGCAGGAGGGGCTGTTTGACTTCCTGCACCGCCAAGCGCGCACCCGTAAGGTTTCGGGCCAACAGGTCGAGGATTTTTCGGTGCGGTACAATTTGGAGCGCAAGCAGTTGCGCTAGAATCCTTTCAAGCAGGCTAACCAGCCTGCTTTTTTATTTTTAATGTTTCTCTCGTGCCCGATTTGGTAGGCTCCGCTACTCCCCCGGGTCCCCGTGCGGCTTTGCCCTGATTGGCTAATTACAGTAGAATAGGCGACAAAGGGGTTGTTGACGTGACTGGTGTATTTATCACATTTGAGGGACCCGATGGTGCGGGAAAGGACAGCGTTCTGCTGCGGGTAGTGCCCGCGTTAGCTGCGCACCTGCGCGTGCCGTTGGTGGAAACCCGCGAGCCTGGTGGGGCCCGAATTTCCGAACGCATCCGGGACCTAATTTTGGACCCGGATAATACCGAGATGGATCCCCGGACGGAGGCCATTTTGTACGCGGCGTCGCGTCGACAACACTTAGTCGAGAAAATTCGGCCAGCGTTGGCAGCGGGTAAAGTCGTAATTTGTGACCGCTTTGTGGATAGCTCCATCGCCTACCAGGGTGCTGGCCGCGGTATTGGCGAGGCAGCCGTTGCCGCCCTTAACGATTTTGCAACGGAGGGCCTCAAACCGGACTTAACGGTTTACCTAGACGTGCCGGCCAGTGTTGGCTTAGCGCGAATTAATGCGCACCGTCGGGATACACAATACGACCGACTCGACCAGGAAACGGAGAGTTTCCACGACCGGGTGCGGACAGCGTACCTAAAGTTGGCAGCGGCTAATCCGCAGCGAATCAAGACCATCGATGCGACCCAGGCACTGGACCAAGTTTGTGCCGACACGCTAGCGGTACTGCAGCAATATCTCGTCAATTACTGGCAGGAATAATTAGGGCTGAGGGGGAAAACCATGAAGTTAATTTTGGCAATTGTGCAGGATAAGGATGCAACTAATCTCAGTGCGGCGTTTGTAGACGCCAACGTGCGGGCTACGAAGCTGAGTACCACCGGCGGTTTCTTAAAGGCTGGTAACACAACGTTTATCGTCGGTATTGAAGACGAACGGGTCGACGAAGTGCTCGATATCATTAAGGACAACGGTGAAACGCGGGAACAGTTTATGACGCCGCCAATCATGAACGTGGAAACGGCGGAAGCCGGCCAGTCGTACCCCATTGAGGTGCAAGTGGGCGGGGCAACCGTCTTCGTGATGCCAGTTGAGTCCTTCCACCAGTTCTAATGGCAACGGCAGAGATCAACCAGTTGCAACCGGGACTGGTACAGCAATTTCAAAACGTGATTCAGCACGACCGGTTATCACAGGCGTACGTGTTTGTCGGCCCCCGAGGTAGTGGCCCCAACGCACTGGCACGATGGCTAGCCCAGCGCCTTTTTTGTACTAACCTACAGGGGGGACAACCCTGTGGCGAATGCGCTGAGTGCCAACGGGTGCTGACGGGGAACCATACTGATGTGCTCACCATTCGGCCGGAGGGCACGACGGTGAAAGCTGATGCTGTGCGTGGCTTGAAGGCAGAGATGAGTAAGTCAGGGGTTGAAGGCAATCGGCGTGTGTTCATCATTGAAGATGCGGACCGGATGACCGCCGCCGCGGCGAATAGCTTACTCAAGTTTTTTGAGGAACCGTACCCAGGGATGTTGATCATTCTGACGACCACCAACCGCAATGGGTTACTACCAACGGTGTTGTCGCGGGCCCAGGTCATCCAGTTTCCGGCTCCGCGGCGTAGAGACGTTGAGGCCCAGTTAGTCAAAGCCGGGGTGGCGGCGAGCCGTGCCGGCGTGGTGGCCCGGATGACGGTTTCGGTTGATGATGGGGTGGCGTTAGCCAATGACGAAGACGTGGCTAAACGGATTCACGTCATGTTGCAACTGGTGGCACGGTTAGCTGCACACGACGAATTGGCCTTCCCGTTTATACAAACGGATGTGGTTAAAGCGTGCCCGGACCGCGATAGCCAACGCCAGTTTGTGCGCTTGTTGGCTTTAGCCTACTCGGAAGCCATTAATCGTTGTTACGGTGCAGAGGCGGCGGTGTTCAAACAAGATGCCGGTGTTGCCAAGCTTGCTACATTGCCGGGGGCCACAGTCGCCGCTGGCATGCAAATCGTACTGAACGCGGCGGCCCAGATTGAGAGTAACGTTAATTTTCAGGCAAATATGGAACAAATGGTATTACTAATTTTACGGGGGTAAGTCAGCAATGGCGGATCGGGATGTGTTTGAAGAATTTCAGCAAGCGGCGAATACCGCCGCAACGTTGACGCAAAGGCTGGCAGACCTGCGCGAAGACTTTACTGCGGTGATGGAACAAAACGCCGAATTAAAGATTGAAAATGAGCACCTCCGCGACCGACTCCAAGAGCTGACCGAACCGGACGGGACCCCCAAGCAGCCTGCCACAAAGGGTGGCTTATCGAAGTCCAAGCAAAACCTGGAGAAAATCTATAATGAGGGCTATCACGTGTGTTCGTTCCAGTACGGTTCACGGCGGTTGAACGGTGAACCGTGTGCATTTTGCTCCGCGGTAATTTATGCGGACGCTGATAATGAGCGTAGCAATAAGTGATGGCATTAGGCTGTGGGTACGGGCGGTGCGCCGTGACGGTGTGTTTGGGTCCAAGCCCATTTTTGTTAGAAGGAGTCAGTTATGCAGGTGCAAAAAAGCTTTGCGCAACACGATACGGGGACGCTGTTCCTAGTACCTACGCCGATTGGTAACCTCGACGATATGACGGTGCGCGCCATTGATACGTTGCGGTCGGTAGATCTGATTGCGGCCGAAGATACGCGCCATACCGGCCAGTTGTTGAGCCACTTTGACATCGAGACCCGGCAGATCAGTTTTCATGAGCACAATACGCAGCAGCGTATTCCCGAGCTTCTGGAAAAGTTGCGTGCGGGCACCAACATTGCGCAGGTCAGTGATGCGGGCATGCCGTCCATTAGCGACCCGGGGACGGAGCTGGTGGCCGCGGCCACCCAGGCGGGAATTCCCGTGGTGCCGCTCCCCGGGCCGAATGCCGGGTTAACGGCGCTAATTGCTTCGGGATTGGCCCCCCAGCCGTTCACGTTTTACGGCTTTTTACCGCGTAAAGTCACTGAACAGGCTGCCACGTTGACTAATTGGGTACACCACCCAACCACGCTCATTTTTTACGAGGCACCGCACCGGTTGGGCAAAACGCTAACCACAATGGCGCAGGTGTTCGGTGATGAGCGGCAAGCGGTCGTGGCGCGGGAATTAACCAAAAAATTTGAGGAGTTTAACCGGGGCACGCTGGGTGAATTGCAAGCGGTGGCGGCTAATCCGCGCGGTGAGTACGTGATTCTCATCGCTCCTGGTGATGGGCAGCTACCTGTTAGTGCTCCGCAAGCGACCGGCACGGTCACGGAGCAAGTACAAGCCGCGATTGACGGTGGGTTAGCTCCAAACGCCGCCATCAAGCAAGTGGCTAAGCGCCTGGGGCGGACCCGGCAGTCCGTTTATAATGAATTTCATGATATTCACTAGGTAATCAAGGAGGGTATTGTTTGCGTTATTCAGAGGATTATCAGGTACCGTTCTTCATGGGCACTGCCAACGGGGACATTAGCGTTGCCGACGCCGTTAACATTATGATGCTGGTGTCTGAACACCAACTTGACCAATTAGGGGTCGGGGTGGCCGGCTTAGCTAAATATGGTGCGGGCTGGGTGATTACCCAAAATCAGATGACAATTGAGCGGCTGCCCCGCGTGGACGAGCAGTTGCACGTCTGGACGGAGGCCACGTCTTACAACCGGCTATTGTGCTACCGTACTTATGGGCTCGACGATCAGGATGGGCATACGCTAGCCGAAATTCACAGCACCTGGGTAATGTTTGACCTAACCAAGCGTAAGATGATGCCGATCATTGAAGCGGTGGCCGCGCCTACGGGGGCAGTCAAGAGTGCCAAAGTTGAGCGGTTACCGCGGGTAGCTAAATTCGATGCGGCGGATGGTAGTCGGGACTACCGCGTCCGCTACTTTGACATCGATTTTAACGGGCACGTCAATAACGTCCACTACTTTGACTGGATGTGCGACAGCCTGGGTACCGACTGGTTGCGCCATTACCGGCCGACTAGCGTCAACATTAAGTACGAACAGGAAGTGGGGCCAGACGACGTGACGACGGCGGCTTTCCGGCACGTGGTGGATGCCGCGACGCCAACGACGTTGCACCGTATTTCTACCGGCGACCAGGTCAACGCGATTGCGGAAATTACTTGGGCACCCTTGCCAGCTTAGTGGGGACCATGTTACGCTTAGGCAGTAAGTACTCAACTTACAAAAAATAAGGAGTAGGTACATACGCGTTAAGTGCTGGTGGAACGGAATGTGAACACCGGACGAAGCCGCTACCGTGGGGTAGAGCGCGATGTATGCACCGCATTCGTCTTAGATTGGGCTACGTCACACCCATTCCGTACCGTGTCGGTGTGCGGCGAGTTGTATTAGCGTCGCGTGTTGGCCTATTGGTCAATGCAGCGTGGTCTGCCCTTAGGCGTCTCCACAAGGAGATGGCTACAATGCAAATATTTAGTTTTCGTTCGCCACGTTTGAATACGCGGTCGATGGTGTTCTTGGCGCTACTGATGGCGCTGGAATTGGTGCTCGCCCGGTTCTCGATTGGGACCGAGTTTTTGAAAGTCAGCCCGGCGTTCATTGCGACGGCCTTAATGGGCTACTACTTTGGTCCCTGGTGGGCAGCGGGGGCAGCAATCATCCTGGATCAGGTTGGTTTTGTCCTGTTCGGTAGTGGCGCTGACTTTTTAGGTTACACGTTATCGGCAGCGGTGGCTGCCGCAATTTACGGAATCTTGTTTCACGACCATAGTGCCAGCATTTGGCGCGTGGTGGTGGCCACGGTTTTGGTCATTGTGTTAGTCAATGTGGTGATGGGGACTTGGTGGCTGGTGCTGATGGGGTTTGACCTCAAAGTGATCCTGTGGCCCCGGGTCATCAAGAACTTAATTGAGCTACCGATTCAGGCAGTGTTGATTTACGGGGTGCTCAAAGGGGTGACCGCGGTGCGGCCGTCACTCGCATAAAGTTGATTTGTTATTGAGTAAGGAAAGTCTTGTTGGACTTTCCTTTTTTGATGGCGGCCGCGGTGCGTGCGGCTATTGTAGGTACAGTAGTGATCACAGTGGACTGGCCCACCAAGTCTCAGCAGTTTGGCACTAACCGCGCTACTTTGCGTATGTGCCAGCAGGGTTGCCTGCCGCAAGGAAGAGTGGTTGTGTTAAACTAAGTGCAAATATCTTTGTGCAAAGGGGGGAGAAGTAAAATGAAAATTTTAGCGATCGATACGTCGAATAAAGCCATGAGCGTCGCGGTGACTGCTAACAATGAGGTACTTGCCGAGACCACATTGAATCATGCCCGCTCACATAGCGGGCAATTGTTACCCACAATTGAGCAGCTTATGCAGCAGAGTGGCTTGCAGCCCAGTGATCTGGATCGGGTCGTTGTTGCTGCCGGACCTGGCAGTTATACCGGCCTGCGAATTGGGGTAACGACGGCAAAGACCCTGGCGTACACGGAGGATATTCAGCTCGTCGGCGTGTCAAGTCTGGCTGTTTTGGCGGCCAACGTGCATGACACGGAAGCCCTGATTGTGCCCATGATGGACGCGCGGCGCAACAACGTGTTTGCTGGTGGCTACCAGTGGGTTGACGGCCGCTTGCGCAACGTCATTCAGGACCGGCACATTGCGGTGCCCACACTCATTGCTGAGGTGCAAGCACTGCGGCAGCCGGCCATCTTTATTGGCGCGACGCCAACCATGCGGGAAGAAATCCTCGCCCAGCTGGGACATGGCGCCCGTTTTGCAGACGACATTGCGGCGTTGCCACGCGGAAGTCGGTTGGCCCAACTGGGAACGTTATTGCCGCCAGTTGATGTGGACAGCTTTGTACCGCGCTATTTGCGGGTCACCGAAGCCGAACGTAATTGGCTAAAAACGCATGATAATCAAGGATCTGAGCATTATGTGGAAAAGGTTTAAGGTGTGGTTTGACCAGTTGAATACATCAGCACTAGCCTTTAGCGCCCGCACGATCACCGTGAGCGACGTGGAAATTATTTTGCGCCAAATGACGGCGGCCGACATTGGTGCAGCTTTGGATATTGAGCGGGACGTTTACGGGGATACCCCCTGGGATCGGTTTGTCTTTCTGTCTGAACTGCAGAAAGTCCATTCGCGGCTGTACGTGGTGGCCGTAAACATGGCAGGGCGTGTCGTGGCCTTTATCGGTGCGTCATTTCATGGTGCGGATTCGCACATCACAAATCTGGCAGTAGCGTCCGATTGCCAGCGGCACGGCTTGGGCAAAGCCATGTTGCAGGCGATGATGGCCGTGGCGGAGAAGCGTCATGCGGCGCGGATGACCCTGGAGGTACGCACGGATAATGCCAATGCCCAGCAACTGTATCGCAGTCTGGGCTTTCGTGACGGCCGGATCAAACGCAATTACTATGCGTCCACGCACCAAGACGCGTTGGATATGCAACTGGACTTATCACCGGCCTGTGCGGAGATGGAGCAAGGAAAAGTATGAGTAAACACGAACTAATTTTGTCGTTTGAATCTAGCTGTGACGAGACGTCAGTAGCTGTCATTCAAGATGGCAACAAGATATTAAGCAACATTATTGCAACGCAGATCAACAGCCACAAACGCTTTGGCGGGGTCGTACCGGAGGTGGCTAGTCGCCACCACGTAGAGCAAATTACCATGATCATCGATGATGCGTTACGCACCGCGCGGGTCGGTTATGACGACCTTGACGCGGTGGCGGTGACGTATGGTCCCGGACTGGTGGGTTCGCTCTTAGTCGGGGTGACGGCTGCGAAGACAATTGCTTACGCGCACCACTTACCGTTGATCCCGGTCAACCACATGGCCGGACATATCTACGCCGCTGCGTTTGTCACTACTTTGCAGTACCCATTCCTGGCCTTGATGGTGTCGGGTGGCCACACGGAAATCGTCTACGTGGACGCGCCCGGTTCGTTTCACGTGATCGGTGAAACCCGGGACGACGCTGCGGGTGAAGCGTACGACAAAGTCGGCCGCATCCTGGGCATTAACTATCCGGCGGGCAAGGAAATGGATGCGTTGGCCCACAAGGGTCACGATACGTTCAACTTCCCGCGGGCCATGATGCATGAGGACAACTTGGACTTTAGCTTTAGTGGGCTTAAGTCGGCGTTTATCAACACGGTGCACCACGTGGACCAAGTTGGTGACCAGTTGGACCGGGCGGACTTAGCGGCTAGTTTCCAGGCGGCCGTGGTGGACGTACTGGTTGATAAGACGTTGCGTGCGCTGACCACTCACCCCGTGAAGCAGCTGATCGTCGCTGGTGGGGTGGCGGCTAACCAGGGTCTCCGTGAGGCGTTGAACAGCGTGATGGCGGTGCGGTTTCCCGACACCGAGATGGTCTTTCCACCGTTGCGCCTGTGTGGCGATAACGGGGCGATGGTCGGCGCGGCGGCTCACATTGAGTGGGCTAAGGGTGTTACGGCGGGTCCCGATTTGAACGCGGTACCGAACTTAGACTTTGAGCGAGTGGCGCCCCGCGGTTAGAAGGAGATAGCGTCAAGCAACCAACCAGCCAACCCGCTGTGGGCCGGAAAGTTGACCGTAATAGGGTGCAGCGCGTTGCACCATACCCAATCAATGACAATTAAACGTACCAAATAAATAGCGGTATCCCCTAATGCGTACCTGGGCTCATGCTCAGTACCTGCGCAGGTGATGCCGCTTTTTGTGTACAATAATGTTTCATTACCATGGTGGCGCTTGCAATCTGTTAGGTAAGCACTAATAATTAAATAGTAAGTGGCAAGATTGCCACGCGACTTTGCGTTGAAATGGAGGTTGACTATGACCAAGTATGATTATGACGTCGTGATTATCGGTGCCGGTCCTGGTGGCTTGGCGGCCGCATACGGTTTGGCGGCGCAACAGCACGTCCTGGTGGTGGAAAACAATTTGTGGGGCGGAACTTGCCCTAACTTTGGTTGTGATCCGAAGAAGATGCTTTACGGCGTGGTGGAGGCGCAACGTCAGGTGCGGCGTTACCAGGGTAGCGGCCTGGACGGGCAGCCGCGGGTCAACTGGGCACAGATGATGGCCTTCAAGCGTAGCTACACCGACGGCGTGCCGGTTGGGACTGAGCAGGGACTGACGCAGGCCGGAATCGACCATCTGCACGGGACCGCCACTTTCCGTGATGCACATACCCTGGTGGTGGGCGACCGGACGGTTACGACGGACAAAGTCGTGGTGGCAACCGGCGCCCACGCGAACATTACTGACATCCCGGGGCACGAATTGTTGGCGACTAGCACCGATTTTTTGGCGCTCGCTGACCGGCCACAGAGCATCGGTTTCATTGGTGCCGGGTATGTGGCCGTTGAGCTGGCCAATATTGCTGCGGAAGCAGGCGTGACCGTGCACATTTTCCAACACAACCGGCGCCTTTTACGTGCCTTTCCAGAGGAGTACGCTGCGCGCGTAGCTAACCAGCTCCAGGACAAAGGCGTCCAGTGGCACTGGGATACCAGTATCACGAGTGTGCGTGCCGGTGCTGACCAGGGCGTGATTGCCACTACTGACCACGGTGACGATGTGACGTTGGATCTACTGGTTGCGGCAGCTGGCCGGGATGCGAATATTGGCAGTTTGAACTTAGAGGCTGCTGGTATTGAGTACAGCCGCCACGGTGTTAAGATCAACGATCACTTGCAAAGTACCGTAGCAAACGTCTTTGCCATTGGGGACGCCGCCGATAAACAGGTGCCGAAATTAACGCCGACCGCGAGTTTTGAAGGGCGCTACGTCGCGGATTTGATTAACGGTGCCACGGCGCCGATTCAGTACCCACCGGTTCCCCACACCGTTTTTGCGGGTCCGGAGTTAGCTCAAGTTGGTTTGTCACTTTCCGCGGCACAGGCAGATTCCGACCGGTACGCCGTGCTGACTCAGGATGTCGGTAGTTGGTACACGTACCACCGTATTCGCGACGACGATGCCCGCGTCACGACGATTACCAATCGTCAGACGGGTTTGTTGGTCGGTGCGGTGGCCTTGGCGACCAACGCGGAGGAACTCATTAATTACTGCACGAGCATAATTACACGGGGCTTGCCGGCCAGTGCATTAAAGCAGTGGATTCCGGTTTACCCGAGTGTTGCGAGTGACTTGGGTTACTTTTACAGCTGATTAAGCGATGATTTATTCTGTTTGTCCCCCTTACCCAGCGCGGTAAGGGGATTTTTTATCATGCCACGGGCGACCCCAGCGTGTGACTGGTGGCCAACTTCGGTGTCGGCAACGACATTCGGCATTGTGCGGGCTATGGAGCAGGTCCGACGTCGCTGCGTATGATTAAAAGTGCACAAATTTTGTACAGAAGCGGAATTTACCGGGTTGAATGCGCTTGCGTACCCGGCACCGCTTTGGTAACGTTTTGGTGTAGATTGTTGATGGAGGACGCAATTATGAAGATTGTTCACGAGATTGTGCAGACGAACGCAAATTTACCCTTTATGTATTATTTGCACAATGAAGATAGCCGCATTGATGTTGTCCCACATTGGCATCAAGGTATTGAGGTGAACATGTTGGTTGAAGGGATGCCGCTGAAGTTTGTCACGGACGGGGTAACACACCAGTACGTCCCCGGTGATGTGTGGGCGGTCAATTCGCGGGCGGTGCACAGCGCCAGTGGCATCGATCATGGGGGCTGGCGGGAATTCGGCTTTATTATCGATGCGGACTTTATGGCACGGAATTATCCCGACCTTGCTAATTTGGAACTGCAGCTACAGGGATTCGTGGCGGGTACTCCATACCGGGAACTGGTGCACCACATGCAGGAAATGATGGAGTTAACCGATGGCACCAGCGACCCAGCCACCCGCTTTGTGGTGCTGGGGCATTTTTATGCGGTGCTCGGCATCCTCTTTGGGCATTTTGCCCACGCCAAAGTGGCACCCAAGGTCAGTAACAATGCTGGCCTCGTTGACCGCATGATGGGTGCCATTATGCAGCGTTACGCCGAACCCATCACCGGCCGTAGTTTGGCGGCGGAGTTTCATACGTCCTTGACTACCGTAAACTCGCAGTTTAATGACGCCATTCAAATGCCGGTCAGCCGGTACATTCGGCTGGTCCGATTACTCAACGCGCGTAAATTACTGTTATCGACCAACCAGCCGGTGACATTGATTGCCACCGCCTGTGGCTTTAGTAGTGAGAAGACCCTCATGCGTAACTTTAAGCAGTGGAAGGGGGTCACCCCGTCGGTTTATCGGGACCGCTACGCCCGCTACCACCAAAACGAGACCCAACACTTTTAAAAATGTCCCCCAATGTTAACGGTTGCATGGTAAATTGGGTATACAGCCATTACGGAGGGACAAAGATGATTAAACTAATTGCGATTGATGTTGATGATACGCTTCTTGATCCCACATCGAAGTTAAGCGCAGGTAATGCTCAAGCGTTACGGTGGGCCGTACAACAGGGAGTGAAAATTGTTTTGTGCACCGGCCGCCCACTGGTGGGCGTGCAAGACTTTCTGGACGCGATCGGTATTCAGGGCGACGACCAGTACGTGGTGACGTATAACGGTGCGGTGGTCCAAAGTGTGACGGGGCAAATTGTGGTCAGCAATACCCTGACGCGCACCGACTACCTGGACCTGGCCGCGTTTGCTGATGAGCACCGGACCCACTACAATGCGCTCGATCTTGGTGGGCGGATATTTACCGGCAATACGGATGTGGGCGCCGTGACCGTGTTACAGGCCTGGGAAAATCATGCCGGCTTGTCAGTGGTGAACCCACAGGAAGTTGCCGAGGATACCGTCATCCCCAAGTTTCTCTTCGTCGGTCAGGCCGCACACCTGGATCAGATCGTGACACCGTTCAAGGAGCGTTTTGGTGACCGCTTTGCCACCGTGCGGTCGACCCCGATCTTTTTTGAGGCGTTACAACCAGGTGTGGATAAAGGGACCGCGTTAGCAGCACTTTGTGCACACCTTGGCTTCCAACCCAGTGAGGTGATGGGCATTGGGGATGAGTTTAACGACCTGCCAATGTTCGACTTTGTGGGGACGGCTGTCGCCATGGGTAATGGCCGGGCACAAGTGCGGGCCGCAGCCGATTGGGTCACAGCTGATAACGCGCATGATGGTGTGGCCGTGGCGGTGAACAAGTATCTCGGGGGCGCAACGAATGACGGCAATTAAATTAGTGGCAGTGGATATGGATGGGACGTTTCTCAATGACGCCAAGGACTACGACCGGGCCCACTTTGCCCGCATCCACCACGAGTTAGACAAACAGGGTATCCGCTTCGTGGTGGCTAGTGGCAACCAGTATTACCAACTACGGTCATTCTTCCCGGATTACCCAGACACCGTGTATGTGGCCGAGAACGGTGCGTACATCCGCGATGACCACACGGAGTACGCTGTGAACAGTTATTCTCCGGCTGTGGCGGCCACCATTCTGGCACGGTTAGCCACAATTCCAGACATCCACGTGGAAGTTAGTGGAGCTCGTAGTGCGTACGCATTGGTTGATGATGATCCTGACTGGATCGCGCAGATGCGCTTTTACTGTCCGCGTATGCAACTGGTGCCCAGCTTTGACGAATTGCAGGACCAGTTGCTCAAAATCAGCGTGACCTGCGTGCCCGACCAAACGCAGGCGCTGGTTGACCGGTTGCGGCACTTGCTCGCCGGGTTGGCGGTACCGACATCGAGCGGGCACGGCGACATCGACATCATTCAGCCCGGGGTGCATAAAGCGGCGGGGTTACGGCGGCTTGGCCAGGTGCTGGGCATTGACCTGGCACAGATGTGTGCGTTTGGCGACGGCGGCAACGACGTCGAAATGATTGCTGAAGTTGGCCTGGGCGTCGCGATGGCGAACGCAACCGCACCGGTGCAGCGGGTGGCCGCGGCTACGATCAGTGATGATAATAACGCTCAGGGAGTATTAACCTTTCTGGATGGGTTGTTGCAGTGAGTTGTAGCGGAGATCCAGATAAATCACGACCAAAAAGGCAGGTCATGGCGACCTGCCTTTTTGGTGCTAATGTAGTGAAAGTGAATGGAACATTTTACGGCGGGGCTCTTGGTCATTAGCACCTTATTGCTCACTGTCCTCCAGCGCAATGCCGGCTGCTTCCCATTCCGCCTCGGCGTCGGTTAACTTGGCGTCGATCGCATCGACATCCTTTTGCATGTCCTGCAGTTTGACCGCGGCCGTAGCGTTTTCCGGGAGGGCCATTTCGTCGAGAATCGCTTGTTTTTGGGCCTCCAGGTCTTCAATCGTTTTCTCGGCAGCATCGACGCGTCGCTGCAATTTGCGCTGCGCCTTCTGGTCGGCTTTAGCTGCGGCGTAGTCCGCCGCCCCCTGGCTATTGGTGGTTTGCTTCTGCGTGGTCGTGGTACCAAAGACACCTGTGTTGTTGGCTTGCTCGGGGTTGGTGGCCTCCTGTTGCTTTTCCTGGTAGTAATCCCAGTTACCTAACACGATTTCACTGCCGGCCGGACTGAGTACCACTAGGCGGTCCGCCAGGCTGTTGATAAAGTAGCGGTCATGGCTGACGAAGAGTACCGTCCCGTTAAAATCTTCCAGGGCTTGTTCCAGGACCTCTTTGCTGTTGATATCCAAGTGATTGGTCGGTTCGTCCAAGATGAGGAAGTTATCGTGATCCATGGCGAGCTTAGTCATCAACAGGCGCGCTTTTTGCCCCCCTGATAGTGAGGCAACCGTCTTCTCCACGTCGCCGGCGCCCAACAAGAACGCCGCGAGCGCCGAGCGAATATCTTTTTCTGGCGTGGTGGGGTGTTCCTGCCACACTTCTTCCAGGACCGTGTTTTTCGGGTTCAACGAGGCTTGGTCTTGATCGTAGTAACCTGGTTGCACGTTGGCACCGAGTACGGCGTCGCCCTGCAGGAAGGGGATGCGGCCCAGAATACTCTTGAGTAATGTGGATTTGCCCACCCCGTTGGGCCCGACAATGCCGATACGCTCCCCCTTGTTGACGGTAAAGTCGATGGGGCCGGCCATGGGCTCATCGGGTGCGTAGCCAATGGTGGCGTTACGCACCTTGAGGACCTCATTACCGCTACTTTTAGCAGCAGTAAAGTGGAAGTGCGCGGACTGCTCGCCACTTGGCCGCTTCAAACGGTCCATTTTTTCGAGCTGCTTGCGCCGACTTTGCGCCTGCTTAGTGGAGCTGGCGCGCACGATGTTTTTGTCGACGAATTCCTGGAGTTTAGCAATTTCTTCTTGCTGTTTGTTGTAAGCCTTCCACGCTTGGTCCAGGTTGGCGGCCCGCTGCTGCCGATACTGGGAGTAGTTGCCGGTGTAGTGCGTGGCACCCCGCGGACTGAGCTCGTAGACTTCGTTGATTGTGTGGTCGAGGAAGTACTGGTCATGGCTGACAATCAAAATGGCGCCCTTATAGCCGCGCAGGTATCCTTCCAACCATCCCAGCGTGTCGATGTCCAAATGGTTGGTAGGTTCATCCAGGATGATTAGGTCGTGGCGTGACAGCAGCATTTTTGCCAACGCTAGACGGCTACGTTCACCGCCGGAGAGGGTGCTGATTTGGTCGTGGTAGCGTTCGGGGGCAAAGTTGAACCCCGCTAAAACGTTCCGAATTTCGGCTTCGTAGCCGTAACCATTTTGCTCACGGAAGTCGTTGCTGAGTTGGTCATACTGCTTGAGGGTGGCTGCGTAGGTCGCGTCATCCTTGGCCGTGGCCGGGTCGGCAATCTTGGCTTCTAGCGCGTGCATTTGTTGTTCCATGGCGCGCAGTTCCTTGAAACCATCCAGCATTTCGGCATAAATTTCCTTGCTGGAATCGAGTCCGGAATTTTGGGCCAGGTAACCAATGCTGAGGTTCTTGCGCGTGGTGACCGCTCCGTAGTCCGGTGTGGCAATGCCGGCAATAATTTCGAGTAGCGTGGTCTTGCCGATCCCGTTAGGACCAACCAGGCCGACGCGGCTGTTGTCCTGAATTTGAAGGTTGACGTTTGTAAAGAGGTCGATGCCGTCGAAACTGCGGCCAACTCCCTGTGCCTGCAATAAAATCATGTTTATCTCCTTGCGTGGTGTCGTGGGTGCTGGCACCAGTGTCTCCGTAAAAATAGTTACTTCCAATATAGCATAATCTAGCGGGCTGTTGTCTGGTCACCGTGCCACCAGTGGGCATGGTGCGCTGGGCCAACGTTGCGCTGATAGTGAGCGCAGTGGTTCGTATTGGCCTGGTGATTAACGTGATAAGTTAAACAAAGTGGCTGTAAACTTTCGTTTGGCGATTCGTACAACTGTGAATAGATAAAGGCGGTCGCGGGGCTAATGGTGGTGACGGGTGGGCTAGCAGCAGTATGAATAACCAACAAAAGTCAGGTAATGTTCATGAAAACGCTTGTATTTAGTTGTTAAAGCAGTTAACATGAGCATAGGAAATTACGTATGGGGGGTTAAGGCATGGCTACAGGCAAGATTCCACACGCAACCGCGAAACGGTTGCCGATTTACTATCGTTATCTGAATATCTTGGCGGATGAAGGCGTTGAGCGGATATCGTCACGCGACTTTGCGGAGCGAATCAATATTGATGCCACCACCATTCGCCGGGACTTTGCGTACTTTGGTCAGCTGGGGACGCGTGGCTTTGGTTATAACGTGCAAAGTTTACTGCGGTTCTTCCGGAAGGCTCTGTATCAAGATCACTTGACGCACGTTGCCCTGATTGGGGTCGGTAACCTCGGCCGTGCCTTATTGAAGTACAACTTTCAGCAGACCAACAACATTCGTATTAGTGCGGCGTTTGATACCGACCCGGCCATTACTGGTACCATCCAGAACGGGGTGCCAGTGTATTCCATGACGGACCTGGAGCAACAGATCAAGGACCAACAAATTAAAATCGCCATTTTGGCCACCCCCGTCAGTGCTGCGCAGGAAATTACGGACGCGCTCGTGGAGGCCGGTGTTGAGGGCCTGATGAACTTTTCCGCTACCCGCGTCAACGTGCCCGACACGGTGGACGTTAAGTACATCGACCTGGCCAACGAATTGCAGTCGCTCATCTTCTTTGTCGCGAACCGCGAAGAGCGCACTAACTAAATATTTGTCAATGAGTGCCCCACCAGCAAAACGGTTGCTGGTGGGGTTTTGTGGCCACACTACAGAAAAAGTTAGCACTCCCTGTTGCATTTTGCTAACAACATGGTATAGTAAGAATTGTGTTAGCACTTAGTGTAAACGAGTGCTAAAAATCAATCAAAAAATTCTTGGAGGGATTATCTTGCTGAAACCATTAGGAGATCGTGTTGTCGTTCAGGTCGAGGAAGAAAAGGAACAAACCGTTGGTGGGATTGTTCTTGCTAACAACGCGAAGGAAAAGCCAACGACTGGTAAGGTAATTGCTGTCGGTGCCGGCGCGACGACACCAGAAGGTAAGCGGCTACCAATGTCCGTTAAGGAAGGCGACGTGATCATGTATGACAAGTACGCCGGCTCCCAAGTGAAGTTTGATGGCGAGGATTACCTGATTCTGCACGACAAAGATATCATGGCAATCGTTGAAGATTAATTCGTGACCAACTAATTACTGAGGTGAATAACAAACATGGCTAAAGACATTAAATTCTCTGAAGATGCACGGGCAGCAATGCTTCGTGGTGTAGATAAGTTAGCAAATACCGTTAAGACCACCATTGGGCCTAAGGGTCGTAACGTGGTTTTGGATAAGGAATATGGTGCACCCGAAATTACTAATGACGGTGTCACGATTGCCAAGTCTATTGACCTGGAAGACCGTTACGAAAACATGGGTGCCAAGTTGGTGGCCGAAGTTGCTTCCAAGACTAACGACATCGCCGGTGATGGTACGACTACTGCTACGGTTTTGGCACAGGCCATCATCCGTGAAGGCATGAAGAACGTCACTGCTGGTGCCAACCCTGTTGGTATCCGCAAAGGTATCGAAGAAGCCACTGACGCTGCTGTTGATGCCCTGCACAAAAACTCCCACAAGGTTTCCAACAAGGACGAAGTTGCGCAAGTTGGTGCCGTTTCTTCCGCGAGTGAAGAAGTTGGTAAGTTGATCGCCGACGCAATGGAAAAGGTTGGTCACGACGGTGTCATCACCATCGAAGAAGGTAAGGGGATCAAGACCGAGCTGTCCGTTGTTGAAGGGATGCAGTTCGACCGTGGCTACCTATCCCAGTACATGGTTACTGACAACGACAAGATGGAAGCCGACTTGGACAACCCGTACATCCTGATTACTGACAAGAAGATCAGTAACATCCAGGACATCCTGCCACTACTGCAGCAAATCGTTCAGCAAGGTAAGTCCCTCCTCATTATTGCCGATGATGTTGACGGCGAAGCACTGCCAACACTGGTACTGAACAAGATTCGTGGTACCTTCAACGTGGTTGCCGTTAAGGCCCCTGGTTTTGGTGACCGGCGTAAGGCCCAGCTGCAGGATATTGCCGTACTGACTGGTGCCCAGGTCATTAGTTCTGACATTGGTATGGAACTGAAGGACACGACCCTGGAACAGTTAGGTCAGGCTGGCAAGGTGACGGTAACTAAGGATGATACGACGATTGTTGAAGGCGCTGGTACTAAGGACGCCATCGACGAGCGGGTTGCTACCATCAAGTCTCAGATTGCGGACACGACCAGCGACTTTGACCGTGAGAAGTTGCAGGAACGTCTGGCTAAGTTAGCTGGTGGTGTGGCTGTCATCAATGTTGGTGCCGCTACTGAAACCGAATTGAAGGAACGTAAGTACCGGATCGAAGACGCTTTGAACGCGACCCGTGCCGCCGTTGAGGAAGGTTACGTGGCCGGTGGTGGTACTGCTTTGGCTAACGCCATCCCGGCAGTTGCTGCCTTGAAGGAAAGCGGCGACGTCCAGACTGGTATCAACATTGTGCAGCGGGCCCTGGAAGAACCAGTGCGTCAGATTGCCGAGAACGCTGGCCTTGACGGTTCCGTCATTGTTGAGCACCTGAAGAGCCAGAAGGTCGGTGTTGGTTTCAACGCTGCTACTGGTGCTTGGGAAGACTTGGCTAAGAGCGGGATCATCGACCCAACTAAGGTTACCCGTTCCGCACTTCAGAACGCCGCTTCCGTTGCCGCATTGATGTTAACGACTGAAGCCGTTGTGGCTGATATTCCGGACAAGAACGCTAATAACAACGCCGCAGCTGGTGCCGGTGCAGCCGGTGCCGGCATGGGCGGTATGATGTAATCCATTTCCAACACGATTGACGAAGGGCGGCCACCGCGTGGCCGCCCTTTTGTTGTGTAGCCGCGGTCTGCGGCTCGGGTGTCCTGCCAATAGCTGGGGTGGGACCGTAGTCATCGCAACCTGCACCACCACTAGATTGGTTACGGAAATGGGTGTTGGTGTTGCACCCACACTAAGTATACGTTGACATATCGTGCGAAATTGAATTGCGGGGCTAAACCCGCTATAATTGAAGCTCACGGTATGAGTTTATTGAACGGAGATGATGGTTGTGAAGTTATCAGTCTTTTGCGGCTCGCGCTACGGCGTTAAAAAGAGTTATGAACAGGTGGCCCACGCATTGGGGTGGTATCTAGGCAGCCACCACATTGAGTTGGTATACGGCGGATCCGTATCTGGCATCATGGGTACCATTAGTGGTGCCACCCTAGCAGCGGGCGGCGACGTCACGGGTATCTATCCCGATGGCCTCTTTGATTCCGAGCTGCCCCGCCGTAACACCACCCACGCGATTCGGACCAGCACCATCGATGAGCGCAAAAAGCTGTTGATTGAGGAGCCCGACGCGTTCTTAGTCTTTCCTGGCGGCTTTGGCACGCTGGAAGAAATTTCGCAGGCCATCTCCTGGATGACCATCGGCCTGGTGGAAATCAAACCGATTGGGATCTTCAACATGGATAAGTTCTATGATCCGTTAGTGGCCCAACTCCAGGTATTTGTGGATCAGGGCTTTGCCACTGACATCATGTCCCACATTCACGTTTCCGATAATTTTGAAGAACTTGTTCAATCGCTGGACGCCGACCGGCAGGCGTTGGATGCGGCGGTTGCAGTCAAATAATTTTTACCAAAGAGGTGGCATTTGCCGCCTCTTTTGCGTATTGTAAGGATAGAGACACCAAATTTTGGTGCCAATGCGGTTTGTTAGTGGTATATTAATGCTTATGTCGTGCCCGGTAGGCCGGGTACAGTTGGGGGGCAGGCGACCAGATACGTTGCCGTGCCCTGCATTTCTGAATAGGAGTACATAAAGCGATGCATTCACTGAAACGGTTCTTCATCGGACGACCACTGAAGTCGTCCGAAGAAGGCGGGCAGAAGCTGGGTAAGTTAAAAGCACTGGCAATGCTGAGTTCTGATGCGCTGTCGTCAGTGGCGTATGGTACCGAGCAAATTGTGCTGGTGCTGACCACTTTGTCGGCGGCGGCGATTTGGTATTCGTTACCAATTGCGGCGTTCGTCCTGGTGCTATTACTCAGTTTGACCCTGTCGTATCGTCAAATTATTCACGCTTATCCCGGTGGGGGTGGCGCCTACGTGGTGTCCAGCCAAAACCTGGGCCGTAACGCGGGGCTGCTCGCCGGCGGGTCACTGTTGATTGACTACATGTTGACGGTGGCGGTTTCGGTCTCGTCAGGGGCTGAAGCCATTACGTCAGCGATCCCGGCTTTGTATGGTCATGAAGTCACCATCTCACTGGTCATCATCTTCATATTAATGGTAATGAACCTGCGCGGGATGAGCGAGTCGGCGTCCTTCCTGATGGTACCGGTCTACTTATTCGTGGTGTCCATTGTCATCATGATTCTCTGGGGCTTGTACCGCATTGTCAACGGCTCGATTCCGTACGCCGCGCACGCAGCGGTGGGTTCCGTCGTACCAGGTATTACGGCGGCATTAATATTTCGGGCGTTTAGTAGTGGTTCTAGTTCCTTAACTGGGGTGGAAGCCATCAGTAACGCGGTACCGTTCTTCAAGAAACCCCGGGCTAAAAACGCGGCCGGAACGTTAGCCATCATGGCAACGATTCTGGGGTTCTTCTTTGCTGGTATTACGTTTCTCAACTACTGGTACGGCATTGTGCCGGAAGCCAAAGTGACGGTGCTGTCACAGGTGGCCGGCCACACCTTTGGTAACGGTAGCATTATGTACTACGTGATTCAGTTTGCAACGGCCCTGATTTTGGCGGTGGCCGCTAACACTGGTTTTTCGGCCTTCCCCGTCTTGGCCTTTAACCTGGCCAAGGACAAGTACATGCCGCACATGTACATGGACCGTGGGGACCGGCTCGGCTTTTCCAACGGGATCATTACCCTGGCGGTGGGGTCGGCCATCCTGATTGCGATTTTCCATGGTAGCACTGAGCGGCTGATTCCCTTGTACGCGGTTGGCGTGTTCATTCCGTTTACGTTGAGCCAAAGTGGCATGATTCGTCACTGGCTCAAGCGCCGGGGCACGGAAAAGGGCTTGTTTGGTAAAACCCTGGCTAACTTCTCGGGGGCGTTGATTTCCTTTGCTATTCTGGTCATTCTGTTTGTTTACCGTTTGCCAGATATTTGGCCATTTTTCATCATCATGCCGGCGTTGTTGTTCTTGTTTTACAAGATCAAGCACCACTATACAAACGTGGCGGAGCAATTGCGGCTGGAGCGTGACAACGCCAAGCTCCACGAATACAGTGGGAGCACGGTTATCGTGCTGGTTGGTAACGTGACTCGTGTGACGCGGGGGGCGCTCAATTATGCCCAGACGATTGGCGATTACGTAATTGCGATGCACGTGTCGATGGATGAAAACCCGACGAAGGAACACGAGACGCAGACGGAATTCCGGGCAGACTTCCCGGACGTACGCTTTGTGGACGTGCACTCGAGTTATCGGTCAGTACAGGGGCCGGTGATTCGGTTCGTGGATACGATTGCGCGCAACGCCGCCAAGCGTAACTTTACGACGACGGTCCTGATTCCGCAGTTTGTGCCGCGGAAGGGATGGCAGAATATTCTGCACAACCAGACGAACGTCCGGCTCCGGGCGGCGTTCGCGCGGCGTGAGAATATTATCATGGCGACTTACAGTTACCATTTAAAGAAATAATGCGCGCATTAAAAGTGGTAGTATCAGGTACGCCCGCTGAAAGGACCGGTTATGGCCCTTTTGGTGGGCGTACCTTATGCGTTAGTCAGCCCGCGTTTACACATTTGGGCGCCGTCAAGCTGGACGTCAACACTTTTATTGTGGGCGTGGTAACCAATTTAGCCGCTGTACGGGTACAAAAATTTGTTAGCAACAGTTGTGCGTAAGCGCGCCCCGTTGGTTGCCTGGCCTATGACGGTTGGGTCTGGCCACCAGGGAAAAAAAGCTAATTTTAAACAAGATGTATTGGCTATTTTACCGGGATTAGTGCTGAGGGTGCTAACTTGGTATGTAGGTACGTTGCTGTACAAGTAGGGTAGTTCCAGTCTCGGTTCGTGCTACACGGTTCGGAATTACTCGTCAAAAAAGCGCCCCAGTAGTGACACGATGACAATCGTGTGTCACTGTTGGGGCGCTTTGTATTGGTATTCAAAGGGGCTACCGTGCCTTACTGGTCCACGTGCCCGTCAAGAATTACGTTCATGATCTCACTGGCCATGGGTGCAATGGCATCGTCAGTACGCGGATAGGCCACGTTGTTGGTACCAGACCAAGCGATTTCGTGGTTCTTGACCACGTAAATCTTGGTGGCCATGCGCACCGCTTCGTTGACGTCATGGGTGACCAAAATAGTGGTCATCTGCCGTTCCTGCCACAATTTGAGGATGAGTTCCTGCATCTTGCGTCGGGTGAGCGCATCGAGGGCGCCAAGCGGTTCGTCCAGCAGCAAGAGTTGTGGATTGGCCATCAGCGCCCGGGCCAGGGCGACACGTTGGCGTTGCCCACCAGATAGCGAGGCGGGATAGGCGTCTGTAAATTCGTCGAGTTCGACCTCGTGCAATAAACGCTGAGCTTCGGCTCGGCGTTGCTTGTTGTTGGTGCGACCAAAGGTGAGGTTGTCCTGCACGGACATCCATGGAAGTAGCCGGTCGTCCTGAAACATGACGCGGCTGTTACCATTGAGACCATCAATGGTGTGCCCCGCCTGGGCAATCACGCCGTCACTGGCTGCTTCTAGGCCCGCAATTAACCGGAGCAGGGTGCTTTTACCACCACCACTCTGGCCAACTAGGGCGACAAACTCGCCAGCCCGAATATCGAGATTGATGTCCCGCAGAACGTGAGCATCACCGTAATACTTGTTGACGTGTTGAATTGTTAATAGGTTATCAGCCATTGTGTGCGGCCCCCCCGGCTTGCTGCCATTGCAGCATTGAATTTTCAAGTGACTTGGCGGTCAGGTCGGATGCCTTGCCCAACAGTGCGTAAATGACGATACACATCAAGATGGTCGACATGTCCATAAAGTTTTGCGCGTTGGTCGACATGTAGCCAATACCGGAGCTGGCAGCCAACGTTTCGGCCACAATCAGTGTCGTCCACATGACCCCGAGAGCGTAGCGGACGCCCATTAGGATGGTAGGTAGGGCTCCTGGGAGCAAGATCTTGAAGAACAGTTGCGTCTTACTGAGTTGGTAGGACCGGCCCATCTCGATGAGTTTGGGGTCCACGCTGCGCAGACCGTGGTACGTATTAATGTAAATGGGAAACAATACCCCGATGGCTACTAGGAAAATTTTGGATGATTCGCCCACGCCGAACCACAGGATGACGAGCGGGATCAAGGCCAAGTGGGGGATGTTGCGTAGCATTTGCACCGAAGAATCCAACAGCAAGTTCATGGTCTTGGATAAGCCGGTGCAGAGTGCCAGGATGAAACCGATGATACCACCGATAATAAAGCCGGTTAGGGCCCGGTATAAACTAATCGCTAGGTTTTTCTCCAGGGTGCCAGCTTGCAGGCTTTTCACCGTAGTTTGGACGACACCCCAGGGACTGGGTAAGATTTTGGCGTCAATCCAGCCGACACTCGAGCCCAACTGCCAAAGTAGGATAAGCAGTACCGGGATGGTCCAGGGTAATAGTCGCTGGCGGAGGCCTTTACCCCACCCGGTATGGGTATTGGTTGTCCGGTTCACGCTGATATTTTGCATTTCCATAAATTAAACACTCCTTACCGTGCGCGTTAGTGTGCAGTTGCCGCCATGAGGGCGCGCTTGACGCGGGTATGCTGAATCTTCCCGGTGGGTCCGGCGGCTAGTGAGTCCACGTACACGAAGCGGCTAGGCACCTTGAATTTTGATAGCCGGCTAGTGGCAAAGGTGCGCAATTGTTCGGTCGATGTATCCTCGCCAGTAAAGCCAGGATTGAGTACCACGGCGGCGGTGACCGCTTCACCGTAAATGTCGTCGGGCAAGCCGACAACTGCGACCTGGTTAACGGCTGGGTGTTGAGTGAGCACGTTCTCGATTTCTGCGGGGCTGATCTTATTGCCACCGTGGTTAATGAGTTCCTTTTTGCGGCCCACGATGAACAGATAACCTTCATCGTTGAGATAACCCACATCGCCCGTGTGGAACCAGCCGTGCCGGAAGTCCGCCTGGTACTTGGGGTCAAGGTAACTGGTAATAACATGGTCGCCATGGAGGGCAATCTCGCCGGTGACCCCGGCTGGCTGCGGCGCATCGTTGTCGTCCAGAATCACCAAATCAGTGTCCGTGGGGCGCCCCACCGAGCCCACTTGCGGGTGAGCCAGCGGGTTGACCGTAATCTGGCTGGCCGCCTCCGTCATCCCGTAACCCTGAATAATTGGGACGTGGAAGTAATCCTCAAAGTCCTGCTGGATGTGCGGCAATAATGGCGCACTGGCCGACCGGATGAACCGGAGAGTCGGTACGGCTGGCTGTTGTGCCGGTCGTGTTTTGAGAAGGATGGCGATGATTGCCGGGGCGCCTGATAACCACGTAATGCGTTCATCTTGCACCCAACGCCAGAAGCGGTGGGCACTAAACTTTTGCGCGACGACCAGCTTACCGCCGGAAATCGTCGTCGCCAACACGGAGATGACCTGAGCGTTGATGTGAAATAGTGGTAACACCACGAGTGTGCGGTCCAGCGCTGTCAGTTGCTGGGAGGTGGCGACGTCCTGAGCGGCGGCAAAGAGCTGGCCGTGTGTTAATACGACCGCTTTGGGATCGCCCGTCGTGCCACTGGTATACATGAGCACACCCACGGGGCTCGGATTATGTTGAGCAAAGTCGTGCAGCAGGGTGTTAGTAGGCACCGGTTGGTGACTGATGGCCAATACCGGCGTTGCGGCGGTGCTGTCATCGATGCTAGTACTGAGTTGCACGTGCGCACGCGTCGCTAACTCGGCGCTATTTTCAGCGTGATCTGGTCCCAGGATGAGCGCGCCATAGTGGTGGCGTCCGATTAAAGTGGCGAGTTCCGGGAGTGGCATGGTCGGGTTGACCGTGTAGGCCACTGCGTGTAGCGCTAGGGTTGCATATAGCGCGATGATGTTGTTGGCACCATTGGGCAAACTGATGAGGACGATGTCACCCGCATGGACGCCGGCGTGTTGAAGTGCTGCCACGAGGGCGTCACGTTGGCTGCGCACGTCGGTCCCGGTTAGCCAAGTGTTGGTGGCCAGATCCTTGATCATATGGTTGTGGGCGTGGTTGGTTAGTTGTTGTTCGATAGTTTTAGTGAGTTGGGTCATAGAGACCTCCCCGTTTGAAAATGATTAATCTTTACTGCTACATTTTTCATTATATGGTTAAAATGGCTTCAATACAGATATTATGCTGGTGAAATGTGTCAAAAGTATGAAACTCACGCAAAAAACTTATGCGGACCGGCAGTGATGTCTTGAATGAAGACGGTAGGCCCACTTGCTAAACAGCCCCCATGACGACGGGCTACGTAGCTTTGTTTTCAGCTAGTGGTCTGCTAAAATTGGGGTGATTGGAAGTTGGAACGGAGAGTCAAAATTATGTCGAAAACAACCACTACTACCCCGATGATGCAGCAATACCTCGCAATTAAGGCGCAGTATCCTGACGCCTTTTTGTTTTACCGCATCGGGGATTTTTATGAAATGTTCTATGATGATGCCATCAAGGGCTCGCAGATTTTGGAACTGACCCTGACGGCTCGTAATAAGAGTGCCGATAACCCTATTCCTATGTGTGGGGTGCCCCACCACGCGGTGGAAAATTACCTCAACGTGATGATTGACCACGGGTACAAAGTTGCCATTTGTGAGCAAATGGAGGACCCGAAAAAAGCCGTGGGCATGGTCAAGCGTGAAGTAATCCAGTTGGTGACGCCCGGCACAACCATGAACGTGACACCCGGCGCAGCGAAGCAAAATAACTATCTGACCGCCGTCTTACCGGTGGACGATGGATTTGGCTTTGCGTATACCGACCTGTCAACTGGTGAGATGAAGGTGACGCACCTAAATAGTTTGGCGGACGTCACCAACGAGTTGGACGCGTTGAGTAGCCTCGAAGTTGTCGTGCCCGGGCAACTCGATGATGACGTGGCGGACAAGCTCAAGGTGAATGACCGCATTTTGTCGCAGCAAGCCATCAGTGACCAGCCGAGTGCGGAGGTCAGCTTTGTGATCCAGGACCTGCAGGATCAAACTGAAGCCCGCGTCGTCAGCATGTTAATGCAGTACCTGCTCAACACGCAAAAGCGCAGTCTGGCCCACATTCAGCGTGCAGTCCCGTACACACCCTCGGCCTTCCTGGAGATGGATAGTGATGCTCGGCGCAACCTGGACATTCTCAGTAACAGCCGGACCGGCAAAAAGGCGGATAGTTTGCTTTGGCTACTGGATAAAACCAAGACGGCCATGGGTGGACGGATGTTGCGGAACTGGTTAGAGCGGCCGTTGCTTGATTACCGTGCCATTACGCACCGGCAGCAACAGGTGCAAGCCTTCCTGGACCACTTCTTTGAGCGCACCGAACTGGCTGACAACCTCAACCAGGTGTACGACCTCGAGCGACTAGCCGGGCGCGTGGCGTTCGGCAACGTGAACGGGCGCGACTTGCAGCAATTGGCCACTAGTCTGGACCAGCTCCCCGCCATTTTGGATACCTTGGACCGCATCGGTGATGACAGCTTGGACGACTACCGGCATCTCGATACGGTGGGGGATGTGGCCGACTTGATCCACGCTAGTATCGTGGATGAGCCACCGATTTCCGTGAAGGACGGGGGCATCATCAAGGATGGTTACAACGCCCAGCTGGATGCCTACCGGGCGACGCTGAAAAACAGCAAGCAGTGGCTAGCTGAGTACGAGACCCAGGAACGCGCAGCGACGGGGATCCACAACCTCAAGGTCCGGTACACGACCGTCTTTGGCTACTTCATTGAGGTGACCAAGTCGAACTTAGACAAAGTGCCAACGGACCGTTACGACCGGAAACAGACGCTGACGAACGCGGAACGTTTCACCACGCCCGAACTGAAGGCCAAGGAGGATACCATCCTTGAGGCGGAAAGCAATTCCACCTCACTGGAGTACGATGTCTTCACGCAGATTCGCGAACAAATTAAGGACAACATCACGCGGCTTCAGGCGCTGGCTGCCAAAGTTGCTGGTCTGGACGTGTTGCAAAGTTACGCTCAGGTGGCCGAGGACCAACACTTTGTGCGTCCGACGATGACCGCTCTGGGCCATGACATCGATATCGTGAACGGCCGGCACCCAGTGGTAGAAAAGGTGATGGGCGCCACGGAGTACATTCCCAACAACGTCAACATGGATGCCAACACGGACATGCTGCTGATTACCGGGCCGAACATGTCGGGGAAGAGTACCTACATGCGGCAACTGGCCCTGATTGTGATCATGGCGCAAGCCGGGGGCTTCGTGCCGGCCGACCGTGCCACTTTGCCGGTCTTTGACAAAATCTTCACCCGCATCGGGGCTGCAGATGACTTGGCCAACGGTCAAAGTACCTTCATGGTCGAAATGTTGGAGGCTAACGCGGCGTTGAGCCACGCG
This sequence comes from Lacticaseibacillus thailandensis DSM 22698 = JCM 13996, assembly GCF_001436135.1. Classification (NCBI taxonomy): domain Bacteria; kingdom Bacillati; phylum Bacillota; class Bacilli; order Lactobacillales; family Lactobacillaceae; genus Lacticaseibacillus; species Lacticaseibacillus thailandensis. The sequence continues at coordinate 81,416 of NZ_AYZK01000005.1, forward strand.
ACGAGTCGCAGCCTGATTCTCTTTGATGAAATTGGGCGTGGTACCGCCACCTATGATGGGATGGCATTGGCACAGGCGATTATCGAGTATCTGCACGACCACGTGCACGCCAAGACGCTGTTCTCTACGCACTATCATGAACTCACGGCGTTGGCGGATCACCTGGACCGGTTGCGCAACGTACACGTTGGGGCCACGTTGGACCACGGGAACCTAGTGTTCCTGCACAAAATGATGGCGGGTCCGGCTGACAAGTCTTACGGAATCCACGTTGCCAAGCTGGCTGGTTTGCCAGATGAGTTGTTACGGCGCGCTGACCAGGTGTTGCGGCACTTGGAAGAACAGGGTGGCACGCTTGATGTGTCGGACGCGCCTAGTCGGACCGCCGTGGCCGCGAACAGTTCGTCGGCCGGCACACCGGTGGCAGCAGCCCCGGCTAGTGCGGCGGAATCAGCCCCCGCTACGGCGGAGACTGCTGCGGACAAACCGCATGCTGACAGCGATGACGGTACCTCGACCGATACCGGCGCGCAGCCAGCCGATGAGCAGCTGGAACTGTTTGCGCCCACGACGGCCGTCCCGGAATTAAGTACCGTGGACCACAAAGTATTGCAGCAACTCAAGCAGTTTGATTTGTTGCAAGCTACGCCCATGGCCGCGATGAATTTGTTGTATCAACTTAAACAAGAACTCAAGCATTAGTTAACATTGCTTGCGTTGTTAGTGCCGTAACGTCCTAGTGCGTTGGCACATATCGTCTTTGTCAGTATGGGGGTGACCACGATGAGTCAAATTCATGAATTACCAGAGGCACTGGCCAACCAGATTGCCGCCGGGGAAGTGGTCGAACGTCCCGCTTCGGTCATTAAGGAATTAGTGGAAAACAGCATTGATGCTGGTGCTAGCCAAATCGACATTCGGGTGGCCGATGCCGGATTGCGGCTCATGGAGGTTGCGGACAACGGGGCCGGCATCGAGCCTGACGATGTACCCGCCGCGTTCAAGCGTCACGCTACCAGTAAGATTGCGACCACGCGGGACCTGTTTGCGATTCATTCGCTGGGTTTTCGCGGTGAGGCTTTAGCCAGTATCGCTGCGGTTGCGGACGTGACCATCGAAACGGCGACGAGTGAGGGCGTCGGCACCACCGCTCACCTCACTGGTGGCCAAATTGTGGATGCCCACCAGCAGGCCTTCCGGCAGGGTACGACCATCGCGGTGCACAACCTCTTTTACAACACTCCGGCCCGCCTGAAGTACGTAAAATCCCAGGCAACCGAGTTGAGTCACATTACCGATATTGTGAACCGGTTAGCGCTCGGGCACCCCGATATTGCCATGACGTTGCGCAGTGGCGATAAGCTTTTATTGCGCACGGCTGGTAATGGTGATTTGCAACAGACCATCGCGGGTATTTATGGGGTGGCGACTGCCAAGGCGATGCTGGCGTTCAGCGGTGAAGACCTGGACTTTAAGGTGTCCGGCTACGTGAGTTTACCGGACACGACCCGGGCCACGCGGACGCACATGACGTTACTATTAAACGGTCGCTACTTTAAGAACTTTAATTTAGCCAAGGCTGTAATTGCCGGGTATGGCTCCAAGCTAATGGTGGGCCGGTATCCGTTGGCAGTGGTGAACATTACCATTGATCCGCAGTTGGTAGACGTGAACGTGCACCCCACCAAGCAGGAACTGCGCATTAGTAAGGAGCCGGCGCTAGCCAAGTTGATCGAACAAACGATTTATGCGCGGATGGCCGACCAAAACCTGATTCCGGATGCGTTGCACAACTTACCACACCGGCGGGGATCCCAAGGGGAGCAACAAGCGCTCAACTTTGAAGGTGCGCCGCGTGTGCACGAGACGGTCACTCCGATTGAAGCGACTGACCGGTCTGTGCGCCAAGCAATGCAGGCAGGAACCTCATCGGCTGCGGCACCGGACCCGGCAGCAGCGCCAACACCAGACGCGGCCAGTGCCAATGATTACGGGTTGGACATTGAGGAGCTTCCTCAGGACAGCATCATGAAGCATCCCGAACGACTGGCGGCGTGGGATCAACGGTACGCCCACATTGCGCCTGACGAGATGGCGGCGGTTGATCAGGAAGATGCGTTGGCGGTAGCGGGCACCGCCGCCCCGGCTGCGGCTGCGGATCAACCACAGGAGCGGTTTCCCCACTTGCATTACCTGGCGCAGATGCACGGCACGTTTATTTTGGCCGAGACGCCGGACGGTTTTTACCTGGTGGACCAGCACGCCGCCCAGGAACGGGTCAACTACGAGAAGTACCGCGTGGAAATTGGCCAGGTGGATCAGGGACAGCAGAATTTGTTGGTACCCATCGTGCTGGACTATCCAGCTAGCGATGCCGCGTTGATTCGTGACCGGATGGACGTCCTGCACAGTGTTGGCGTTAATCTGGAGGACTTTGGTCAAAACAGCTTTGTGGTGCACAGTCACCCGACGTGGTTTGCGGCTGGTCAGGAAGAGGACACGCTACGTGAAATGATCGATTGGGTGCTGCGCGACGGTCACCTGACTGTCGCCAAATTCCGCGAGGCGGCGGCCATCATGATGAGTTGCAAGCGTGCCATTAAGGCCAACCACCATTTGGACGCCCAGCAGGGGCAGGCGTTGCTCGACAAACTGGAACAGGCGGAAAACCCGTTTAATTGTCCGCACGGCCGGCCAGTGGTGGTCGAGTTCTCGAACAAAGACCTAAACCGGATGTTCAAGCGAATTCAGGACAGCCACGAAAGTAATCCGGTTGATTTATAACGCAGAGGCCCGGGCAAACCGCCCGGGCCTTGCTTATACAGCTGGTGGTTTGGTCACGGTCAGTTGAGAGTGCACATCCGTGGGCTGCAAAGCGCGCAACCACGGGGAAAGGTACGTAGCACTGGTTATGTGGGTTCCCATCTGCAGGAGCTAGACCGTCCATGCAAACCAGCCTGGCAAGCAATGGTGTTGGCAACACCCTGCACCAACCAAGTCGACCGGTAACTAAACGGCTCAGGGCGGGAGACCAAGCGGGGTGGATATGCTATAATCGAAGCCGAACACTTGTGCGTACGGCACAACTAAAGGAGTAGTCCGATATGTATGAATTTTTGCGCGGCACCATTGTGGCCGTGACCCCGGCGTACATCGTGGTTGATGTCGGTGGCGTGGGTTACCACGTCCTGATGGGGAACCCATTCACATTTAATGAAGGACAAACGGCCACCGTTTACGTGCAACAGATCATTCGCGATAACGACCAAACGCTGTATGGCTTTGCTAGTCAGCGGGACAAGCAACTGTTCAACCAGTTGTTGTCCGTCACCGGTATTGGGCCCAAGAGTGCCCTGGCCATTCAAGCCAATGCGCATGGGGATGCCCTGGCCAGCGCCATCGCTAATAATGATGTGGCGTTCCTGACTAAGTTTCCGGGGGTCGGCAAGAAGACCGCGTCCCAAATTGTCTTGGATCTGCAAGGCAAAGTGGCCGCCCCGGTTAATGGTGGCCAGCCTGCACTGGACTTGACTGCCAGTGCTGATGACGATTTGAGCCCGGCACTGCGCGATGCTCTGGCTGCTTTAACCGCGTTGGGTTATACGGATGCTCAGGTTAAGAAGGTGCGTCGTGTACTAGTTGACATGCCCGATAGTTCGACGCAAGCGTACTTACAAGCAGGATTAAAAGCCTTACTATAATCACGTCAAGGAGGTGTGTTCATGCCAGATGAAAGTGATCGGTTACTTGACCAGGATGCTACCGCGGAGGACGCGGACAGCGAATTGTCGCTGCGTCCCCAGACCTTAGCCCAATACATTGGGCAACGGCAAGTCAAGCAACAGCTAGAAGTTTACATTCAGGCTGCCAAAATGCGTGAAGAGTCCTTGGACCACGTGCTGTTGTATGGGCCGCCTGGGTTAGGTAAAACTACCCTGGCCCTCGTAATTGCCAACGAGTTGGGGGTGCATGTGCGGACCACCAGCGGACCGGCGATTGAAAAGCCTGGTGATTTAGCCGCCCTCCTGAACGAGTTGGAAGCGGGGGACGTGCTTTTTATCGACGAAATTCACCGCCTGCCCAAAGTGGTGGAGGAAATGTTGTACTCCGCCATGGAGGATTTCTTCATTGATATCGTGGTGGGCCAAGGCGCCGATGTGCACCCGATTCACTTCCCATTGCCACCATTCACGCTGATTGGAGCGACGACGCGGGCCGGGGCACTCTCGGCCCCGCTGCGGGACCGCTTCGGTATCACCGCACACATGGCCTATTACAATACGGACGAATTGAGCCAAATCGTCCGGCGGTCTGCGCAAATCTTCCAGCTACGAATTGCCGCAGATGGGGTTCACGAAATTGCCTTGCGGTCGCGGGGCACCCCCCGGATCGCGAACCGCTTGCTGAAGCGTATCCGCGACTTTGCTGACGTCGCCGGCGTGCAGGAGGTGGGCGCAGACTTGGTCGATGAGGCCCTGACGGCGCTACAGGTTGATCGGAAAGGGCTGGATGCTACCGACCGGAAAATCTTGCGGTTAATGGTCGAGCAGTATCACGGTGGCCCGGTGGGGTTGAATACCATTGCGGCCAATATCGGTGAGGAAAGTACGACCATCGAGGAAGTATACGAACCATACCTATTGCAGGTCGGATTTATTCAGCGCACACCTAAGGGGCGGACGGTCACGCGTGCTGGGTATGCGCACCTGGGGGTTCCGTATCCCAATAATCAAGGATGACACGGGCCGCGGTTTGTAGTACGCTCGGTTTCAAAAGTGGACGTGATTTGGTATAGTGGTATTAACAAATAAAAATGAGGTGTATGGCCAGTGATTTTTGGTGCAAGTACGGGCATGGGTCCCGTAACGATTATTTTAATTATCCTGATGGTAGTGCTGATGTACTTTTCCATGGTACGTGGGCCCAAGAAGCAGCAGCAACAGCGTCAGCAGATGTTCAACGGCCTGAAGAAGGGCGACAGCGTTGTGACGGTTGGTGGTCTGTACGGTGTGATTGATTCTATGGACCAAGAACACGGCCAGATCGTGCTGGATTGCAACGGCGTATACTTGACCTTTGCTACTCAGGCCATTTCGCGGGTCGAGAAGCACGCGGATGCAGCTAAAGCAACTACGCCAGCTGGTGCTGACAGTGCAGCTGCGGACACCGCTGATGCAGCGGTTAGCGACGCGGCCGACAGCAGTGCCGCCGCTAGCGAAACGAACGACGAAGCTAAATAAAGTAGATTAATATATACTATTTAAACAGGGGTGCCGGTTGTTAAGCCGGCACCCCTGTTTTGCTCCAGACACAATGTTTAGGGTTAGTGTGCATCCATAATTAAAACAATATGAGCGGATGCACGTTGATTGAAATTTTTTGTGCATGCGCTTGCAGTTGGGTTACAATGACAATGTGCACTAACAAAAAATTAGCAAAGGGGATTTAATTTATGGCCTATCAAACAATTAATCCGTACACGAACAAGTTGGTTCGCACCTATCCGAATGCCAGTGACGCTGATTTGGAAGCAGCACTGACGGCGGGTTACGCCCGGTACCAACAATTTCGGAATGAAGCTCCGGCCACACGGTCGGCCGCTTTGCACCAGGTTGCGACCCTGATGCGTCAAGAAAAGCACGAGTTAGCCAAAGTGTTGACGATCGATATGGGTAAGTTGATTGGTGAGGCGGAAGCTGAAGTAGCCCTTTGCGCTGACATTGCCGATTACTTTGCTGATCATGGTGCGGACATGCTGGCAGATACACCGCTGACTACGAATGCAGGCGCGGCCTACTACGCCAAGCAAGCCGTAGGGGTACTGGTCATGGTGGAGCCATGGAACTTCCCGTACTACCAGTTGATGCGTGTCTTTGCCCCGAACTTCATGGTCGGTAACACCATGATTTTGAAGCACTCTTCCATCACGCCCGGAAGTGCGGAGGCGTTTGTCGACGTTCTCAAGCGTGCTGGCGTGCCCGATGGTAGCTTCACCAACCTGTTTATTAACTACGATCAGGTTGGCAAAGCCATTGCCGATCCACGGGTTGCTGGTGTGGCGCTGACAGGTTCTGAGCGTGGCGGTGCGAGCGTGGCGCAGGAAGCGGGTGCTCACCTGAAAAAGTCGACCCTGGAACTGGGCGGTAATGATGCCTTCATCATTTTACCTGACGCTGACTGGGATGTGGTCAAGCAAGCCGCACCGCAGGCCCGCCTGATGAATGCCGGCCAGATTTGCACGGCGTCCAAGCGGTTCATCGTGGTGGGTGACCGTTATGATGACTTTGTGGACTTCATGACGCAAGCATTTGCCAAGGTGCAGCCGGGCGATCCGTTGGACCCTGCTACCACGTTAGCACCGCTGTCTTCTGCTAAGGCCAAGGCTAAGTTGCAGGAGCAAGTGGACAGCGCCGTTGCTGGTGGTGCGCACGTAGCGTACGGCAACACGCCAATCGACAGCGAGGGTGCTTTCTTCCAGCCTACGGTCTTGACGGACATTGATCACGACAACCCAACGTTCAACCAGGAACTGTTCGGGCCAGTGGCTTCAATCTACCACGTGGACACTGAAGAAGAAGCCATCGCGTTGGCTAACGACTCCAGCTATGGTCTGGGGAGTTCGGTCTTCAGTCAGGACGCTGAGCGGGCTGACCGGGTCGCACGGCAGCTCGAAGCCGGGATGACCTTCATCAACCGGGCATGGTTGTCACTGCCGGAACTGCCATTTGGTGGTGTGAAGAACTCCGGTTACGGTCGTGAACTGTACCAGCTGGGCCTCAACGCCTTTGTCAACGAGCACCTGGTTTTGGCACAGCAGTAGTAACCGTTTGGTCAAGAAATCTGATTTTGTGAGCCAGTCAATTGACGTGATGACGTTCAGCGCTAGTTGCGTGTGTTGAAACGGGCGCCTGACGTCAAAATAGGGACCAGTAACGATTTCCGTTATGGAATTGTTACTGGTCCTTGTTTGTCTCTCAAGGAGGTAGCCATTACGATATAAGTCCAGCACATTTTTTGCACGTGGTACCTGCAAGTGGGTGTGCCTGACGGTGCCGATCAATGTACGTAGTTTTTTCGTGGTGCGCATGCTATGATAATGGCACCGATAGTTTGTTGTCATAACGTCGTCGAGATGAGGAGGACACCGCTCATGACTCACAGTTACGAACAGGCCGACCCAGCGGTTTGGCAAGCAATTCATCAGGAAGAGGCTCGGCAGCAGCACAACATCGAGCTGATTGCGTCAGAAAACATCGTTAGTCCAGGCGTGCGTGCAGCGCAAGGTAGCGTGCTGACCAATAAGTATTCGGAGGGCTATCCGGGGCACCGTTACTACGGTGGTAACGAGTATATCGACGTGACGGAGCAGCTGGCCATTGACCGGGCCAAAGCTTTATTTGGCGCCGAGGCAGCCAACGTGCAACCGCACTCGGGTTCGCAAGCCAACATGGCAGCGTACCGGGCGCTACTGAAAGATGGCGACACGGTGCTGGCCATGGACTTGGCCGCCGGTGGGCACCTGTCTCATGGTGCGCCCATCAGTTTTTCGGGGCAGGAGTACCACTTCGAACACTATGGCGTGGATGCGCACGGCTGGTTGGATTACGACGCTATCAGTGCCGAGGCTCAAGCAGTGCGGCCACGCCTGATTGTGGCTGGTGCCTCTGCGTACAGCCGCATCATCGACTTTGCCCGTTTCCGCGCGATTGCTGACAGCGTCGGGGCGTTACTGATGGTGGATATGGCGCACATTGCGGGTCTCGTCGCTGGTGGGGTGCACCCGAATCCGGTACCGTACGCTGACGTGGTGACCACAACGACGCACAAGACCTTGCGGGGCCCACGTGGTGGCCTCATTTTGTGCAAACAGCAGTACCTCAAGGCCATCAACAAAGCGTTGTTTCCTGGTATTCAGGGTGGGCCACTGGACCACGTAATCGCGGCCAAAGCCGTGGCGTTGGGTGAAGCCCAGCAGCCCGCCTTCAAGGAGTACGCCCAGCAGGTAGTGCGTAACATGCAGGCCATGAATCGGGGCCTAGTGGCGGGTGATTCCCAACTGCAACTAGTCTCGGGTGGTAGTGACAATCACCTGGTACTGGTAGACGTCCGCCCGTACGGGCTGACCGGACGTGAGGTCCAGAACTTGCTCGACGGGGCCATGATCACGACCAACAGTAACCAGTTGCCTGACGAAACCAACGGGCCGTTTAAGACCAGCGGGATTCGTTTGGGTACGGCGGCTATCACCACGCGCGGTTTTACTGAGGACGAGTGTTACCAGGTGGGGCAACTAATCGTGCAGGCAATCGCTGGTCGCGATGACCCGCGGGTACTCGCTACGGTCAAGCGGACGGTGCGCGCGTTAACGGATGCCCACCCGGTGGATAGTACGATCGTAGAGTAATTTGACGGTAATTAATGGCGTACTTACTGGTAGTAGGTGCGCCATTTGCATGGGTGTGGTGATGGTACCAAAAATCCCCCGGTTGGCGTGGCCAATCCGAGGGGGTAGGTAACTTGCGGAAAAATCAGTGTGGTTGTAATTGTTCGGCTAGTGCCATCAGGGTGACGCTAGTTGCCGCCCGCAATCATAACTTGGGCACGGTAGAACGTCATTAAGGCTCAGTCCGCACCAACTTCGCTAGTAGTACACGTCTCTGCGAGTGCGTACCAACTGCCAGACACCGCTGATGATAAGTACCCCACCGCTTAATACGGTGCACATTTTGGCCGTAGCTTAAGCAGTTGCGTTTCCAGAATCTGTGGTACCAATGTATTCGGCAAAATTGGCCCGCTCCAAGTCTTCGGGACTCAGTTTGACCTGACGGACGATGGTGTGCATGCGTTTGAGTAGTTGCATAGCGTACTCGTCGTTGTGGTAATTGCGTTCGTAGACAATTTCCTTGATGCCGGCCTGTAACAGCATCTTGGTGCACTGCAGGCACGGGAAATCGGTGACGTAGACCGTGGCGCCGTCAGTGGACACGCCGAATTTGGCACACTGCAAAATGGCGTTCATTTCGGCATGAATGGTGCGAACGCAGTGACCATCAACTAGGTAGCAACCTTTGTCCGTACAGTGATCATCGCCGGCCACGGAGCCGTTGTAGCCGCCAGCAATGATACGCTTGTCGCGCACCAACGTGGCCCCCACCGACAGACGGTTACAGGTACTCCGTGACGCGAGTAACACTGCCTGAATCATAAAGTAGTGGTCCCAATCGAGTCGTTCTTTAGCCATGGTTGCCTCCCAGTGTGATTGTGAATTTTATCTTGGCTCTATGGTATCACCAAACAATGTGGGTGATACGTGCAAATTTGGGCCGGCGAAGTAATAATGCGATTAAAGTACTGGCGGCTGGCTAGCGGGTGGTTCTGGCCATACGGTATACTAATAGAAGCAATTAATTAAGGGGTGTCGATCATGACGAAAATATTAGCAGCTAAACCGGTGACCGCAGCGTTGGTGACGGAGATGCAGACGCAGGCAGCCAGTTTGACTAACCAATTAGGGCGCAAGCCCAAGTTGGTGGTCGTGGCCGCGGGTGATGATCCCGCCAGTGCCATCTACATTCGCAATAAGCAGCGCCGGGCCAACACGGTCGGCATTGACGCCGTGACGGAACACCTCCCAGTGACGGCTCGGACCGCGGACGTGCTCGCGGTAGTGCGGCGGTTGAACGCGGACCCCACGGTTGACGGTATGATCGTCCAGTTGCCGTTACCGTCCGGTGTGGATACAGAAGCCATTCGTAACGCGGTTGACCCCGAGAAAGATGTGGACGGGTTTACCGACGTTAACTTGGGGCGCTTGTGGAGCACGCCTAAGGACCGGCCCATCACCACTTTACGTCCGTGCACGCCACGGGGCATCATGAAGTTACTGGCCTTCTACAACGTGTCGGTGGCGGGCAAACGCGCCGTCATTTTAGGGCGTAGCAACATCGTGGGTAAGCCCATGGCGGCGCTGTTATTGCACGCCAACGCGACGGTGACGATTGCCCATTCGCGGACGACCAACGTGCAGGCAATTTTGGGTGATGCGGACATCATCGTGGCCGCAACCGGTTCAGCCGGACTGGTCACGGATGCCGACGTCAAACCAGGGGCCGTGATTATTGATGTGGGGATGAACCGCGTGGCAACTAGTGACGGACAAACCAAACTGGTTGGGGATGTCGACTTTGATAGTGTGCAGCACCTTGCCAGCGCAATCACCCCGGTACCGGGTGGGGTGGGGCCCATGACGGTCAACATGTTGATTTACCAAACGCTAGAAGCCGCGCAACGCCGGGCAGACCGTCAGTAATATAATTATCATCGGCAAAACAACGCGCCACCATCCGTACCTCAAGGTACGAGTGGTGGCGCGTTGTTTCATGGCTGATGTTTTTGGGTTGGTGTAATTCTAGTCCACGGCGTCGAGGGCTTGGCTCAAATCGGCGATGAGGTCGTCGACGTTTTCAATCCCGACGGAGATCCGAATCAGGTCCGGCGTAATGCCGGCGGTGGCCAACTGTTCGTCGTTTAGCTGGGCGTGCGTGGTGGACTTGGGGTGGATAATCAGTGATTTAGCGTCACCAACGTTAGCCAGCAGGCTGAACAACTCAACGTGGTTGATCAACTGGACGGCACCCTGCTCACCGGCTTTGAGGCCAAAAGTGAAGATGGAACCCGTCCCACGGGGGAAGTACTTCGTTGCCAAGGCCTTGTAGGGTGAATCATCGGTTTCTGGATATGAGACCCACGCCACCTTGGGGTGTTGCTGCAAGAACGCGACTACTTTGCGGGCGTTGGCGACGTGCCGTTCGATGCGCAGGGATAACGTTTCTAGCCCCTGGAGTAAGTACCAAGCAGATTGCGGTGCCAGGGTGGCCCCGGTGTCCCGTAGGTGTTCAGCCCGAATCTTGGTCGTGAACGCACTGCCTTTGAGATCGGCCCAAACCAGGCCGTCGTAAGCTGCGGCTGGGGTGGTAAACCCAGGATACCGGCCGGAAGCCGCGTAGTCGAAGTCGCCCTTTTCCACGACCAGACCACCCAAGGTTGCCCCGTGGCCCCCGATAAACTTGGTGGCGGAGTGCACAACCACGTCCACACCGTAGTCAAACGGGCGGATCAGGTATGGGGTGGCAAAGGTGGAGTCGACGATGGTCAGAATACCGTGCTCGTGAGCAATCTTAACGACGGCTGCGAAGTCAACGATGTTAATGGCTGGATTGCCAAGGGATTCAAAGAAGATGACTTTGGTGTTGTCCTGAATGGCATCGGCAAAGTTCTGGGGGTCATCCGGATCCACAAAGGTGGTCTCAATGCCCAGATGTTTTAGGGTACCGCTAAAGAGCTCGTAGGTACCGCCATAGATGGTGCTGGCACTGACGATGTGGTCCCCGGCCCCCGCCACGTTCAAGACGGCAGCGGTGATAGCCGCCGCGCCAGAAGCCAGGGAGATGGCGCTCGTGCCGCTCTCGAGTGCTGCAATGCGCGCTTCTAGTGCCGCGTTGGTGGGGTTAGTGAGGCGGCCGTAAATGTTGCCGGGTTCACGGAGGCCAAAGCGGTCTGCCGCCTCTTTAGCGTCTTTGAATACAAAGGCCGCCGTTTGGTAAATGGGCGTCACGCGGGCTCCGGTAGCCGGATCAGGTTCTTCCTGACCGGCGTGTAGTTGTAACGTTTCAAAGTGGTAGTTATGGTTGGTCATAGCGCAACTTCCTTTCAAGGGTACTTGTTGGTATGCAGAACGGCGCGAATTACTGCAGTTAATCCGCACCCAGATGTCTGGTTTAGTGGTTGCCGCATGGTCAGCCTACGTTTGTGGCCGTAACTGAACACGGGGTGGGGCCCAGACGTCAAAAAAGTCGCCCCGGGATACGGACAACCATCATGGTTGTCGGCATCCCGGGACGACTTTAATCGTGTTACCACCCGTTTTCTGATTAGTATCACTACTAACCACTCATCCGGTACGCGGCGCAAAGCCGCAGACCGTGACGCGATAACGGGCGTTCCCGGGTCGGGCTGGCCATAGCTCACCCAACATTGTTACGGTAGACCATCTTCGGTACCTTGACGTGACCGGCTCGCAGCTACCCCGGCTCTCTGTGCACGACAATGGCACTTACTCATCTACTTCAACATCAATATGCGTATTGTTATTTACCCCAAACATCCTCGGCGATGCTGTGAATCAGCTTCAGCTTGGCCCATTCATCGTCGGGGGTCAGCACGTTACCTTCCTCGGTGGAAGAGAAACCACACTGGGTGGACAGCGCCAGGTTTGCTAGTGGCACGAGTTGCGCCGCCTGGTTAATGCGGCGCTTCACGTCTTCTGGGTTCTCCAGTTTAGGAAACTTGCTGGTGACCAGACCCAGAACGATTTCGACATTGCGCCGTCCGTTCCAGATTTGGGCAAGTGGCGCAAAGTCGCCGTCGCGTTCGCTGTCGTATTCAAGGAAGAAAGCATCATACGGTAACTGGGCCAGGTAGGGTGCGACCGGGGCGTAGCTACCTTCAAACAGGTAGGTGGACTTGAAGTTGCCCCGGCAAATATGGGTGGACACCTTCAGGTCGTCAGGCAGGTCATCCAGCAACTTCGTGATGACGTACACTGCGTCTTCGGCTAACTGCGCGTAGTGGGTGAACTCAGTGGGGTCGTCCTGGGCCGCGTTCAGGCGGGCAATCAGGAAGGCCCAGGTGGTGTCATCGAGCTGGATGTACCGGGCACCCCGTTGGTAGAATTGTAGTAAAGTTTCGTGGTAAGCCTTAGCGAGGTCGTCGAGGAACTGGCCCCAGGTCGCGTAAAACTTGTGCCAGTTATCACTGCGGTTGTCGCGGAACCACATCGTTGGTGACGGAATGGTTACTTTGGGTTCGACACCGGCTGGGAGGGTGGACTTGAGGAAGTCAAAGTCCGCGTAGAACGGGTGGTTCGGGTTAGCAGCAATGGGCCCGGCAAGGCGTACGTTGTCGGTACGCGTCTTACTGCCCTTAAATTTATAGGATTCGTTGTAGTCGTACTTTTCGGCACCGTTGAGGTTCCAGAGGAAGTCCAGGTGCCACCATGAGCGGTTGAATTCACCATCGGTAATGCCGTGCAGGCCTGCGGCAACTTCGTGCTTAACGAGGTCCTCAATGGCATCGTGTTTGATGTCAGTGAGCTGTTGTTCCGAAATTTTGCCCGCCGCAAAGTCGGCGTGGGCCTGCTTAAGGGTCGCTGGACGCAAGTAACTGCCAACCTGATCGAACTTATAGTGTAATTTTGTACTCATGGTGAAATTCCTCCCTGGTATTATGATTAACGGTCAATAGTGGGGGTAAACAAAAAGGTCGCCCCAGAATCCATTGGATTCCGGGACGACCTGGTCGTGTTACCACCCGTGTTCTGAGTCGTGTCACCACGGCCCACTTAGTAAGTACGGTATCCGCCATAGGAATACGATACTCGCGTGCGTTAACGGGCACGAAACCGGGGCTGGTTTGTATATGCTCGCCAGCCGGCAGACTCCAGGACCATCTTCACCGGCGTACCGCGACCAACTCGCACCAACCATTGGCTCTCTGCACGCGACGTACCGGTTACTCATCCCTTCAACGTCTATCAATTGGCATTATCATACGGCCGGTTTTGGCGAATGTCAAGAATGATTTGAAAATTGATGGGTGAGGGTGCGAAAGTGCTGCGGTGTGGTCGTCTCCGCAGTCCTACACGCTCGTCAGACGGATTTTGCCCACAACACTCCGCAGCTGCGGCGTCATTACTAATGCCAACGTGCTTGCCTGTCAGCGCTGATTTCTACATTGCCCTTAACAAATCAGCGTATCAACCAGACAAATCATTGTTGGTATGGAAGCTAAGGTACTTGCTACAGCACACGGTGTGAAAAAATACTGACTAGCCGTGTTTTTTTCTTACAATTCGTGCATAATAAAAATATGGACAAAAATGGAGATAGACGGGGCATGACGCCGAACAAAGAAGATTATTTGAAGATCATCCTGGAACTAGGTGGCGATCAGCACAAAGTGGCCAACAAGCAGGTCGGCGCCGCTATTGGCGTTGCGGCTGCTTCCGTGACGGAGATGGTGGATAAACTTGAAGCTGACCACTTAGTGACCCATACGCCGTATCATGGCATTCAATTGACTGCCAGTGGTACACTAGCAGCGGCCAAATTGGTGCGCAATCACCGCCTGTGGGAAGTTTTCCTGATGACCCAGTTATTGTATCCTTATGACGCGCTCCATGGTGAAGCAGAGCTATTGGAACACGCCACCACTGATGACATGGCTAACCGGCTGGACTACTTTTTGAAGCGTCCCAAGACCTGTCCTCACGGCGGGGTAATTCCCGATGCGAACGGGCATTTCCGGCACCAGAGCACCACGCCGCTGGCATCCTTACAACCAGGTGGCAAAGCGACAATTGAGCGGGTGATGGATGAAGCCAAGTTGCTCGATTTTCTCAGCGTGATTGATATTAAGCTGGGCGACGAAGTGCTCGCGGTGGATAATAGTAATGGTGCCATTACCATGTGGGTATCCCGTACCGGTAAGGTCGTCATGGTGAAGGCTGAGTTTGCCCAGGGCATCTTTATTACTAGCCCAGAGATTATTGCAGCTAACAGGTAATTCGATTAGAGAAAGGCATGCATAATGACTCAAGAACAAGCAAGTGTTATTACAATTTTTGGTGGCTCAGGGGATTTGGCGCGGCGCAAGTTGTATCCGGCACTGTTCCAGCTGTACCGTCACGGAATTTTGCGTGACCACTTTGCCGTCATTGGCACTGCGCGGCGGCCGTGGAGTAATGAATATTACCGCGACATCATTGCGACCAGCCTCGAGGGTGAGGCCGGAGCGGTCTCGGATGCGGTGCACGCCTTTGCTAGTCATTTCTACTACCAGAGTCACGATGTTACCGACGCCGACCACTACGTCACGCTACGTAAACTGTCGTCCGAGTTGGACGACCGGTATCAAGTTGGGGGTAACCGCCTATTTTACATGGCCATGGCACCGCGGTTCTTTGGTATTATTGCCAGTCACATTCGCTCCGAGCACCTGTTGTCCGCTAACGGGTATAACCGGCTGGTGATCGAGAAACCGTTTGGTCGCGATTTTGCCAGCGCCAAGGAATTGAACGATTCAATCAACGCGGCGTTTGATGAAGACCAAATTTACCGCATTGACCACTACTTAGGCAAAGAAATGGTGCAATCGCTCATGGCGGTGCGCTTTGCGAACCCGATGTTCAAAGCCGTTTGGAACCACGACTACATCGACAACGTGCAAATTACGTTGGCGGAAGCTGTCGGGGTCGAAGAACGCGCTGGGTACTACGAAACAGCCGGGGCGTTGCGTGACATGGTGCAAAACCACATCATGCAGCTCATTGCCTACGTGGCAATGCCGGAACCAGAGTCGTTGACGCCGAACGCGGTTCACCAAGCTAAGCGCAGTATTTTGGAATCGCTCAAACCCTTGACCCCAGAGGATGCGGCGGAGAACTTTGTTCGTGGGCAGTACGTAGGTGATACTCCAGACCAGCCTGATTACGTTCAGGAAGAAGGTGTGGCAGCCGATTCCAAAACCGAAACGTTTGTGGCGGGGCGGATCGAGTTGACTGACTCGGCGTGGACCGGGGTGCCGTTCTACGTCCGTACTGGCAAGCACATGACCCGCAAGTCCACGCAGATTACGGTGAACTTCAAGCCCACTAAGCAGAACATTTTTGCGCCCGTGGGCTGTAATGAGCTGGCGGCCAACTCCTTGACCATCTTTGTGGAACCCGAGGAGGGCTACCGTTTGGTAATCAACGGCAAGCAATTGGGCCAGGACTTTCACATTGGCCAGTTTCCACTAAACTTCCGGCACGATGCGAACGCCATTGCCAATGCGCCCGAAGCCTATGAGCACCTGTTGCAGGATGCGCTGGCGGGTAACCAGACTAACTTCACCCGGTGGCACGAACTGAAGGCGACCTGGCAGTACGTTGATAAGATTCGGCAGGCATGGGATGCCAGTGATGTCATGCCTACGTACAAGTCGGGTTCGATGGGTCCGGATGCCGCGGCTGCCCTGCTGGCCAAGTATGGTGACCACTGGAGTTGGGACGGTTCGGCCAACGACTAGCTAATATTGAGTAGAATGAGTCAAGGTGTACCGGCAGTTGTCGGTGCACCTTTTTGCATACTGGCAGTGCGCGACAGCCAGCCGGTAGCGTGTTATTCACTTGACATACTTTTAGTAAGTATGCATACTGAAATATGTATTAACAATTAGTATAAGAAGGGGACCTGAATAATGACTAAGGCGTTAATTGTGGTGACCAATACCGCACGCTTTGCTGGTATGAACCGTGCTACGGGTGTGTGGCTTAGTGAAGCGACGCATTTTCATGAGGTGATGGCTAATCATGGCATCGCGGTGGATTACGTTAGCCCAACCGGTGGATATGTGCCGTTGGATCCGGGATCATTAGCGCCCGATGCTATGGATGCCACCAACTGGCGGTTCTATGGCGATGCTCAGTACCGTGAGCGGCGGTTGGCGCACTCATTGCGTCCCGATCAGGTTAATGCCGATGATTACGACATTATCTACTATGCCGGTGGCCACGGGGTGATGTGGGATTTTCCTGACAGCACGGCGGTAGCGGCAATTGCGCAATCAATCTATCAACGGGGTGGCTTGGTCACTGCCGTTTGTCACGGAGTGGTTGGCTTACTGGCCATGCAGGATGCCGAGGGGCAACCATTCATCGCCGGTCGCCACGTTACCGGCTTTACGAACGAAGAGGAAAAAATCAACCAGTTAACTGACGCCGTACCGTTTTTAGCTGAGGACGCCCTGAAGAGGGCCGGTGCCAACTACAGCAAGGCGGCTGCATATACGGAGAACGTGGTGGTTGATGGGCGCCTGATCACGGGCCAAAATCCGCAGTCCGCTCGTGGTGTGGGTAAAGCAACAATTCAGGTGTTACAGGAGGCAAACAATGACTAAGTTTGACGAGCAACTAAAGTTTAAGTCTGGGGTGACCCTGCGCAACCGTATCGTAATGTCACCGATGACCACGCAACAGAGTTTTTATAACGGGACCGTCACGCGTGACGAGATTCAATATTACGCTAACCGTGCTAGTGGCCTGGGCGCGGTTATTACTGGTGCAGCCAACGTCCAGGATGGCGGCAAGGGCTGGCCGGGGGAGTTGTCAATTGCCCATGATGACATGATTCCAGAATTGGGTGCCCTGGCGCGGGCCATTCAGGCCAAAGGTGCGAAGGCCTTCGTCCAGATCTTCCACGCCGGGCGGATGACCAACCGGGCGACCTTGTCCGGGGAACAGACCGTGTCCGCTAGCGCCGTCGCGGCGCCACGTCCCGGGGCGGAGACGCCACGGGCAATGACTGTTGACGAAATTCACGCCACCGTTGTTGCCTTCGGTGAGGCCACCCGGCGAGCCATCCAGGCCGGCTTTGATGGGGTTGAACTACACGGTGCGAATACGTACTTGATCCAGCAATTCTTCTCCCAGCACTCTAACCGACGGACGGACGATTACGGTGGTGATCGACAGCGGCGATACCGGTTCATTCGTGAGTTGCTCGACAGTGTCTTTGCGGCGGTCGATAAGTACGCTGACCGGCCGTTCCTGGTCGGCTACCGGGTATCGCCAGAAGAATTTGAAACTCCCGGTATCCGCTTTGACGATACGTTGTGGCTATTGGCCCAGCTCCGTGAGACCCGGCTTGATTATATCCACCTGTCACAAAACGACTATAATCGGGTCGCGCGGGCAGATGACTACCAAGATCAGTCAATTTTGGCATACGTCCACGAAGCATTGCAGGGCAAACTCCCACTCATTGGGGTTGGTGGTGTCCGCACACGACAGGACGTGACGAACGTGCTCCAGAATGCGGAAGTTGTCGCGGTGGGTCAGCAGTTGCTTTTTGACCCAACATGGGCGGTTAAATTGGCTCAGGATGCGGACGACGCAATGCTGTCAGTACCATTCAAAGAAGCGGTGAAATTCGTACCGCTAAATAAACCACTGCACGACTTTGTAGCGGCACGTTACTAACAAGCAATGTGGATGCACGTATAATAAAAAAGGGCCGCTTCCTTCGTGGAAGCGGCCTTTTTGGGTCTTCAGGAACGATTAATGTTAAAGGTAAAGTAGTTGTTGTCCCCACGGTACTGTGCGATGGAATATTCTAATGTGTGGCCGTCGCTAACCTGACCCCGGGTGTGGAAATAAAACGTCGGGGCACCGGGTGCCACCTGTAACAGGGCGGCAGTTTCGTTATCGGCGGCTACCACCTCCAGTTTACGGTTAACGCTAGTAATGGCTAGGTGGCGGCGCTCTAGCTCAGCGTATAGGGATTGGTGGGCAAAGTCGACCTGATCTAGTCCGGGCAATGGTGCTACGGGCAGGTAGGTCGTCACTAGGACGACGGGTTCATCATCGGCAAAGCGTAGCCGCACCAGTTGGTAAACCGTGGTGCCGGCATCCAGGTGGAGAGCTTGCTGAATCTCTTCCGTGGCAGGTTCCTGACAAAATGAGAGCACGTCGGTCCGGCCACAACGGCCGTTAGCGGCGATTTCTTGATTGTAACTTTGGATGACGTGGGTAAATTGTTGTGCAATTTTGCTTTGCCGTACCAGCGTACCCCGGCGTTGCCTGCGCTCCAGCAGACCTTGGTTGACGAGCAACTGGATGGCTTGGCGCATGGTGGGGCGACTAACGCCGAAACTGGCAGCGAGGTCAACTTCCTTGGGGATAATTGTCCCCTCCGGGTAGGTACCTTCCTCGATGCGGGTGCGCAGGGTTTGAGCAATTAATTGGTATTTTGGCTGTGTCATCAACGCACCTCCTCGGTCATCAGTGTAGCACAGTGGCTAGTGGGCGATGAGGAAGTGATGTGCATTTGGGGGCTAGTCCGTGCCTGTGGCTTATGTGAACTATGGCGCAGCCATCTCCTTCTGCCGGAGCCCCACCGCCTGCGCAAATCAGGGTGATCAGCAGAAAGTTGCTACATCAACCAACGCACACCAGCACGAATCCGTTTAGCGGTTGATGGCAATGCTGTCCACGTGGTCGTCCGCCATCCGCCGCCGTAAAGCCTCGATGATCTTGACGCCGGAACTTGTGCCGATGCGGTCCGCTCCCGCCTCAATCATGGCCAGAAAGTCGTCGGAGTTGCGGATACCACCCGCTGCCTTCACGTGGACAGCGTCGCCAACCGTCTGCTTCATCAACCGGACATCAGCCACGGTTGCGCCACCGGTACCAAAGCCAGTCGACGTCTTGATGAAGTCTGGCCGGACCCGCTTGGCGATGGTCGCTGCCCGCACAATTTCTTCCTTAGTCAAGTAGCAGTTTTCAAAGATGACTTTGCACGGCACGTTCCGTTCGTGGCAAGCAGCAACCATTTGGGTCATTTCGTCCTCAATGTAATCGTCGTTGCCGTCCTTGAGTTCGGTGATGTTGAGGACGTAGTCAATTTCGTTGGCGCCGTGATCCATGGCGTCTTTGGCTTCAAAAACCTTCGCGGCGATGCTGGTCTGGCCCAGTGGGAAGGCAATGGCCGCGCCCGTGTCAATGTCAGTGCCCTGTAACTGCTCGGCGCACAGAGCGGACTGTACCTGGTTGATGGCTACCATCTTGAAGTGGTATTTCTTCGCCTCGTTGCACAACTTGATCATGTCAGCGCGGGTGGCGTCGGCGTGCAGGTTAGTATGGTCAATTAAACGGGCAAAGTCGTCAAGTGAATATGCTGTCATAATAAAATGCTCCTTTAAAATATGTCATTACATATTATAGAATAGAGCGCTTCCACCGCCATGTCAACCGTGTTGATGCAACGGAAACGGGCACCATCATTTTCCGCCCAGGAAGGATGATGGTGCCCGTTAGTGATTATACCTGGACTGGGACTTGGGTTTGGATCCAGGCGTGGAGCGTATCTAGTGCGGTCAGCAGGGGCCGCTGTTGCGTCAGGGTGGTCGCCCGAAGTTGCACCGCTGTTTGGTCGGTGACTGGGGCGGTGCTGACCACCAGCACCGTACCGGGTGGCAGAGCTACGTCCGGACGCACCACGGCTCGGGCCGTGATGTCATGACGGGCGAGGACGGTGGCAGTCCGCAGATCGGCAGCTAATTGGTAGTGTAGTTGGGCCAACTCTTGAGCAAGGGGGATCAGCTCTGCATCTTGCCGGGGGTCACCATTCAAAACAATGGTGCCGTGGTCGGGCACCACGACTTTGGCTCCGGCAAAGGCGCGGGCGATGGCCGCCGGCAGGGTAGTGGCGCTGCCCATGACCTCACCGGTGGACTTCATTTCCGGACCCACCAGGGGATCGACCCCTGGCAACTTGGTGAACGAGAAGACGGGTGCTTTGACGTGAATACCGGTAGTCGGTGTGACCAGGCCAGTACTGTAACCCAGTGCTGGTAGGTGGTCGCCCAACATTGCGTGGGTCGCCAATTGCGTCATTGGTACGTGCGTAACTTTGGAAATAAACGGCACGGTCCGCGACGCCCGCGGGTTGACCTCGATCACGTACGGTACGTTGTCATGAATGACGAACTGCACGTTCATGATGCCGACAGTACTCAGTGCATGCGCCAACGCGACGGCGTCATGCACCATCGCGGCTTGAACGGTGGGGCTGAGTGACTGTGGCGGGTAGACGGCCATCGAGTCGCCCGAATGTACCCCCGCGCGCTCAATGTGTTGCATAATACCCGGAATGACAACGGTCGTCCCGTCACTGATGAGGTCCAGTTCTGCTTCTTGCCCTTGCAGGTAGGAATCGATCAGCACGGGGTGGTGGTTAGAAATTTTCACGGCGCGATCGATGTAGTCGCGCAACTCTGGTTCGGAGTACACCACCTCCATACCCCGACCACCGAGGACGTATGACGGCCGAATGAGTACGGGGTAGCCCAAGCTGTTGGCGGCCGCAATGGCGTCCGTAGTGGTGAGTGCGGTCTTGCCGGCCGGCTGGGGTAACCCGAGTGTTTGAATCACCTGGTTGAACTCCTCGCGGTCCTCGGCCCGGTTCAGGTCCGTCAAGGTCGTACCGAGAATGTGCACGCCCGCATCGTGGAGCGCTTGGGCCAGATTGATGGCGGTTTGGCCACCAAACTGCACCACGACCCCAATGGGGTGCTCCAGGTCGATCACGTTCATTACGTCCTCAAAGGTGAGGGGTTCAAAGTAGAGTTTATCCGAGACGGAAAAGTCAGTCGACACCGTCTCGGGGTTGGAGTTGATGATGATGGCGGCGTACCCAGCTTGGCGAATAGTCTCCGCGGCGTGGACCGTGGCGTAATCAAACTCTACGCCCTGGCCGATACGAATCGGGCCGGAACCTAAAACTAGCACGGCGGGTTTGGACAGCGGCTGGGACTCGTTGTACTGATCATACGTAGAGTAAAAATATGGTGTCTTGGAAGCAAACTCAGCTGCGACCGTGTCGACCATTTTGTAGACGGGTGTGACGTGTTGTTGAACGCGGTCGGTGTGCACCTGGGCCGCTGATTGTTGGGTTAGTTGGGCAATTGTCTGGTCCGCCAGGCCGTTTTGCTTGGCCGTGGTCAACAGGTCGCTAGTGACGGGTCCGGCGCTCAACGCCCGCTCGATTTCAACGATATGGAGCAACTTGTCCAGGAAAAACGCGTCGATGCCGGTGCGGTCGTGGAGCTGGGCAATGGTGCAGCCGCGCCGGAGCAGTTCCGCCAGCATGAATAACCGGTCGTCACGGGCGGGCATTAGGGCATCAAGCAAAGCTGTAGTGGTGTGGTGACTAAACCGCATGTCGTACAAGCCGGTGACCCCGATTTCGAGGGACCGCACGGCTTTGTTTAAGGCTTCTTCGATGTTGCGCCCAATGGCCATGACCTCACCGGTAGCCTTCATTTGGGTGCCCAAGGTCCGGTCGGCGCTGGCGAACTTATCGAATGGCCACCGCGGAATTTTCACCACCGCGTAATCCAGTGCCGGTTCAAACTCGGCCGTAGTGGTACCAGTCACGGGGTTCATGATTTCGTCGAGGTGGAGGCCCACCGCAATTTTGGCGGCCATTTTGGCAATGGGGTAGCCTGTGGCTTTGGAAGCCAACGCGGAGGAACGGGACACCCGGGGGTTGACCTCGATGATGTCGTAGTTAAAGCTGTGGGGATCCAAGGCCATCTGGACGTTACAGCCACCCTCGATGTGTAGCGCCCGAATGATTTTCAGGGCCGCGTCGCGCAGCATCTGGTATTCACGATCAGACAACGTTTGGGTGGGGGCGACCACAATGGAGTCACCGGTATGAATGCCCACCGGATCAACGTTTTCCATTGAACACACCACCAGCGCGTTGTCCGCGGCATCGCGCATGACTTCAAATTCGATTTCTTTGTAACCGGCAATTGATTGCTCAATCAGCACTTGGGTCACCGGACTGAGTTCCAGGCCGGTGGTCGCAATGTGCGTCAGTTCGGTAGCGTCGTGGGCAATGCCCCCACCCGTACCACCCATGGTGTAGGCGGGGCGGACAATGACCGGGTAGCCGTTGGCATTGGCAAAGGCGACGGCGGCCTGCACGGTGGTTACCGTTTGTGAGGCGGGCACGGGTTCGCCCAGCCGTCCCATCAGTTCTTTGAATAATTCTCGATCTTCGGCCGTGGCGATAGCCGTCATCTTGGTACCCAAGAGCTCAATCCCCAATTCATCCAGGATGCCATCGTGCACCAGTTCGCGGGCTAGGTTGAGTCCTGTTTGGCCGCCGAGTGTGGGCAAAATGGCGTCTGGGTGTTCCTTGTGGAGGATTGCCTTGACGCTAGGTAGGGTCAGCGGTTCGATGTAGACTTTGTCCGCCATTGCTTCATCCGTCATGATGGTGGCCGGGTTCGAATTGACTAACACCACGTCGTAACCTTCTTCACGTAGGGAGATGGCCGCCTGGGAACCAGAGTAGTCGAACTCCGCCGCCTGACCGATGATGATCGGGCCAGAACCAATAATCAAAATTTTGTGAATATCATTGCGCTTGGGCATGGAGCGCCTCCTTTGCTTCGTGTTGTGACCTGATCATGGCAATAAAATCGTCGAATAAGTAGCCATAATCGTGCGGGCCGGGGGTCGCGTCCGGGTGAAACTGGACGGAGAACGCCGCGTGATCTCGTAACTTAAGGCCCTCGATGGTGTGGTCGGTGATCTCCACGTGGGTGACCGTGAGGTTGGTGTGGGCCAAAGATTGCGGATCAACGGCGTACCCGTGGTTTTGCGCGGTAAAGGCCGTGGTTCCGTGGGCCAGATCCCGTACGGCGTGGTTGAAACCGCGGTGGCCGAATTTGAGCTTAAACGTTCGCGCCCCGTTGGCCAGCGCAAAGAGCTGATGGCCAAGACAAATAGCCATTAGTGGTAACCGTGCTTGTAAGGCGCGGATGGTGGGTAACACGGCAGTTTGCGCGGTTGGGTCGCCAGGTCCATTCGAGAGCAGAATCCCGTCGACGCCACTCGCCAGAATGGTGGCCGCGTTGGTAGTTGGGGGAAAGACGACCGTCTGAACGCCGCGGTCCTGCAAAGCGCGCAAGATGGACCGTTTGAGGCCAAAATCGAGCACGCCAATGCGGTATGGGTGCACTGCTTGGCTGGTGGTAATCGTGGGCACGGTTGAGGGTGGCGTCACGGGTAGCGGTTGCTGGAGTTGTTCGATGGTGGTCGGTGTCACCTGATCGACAATAGTGGCATTCATTACCCCAGCTTCGCGCAACTCGCGGGTTATGGCCCGCGTATCCACGTCAGTGATGCCGGGTAGATCGTTAGTTGCTGCCCAGTCCGCCAGGCTGCAGTCGCAGCGCCAGTTGCTGGGGCGACGAGCCACCTCGTGGACGACGATGGCACTGGCTTGAGGGCCGTGGGCTTCGTTGTCGTGGAGGTTGATCCCGTAGTTGCCGATCAGTGGGTAGGTGAAGGTCAAAATTTGGTGGTGGTAGGACGCATCCGTGATGGCTTCTTGGTACCCGGTCATCCCGGTCGTAAACACAATTTCACCAGTAACGGGTTGTGTACCCCCAAACGCTGTGCCAGGATACACGGACCCGTTAGCGAGAACCAGAAAACGTTGCATGTTGGTGACCTCCTATTGTGGTTCGATGACGGTGGGGATGAACGGATTGCCAAGGGTTGCCGCCATGACCGCCTTAATGGTGTGGAGTCGATTGGCCGCCTGCTGGAATTGGTGAGCAAAGGGGGCGTTGAATACCTCATCGGTGATTTCTAGCTCGTCCAAACCAAACTCTTCGTGAATCTGTTGACCCATCGTGGTGTTGAGATCGTGGAACGCTGGCAGGTCATGGAGCACAATGACGTTTGGGTTGTGCGTGGCGGTGACCGCGTCCATGTTCAGTTGGTAAGGTTGTAAGAGTTTAATGCGTTGCGCCCAGGCGTCCTCTTCACCCATTGACGCCCACACGTCGGTATAGAGCACATCACTACCTGCCAGCCCGGTTACTAGGTCATCGGTGATCAGGATGTCACTACCGGACTGCGCCGCAAACTGTTGGGCGATGGTCTGAACGTGCGCAGCGGGTTGCAGCGCCTGGGGTCCCACTAGGTGGATGTTGGCCCCCAGCATGGCGGCGGTAACCAATAAGGAGTTGGCCACGTTGTTGCGCGCGTCACCCAGGTAGGTCAGTGTGATCCCCTTGACGTGGCCACACAGTTCGTCAATGGTCATAAAGTCAGCGAGCATCTGCGTGGGGTGCCAGTCATCAGTCAAACCGTTCCACACGGGAATACCGGAATACTGGGCGAGGGCGGCCACGGTACTTTGGGCAAAGCCGCGGTACTCAATGCCGTCGTACATGCTCCCCAGCACCTTAGCGGTGTCAGCCAGGGATTCCTTATTACCTAATTGAATGTCGTGCGCGCCCAGAAATTCGGGGTGGGCGCCGAGGTCGGTGGCGGCTACTGTGAACGCCGAACGTGTCCGGGTTGAGGTTTTGGCAAAGAGAAGGGCCACGTTTTTACCGGTCAAGTAATGGTGTTCAATGTTATGGGCCTTGAGGTCCTTCAGGTGTTCGGCAAATTTAATGAGGGTATAAAATTCAGCCCCGGTAAAATCCTTCTCAGCTAACAATGACCGCTGATGAAATTGATTGTACATATGGATCACTCCTTGATTTGGTTTCAGTGCGTACGCCTGACACTGGCGTGCAGTCGTCAGGCTAATTAACACATGTGCGCATGTTTATGCGCTAAATATTCATATGGCTAGTATACATTTATTTGCATAAAGTGCAATAGAAACGCATAAAAAAGGCCAAAAAGGGCAAAAAATGTATTTTAGGTGTTTATTTTGTGAATATGGCGTGCTATGATACATGCATCAGCTAATCCTGACACACATATAAACGTATATTTACACACAAAGACAAAGGCAGGTATTACTCATGAAGAAAATTGTGTTGGCATATTCTGGTGGTTTGGATACATCCGTCGCGATTCCGTGGCTGAAGGATAAGGGGTACGAGGTCATTGCCGTGAACTTAAACGTTGGTGAAATGGATAAGGACATCGACTTTATTAAGGCGAAGGCCTTACAAGTTGGTGCCGTTGCCAGTTACGCCATTGATGGGATGGCCGAATTTGCCGATGAGTATGTGGCGCCGGTCATCAAGGCCAACGCATTGTATGAGGGAGAATATCCGCTGGTGTCTGCCTTGTCGCGGCCTTTGATCATTAAAAAGTTAGTCGATATTGCTCACGAAACTGGCGCCACGGCCATTGCACATGGTTCGACCGGGAAGGGTAATGATCAGGTACGTTTTGAAGCCGCCATTCATGCGTTGGACCCCGACATGGCAATCGAAGCACCCATTCGGGATTTTCACTGGTCTCGTGAAGAGGAAATCGACTACGCCAAAGCCCACAACGTGCCGGTTCCAATCGATTTGGATTCGCCGTACTCCATCGACCAAAACTTGTGGGGGCGTGCGAACGAGTGTGGCATTCTGGAAAATCCGTGGAACCAGGCGCCAGCTGATGCCTACGCCTTGACGGTGGCCCCGGAGGATGCGCCCAACGAAGCGGAGTACTTGGACCTAACCTTTGCCCACGGGTTACCAGTTGCCATCAACGGTGAAGAATTACCATTATTTAAGTTGATTTTGCAACTAAATAAGGTTGCGGGGGCGCATGGAATCGGCCGCATCGACCACATTGAAAACCGTCTGGTGGGCATTAAGTCCCGTGAAATTTACGAAGCACCGGCTGCAGCGGTTATCATGACCGCCCACAAGGACTTGGAGGACCTGACGTTTGAACGGGACCTGGCTCACTTTAAGCCGATTGTTGAACAGCAACTGACGAACATGATTTACAACGGGTTGTGGTTCTCACCACTATGTGATGCCCTGAATGCCTTTATCGATAATTCGCAGCAGGTGGTGAACGGCGTGGTCAAGATGAAGCTGTACAAGGGTGCCGCCGTAGCGGTGGCCCGTAAGTCGGCCAACTCGCTGTATGACGAGGACCTGGCGACATACACGTCGGCTGACTCCTTTGATCAAGCAGCCGCCGCTGGTTTCATCAAGTTGTGGAGCCTACCAACCACGGTGTACAGCCAGGTCAACGGCAAAACCGCCAAGAAACCGCAGGAAGCGTAATGGCATAGCGTGCACGCACAGACATTATTGAAGGGAAGGACCAGAAATGGCCGTTAAGAAAATGTGGGGTGGCCGGTTTAACGCCGTGAGCCCTGAGTTTGCACAGGAATTTGGTGCGTCTATCGACTTTGATCAGGCTATGGCCGCTGAGGATATTGAGGGTTCCATCGCCCACGTCACCATGCTGGGGGATACGGGTATCCTCAGTCAGGACGAGGCGGCAACCATTAAGCACGGCCTTCAGGAACTCAGCGAGGAACTAACCCAAGGCGGACTGGAACTGACCGTGGCCAACGAAGATATCCACATGAACATCGAGGCACTCCTCACGGCTAAAATTGGTCCGTTAGCCGGCAAGTTGCACACCGCGCGGTCGCGGAATGACCAAGTTGCGACTGATTTCCATTTGTGGGTCCAGCACCGGCTGCCAGAAGTAATTGCCAGTTTGAAGAAGCTCCAGGTGGTGTTAGTGCACCAAGCCGAGCAACACGTGGAGACCATTCTTCCGGGCACGACACACTTGCAGCACGCCCAGCCGATTTCCCTGGGACATTATTTTATGGCTTACTTCAATATGTTGCAGCGTGACGTGGAGCGCTTTGACTTCAATCAACAGCACACCAGCATTTCACCATTAGGCGCGGCAGCGTTAGCCGGGACAACTTTTCCCATTGACCGGCAAGAAACGGCGGAGTTGTTGGGCTTTCAGCACGTTTATACCAATTCGTTAGATGCGGTGTCCGACCGCGACTTTGCCATTGAGTACCTCGCCAACGCGAGCATGTTGATGATGCACCTATCGCGGCTGTGTGAAGAGCTGGTGCTTTGGAGTAGCTATGAATATCAATATGTAGAGATGGACGACGCTTACGCGACCGGATCATCGATCATGCCGCAGAAGAAGAATCCGGACTACGCCGAGCTGATCCGGGGCAAAGTTGGTCGCGTGTACGGTGACCTGACGGGGTTGCTGACGGTGATGAAGGGGTTGCCGCTGGCTTACAACAAGGACATGCAGGAGGACAAGGAGGGTGTGTTCGACGCTACCACCACCATCATGGGTTCACTGCACGTGATGACCGGGATGTTGACCACTCTCCACATTAAAGCGGACCGTATGGGCGACGCGGTCAAAGCTGACTTTAGTAACGCTACCGAGCTGGCCGATTACTTGGCAGCTAAGGGGCTACCCTTCCGCCAGGCGCACGCCATCGTTGGGCAACTGGTACTCATGGGTATTCAGACCAACACACCCTTGCAAGACATGCCCCTCGCCACATTGCAGGCGGCCAGCCCGTTAATCACCGCTGATGTGTACCACGACCTCGATCCGGTCATGGCCGTGGAACGACGGCAGTCACTTGGTGGTACTGGTTTTGATTCTGTGCGACAACAAGTGGCGACTGGTAAACAGCTATTGGGGGATGCGTATGCAGGGACAACCGTGGATTAAAGGCAAAGGCTGGCTGTGGGCCGCCATCATTACGCTGTGTGTGGTGGTGGACGCGTGGATGGCGCCCGTGCACAACCTACACGCAGCGACGGCGGACGCAACTTGGGCCAAGATTAAACGGACAGGGGTCATGCGGGTCGGGTTATCGCCCGATTATGCCCCCTACGAATTTCATTCCACCATTGGCGGTAAGGACCACATCATTGGCTTTGACGTGACCATGGATAAACTGCTTGCGCAGCGCTTGGGTGTGAAGTTGAAGCTGGTGGAGATGAGTAACGATGCGTTATTGTCGGCGTTGGAGTCGGGTAAAGTTGACTTGGTGGTTTCGGGCATCACGCCAACCGCTGAGCGGGAGAAAAAGGTCGACTTTACGGACGTTTATTTCAATGACCCCAACGTGGTACTGGTGCAGAAGCAGGATCGCAACAAGTATCGCTCACTCAATGACTTTCACGGGGCCAAGATTGGGGCCCAAATCACCACCATCCAGGAGGGCCAAGCAAAAAAGTATCTGCATGGTGCCACGGTCACGTCACTGAAAAAGGTGACGGATGAGGCCGCGCAGTTGAGTCAGGGTAAACTGGATGGCATCGTGGTGCCTACCACCACGGCCAAGTCGTACGAGATGCAGTCCGACAAGTTCGCCACTGCGCCGGTTAAAATTCCTGGTGGTGGGGGTGAGTCGGCCATCGTGTTGCCGAAAAATTCACCCGTACTGAAAGCCAAGTTGAACCGCATTTTGCACCGCGAGGTCATTGGCAAACCAATCACCAAGTGGCGGAATGCGGCCATGAAGCAAATGGTGCAAAAGAAATCATTTTACCAGCAGTACGCGCCATACTTTGTCAAGGGGACGGAATACACCTTGGCACTCGCGGTAATTGGCGTAACGGTCGGCTTTGTTTTGGGTACCTTACTGGCCATGATGAAACGGTCACGGGTATGGATCATCAAAGCCATTGGTAATATTTACGTAGAGTTTGTGCGCGGTACGCCTTTGCTGATCCAGGTATTTATCGTGTATTTTGGCACCCAAATTATTGGGTTGAACGTATCGGGGTTTGTTTCGGGGGCCATTGCGATGTTTCTCAACTCCGGGGCTTACGTGGCCGAAATTATTCGGTCGGGGTTAAACGCGGTCCCGGTTGGGCAAGGCGAAGCGGCACGCTCCCTAGGGTTATCGCGGCAGCTAACGATGCAACTAGTGGTTTTGCCCCAGGCGCTGCGGACCATTCTGCCGGCACTGGGCAACGAGTTTGTGTCCGTCATTAAGGAAGGGTCCGTGGTCTCGGTGATTGGGGTCGGCGAATTGACCTTCCAGACTTCGGTGGTGCAAGGCGCGTCGTTTGAGGCGTTCCTACCGCTGATCGTGACGGCATGTATTTACTTCGTCCTGACGTTTGGTTTGACGCAGGTTTTGCACGTGGGCGAGCGGCATTTCAACCGTGAACGCGCCTAAAGCGTGCGTGATGTTGGCATAGTTTGGCATAGTATCGAATGAGCGTCGTTAGCGGCGCTTTTTTTGTGTTTAGGCGCCCATGGTAGTTTGCTCGAGCAGGTATGCCGATACGGGACAAGCCCTTGACTGGTGCTAGTATTGCCCAGGAACAGCGGGCGGTAATTGCCAGTGTCGGGGACATGTGCGAAAATATGTTCGGTAAGGGAGGTGTGCATGTTGGCGCCATTATTTCGGTTACAAATACCCAACGATACGAGTCGCAAAATTATTCACGTCGACATGGACGCCTTCTACGCGTCCATCGAAATGCGTGATGATCCGTCTTTGCGTAGCCGTGCACTGGTGATTGCCCATGACCCCCGGCAAACAGGGGGCAAAGGGGTCATCACCACGGCCAATTATGTGGCGCGCCAGTATGGGGTCAACTCGGCCATGCCCGCCATTGAAGCGGTGCGTAAAGTACCACGCCGTTTGTTGGTGTTTAAGGACCCCGACTTTGAAAAATACCGGGCGGTGTCCGACCAGATCCATGCTATTTTCCACCAGGTCACCGACCGGATCGAACCCATTGCCCTCGACGAAGCTTACCTCGACGTGACGGATAACCATCGCTTTCCGACAACCATCGCCTTGGCCTTGTGGTTGCAGCAGACCATTGAGCGTGAAACGCGGCTTACATGCGCTATTGGCGTGTCGTACAATCGGTTTTTAGCCAAGATGGCGTCGGAATTCAATAAGCCCGGTGGGCGGACGGTCGTTACTCCGGGAATGGCGCAAGCCTTTTTGGCCCCGCAACCGATTGGGAAGTTCCGCGGTGTTGGCAAGAAGACGTTGCCGCGGTTGGAGGCATTGGGTATTGAGAACGGCGCTGATTTGTTGGCAGCGGATCCCGGTATGTTGCAGCGGGAGTTAGGTAAAGCTGGCTTCATGTTGGCACTGCACGCTCGGGGTATTGATAACCACCCCATCGAGGTCAAAGAGCGGAAGTCCATCGGCAAGGAGCGGACCTACAACCCACCGTTACAAAGTGCGGCGGCGGTACGCCAGGAGTTGACGATGCTGGCAGCTAAGGTGAGTGCCACGCTACGCCAGAAGCAACGGCACGGAACGACGGTTGTGTTGAAAGTGCGCGACGTCGATTTCAATACGCAGACACGGCGCACCACCCGTGAACGTTACTTCGTGGAGGCTGACGACATCCTAGCGGCAGCCTGGACACTTTATAATGAAGAAACTGACACCAGCGCGTCATTGCGATTAGTGGGGATTACCGTGACGGGCCTGGCACCGTTGTCGTTTGAAAATGTTGATTTACCGTTGCATTAGTGGTGAGTGATTTATGGCTACTGGTATAACTAGTGAGTCGGAAACCGCCCATAATTCGCTAAACGAGCGGCGTCACGGCGGGCATGGTATAATCATAGGTGGTGAATTTACGAGTACGGAGGCAATCATGATTCAAGAAGATATTGTTGCGGCCATTGCGGCTGCAGACCACGTTATTATCCATCGCCACCAGCGGCCTGATCCGGACGCTTTTGGTTCCCAGTGTGGGTTGGCGGCCATTATCAAGGCTAGCTTTCCCGACAAGCGGGTCCAGGTGACGGGGGCTGACAGTCCCAGTTTGGCGTGGTTGGCAACCATGGACCATGTCGAGGATGCCGATTACCAGAACGCACTGGTGATCGTGGTCGACACTGCGGATACGCCGCGCATCGATGACGACCGCTTTAACCAGGGCAAGCAGCTGATCAAAATTGATCATCATCCCAATGACGATCCCTATGGTGACTTGGCCTGGGTGGCACCAGACGCCTCCAGTACGAGTGAGTTATTGGTGGACCTAGTCACGCACGGTGACGGGCAACTCAAGTTGGACAATACCGCGGCCCGCTTGCTATACGCCGGCATTGTTGGGGACACTGGCCGGTTTATGTACAACAACACCACCGCCCACACGTTGCGGGACGTAGCATTATTGTATGGCTTCGACTTTGACCCATCCGCGGTGAACCAAAAGATGAATGAAGTCACGCTAGGCCAAGCCAGGTTACAGGGATTAGCCATTGATGAGCAGCACATGCGCATCAGTGCGCATGGCGCCGCCGTGGTGGTCATCAGTCAGGCCGACCTGCAGCACCTGGGTATTGCTGCGGATCAGTATCAGGCTGCCGTTGGTTCTGCCGGCCGCTTGAACGAAGTCCGGGCTTGGGCCATGTGTACTGAACAACCCGAAGGTAACTACCGCGTTAGTCTGCGCTCCAAGGGTGCCGTGATCAACGACATCGCGCGGGCCCACAATGGGGGTGGCCACCCACTGGCTAGTGGGGCCAAAGCCGCCGACCGGGCCGAAATTGACCAGATTTATGACGAACTGGATGCCTTGCTGGCGGCAACGCCCAAGGCACCATCAGAAAGTGAGTAATGCATGGAAAACAAATTTCAACAATACGCAATCAAAGATGATTTGATTGCCGCACTGAACCGGGATGGTTTTGTGCAACCAACGCCGATTCAGGAGCAAGTGATTCCGAAGGCGTTGCGGGGTAAGTCCATTGTGGGTCAATCCCAGACCGGGTCTGGCAAGACGTTGGCGTTCTTGTTGCCTATCCTCAACAACATTGATTCCGATGAAGATACCCTACAGGCTGTGATCACGGCGCCAAGTCGGGAGCTGGCTAACCAGATTTACAAGACGGCCACGGACCTACTGGCGGACGACAGTCCAGTACGGGTCGGCCGGTTTGTCGGTGGGACCGACAAGCAGAAGCAGTTGCGTAAACTCGAACACCACGCGGTGCACCTCGCAATCGGGACGCCTGGCCGGATTTTGGACCTCTTGCGTAGCGGCGCGTTGACCGGCTTTACGGTCAAGACGTTCGTTGTGGACGAAGCCGACATGACCTTGGACATGGGCTTTTTGAACGTGGTGGACCAGATTGCGGGTACCTTCCCGGAACACCTCCAGATGATGGTGTTCTCGGCGACGATTCCGCAAAAGCTACAGCCATTCCTGAAAAAATATATGCACAATCCATTGATGATCGAGTTGAAGCCCAAGACGGTAATTGCCGATTCTGTGTCCAACTGGGTGATCAGTACTAAGGGTCAGGATCCCAACCGGATCATTTACCAGTTGCTCACAATTGGCGAACCATACTTGGTCCTGATCTTTGCCAACACCAAGGAGCGGGTGGACGAAATTCACGCGTTCTTGAAGGCGCAAGGAATCAAGGCCGCCAAGATCCATGGTGGCGTTGAACCCCGCGAGCGGCGGCGGGTGATGAAGGCCGTTGCCCAGCAGAAGTACCAGTTTGTGGTAGCAACGGACTTGGCCGCCCGTGGTATTGATATTGAGGGTGTGTCCCACGTCATCAACGCCGAAATTCCGACCGACAATGAATTCTTCATTCACCGCGTTGGCCGGACTGGACGTAACGGGATGAGCGGGATTGCGATCACGCTGTACAAACCGGGTGAAGAACACAAGTTGGCCGAACTGGAACACATGGGCATCCACTTTGAACCCAAAGCCATCGTCCGGGGTGAAATCGTCCCCGGGCGTGAGTGGAACCGGCGCGCTACCCGCACCAAGAAGAACGAACGGCTCTCTGGCAACATCTACGGCATGCTCAAGAAGGAGCAGAAGAAGCATATGCCTGGCTACAAGAAGAAGGTGCGCAAGGCGGCTGAGAAGGAAGCGTGGTTCAACAACCGGGTAGAGAAGCGTAACGCTCGGCGGAACGCTAAACGTAAGAATAAGGCCAAGGGTTTGGACAAGGCATAGTAGCCAGCGTTGACACGCCCCCATAGCGTCACTATAATGAAACAGTTAGGATATGCCACGGACGAATGGTGCCCATTCAGGAAGGGTCGGTAACTGCGAAGACCCGAGCCCGTCGCCGTGGTGCTCCCTGATGCGAGCTGAATATAATCAATTAATGAAGTGGTTAACGACAACATCGTTGCAACCGAGGTGGTACCGCGCGTAGGCGTCCTCGGATTTGTAAGGATGTTTTTTGTTGCCAATCAGCTGGCAATGGGTAATATCAATACGGCACGTCGACCAGAAAGGCCGGCGGGACAGGAGAGTAGTCATGAAGCAACTCAGTAGTGCACAAGTACGGCAAATGTTCCTTGATTTCTTTAAGAGTAAGGGGCACGACGTGGAGCCCAGTGCGAGCCTGATCCCCAAGGATGATCCTACCTTGCTGTGGATCAACTCCGGGGTTGCCACGCTGAAGAAATACTTTGACGGGTCCGTGATCCCGGCCAACCCACGGATCGTCAACGCGCAAAAGTCTATTCGCACCAACGATATTGAAAACGTCGGTAAAACCGCCCGGCACCACACGTTCTTTGAAATGCTCGGTAACTTTTCCGTGGGCGATTACTTCAAGAAGGAAGTCATCCCGTGGGCGTGGGAATTTTTGACCAGCGACAAATGGCTGGGACTAGACAAGGATAAGCTGTACATCACGGTTTACCCTAAGGATACTGATGCCCTCGAACTGTGGGAAAAGGCGGGTGTGCCTGCCGACCACATTTACAAAGTTGAAGACAACTTCTGGGATATTGGTGGTGGTCCGTGTGGCCCCGATTCCGAAGTTTTCTACGACCGTGGACAGAGCTTAAATAACGTGTCCGAGGATGACCCCGAAAACTATCCTGGTGGGGAAAACGAACGCTACCTGGAAATTTGGAACATCGTCTTCTCTCAATTCAACCACTTACCAGACGGTCGCATCGTGGACCAGCCCCACAAGAACATTGATACGGGGATGGGTCTGGAACGGGTTGTGTCCGTGGTGCAAAACGCACCGACCAACTTTGAAACCGACTTGTTCTTGCCGTTGATCAAGCAGACGGAGGAGTTGTCTGCTGGTAAACACTACGGCGCTAACGCTACGGACGACGTGGCGTTCAAGATTATTGCGGACCATGCCCGGGCGGTCACCTTTGCGATTGGTGACGGGGCGTTGCCAAGTAATGAAGGTCGTGGCTACGTGCTCCGGCGGTTGATTCGCCGCGCCGTGGTGAACGGCAAGCGGTTGGGCATTGACCACGACTTCCTGTACCTACTGGTACCAACGGTGGGTAAAATCATGCAGTCGTACTACCCGGAAGTATTGCAGAACAAGGACTTCATTCAGAAAGTGATCCGGTCGGAGGAAGCCCGTTTCCGTCAGAGTTTGGATGCCGGCATCAACATGCTGGACGGTGTGATGGCCAAAGTCAAAGCTGCGCACGGTAAGCAGATCAGTGGCGATGACGCGTTCTTGCTATTTGATACCTATGGTTTCCCCGTAGAAATGACGGGTGAAATCGCGGCGGATAACGGCTTGACGGTCGACATGGATGGGTTCAAGGCCAACATGGAGGCGCAGCGGGAGCGTGCCCGGAAGGCCCGGAGTAACGCCCAGTCTATGGGTAGCCAGGATACGGTACTGATGGACATCAAGACTGATTCCCACTTTACCGGTTGGACTAGCGTGCACGAAGACAACGCGGTACTGACGGATATTATCCAGGATGACCAGGCCGTGAAGGTGGTTGGTTCTGGGGTGGCCCAGTTAGTCTTTGATAAGACGCCGTTCTACGCCGAAATGGGGGGCCAGGTCGCCGACTGGGGGACCATCAGCGACGCCCAGGGTAATGAAGTTGGTCGTGTTACTGACGTTCAGCACGCGCCGAACGGGCAGAACTTGCACCGGGTGCGTGTTGAGGGTGAATTGCGTCAGGGGGCCAGTTACACGTTGGCTGTCGATACCCAGCGACGCCACAAGGTGTCACTAAACCACACGGCGACCCACCTGTTGGACCAGTCGTTACGTAACGTGTTGGGTGAGCACACCCACCAGGCCGGTTCCCTGGTGGAGCCTAACTACCTGCGCTTTGACTTCACCAACTTTGGCGAAGTGACCCAGGACCAGTTGCGGCAGGTTGAGCGGATGGTCAACGAACAGATCTGGCGGGCCCTGCCAATTACGGCCAAGCAAATGCCGATTGAGGAAGCGAAGAAACTCGGTGCCATTGCCGTCTTTGATAATAAGTACGGTGATGTGGTCCGGGTCGTTTCCATCGGTGACTTTAACCAGGAATTTGACGGTGGGACGCACCCGCAGAACACCGCCGAGTTGGGGCTGTTTAAGATCACCAGCGAAAGCGGCATCGGTGCCGGTACCCGCCGGGTGGAGGCGGTCACGTCCAAAGAAGCGTTTGAGTACCTGACCCACCAGGCTGACCAGTTGGGTGCCATTAACAACCAACTGAAAGTCACCAAGGATGGAGATACGGTTGCTAAAGTGTCCGCTTTGCAGCAGGAACTCAAGGATGCGCAAAAGCAGATCGAATCCCTGCAGAGTAAGTTGGCCAGCCAAGCAGCCGCTGGTATCTTTGACCGGGTCGACCAGGCGGGCAACTTCACCATCATTGCTCAAGCCGTGAAGGTCGCGGGCATGAAGGAACTGCGCGAGCTGGGCGACCAGTGGCACGATAAGGGTAGCTCCGACGTACTGGTTTTGGCCACAACGGTTGGCGGAAAGGTTAACCTGCTGGCTGCGGCCAGCAAGGACGCCATTGCCCAAGGCGTGAAGGCTGGTGACCTGATTAAGGCCATTGCGCCGGCTGTTGGTGGTGGCGGCGGTGGTCGTCCCGATATGGCCCAAGCTGGTGGGAAAAAGCCGGCGGGAATCGATGATGCACTGAAGCAGGCGCATGATTGGCTTGCGGCCAAATAGTTGACCTGTTGCGATTGAAAACGCTAAACTTTTTGGCGCAAAGGGTTTGTACTTTGGCAAACCATCAAGTAGAATTGGGTTAGACGAAACGAATAGAGGTGTTGGGTATGAGTTCATTAGACGAAACGGTTCACTTCAACTTCCGGGACAACCACCCGAAGAACGTCGAGGACACATTAAAGACGGTCTACGATGCGCTGGAAGCACAGGGTTACGACCCGATTAATCAGATTGTGGGCTACCTGCTTTCGGGGGACCCGGCCTATATTCCTCGCTACAATGACGCTCGGAACTTGATTCGTAAGCATGAACGCGATGAGATTATTGAAGAGTTAGTCCGTCACTACCTGGGTAAGGAGAAATAATGCGGTTACTCGGTTTAGATGTCGGTTCTAAAACGGTGGGGGTAGCGGTATCCGATCTGTTGGGCTGGACGGCCCAAGGGTTAGAGATCATTCCCATCGACGAGGAACACGGTAATTTGGGCATGGGGCGGCTCAAACAGCTGGTGGCTAAGTATCAGCCGGACGGCTTTGTGCTGGGACTACCCAAAAACATGAACAATACCGCAGGCCCGCGGGTCACGCAGACCAAGGCGTACGCGGAACGGTTGGTCAAGAAGTTTCACCTACCAGTTGATTTTATCGACGAGCGCTTGACTACAGTTTCGGCTTACCGGGTGTTGATCGACGAGGCGGATGTGTCGCGTCGTGAACAGAAGCAAGTTATCGACAAGATGGCGGCACAATTTATTTTGCAGAACTATCTTGACGCACGGGGTAAGTTAACCCAACAGGATTAGCTTACGCCGGAATGGAGGCCACAATGGCAGATAAAAAAGACGACATTCGCCCAGGCGCGGACGACCAGCAGATTACGCTGATTGATGACAATGGTAATGAAGAATTGTACAACGTGCTGTTCACGTTTGATTCTGATGATTATGGGAAGAGCTACGTATTGCTGTACCCAGAAGGCATCGACGACGATGACGATGACGTCCAGATTGAGGCGTTTTCCTTCACACCAGATGAGAACGGGGATGCCAGTGCCGGTGACCTGTTCCCCATCGAAGATGATGACGAATGGAACATGGTCGAGGAGGTTTTAAACACCTTCTTGGCTGATGAAGACATGTAGTAGTCTGTCGACTAACCGGGCCGGAGCGCAAACGCGTTCCGGCCTTTGTCTGTCTGTACAGTTTTGTGTGGTTGTCATCGCTGCGTGGCTAGCATGTCCCGGGTAGCTGGGGGTTCCGTACTAACACCCAGAAGTTTCATCAAACCGGAGCGTCCCAGCGCACTAACCACGCACTTTTGCATAGGCACCCCGTGGCGGTGTGGTAGAATTAGGAACGATATTATATGCCTGCGGGCAATCACGGATGGGGAAAATATGTTAACACTGATAATTTTACTGTTTATCGCGTACAGCGTTTATGCTGGCGCACGCAAGGGGGC
Source organism: Lacticaseibacillus thailandensis DSM 22698 = JCM 13996 (assembly GCF_001436135.1). Lineage (NCBI taxonomy): Bacteria > Bacillati > Bacillota > Bacilli > Lactobacillales > Lactobacillaceae > Lacticaseibacillus > Lacticaseibacillus thailandensis. The sequence goes on from NZ_AYZK01000005.1 coordinate 119,189, forward strand.
CATGCTCCAGGGTGTAATGTTTATTGGTTACGTGGTGGTTTTCCTACTGGCCAAACTATTAGCGGGGGTATTTAAGCCGGCCTTCGAGTTGTGGATTCCGTACCCGTCAGCGACCATGTCGAGCCACTTTGCTTTCTTTAGCCAGGCACTAGGGCTCCGGCTGGACGATAAGTTCTACCTAGCCTTTTCGTTCATGTTCGTGTTTGCGATTGGCTGGGTGTTGGTGCGTATTGCCTGCTTGTTAGTACAAGATTTGGCTTATTACCCAATGTCAGCTAAGCGTAGCCACTGGATTGGTGGCATTCTCGGCGGCGTGGGCGCCTACTTGTTTGTAGTGATGGTACTGTACTTGGCGGCCATGGTGCCGGTTGACGGTTTGCAGGCCGCGCTGGGCCATTCCTTACTGGCCAAAGTCATGGTGCCGCACACACCAATTTTCTCGTGGTTGCTCCACAGTTGGTGGATCGGTCAATGACATTATTTAATGGTTTAACGAAGAGAAAGGTTTTGTAATGAAGCACAAAATATTAGGACAACTGGAATTTGACCGCATCCAGGAAGCCGTGCGGGCCGAGGCCGTCACTGCCCTTGGGCAAAAGCTAGCCGGACGGATGCGTCCCAGTAGTGATCCCGCCAAGGTGCAACAACGCCTCGACGAAACCGCTGATGGGGCGACCATTTTACGGCTCCGTGGTGGCCTCCCGGTCGCGGCCGTCCCGGATATTACGACGGCGTTAAAGCGCGCCGAAATTGGGGGCGTCCTTGACGGCTCCGAATTTGCTGGCATCGTGCGCGTGCTGCGAACGGTGACGGCGTTAGATGATTTTTTGACGGATTTACGGGAAAACGTGGAGTTACGTCGTGTCTATCAGATGCAGGAACAACTCACGTTATTGCCGGGATTGTTGCGTGACTTGCAACAGGCCATCGATGAAGATGGTAATGTAACCGACGAGGCCAGCCCGGAGTTACACGGAATTCGGCGGCGAATGCAAGCCATGGAACGCGATATTCGCGAACGCATGGAGGGCTACACCCGTGGTAATTCGGCGCAGTACCTCAGCGAGCCCATCATCACGATTCGTGATGACCGGTACGTGATTCCGGTCAAAGCGGAGAACCGCAGTCGCTTTGGTGGGGTGGTGCATGATCAAAGCGCCACCGGCCAAACGTTGTTCATTGAACCGCAAGCAGTTGTGGACTTGAACAACCGGATGCGTGAAACCCAGGTGGCAGAACGCCAAGAGGTTATGCGCGTTCTGACTGACTTAACGGCTAAGGTGGCGCCGGAGACGGACGGCTTACGCGCTGATGCCAGCGTGTTGGGCCATTTGGACCTCATCAACGCTAAGGCGAAGTACGCTGCGTTAATCAAGGCCACGGAGCCCACGATTAGCGATGAAGGCATTGTGGACTTGCGGCAGGCGCGACACCCACTGATTGATGCGGACAAAGTCGTGCCGAACGACATTACGCTGGGTGGTGACTATCAGAGTATTGTTATTACCGGGCCCAACACTGGCGGGAAGACCGTTACCCTGAAGACTTTGGGGCTCCTGTCCCTGATGGCGCAGGCGGGATTATTTATCCCGGCCGCTGAACACAGCACGGTGAAGGTTTTCAGTAACGTCTTTGCGGACATCGGTGACGAGCAGTCAATTGAACAGAATCTCAGTACCTTTTCGTCGCACATGACCAACGTTGTGGCGATTCTCGGTGAACTTGACAAGGATAGCCTGGCGCTATTTGACGAACTGGGTGCAGGGACCGACCCCCAGGAAGGGGCGGCCTTGGCCATCTCCATTTTGGACGAGGTTGGGCGCATTGGGGCGTACGTGGTGGACACGACGCACTACCCCGAGCTGAAATTGTACGGTTACAACACCCCTGGTACCACGAACGCATCGATGGCGTTTGATATGGACACGTTGCAGCCGACGTACCGGTTGCAGATCGGTATTCCGGGTCGTAGTAACGCCTTTGAAATTTCTACCCGGCTGGGTTTAGACCAGGCTATTGTGGACCGGGCCAAGCTGCTGATCAGTGATGATGAGCACGACCTGAACAACATGATTGCGGACCTGGAGAAGGAACGGCAGGCGGCGGCGATGACCGATTCGGACCTGCAAAAGCAACTGGATGAAGCCACCAAGCTGCACTCACAGCTGCAGGCGGCGTACTCTGATTTGAAGATGCGGCAAGATAAGGAATTGCAGGCCGCCCGGGACAAAGCTAACCGGATGGTTGCGGACACCCAGGCTGAGGCGGACAAGATCATCAAGTCGCTGCGCAAGATGCAGCGCGGTGCGACGGTCAATGACGCGGGAGTGATTGACGCCCAGACGCGGCTGCACCAGCTGCATCAGGATACGCCGTTGGCGCGTAATAAGGTACTCAAAAAGGCGCGCAACCATGCAACGTTACGCGCTGGCGATACGGTGAAGGTGCTGCAGTACGGCCAGACGGGGACCCTATTGAAGCAACAGGGTAACCATGAATGGCAGGTGCAGGTCGGCATCATGAAGATGGCAGTGCCTGAGTCTGGCTTGGAAAAGGTGGCCACGCCGGCTACGGAGCAGCCGCACACGGCCCGGACGCACGTCCAGGGCGCGGGGAGTGGCCCGTCGACCACGCTGGATCTGCGTGGACAACGGTACGCGGAGGCAATGACCAACCTTGATAAGTACATTGACGCGGCACTCCTGGCCAATTATCCGACGGTCACGATTATTCATGGTTTAGGTACGGGTGCGATCCGCAACGGGGTTACGGAGTACCTCAAGAAGAACCGTAACGTAGCGCGCTTTGGGTACGCCCCGGCGAATGCAGGTGGCTCAGGGGCGACGATTGTGTACTTCAAGTAGAGAGCGAGTCACCACGGTTA
>NZ_AYZK01000006.1:0-78772 GCF_001436135.1 Lacticaseibacillus thailandensis DSM 22698 = JCM 13996
CACAGTCAGTCCAAGAGTGCTTCATTGAGCAGCTCCGAATCTACGTCAGAGGATAAGAGCGAATCTGAATCGGCAAGTCGTTCACTAAGTGAAAGCATTAGTAAGAACCCATCCGTGACGCCGTCACAATCGGCCTCCGCTTCCAAGAGTGCTAGTGAGAGTACCAGCAAGTCACTGTCTACTTCGATGAGTGCATCTACATCGACGCAGGCATCGCGGAGCCAGTCACTAAGTGCTTCACTGAGCGGCAGTCGTTCAGGTGAACACTCCGGTAGTCAGTCGTTGAGCCTATCACTGAGCGCAAGCCAGTCGAAGTTGACGTCGCAGAGCAAGTCGGCCGACAAGAGTCAGTCCACGAGCGTTTCAACTTCGCAGAGTACGGAGCAGTCACGGAGCACGTCACTGAGTGGGTCGGTTTCTGGCAGCCTGTCGAATTCCAAGGCTAATAGTCAGAGCAAGTCGGTCAGCGTTTCAAACTCGATTGAGACGTCGAAGTCCAAGTCCACTAGTGTTTCTGACAGTCTCAGCACCGTTCAGTCACGCAGCGCTTCGTTGAGCAAGTCTTCGTCCCGTTCTAAGTCCCTGTCGGTAGCGGCTAACCCGAAGCCAGCTAAGTCTCAACAGACTGGCACGACTGGTGGTCACCGTCTACCACAAACAGGTGGGACCTTGCCACAAACTGGCGGTAATGGCGTTTCAGTTGCAACCGGCACTGGTCACTATCTGCCACAGACTGGTGGTAATGGTATTGCGCTGGCCGCTGGCACGACTGGCAGTCACCGTCTACCAGGCACTGGTAGCACAGCCCACGGGCTACACACGTTACCACAAACTGGTGATAGTAATTCCGACCAGTTAGCGGCAATGGGGATCGAACTACTCAGCGTAATCGCTCTGTTGGGATTGATCTTACGTAGGAAGCACCAGGAAGATTAACAATCATCATCGCACCTCGGATGGTGAATAAATGAAAAGACACAACGGTCCATTTCGACCCTTTGACGAGGCGGATGGTCGTTGTGCCTTTTTTGTGTTGCCAAAAGCTGAACCTGTTAAAAATAATGTTTACTGGTGTGAACGAGTATAACTTTTTCCCCGGCTTTTGGTGTTATACTTTGAATAACATTAAAGCGGATGACTATTGAATAACACTGTGCGGAGACTTTACGGACTCTGGGGGAAGAAGAGCAATGCAAACAACACAACAATTACCGGCACAAATCAAGCGAATCTGGGCGCTGAGTGCCGTGGGGTCGTTATGCGCCGGTGTGGTGATTACGGCGGGTTTGGCGGTGGCAAATCACCTATGGTCGTGGCCGCTGTGGTTAGTGTGGGCCGCATTGGGCTTGACCGTGGCTGAATTTTTGGTGGAATTGGCGTTAGTTCCATACCGTTACCGGTTTTCAGAATATTCAATCACGGATAACGCGGTGGAGATCCAGTCGGGCTTCGTTATGCGTAAACGGATTGCCATCCCCATCGCCCGAATTCAGAACGTTACCCTGAAGGCAGGGCCACTGATGCACTGGCAACACCTAGAGCAGGTGGTGATTGCGACGGCCGCGACTACGCATGACATAGAGGGTGTGGAAACGGCGGTCGCCACGCACCTGCGTGAACTGATTATGGCGCGCGCAATGGAGGTACAAGACAATGACCTCTAAACCACGGCACCTGCATCCACTTGCCATGCTAGTTGATAGTATTCAGTTGCTGTGGATGCTGATTGTTTTAGTCTTCGTGGATTTGGTGAGTGATAACGCCGCGCGGGCCAGCCTAATCAACGGGGCCACGCGGTGGTTAGTCCTCGTGATTTTGGCGGTGGTGGCGGCACTCGCGCTATTTGTGGTGCTGCCGTATTGGCGTACTACCTATGAACTGTCCAATCAGGGCATTACCCTCAACCAAGGCGTTCTGCGCCGGCAGCACCGGCACGTCACGTACGCGCGCATCCAGACGGTGCAGCATCTACAATGGTTCTTCATGAAGCCGTTGCACTTGGAAAAGGTGCAGATTGAAACCGCCGCGCGTGGCGGGGGCTCGGGCGAGATTGTACTCACACTAGTGCCGATCGCCGTCGGCCAAGAAATTGAGGCCCGGCACCAGGCTGCGCGGGCCGCCAACCAAACGGCAAATATTGAGGTGCCGGTGGCTCAAGAGATGCCTACCACTCCGGCAGTGCGGGCAACCACCTACCAGCTGCCCATGGACGAGTTAATGCTCTTTGGCATCACGTCGTTGGGGTTCGTACCACTCCTGTTGCTGCTCATCGCGGTGGGGTCACGGGTCAGTGACTTTTTTCCGGGGCTAGTCGACTGGGCTTCCCGGTTGGTTACCCGGTTACCGGTTCTGGCAGTCATCGTCGTCGGGCTCCTCGCGCTGGTGGGCGGGATCATAATCGAGTTCGCACGCATCTTGATCCGTTACTGGGGCTTTACGCTCAGTTTTGACGGTCAGCAGCTGCATTCACGCAAAGGGTTACTGCAAACCAGTACCGTCACGGCGCATGCGCGGCGGATTCAAGCGGTGCGGTACAAACAAAATATTATCCGTCAGTGGCTACACGTGGGGACGGCCCAAGTGATTTTGGCGGCAAACGTGGCCAATAATGAGGATGACAAGGACATGGTCATTTACCCGCTAGCCCACCAGGACAAGGTGTGGATGTTGTTAAGTAAATACGTCAACTGGTTACCAGCCCCGTTACGCGCGCTCCACGTGGTGAGTACGGGATACTGGGCGTTAATTCGTAATGCGATGATTTTACCTGCTATCGTGGTGTTGCCCTGCCTAATTTGGCTACGGCCATGGGGGTGGTTCAGCCTGGCGCTGCTGGTTTGGGGTGGGGTGCAGGGACGTTACGCCGCCACGCGCCGTGGCTACGCCATTCAGGGCCACTTTGCGTGGTTACAAACTGGTCGGTGGTTTGAACGCGAGCTCCTGGTAGTACCGCGCATCCGCGTGCAGTCCCTCACGGTGCGGCAATCCTGGTGGATGGTGCGCACGGGGTTGGCACACGTGCGGGTGATTCTGCGACGGGGCGATGGCGATTACCAAGTGGATCTGCGCTACGTGCCGTTGGCAGTTGGTGACGCGTTGTATCGCTGGTATATCGGCAATTAAAGGCCCAATTAGTTGGACCCTGTGACAGTAAGCGGCATTGGCGGTAGAATAGTATTAATGATTCGCCGTAGTTGAGACGGTCAGCAATTTCCCGACTTTTCGGGGCAGAAAGGAAGCTTTTGATTTATGACTAAGCCACAGACAAAAGTAGAAAGTTTTCAGTTGGACCACACGGCGGTTAAGGCGCCTTATGTACGTTTGATTACCGTTGAGACCGGGAACAAGGGCGACAAGATCAGCAACTTTGACCTGCGCCTCGTTCAGCCAAACGAGAATGCCATTCCTACGGCCGGCCTGCACACCATCGAGCACTTGCTGGCAGGTTTGCTGCGTGACCGCATGGACGGTATCATTGACTGCTCACCATTCGGTTGCCGGACCGGTTTCCACCTGATTACTTGGGGTGAGCACTCCACCACCGAGGTCGCCAAGGCCTTGAAGAGCTCATTGGAACAGATTGCCAATGACATCAAGTGGGAAGACGTTCCGGGCACGGACATCAAGAGTTGTGGGAATTACCGTGACCACAGCCTGTTCTCCGCTAAGGAATGGTCCAAGAAGATTCTGTCCGAAGGTATCTCCGACGACCCATTCCAGCGTAACGTGATTTAATTATCCGGTCTACCAAGTAACGGGGTAGATTTAGCCAAAGCCGCAGTCTGACAGTGTAACGCTGTGTGGACTGCGGCTTTGTTATTGCCAGGGGAACATTAACATAAAATGTCAAAAAATGAGAATTTTGGCTAATGGTTGACCCGTAAGAAATTTTAAAAGTAATGGGCAAAAGGTGGTTCAAATACGGCTAACAAGTGTTATTATTATTGTTAATGAGGGCGACAGGCGCGCACCGTGTGTGGACGTCTGGACAGCTTACCCGTTTTGCCGGGTGAACCAAGTATGACGCGGGGCCCTGAGGTGTTTTGTGTACGCTTTTGCCTATATGATGCAGGCAAGCAGTGGTTATCGCCAGATAACAACTGCTGTTCGCGGTGGGGGTCGCGTGTACACAAAGCCGCGTCATACGTCTTCGGGGAAGTAGGTCACGGTCGAGGTAGCGTGCTGTGATTGAAAGGATGACGAAGATGAAACGAGTTGACATGACCGGACGCACCTTTGCCCGGTTAACCGTGTTGAAGTACGCTGGCAATGATCCGCACACTGGTAACGCCCAATGGCTGTGTCAGTGTGTCTGCGGCCGCCAGGTCGTTGTGGACGGTTACCGTTTACGCAAAGGGATGACTCGCAGTTGCGGTTGTTTACGTTCGGAGGTTGCGCGGCGCAGCATTATGCACAATGAAGCCACGCGCGCTCAAATGCAAACGAAAAACTGCACTGAAGATATTCGTTTCGGCATTATGATGACGCGTCGTCGTAGTAACCACAGCGGGGTTGTTGGCGTTTGTTACGACAAGAAGACCGATATGTGGGTAGCGCGGATGATGTACAAGGGTAAGTTGGTATTGAACCAACGTTCCAAGGACTTCGACACCGCGCGGCGTGCACGAATGGCTGCTGAAATTGAGTACCTGGGGCGGACGCAAAGCGACGCTCTCGAGCAGGCTATTAGCTAATCACAGCACCACACCATTGCGGTGATGATATTTACAATTTGGGGAACGGGTATGATGATGGTCCGCTACTGCACGTGAACGTGTAGTGGCGGACCATTTTGCGTGGTTAGTAGTGTAAGTCATGGTGTGCTTGTTGCAAGCGTACCCGCATGCCGGATGTGTGAAATAGGATAGTACCTGTGACGGTGTCAAGACTGTTTTTTACATTTTTTGTATATGCTCGGTAAATGCGTGGTGACGGAGTTCGTGGAATTGCCAGGCGTTATTTACCTGTAACATAAGCGGGGAAGTAGTGGAAACACGATACTGTCCGTGGCATAATTAGGATAAGGCGGTGAACCAGTCTGGGGGGATTGGTCATTGCTAGTCGTCGGTCGTTTTCAGTACAGCTTGGGGGCTGTACGGGGCCGAGCAACAATACTAGTAACAACAAACGGGAGTGAGTTTATTGACAAGAATTGATTTGACCGGTCAGCGGTTTGGGCGCTTAACGGTGTTCGAATTTGCGAGTCGTAACCCATTGAATGGTAATGCTAACTGGCTATGCCGCTGTGATTGCGGGAACGAAGTGATCGTTGATGGTTACCGGTTGCGGAAGGGCCAAACGCAAAGCTGCGGTTGCTACCGGGCTGAGGTTTCGCGTAAGAACATCCTGTCTCAGGAGAAGACGCGGGCCCAGATGGTCAAGCACCACATCAGCGAGAAGGCGCACGTGGACGGGATGACCGTTTTGCGGAGTACCAACAGCAGTGGCGTGGTGGGCGTCAGCTTTGACAAGCAGTCTTCCAAGTGGGTTGCCCGGATGATGTATGAGGGGCGCCTCGTGCTCAACGAGCAGTTCCACAGTTTTGAGGCTGCATGCAACGCGCGGTTTGCGGCGGAAGAGCGCTACATTGGCCCTGAGAAACTCAACAAGGCGCGTCAGGCCCAGATGATTAAGCTAGCACGGCGGCAGAGCCGTGGCAGTCGGGCCAAGACCAAGCAGGCCGTGGCTGTCGGCAAATAGCCTTAGATTAAACAGATCAAACAAAAAGTGTGGGACGCTGGTCCCACACTTTTTTAATACAATCACGGATTACACTCCGCTTACTAGCACTGGTCGGTGCCGTTACCGGCGTCCTGCCGCACCGCCGTTGACTGCCACCATCAGGAAGGCAATGCCAACGGCGACTGCGATTACGCCAAAGCCGGCGTTGATGAACCCGAGTACAACAAACTTGGTGAGGCCGGCAACAATCTGGTAAATACCGACCCCCATCAGGCATAACCCCAGGAGACCAAGCGTCACAAAAGCCCACGCGTGCATGTTCAATTTATTCACCCCACATGAAGAACCGCGTTGCGCAACTGGATAGCTAGCGCGGCTTTACTGTAGGCAAAGTATGCGCTTACAACCATCCGCATTTCATTCTAACGCAACGGGTCGGCGCGGTGCAACTTACCCAGCGGTGACGTGGCACTAGTCACGCCTAGGCGTGCATTCCTGCAACAAACCGCTGCGTGATCTCCATGGGACGGGTAATGGCGCCACCGACCACGACGGCCAGCGCGCCCACCTCGAGCATACGTTGGGCTTGTTCTGGCTGCTGGACGTGGCCTTCCGCGATGGTCGGCACCCCGGCGGCCGCTAGGCGTTGCACGAGGTCAAACGGTGGAACGGGGATATCCTTGCTGGCCTCAGTGTAGCCACACAGGGTGGTTCCCACGTAATCGCACCCAGCAGTACGCGCCGCGATGCCTTCATCGTAGGTGGCGATGTCAGCCATCAGAAGCTGGTCGGGATACTTGGCTTTGATCGCATGGACAAAGTCGCGGACGCTTTGGCCGTCATGACGCGGCCGGTCAGTGCAGTCGAGCGCAATTACAGCGACATGGGTAGCATGCAGTTCGTCGACCTCCCGCATGGTAGCGGTGATGTAGGGTGCTTCTGGCGGGTAATCCCGCTTGATGATGCCAATAATGGGCAGGTGGACGACTGCCTGGATCTGCTGAATATCGCGGACGGTATTGGCGCGGATGCCGGCTGCCCCGCCCCGGGCAGCGGCCCGGGCCATTAGTGGCATGACGCCACCCTGGGACGTATACAGCGGTTCATCCGGTAGGGCTTGGCAAGACACGATGAGGCGCCCGCCAACAGCCGCGTCAAATTCTTCATGTTTCATGGTCAATTAACCTCCACTGGGTCTAAACCACTCAGCGTACTGGCGGTTTGGACCAATCACTATACTTACAGCATAGCTAACGGGTTGGCCGTAGTAAACCCTTTCATATTGTACTGACCTGAGATTGCAGGACGTGGAGGCGGGTTTTGCCAGCAGTAAAAATTTATCTTGCGGGCCAGCGCGTCGTGGCGGCGTTGCGTGGTTGGGGGTGTGGCGTGCATGTTAGTGAGACGGTAAGCTGTAGTTGTGCCTGTTTTCCCCCAATGAAGCAGGCCGCCCCTGATCCCCAATAGGCGCCGCGCATGATTCCGTGCGTGGCGTTTTGTGGAGATAAAGGCTAATTTAGCCTGGGGTGTAAGTGCCCTACGCGGTAACGTTTGCGGGGCGCAACTCGTTTTGAAATCAACGGGGCCTGGATCCGTAGCTGTTCAACACATTTACTACCTAACTTTATGGGCACCACCAGTTACAGCCATGAATGTGCAAGTATGGGTAGTTAGTGGCATAATGAAATTATTAGCAATTACAATGAGGACTGGTCTGACGCAGATGACGCGCTTTACTTATTTTGCTCAACCCATTGAAAACATCGCCACCAAGCGGGTGATTCTCTATGAATTATTGTTGCGTGAGTGGGACGAAAAACGTTCCGCGTGGCGAGTTCCGTCCAGCTTTGAATTACCTCCCAGCCAGGTGGTGCAACTACTCGCGGAGGCCGTGAAGGAGCTTGATAACCACCACGTTTCGATTAACCTGACGCGGGCGCAGTTTGCCGATGAAAACATGATGCACCAGTTGACCAACTTTGTGCGCCAATACTTGTCACCACGGCAACTTACCGTTGAGCTCGTGGAGTGTCCCGATTTGGAGGTGCTCAAACGGCTGAGCGCGGGCTACCGCAGTGCCGGCGTCCTGTTGGCCATTGATGATGTGGGGTCGGACAACCAGTTTAAGCAGGTGCAGCACCTGCTGCCGTACGTCAATACGATCAAGTTTGCCCTCCAGAACATGCGGAAGCGGGGTGAGCAGCCATCTCCCGAGTGCATCGCCGCCCTCAAGTTCTGGTTTGACCAGGCAGAGGAGCAGCAAATGCTGTTTACCTTTGAGGGTATCGAGACGCCTGCAGACGTGGCGTTAGCGCAACGCTTTCGCATTACTCGTGGCCAGGGATATTACTTTTCTCGGCCCCATGACCCCCAAGAGTTTCATGTGAGTGCTTAATCCAGTCCAGTGCACCAAAAGGCCGCAACTACCAGCGTTGGTAGTTGCGGCCTTTGTTATGCATCAATTACTGTTGTTGACCTTCTTAATGGTGATCTGTTTCTTGGTTACGCCCTGTTCATAGAAGAGGTTGGCAATTGACTGCTCCTCCTTAATTTCGGACTTCGTCACACTACCCATGGCGTAGCTACGCCGGTTGACCATTTTGGCCACGATGGAACGCTTGAGCTTCAGGGCTTTGACCATGAGGGTGATGAGCTTGCTCTTGTGGTTGTTGGCCCACGTCATGTCCTGACCGAGGTACTTCACGACTAACTTGTTGACATCGGTGTGTTCTTGGGCGTAAGCACTGGAAATTAGGTAGTCCCGGTTGTTAACGTTCAGCTGTTGACCGTTGACCAGCATCCGGGCGCCATAGTTGATTTCCGCCTGGGCGGTGTACGGATCCCAGTTGGCCCAGGCGTCGATCTTACCCTTGGCAAAGGCGACGGAGGCCGCCGACTGCGACATATCCTTTAACTTCACGTCGCTCGTTGACAGGCCGGCTTTCTTAATGGCCTTGAGCACCATGTACTGGGAGCTGGTGTTGGAGGTGTACGCAATCGTTTTGCCCTTGAGTTGCTTGAGGCTGGTGATACCGGAGTTTTTGCCCACCACGATGCCACTACCGTTAGCCTTGGAGGACCCCGCCGCAACGAGCGTGACCTTGTGGCCCTGGGAGATGGCGGAGACGGGTGGGGTATCACCCACCCGGGCGTAATCGATGGTGCCAGAACTCATAGCTTCCATTTCCGCCGCCCCGTTTTGGAATTCCTTGAACACGATTTTGTAGCCCTTGGCCTTCATCTTGCGCTTGAAGTCACCGTGGATACGGGCCACGTCGACCGGGTCACCCGCCTGGTAGCCGATCGTAATGGTCTCAAGTGTGCCACTTTTACCGTCGCTCCGGGTGAGGTTCCAGCCCCAGAAAGCAAAGCCGACGACGAAAACTAGGAATATTGTCATTAAGGTGCGGTGCAAAATGCGTTTCATGTATTTACCTCATTTAGTGACCTGTGGACGAAGGTACGCCTTGCAGTCACGGTGTTACCAGTGACCACTATGTAGTGGCCTGCCCGTACTGATTACGGGCAAGCAGGGACTATTTACCGACCGGTTGGCTAGCGGCCAGGGCTTCTAGCTGGCTGGCCAGCTTAGGCCGCATAATCTTGCCGGTAGGGTTCTTCGGGAAACTATCGACAAAGTAGATTTGGGTCGGCCGCTCAAACTTGGCCAGGTGGGCGGCGGTATATTCCTGAATGGCTTGCTGGTGCTGGGCGTGGACGGTGGGATCATCACTGCCATCATTGATGGCGGCGGCGACGGCTTGACCGTAGATCGCGTCTTTGACCCCCACAACAGCACAAGCCTTGACAAAGTTGAGGTCATACAGCGTGTTTTCGACCTTGGTCGGACTGACCTTCTCGCCGCCACGGTTAATGACGTACTTTGCGCGGCCTTCTAGCCACAGGTAACCATCAGCGTCAAAGTAGCCGAGGTCACCAGTCAGCAACCACCCGTGCATGAATTCATCGGGCTTGTGGTCCAGATAGTCGGTGATCACGTGGTCGCCATGAATGACGATTTGGCCGTGCACTCCGGCTTTGGTGGTAAAGTGGTCACCTTCCACGATGGCGACGTCGGTTTTATACGGTTTACCGGCGGAGCCCATCTTGACCGCACCAATTGGGTTTAAGGTACACTGGCTAGTCGATTCGGTCATGCCGTAACCCTCAAGGATGGGCACGTGAAACTTGCTGACGAAGGCTTTATGCCGGTTGATGGTCAACATCGCGGAAGCGCAGCGGACAAACCGCAACTTGTGTTCCGGCCGGTATGCCTTCAGGGCGTTTTCGTTTTGCAGGAGGATGGTGATGATGGTCGGGACGACGGACGTCCAGGTAACGTCGTTGTTCAGCACCTCCGGCCAGAACCGGCGAGCGGAGAACTTTGGCGCCACCACAATTCGGCCGTCAGATAGGAAGGTCGACAACATGATGACTTCCTGGGCGTTAATGTGGAACATCGGCATCACGATCAGGACGGTATCGTCCCGGGTCATCTGGTGACTTTCCAGGTCGTTGTGGGCGGCTTTCCACATCATGTAGTGGTTCAAACCGACCCGCTTGGGCTTGCCCGTGGTACCCGAAGTGTTGAGGATCATGCCCAGCGTCTCGTCGGTTGGTGCAGCGTGACTGGCGGGCGTAGTGTGTTTGGTGTTGCGAATCAATACCAGGTCGGGGAACATCTTCAGCGTGGTCAGGTGCGTGGCGGCGGTGCCGGGCGCACCTTTGAACGCCGCAGCGCGCTCGGGGTTCAGCAGGACGGCGGCGTATTGCGATTCTTCAAAGTCGTTGACCAGCTCAGCGTGGCCCGTGGTGGGGGCGACGGGGTGTGCAGTGGCGCCCATGTGCCAGAGTGCGTGGTTGATGGGAACGTAGACGGGTGAGTTGTCAAGGCTCATAAAGACAACGTCGTCACGACCAACATTGGCGGCGCGCAGGGCGTCCGTGAGCACGTTGATGTCGTGCTGCAGGTCCCGGCCGGTAAACCAGGTATCACTGGCCTCGTCCTTGATGATGGCCCGGTCCAGGTTGGCCTGGAGGTGACTGGTAAGTTCGTCGGTTAATTTAGTCATTTGCAGTGGCCTCTTTTCTAAAGAGTTTGCGATAAGTTTGTTTTAGTGAGAAGTTCGGGCGGCCAATTAGGATTCCGAATGGTGGCACCTTGTAGCAGAAGTACGATAGGAGCCAAGTACTGCCGAGGGCAAAGATGTAGGCGAACGGAATCGCCGCAATCAGTTGCCAGTCGGTGAGGTTCAGGACGTCAAGGATGCCAATCAGTCCGGTTAGCGCTACCGATTGTAGCAGGTAGACCCCAAAACTGATCTTCGACGACAGGCTGACAAAGTTGCTGAACCACCGCCAGTGCGGCAGGGTGCGGCGCTTAGCATATTCCAGGGAGACCAGGAACGTGGTGATGACCATGAAGCTGGAGTAGACCCCGAGGTATGGCTGATGAATCAGTTCAACGTAGTGCCGGTCGAGCTTGAGGATAAACATGTTGAAGTAGAACAGGCCAAAGGTCCCGACGGCCAGCAACGCAGTGATGCTGTAAATCCACTTAGCACGACTTTGCAGAAACTCGACCACCTGTTTGTAGTGAATGGCCGTGATGGCGCCGCCGAGGAAGTAGAATTGGTAGGAGCCGATAAAGTTGCCATAGTTAGCGAACATGTACGGCCAGCCGGCGTGGCTGATGTACGGAAAGACGTACTTGGCCCACGCCAGGAAGGCCAGCTGAATCCCGCCAGAAATGACGAGCAGGATGAGATGGTTGCGTAACGAGCCCAGCTTGTGGAGGAACCAGACCAGAATGGGAAAAATCAGGTACAGTTGGAACATAACTAATAGGTAGTACATGTAGAACTGGTCGGCGTGCAGGACCGCGTCGATCCACTGGTGGAACCACGAACTAGGCGTGATGGCGGCACCAGTGACCCAGGCGGTGTCGAGGAGGAAGACCCCGTTCCAGACCAGGTAGGGGATACCGGACCCTTTGTACCGCTTATACCAGAATTGTGGCCAGTTGCGGTTCTTATTGTAATGGCCCAAAAACAGCACCAACCCGCTGACGAACATGAAGCCCATCCGGGTAAAGTGCAGAATTAAGTGGGTCCCCAGCATGATGTACCAGGGTCCCGATTGGGCGGTCATGGGCGTCGTGACCGTACTAGTTGCGTGGTTTGCTAGAACCCCAAAGATGAAAATGACGCGCATCAGGTCAACCTCATAGAGGTAGACCCGCTTCTTCTTTGGGGGCTGGCTTGCTGTTTGTGTTGTCGAATTCGCCACCTAGAAAAACCTCCCGATAGTGCTGATATAGTGTGTGTACTGCTGCGTGCCGTCAGGTCAGCACGCCAGATAATTGTGTCAACAGATATTAATTATATATTGTATTCTGAAAATGTGTCGAAATTTTGACCTCATTACGAAAAAAAGGGCAGTGATACCCGGCTATCAGTATCCGCCGCTAACGCTGTACCGATGGGTGTTAGCGCCACGGTTGACTGAGTCTGCACGAGCTTGTAAAATAAGAGTAGTAATTAAACGCATTATAACAAGTTATGGGGAAGGGGCGAGTAACATGCGCGTATTCCGTACCTATTGGCGTTTGTGGTTTGTTTTGGTGGTGGCCGTGGTGGCGGCCGTCGCCGAGTGGGGCTTGGGTCAGCCGTTGGTGGCGGCCACGGTCATCAACGTGGCGGGACTGGCGTTAGCGGCCCTGATGTTTTGGGACATGGTACAAACGCTACGTTCTGGGAAATTTGGCGTGGACTTGTTGGCCATCACGGCCGTGGTGGCTACCGTGGCGGTTGGTGAGTACTGGGCGGCTCTGATCGTACTGCTCATGCTAACTGGTGGTGACGCGTTGGAGGACTACGCCGCGCACAAAGCGAACTCGGAGCTTCGTGAATTGCTCGCGCACACGCCGACCATGGCGCACCGGCAGGAAGCCGGCCAGTTAGTCGACGTGGCCGCGGCGGACGTCCGGGTGGACGACGTCATCGTTGTCCGTCCGGGAGAAGTGGTCCCGGTGGACGGATGTGTTGTCTCCGGCGAGTCACTAGTAGATGAGGCCAACATTACCGGTGAATCGCGCCCCGTAGCTAAGGCGGCGGGTTCCCCATTAATGTCGGAGACCGTCAACGGGGATGCTGCGTTGACGGTGACCGTAACCAAAACCGCGGCGGACAGTCAGTACCAAAGCATTGTGCGGTTAGTTCAGGATGCAGCCAGTCAGCAGGCCCCCTTTGTGCGGCTGGCCGACCGATACGCGGTACCGTTTACGTTGCTGGCGTACTTGATCGCGGGGGTGGCCTGGTACGTGGCTGGGGACCCGGTGCGCTTTGCCGAGGTGCTGGTGGTAGCGTCACCGTGCCCATTGATTCTGGCGGCACCAATCGCGCTGGTCTCAGGGATGAGTCGGACTAGCCGTGAAGGCATCATCGTCAAGTCCGGAGCGGCCTTGGAAAAACTAGCGGCCGCCCGGACTGTGGCTTTTGATAAGACCGGGACGGTGACGCGTGGGGACCTGCGCGTGGTCAGCGTCGAGCCGGCCGTCACGGATGTGGATAAAGCGACGTTGCTGGCCTGGGCGGCTGCGGCCGAGCAGCACTCAGGGCATATCCTGGCGCGGGCGTTAGTGACCGCGGTGGCAGACCAGTCCTTGTTGCTGGCGACGGACGTGGCGGAAACGACGGGTCACGGGGTGACGGCGACCGTCGCGGGGCAAACCGTGGCGGTCGGCCAAGCCGCCTTTGTGCACGCGAGCAACGTCAGTGACCAAACGGCCGTCTACGTGGCGGTGGATGGCCGCTACGTGGGTCGCATCCTCTTTGCGGATACCATTCGTGCCGAGTCCCCAGCCACAATGCGGCGCTTGCACGCGTTGGGTGTGCAGCACTTATTGATGATTTCTGGTGACCGGCAAGCTACGGCGGACGCCGTAGCGGATCAGGCTGGCATCGACACGGTATACGCCGAGCAGCTACCAGCAGACAAAATTGCCGTGCTGAAGAACGTGCCTAAGGAGCAACACCCGGTCAT
Organism: Lacticaseibacillus thailandensis DSM 22698 = JCM 13996; assembly: GCF_001436135.1. NCBI lineage: Bacteria > Bacillati > Bacillota > Bacilli > Lactobacillales > Lactobacillaceae > Lacticaseibacillus > Lacticaseibacillus thailandensis. The sequence goes on from NZ_AYZK01000006.1 coordinate 13,726, forward strand.
CATGGTTGGTGATGGGGTGAACGATGCGCCGTCGCTCGCCGTGGCCGACGTCGGCATCGCGATGGGCGCACGTGGCGCCACGGCGGCCAGTGAGTCGGCAGACGTGGTGTTGCTACATGATGACCTGAGCCAGGTCGCCACTAGCATTCTGATTGCGCGGGATACGATGGTCATCGCCCGGCAGGCGGTGCTGATCGGAATTGGTATTTGTACAGCGCTGATGTTGGTGGCCAGTACCGGGGTGATTCCGGCGATTATTGGTGCAATGTTCCAGGAAGTGGTCGACACGGTCACCATCCTCTACGCGTTGCGAGCCCGTCACGGTCGGCGGACGGTCGATGCGCATGTGGTGGAGAAGCGAGCGTAGGTTTTGATGTGGTTGTTGCATTCATGAACAACGGTTGTTCACGGTTTATGAACAGATGCTGACAATAACGGCTAAAAGGTGGGTTTTTTGTGCACAAACCGTTGCACTTTGCCTAAAAACGGGTCATAATGTTCATGGTTGATGTGTGTGAGCTGCTGCTGAGCGCCGGTTCGCACATGGGTGGGCAAAAACCTACATATAACGGCTCGTTCGCGATGTTGACGCGGCGGGCCGTTGTCATTTTTTCAGGACAAAAAGTAGTGCGACAAACCGGAGGGCTTGCAGCACTACTTTTTTATTTTCAATTAATACTAGGCCAGGTCACCGTGGTTTGAGCCGGGACCCATGGCCCGGGGTTACCAACGGCACAATAAAGTTCGGTGCGGTTACCCGTTAATTGGCCGGACTGCTTTTCTTCATTTGCCGGGGGCTTTTCAAAAAAACTTGTCGGTCATAATCCAAGGCGAATCGAGTAGAACGGATTAAAGGCCTTATTTAACCATAAAATTGGCAATCAACGCCCCCACGAGGGCGCTGACGGCCGCCGCGATGATGGTGAGGACGATCTCTAGCCACCCGGAGTAGCCGAAATGCTCAAAGGTCATGTACGCGCCAAAGACGCCCAGAAAGGTGACGATACTCAAAATGGTGGAACGCTGCTGTTGCCGGGGTTGCATGGTAGTCCTCCTCATTGGTTACGAGCTTCTACATCATACCCTCATTTTCACGGATGGGGCGGAGTACGTAAAGCGATTGCGTTGGGTATGGCGGTGATGTAAAACTAAGTCACAGGTGGAGATAATTGCACACGCTTTCACGTCACCACAAAATATGCTACAGTTTTCTCGAGGTGATGACATTGACAGTAGCAACCGCCCCACAGCGGGCAATTGATATCCTAGGTTTGGAACACGTCGTGAACACGCGGACCTACCACCATCTACGGACGACCAGTGGCCGGTACCTGCGGCCGCACAAAATTATTCGCGGTGGGCGGCTCACTGAGGCGACCACGCATGATGTGCAACAATTGGAGGCGTTAGACGTTACCGCCGTGGTGGATCTACGCCTACCTAACGAGGCGGGTCAGAACCCCGACGTCAAGTTGTCGGGGGTGCAGTACGTTGCCGCCCCATTGTTTGTTGGCGACCTGAAAATGGAGTCGGATGCCTTGCGGGATTACGTGATCCACCATGAGGACGGGCCAGAGCACATTCGTCGCGGGTACCAGGACCTGGTGGCCAAGCCCGAATTGCAGGAATCGTTACGCCAATTTTTAGTCACGGCTGTCAACACGCCCGGTGCGGTGATGTTCCACTGTTCCGCCGGTAAGGACCGTACCGGTACCGCTGCGGCTTTGCTACTCGGTGCGCTCGGCGTTCCGCGGGACGTGATTCGCCGAGACTACTTGCTGTCCAACCACGAACAGGCGGCAGTCATTAACCAGACATTGGTGGCATTTGCCCAGATGGGGGCGACCCGGCGGATGCTGCAAGACATGCGGGACATGACCGGGGTTCGGGTTGATTATCTCGACACGGCATTGGACTGGGTCGACCAGCATTACGGCAACGTGCGTAATTATGTGGGTGAGCTACTGGGTAACGGTGCGGCCGGCCTGGCCGCATTGGATCATGCTTACCTAGAAGATGAAGCCAATAATTAAACGTTATTCAATCAAGGCGGCGAATCACACCAATGAGGATGCGATGCGCCGCCCTTTTGCGTTCAGTCGACTTCACTTTGTGCGGCCACGTCGTCCAGCGAGTTACTGAAAAACTGCATGCGCTCCGCGTATGACGGGTGGTCATTGTGGGTGCGGATGGTCCGTTGCAACATGCGCAGGTGGTCGGTAATGATGCCGTCAGCGCCGATGAACAGCATTTGCTCCATACTGTCGGCGTCATTAACCGTCCAGGCCCAAACGGCTTGGTGGTGGTTATGCGCACCGTCTACGAAGCTATCATCGAGGGTCGTTTCCTCTAGGGTGTAGGCGTTGGCGTCGGTTTGCTGCAGGACTAGGGCGTACGGCAGGATGAAACTGACGTAGAGGTGCGGAACCCGGCGCCGTAGCGTGGTCACCACGTGGTAATTCAGGGAGTGCACCCGGTCGTGGTGGGCGATGAGCGTATGGGCGTAGCGGTGGATAAAGCGGGTCAGCATGCCACGACTGTCGTGGCTGGTTGTTTTGATTTCCACAATGAGCTTTTGCCCCCGAGCGTCGGCCGCCGCGAGGTAGCTGTCGAGACTGGCCAAATGGGCGTGGTGGCCGTGTTCGTGCACGACAATCCGCTGTAGTTGTTTCAGGGTGAGCTGCTTGGGTGTCTTGTTAATCCCAGCTAGGGTACGCAGATTTTCGTCGTGGAGAACGACAAACTGGTCGTCCTTAGTTTCGTGAACGTCGATCTCAATGTAATCGGGGTGTTCCCGCGCGGTACGCCGCATGGCGGGGATGGTGTTTTGGACGCCATTGTTACCGTCGACCCCGCGGTGGGAGATGGTCAGCGGGTGGTCGGCCGCCGCTCCTTTGAGGTAGACCGCGTTGAAGGCTACCAAGCCCACTAGCGCTCCGGTGACGACCAGGCCCGCAGTCACCAGGGTGCCACGCCGGTAGTGCGGCTGGATACGGGGCAGAACGGGACGGGTAAGTGCGCGCGGTTCAAGCAGAAACAGCAAGCAAGCCGTGCTGCCCATCGCGCCCAAGATGACTTTGCCAACCACCATCAGGGTCATGGTGACAATAGCGGCGGGGTACGCAAACGCGTAGGAATCGCAGAGCTGTTGGATACCGATCCAGGCCTCCGACCACACATACGCGATGGCCCAGACGGTCACGCCGAGTAACGTGGCGCGGACAAAGTAGAACCACCAGTGACCACGGGTAGCGCGCCAACTCTGGCGGGCGGCGGCACGCAGGTGCTGTTGGCCAAGAATGGCGAGTGGCAGGACGCGTAGCCAACGGACGGCGAGGTAGGTCATGATTATGTACAGCAGGCCGACCAGTGCGGCTAGGGGCGGCCGTTCGAGCAGCCACGCAGTGATGAAAATCGGTACGCGAACTTTGGCCAGCAGGCTGGAACCGACGATCAGGCCCGCAGCGGGGATGACAATCAGGCAGTAGGGGGCAAAGAAAAAGAGTGAGGTCCAGCGCAAATGGCGCAGGCTCCCCCAAACGCTTTGCCATAATCCCCGCCAGCCGTGGCCATCGTGCCGGTGGATGCGGTCGACGCCGATCAGGAGCACGGCAAACTGCAGGTAGATCAATACCAGAACGCTGATACCAATTGCCAGTAACCCCACGGTGACGGCCGGATGTTGCAGGGCCACCTGTGGGGCGTTGGTCAACGTCAGGTAGGGCACGCCCCCAGTGACTAGTACTGCCCGGGTGAGCCACCGCAAGATGGGGATGACGAGCAGGCTGAGGAGGACCCCTACCATGTTGATCAGCACGAAGTAACTGACCCAGTGCGCCCAGAATTCGCGGAGGACGGCCGTAATGTAACGCCAAGAATGCATATGTATATCTCCCATCTTGAATACCTAACTATTCTAGCATTGATAACGACGGTTATGGCCTTGGCGATGCAACGCGCTGTCTCCGGTCTGTCACGGGGCTGGGAATAGCCACCGGTGTCGGGCGGCAAGTAATGGTCTTGGCGTCAAAAAAAGCCACGAAGATGCTGTCTTCGTGGTTTTTCCCTGCTGATGTGGGTGTTAACCGGTGTTGTACTCTGCTCCCACTGGGGGGATGGTCTTGGGGTCGCAACTGGGGCGCCACTCACAACGGATTACTTGCTCAGTCGCTTGTAGTTGTCGTCGTAAAACTTACCGGCGCGAATATCGTCAGTCATACCCGCGTAAGGGGCCTCGTTGATGACATCGGTGTTGTTTTGACCGGCATCGCCAATGTAAGTGATTTGGGCAAATTCGGGTACGACCAGCTTGGGGTACGTCTCGTACTTTTCGCGGGCTGCTTCCATCAGGTCAATGTGTTCGTTTTGGTACGTGACCGTGATTTCTGGGTGATCCTGAACCCACTTAGGGAAGAAGATCGTGCCGTTGATCCGGTGGTCGTTGGGCATAAAGTCGAGGGCAACGTCGGTCCCGGTTGGCTCCGTCCAGGCAATCTTGTAAATGCCGGGTACCAGCATCACGATGTTGGCTTCCTGACCCGTGACCCAGCGGCCGGCAACCATGCCGCCATGGATCCGGTAGTCAACGGTGTGGTCATTGTGGGCGTACCATTCGTATTCCCAACCGTTGTCGTAGGTGTAGATAAAGTAGGTGCCCAGGAAATCATCGAGGGTGGCGAACTTTTTGTTCATGTCATTGTGTGCTGTCATTATCGTTACTCCTAATCCAGTATTTTTAAACGTGTAAATATTTACATGTTTTTATCAACTTGATTAATATATACTGGAGGGCAAAGGAAGTCAAGCGGAGGACGCGTACATGGCACAACGAAATACTTTGCAGTACATCATCTTGGGGTTGCTGAGCCAAGCACCCCGCACGGGCTACGAGTTGACCCAAGATTTTGCCCACGAAATTGGTGAGTTTTGGCAGGCGCAGCACAGCCAAATCTACCCGTTGTTGGGCAAGATGGAGGCCCAGGGGCTCATTGCACATACGGTTGAGGTGACGGGCACCAAGCTGGAGAAGAAGCGGTACCGTAACACTGCGGAGGGACAGGCAGTGCTCACGGCATGGGTGGGGTCGCCAACGCCCACCATGGCGACGACCAAGGATGAATTTGTCCTCAAGCTTTACTTTGTGCAACGGGCGGATGATACCCGGCTACCGGGGATGATCAAAGAGCAGCTGAGAATTCACCGCGAGTGGCTGCAGCACCTGGAGGCACGCCGACAGCTACTGTTTGCCGACCCGGACGCAGCCAGTCAACAATTTGGTCACTACCTGATCTTAGACCACGCCTTGACGCGGGAACGCCAATACGTGCAGTGGTTGGAAGAACAATTAGCGCGGTTACCGCATAATTAAGTGTTGTTATGGATTCGGGTCAGCAATCGCCACATAATAGCTGTGGCACTTTGGTACAGACCGCAAAATGACAATCGTTACGGCTGAGTTACAAAGCACGCAAAGCGCTTGGCACCCCCTACTGCAGGCGTTATTATAAATTTAACAATAAAGGGGGTGCAGCCATGAAAATCAATGTTAGTGTGATCCGCGGCGATATTACTAAGAGCCGCAGTGACGCCATCGTGAACGCAGCCAACCCATCGCTGCTGGGCGGTGGTGGTGTGGATGGTGCCATTCACCGTGCGGCTGGACCCCGTTTACAGGCGGCGTGCCGGCGGTTGAACGGGTGTATGGTCGGTGAGGCTAAAATCACACCCGGGTTTGATCTGCGGGCGGCGTACGTGGTCCACACTGCGGGGCCTGTCTGGCAGGGTGGCGGTTACGGTGAAAGTGAGTTGCTGGCGAATAGCTACCGCAATAGTCTACTGGTGGCGGACGCGCACCGGTGCCGGACGGTCGACTTTCCGTCGATCAGTACGGGTGTGTATGGCTTTCCGCTGGTCAAAGCGGCGCCAGTGGCCGTGCGGACGTTAATGGCTACCATGCGCACGTGTCAGTACGTGCGGCGGGTACGTATCGTCGCGTTTGATGCGCACACGTACGAAACGTTTGCGGCGGCCATTGCGGCCAACGCGGAAATGGCAGTGTAGAACCAGCATGGATCAATACCAACAAGTCGTACTCCAATCGGGGGGTGCGATTTTTTAGTGGCTAATTAGTCTAACGAGCGTAATTAATTAGGGCAAGCTTTAACCACCAATTGCGCTATTGAATAGCAATTGATCACTTACATTTTATCTTTTTGTACGTTATATTAAGACAAAATGTGAAAAAGGTGTTGACGACCCTCATTGTTTTGCTATATGCTAATCCCATCCTCGAGGACGAGGAAAATCTTCCACAGTGAAAGGGGCAATTGATTATGACTAAGATCAACCAGATTAGCATCATTATTATTCCGGCGATTATTAGCATTAACGTTGTCCCACACGCTGATGCAGTTAATGAATAATCGTTAGTGGCGGTTTTATGGGACGCCGCCACGACGCTAACGGTTATTCTCCGGGTGGCTGACACCCGGTGCAGTGGGTACGCCCAACACGTACCCGTGGAGGAATAACCATGATGAACCAAAACGTTGAACGCCTAGAAGCAATCCAAATACCCGCAATTACCATGATCGCAAAGGTGATTATTACACCGATTGCAGTCATTCGTTAGTTGCGGGTTTTATTGTCGGCACGAGTGCCGGTGATGAAATAACGCGGATATAGCTGAACTAGGCCGACTCGACGTCAAATAGTGATACGAGCCGGCGCTCTGCACACTGAAATTGGTGGTGGGGCGCCATTTTTCATACCCGTAAACGCCTCAACGTGGGGGATTAGCCGGATAATCGGACCACGACACATATAGTAGTGACCACCATACAAACTTTGAAAGTGAGGAAAAATAACATGACAACAACACTGTATACGCACTTGGCACTTTTTGATGGGGAACACGATGGCTTTACGCCGGATAGCTGGCTGACGGTGGACGACGCGACGGGCAAAGTTGCCGCTACCGGTACGGGCACGGCGCCGACTGCCGATACTACGGTGGATTGCGACGGCCAGTACGTGATGCCGGGGATGATGAACTGCCATGTGCATTTGGGTAGTAACGCCCACCAGTTGGCTGCGAGTGAACGGAGTGAAGCCGAGACCACGTTGCTGGCCCTGCAAAACCTCAAGGACCTGCTTGAATCCGGGGTTACGTACGTCCGTAACCTGTCGACGGATTACGACGTGGACGTCAAGCTACGGAACGCGCAAGCAGAATACGGTTTCCCAGCGCCGCACGTGGTGGCTTCCGGCCGGGCCATGAGTGCGACGGGTGGTCACGGCGACAGCCCACACCACACCGGCAACGAGTCGTACTTGGTGGATTCGCCGGATGAGATGCGTCACGCGGTGCGCCAGGCCTTCAAGAACGGTGCCGATGTGATCAAAATCATGGCAACTGGCGGGGTTATGTCGGTCGCTGACAGCCCGCTGGACGCGGAGTTCACCAAGGAGGAGATGGCGGTTGCGACCCGGGAGGCCCATGCCCGCCGGCGCAAGGTTGCAGCCCACGCGCAGGGCACGTCTGGGATCCGGTTGGCTTTGGAAGCTGGCGTGGATTCAATTGAACACGGCATCTTCCTTGATGAAGAGGAAGCCGAGTTCATGAAGGACCACCAGGTGTACTTAGTCCCGACGTTGAACGCAGTCGAGGGCATCGTAGAACACGGTGCGGGTAAGATCCCGGACTACATGGTGCGCAAGGCGAGCGACTTTGCTCAGGCGTTCTTCAAGAACATGAAGATGGCGGTCAAGGCCGGCGTACCGTTCGCCACGGGGACCGACGCGGGAACGCCGTTCAACGACTTTGCCACCGGGTACTGGGATGAGCTGCACCTGCTGGTACACAAAGTGGGGATGGCCCCGCAGGACGTACTGTACGCGGCGACGCGCAACTCGGCCGATTTGTTAGGGGTCAGCGACGAGTACGGTGCCTTGACGGCCGGCAAGTACGCTGACTTCCTGGTATTGCGGGAGAACCCGCTAGACGATGTGGATGCGGTCCGGCAGGCGGATAAGCAGGTTTACCAAGGAGGCAAGAGGGTGTATCCCCGCGGGTAACCGCAGCACGGTGACATATTAGTCAGTTAACTAATTGGGTTAATACAAACAGTCCATGGGAGGATCTAATTATGAAGACAGTGAATCGTCACAAGGGGAGTTGGCCGGCAAGAGTCGGCTTGTTGGCAGCAACGGCAGCGTCAGTACTGCTGTTAGCTGCCTGTGGCAATAGCAAAGCTAGTGCATCCGCCACCAAGGCCATCACGGTATCCATTCCGAGCCAGCTAGAAACGCTGGACGGGGCGCAGGCGGCCGATACTTCCAGCGGTGAAGTGTTGACCAACGTTGAGGAAGGCTTGGTAGTGATGGGCAAGCACAACAAACTGCAGCCCGGCATCGCTAAATCTTGGACCAAATCCGCAGATGGGTTGACCTACACCTTTGAACTGCGCCACGACGCCAAGTGGGCGGACGGCAAGCCGTTGAACGCCCACGACTTTGTTTATTCCTGGCGCCGGAACGTTGATCCTAAGACCAAAGCGGTCAACGCGTACCGCTACTCCGGTATCAAGAATGCGGACGCCATTAATAGTGGTAAACAGGACCCGTCGACCCTGGGTGTCCAGGCTGATGGTGACTACAAGTTGGTCGTACACCTGGAACACCCAATGGCCACGTTCCTGTCGATGATGCCGAACGCCGAATTTTTGCCGGCCGAACGTAGCGTGGTCACGAAGTACGGCAGTAAGTACGGCACCAACGCCGCCAAGACTGGGTATGATGGCCCGTACACGCTGAAGAGTTGGAACGGGACCAACGATTCCTGGACGCTGGTGAAGAACAATAAGTATTGGAATAAAAAGAACGTGCACCTGGACAAAGTTACATACCAGGTAGTTAAGACCACGTCAACTGGCTTAAATATGTTTGAGTCGGGCCAGCTGGACCAAACCGAATTATCTGGGGATGAGGTCAAAAATGAAAAAAACGACAAGTCATTCAAGCAGGTCCTTTCTGGGGTGGGCACCTACGTGGTCACTAATGAAAAGGCGCCAAGTAACGATACCTTGAAGCGGGCCTTCAACAACGTGGATATTCGCAAGGCGCTGTCGTTATCAATCGACCGGAAGACGTTCACGCAGAACACGTTGGCCGATGGCTCGCAACCGGCACTCGGCTTTGTTTCCCGCGACCTGGGGCAGAACCCGAAGACCGGCACCGACTTTGCTCAGGAAGCCTACGTCAAAAATGACCCGGCCAACAGCGGGGTAAGTTACAACCGGAAGTTGGCACAGCAGTACTGGGCTAAGGGGCTCAAAGAGTTGGGGCTGAACGGTCTCAGCTTCAACCTGACCGTGGATGAGGATGACCAGTGGGACCAGATTTCCCAGTACCTGCAGGAAGCCTGGACGAAGAACCTGAAGGGTTTGAAGGTCACGGTGAAGAAGGTACCTAAGGCGACGCGGGTCAAGGACCTGTTGGGCAATGACTTTGATGTTATTCTGACGAGCTGGAGTCCCGACTACGATCCGACAACGTTCTTGGACATGATGGTCACGGGTAATTCCTACAACTTCGGTGGTTGGAGCAATTCTGAGTACGACAGCCTGATGAACACGGTCCACACGACGGCCAACGAGACCGAGCGGTGGAACGATATGGTCAAGGCGGAGAAGTTGTTAATGAAGGAACAAGGGGTCATCCCACTGTACCAGAACGCGACAAACTACCTGCGGAACACGAAGCTGACCGGCATGGTTGATAATGCGGCCGGCGGCAACCCAGGATGGCGTGGGGTCGATTTGAAGTAGAGAGCGGAGCCCCGCGGGTAAAAGCGCTAGCATAAGGCAGGCTCGCCGAAAGGCCCTGGTTTGGCCTTGGGGGGGGGCATGCCTTATGCGGTAGCTTTTGCGGGGTGCAGCTCGTTTTGACTAGAGAGCGGAGCCCCGCGGGTAAAAGCGCTAGCGTAAGCGGCCTTTGCCCGCACCAGTCCACGCCAAGTACCCTGTACACAAGCATGCAAGGAGGATTAACGTTATGGCAAATACAGAATCAGCAACCAGTACCGAACGGGCCACCGTTGAACAGTTTGCCCGTGATTACTTTGACCATTTGGCACCGTACGTGCGCTTGGAGAGTGTCTCCGCGCAGCACCGCGGCATTCAGGAGACCGCCAATTGGCTGCAACACACCTTCCGCGAGTTGGGTGCCAGTTACGTAACGCAGTGGGATGAGCTGGGCGGCAACCCCGTCGTCTTTGCCCAGTTCCAGGGGGCGTCAGACCACACGATGTTGTTCTACAACCACTACGATGTTCAACCGCCGGAACCCCTCGACGAATGGCACACCGAGCCGTTTGAACCAACCTTCCAGGATGATGGTACCGTGCGGGCCCGGGGGATTGGGGATGACAAAGGTGAACTGATGTGCCGGTTGACGGCCGTACGTTACTTGCAGGATCACGGTGGGCTGCCATGTAACCTTAAATTCGTGGTTGAAGGTGAAGAAGAAGTGGGCTCAGGCCACTTTGCCGACTATGTGCAGCACCACGCGGCGGATTTGGCCGCTGATGTCTGCGTTTGGGAAGGCGGCAGTAAGAACGGGCAGGAACACTTCACCGTGACTGGTGGGGTCAAAGGTATTTTGGCGTTCGACCTCAGCGTGCGGACGGCGGATGTGGACTTGCACTCATCGCTCGGTGCTTACGTTGATAACGCGGCGTGGCGGTTGATCGACGCGTTGCACTCGCTGCGGACGCCCGACCGACGCTTAGCTGTCGATGGGTACTATGATTTGGTCGCACCCATGTCTGCGGCGACCAAGCAGGCGGTTGACCGGATGGACTTTGACGCGGATGGCTTGCGCCAGCGGGCGGGGTTACGGCAACCATACCTACGTGACGACCCTAAGCTGGCGAGCGTGAACGAACCGTCCCTGACCGTGAATGGTTTTAATGCCGGCTATACCGGGGATGGGGTGAAGACCGTCATCCCACGAGAAGCCCACGCCAAGTTAGATTGCCGGCTGGCCCAGGGACAGACTCCGCAGGCCTGCTTTGACCTCATCCGGGCATAGCTCGACCGGAATGGATTCAAAGATGTCGAGATGACTTTTAAGTTGGGGGAGGATCCGTTCCGTTCCGACCTGGAGAATCCATTCTTCCAGGCAGCCACCAACGTCGCCAAGTCGGTGTACGGCGCTGACAACGTACGGGTTGTGCCCAACTCCGCTGGTGGCGGGCCCCAAGCACCCGTAGCCGACACGCTGCATGTGCCAATTGTATCGGTTGGCTGCGGTTACTATGGTAGCGGGGCCCACGCGCCAAACGAAAGCCTGCGTGTCCGTGACTACCAGGAAGGTGCCTGGTACATGGTGGCGTTGATGCGGCAAGTGGGAGCATAATGGCCGCGTGTGGATTGCCCGACTGCAGTGCAACAAAAATACCCCACCGGTAAAGGGGTACCGGTGGGGCGGTTGTTACCATATTATTGAGTTGGGTCATAGCGACCACGGTTGACCGACCGTGGTCGCTTTGTTTGGGCTAGGCACCACAGATGTTAACGCCCAGGGCCTGCATCTGCTGACGCAGTTCCTCAGTGTCCAAGTTCTGGGGTACGTAGCGCGCAACCGTGACGTTACCATCGATAATGCCACTGTCATCGCGCAGTACTAGCGCGGCGTTTTTGTAATCCAGGTTCAGGCCGTTGCCGAGGAACGTACTCTCTTCGCTGCCCGTAGTCAACGCCAGGTTGGCGTTGTTTTCCATCGGATCGGCGTAATCGGGATCTGCATCGTCACGTAGTACTAACTGGAAACTGCTACCAATGGTACAGGTGCCGCCGACCATGGAATACTTGCTGGAGCCGTCGTCCAGCGCAAGGAACACGTTGTCCGTATCGCGAATCTTGTTACGCAAATATTCTTGTGCTGCTGGTTTAATGTTAATCTTCATCCTATCAGCCTCCTCAGGTTGGGGCGTTAGTAACTGGTTCCTATCTACAAGGTATAGTATACACTAACCAAAAGTAAGTAGTCAACTAATGATACGATAGGGATAACTAAGGGTGGATGCCTTAGCAATCGCCAGTTGTGTTAAAATAAAGGCCGTTAGTAAGATGTCTGTAGCTGAGATGCTACGTTTCACGTAGTAGAAGGAGTATGACAATATGACTGAATCCACCGACATCACGATCAAACTACCAGCTGACATTATGGACCAGCTGGCCAAAGAGACCCAGGCGACGGGTGAGAGCAACGCGGAAGTAATTGCGCAGGCGCTGAAAGAATACCTGTACACGCAGCAGCAACAGCGTGAGTTCATCTTTGAGGATGACTGCAACGATTAACATTTAAATCTTAATATCTGTTAAATATCCCAGAGTGATTCTTGTAAAGGATGGCTCTGGGGTATTTTTATGTGATCAAATGAACGCCAACAAATTCTAATTTGAGAAATTAAGCGCAACAACATTTGTGCAAATATCACGGAATGCTTACGTCCACATTTTAATTCTAGGATTATTTTTAATAACAATTTTGTACACTAAAAGTTTCCTACCCCCGGAAACAACTTTGGCTCTAAGCCTAATTGTAAGCGATTACTATTAAAGCGTAGAAAAATTATGACAGGAGGAAATAACTATGGCAAAAGTTTTACTGGTTTGTGGTAGTGGAGCATCAAGCGGTTTTATGGCTGCTGCTGGACGTAAGGCGGCAAAGAAGGCTAAGTCCGATTTGGAGTTTAAGGCGCGTAGTGATTCTGAACTGGGAGACTTTCTCCAGGGGGTAGATTTACTACTAATTGCACCACACCTTAAGTATATGCTGCACGATGCGCAGAAGGAGGCTGATCAGTATGGGGTCAAGGTGGCCATTATTCCTCAAAAGGTATATGGAGCACTTGATGGCGCGGGATTAGTTACTTTTGCAAACGAGGAATTAAACAGGGGATAGGGTCGTATGGAAGCTAAGGAAGAAACGTTACGTGAAAATCTGAATCTCATCTCGATGCAGGTTATTTTACATGCTGGAAATGCTCGTGACACCATCATGAAAGTGTTCGATTTGCTCGCGGGCGATACCGTTGACTTTGAGCAGTTACATCAGTTACTGCACGATGCTAGGCAGGAAATAACCATTGCGCACAAGAATCAAACGGACATGTTGCAGAGGGAAGCAAACGGAGAATACATTCCTTACTCAGTCTTGTTTGGGCATGCGCAAGATACCTTAATGACAATTCAGAGTGAATTGATTATGGCTGAGAAATTGGTGCCGGTATTTAAGTCTTTGAAGGAGGAAAAGTCATGAAGAAGCTGATTACATGGATGACGGATGTATTTGCTCCTAAAGCAAATAAGATTGTCAAAAATCCATGGGTAGCATCCGTGCAAGATTCCATTTTAACAGCGATTCCAATGATTTTCATTGGGTCGTTTGCGACGATATTGTCACTCGTTCAGAACGTTTGGAAGGGATTCCCAGACTTTTCGATGTTGAGTACCTTTAGCTTTGGACTATTCTCATTATTTTTATCCTATTTGTTGCCTGAGGCCATTATGACCCACAAAAACCATAAGGATGTTGCCAAGGCGGCAGGGTTAGCCGGTATTGCATTCTTCTTGTTGGTGACGTATCCCTCGTTTACTAAGGCTGGGAATTTGGTCCTCAATATCAACTTGTTAGGCACTGGTGGGATGCTGGCCGCGCTGGTATCAGGGCTGTTCGTCGGTTTTGTGATGAACATTGCTTCCAAGTTCCAGTTTTTCGGTGAAGACTCCAGTTTGCCTGATTTTGTTGCTACGTGGTTTAACACGTTGATTCCGATTATTGTTGTTTTACTCATTGGATGGCTGTTCACGTTCCAGTTGCACTTCAATATGTCTGCGTCAATTACTAGTGTATTAATGCCGTTAGTTAAGATTGGTGGCAGTTTTGGCGGTTTTGTTTTCATTATTTTCTTGGGCTATTCGTTTTTGTACACTTTTGGTATTTCCAGCTGGATTATTTACCCAGTCGAAATTGCAATTGCCCTGCCAGGTATTGCTGCTAATGCCCAACAGGTAGCTAATGGTGGCGCCCCAACGCATATCTTTGTTGACGAAGTTATCGATATGTTTGTTATTGGTGGTGGCGGTGCAACCTTAGCATTAGCCATTATGATGGCTTTTATGGCCAAATCAGCTCGGATGAAGATGGTTGGACGTGCGGGCTTGATTCCGTCGATTTTTAACATCAACGAGCCAATTGTGTTTGGTGCACCAATTGCGTTCAACCCAATTTTGATGGTGCCAATGTGGATTATGGGACTACTTGGCCCAATTTCAGCATGGGTAGTTATGAAATTGGGCCTTGTACCTATTCCGGCTCACGTGTTTGGACTGTGGTACCTGCCAACTCCTATTTTTGCCTTTTTTGCCACCAAGTCATTGCGCGGTGTGATTTATGTAGTTGTACTATTTATTATTTCTTGGCTTGTTTACTTGCCGTTCTTCCGGGCAGCTGACAGTGTGGCTTTGAAGCAAGAACAGTCGGGTGATGACGAATAAAGTGAGAGAGACCTCAATATGAAACTTCAGGATAGTGATCTAGTTAAGTTCTTGCACGCTCATCGCAATTGGCAATCAGCGCAGACATTAGCAGTTCAATTTGGGGTTAGCACTCGTACAATACGTAACCATGTCAATAGTATTAATGCGTCCTCTTCTGTAATAGAGTCTGGGCAATTTGGCTACCGGATAAAATCACTAAATAGTGCGCTATTAGATACGCCAAAACAAAATATACAAAATCAGCTGTTTGGTATCCTCTTTGCTTCGTCGCAAGGTAGCGTGTCACTTGAATCGGTTATTAACCAAACCTATTTTTCGGAGGCAACGATTAAGGATGCAGTGGCTAAATTTAATCATGAGAACAAAGGAAATGACGTCCAGATAAAATTGAGTAAGGCCATGCTTACTTTGGAGGGCACTGAGTATAGTCGACGTCGCTTATTTCACCGGTTTGCAGGTGAACAGTTAAGGAGTTTAGGTCGTTTACAACCAGGTCCATTTAATTTAGCACATCTAATTCCCAATATTTCGATAGATTCCCTCCAGCAAATTATTACCTCGGTAGTTAACAAAAAGGACTTAGTTATTAATGGTTATGAAATGAATGATTTGCTGCTACACTATGCAATTTCCATCAACCGCATCATGCAGGGTAACAGCTATAGTCAATTTATTCAAAATAAAGGCCTTAAGAGTCGGGAGGAATATGAATTAACGCTCCAGATAACTGACCGCCTTTTTCAACAATTTAACCTTCGATTTAATGAATACGAAGTTAGTGCATTAACCTTGGCGCTGGTGGGTAAAACTATTGCGCGTGATACTAATAAGCAAGGTATAGAGGATTTGGAGCAGTACGTACCCAAACGCGTTGTTGATGCATGCTTGCAAGTGATTGATAAAACCAGCCACGAATATAATTTGCAGCTGAATGATCCTAGCTTTCAAGTACGCTTCATTATTCACGTCAACAACATGGTTAGTCGGGTCAGATTTGGGCAAAGTCCGCAAACTGAGGATTTTAGCCAGCTAACGCAACAGTATCCATTACTTTATGAGATGGCTCTTTACATGCTTGAAGCGTTATCAGATGAGCTGCATTTGACCATTGATCATTGTGAGAGTGTTTATCTATTGTTGCATTTAGGAGCATACCTGGAAAACGATCAACACCACTTAATCAACGCTGTTGTGGTTGTACCAGAGTATTACGATATGGCTACGAGTCTGTTAGAGCGACTTGATGATGTTTTTGGGCATGAGCTTCGAGTTACACAGGTCATGCAGGATATTCCTGGTGGAGGGATTCAGTTTGATTCACGACTCATTATTACTACGCAATCGCTAAAGACGATGCCGGATCAACGGGTAGTGCGGGTATCTCCGTTACTTTCGAGTATCGATATTGCCCGTTTGCATAAGGAAATTGATCAAATTGCACACCAAGATTGGGTGCTAAAAAATATTGGTTACCTTCACCGTTATTTATCGCGAGACCTATTTTTCAACCATATGCAATTTAAAACAAAGCAAGAAGCACTAGATTTTGGCGCACAACAATTTGAGAGTCAGGGGTACACGGATGATAAGTTTATCCACGAAATTTTGAAGCGCGAAAAATTGGCAGCAACAAATTTTGGTAATGTTGCTATTCCGCACACTATGCGTATGAAGGCTAAGCACACAGTTATGTTAGTAATCATGAATGATAAACCTATTAAGTGGAGCGCGGAAAGTAGTTGCAGGTTAATAATCATGATTGCCGTTAGTAATAAAGCGGTCCATGTTTTTGGTGAACTGCTACAGGTCATGATTAGCGCACTATCAATTAAACACAACGTAGAGTTGTTACTAGCGTGTGATGATTACGATCAGTTTGCCACGCAATTTGCAGATATGTTTAGTAAGGTCCGTCGAGAAGATATCTAGTAATGGAGGTTATAGTTAATGGATAAGAATTTATTGCATGCACAAGAAGGATTTCGACCTGATTTTATGTGGGGCGGTGCCATTGCGGCAAACCAGGCTGAAGGTGCTTGGGATGTTGATGGCCGTGGCCCAAGTCAAGCCGACATTATGCTATTACCCGATGAGTATAGTCGGTTGGGTTCTTTTGGGGAAAACGTGACCCGTGAAGAAATTGAGCGGGCACTCAATGATAAACAAGGGAATTATCCTCGGCGTAGAGGAATTGATTTTTACCACACGTTTGCCAGTGATTTGGAAATGATGGCAGAAATGGGCTTTAAATGCTTCAGAACGTCATTTAGCTGGAGCAGGATTTTTCCTCGTGGCGATGAGGGAAGCCCTAACGAAGAAGGGCTTAAGTTTTATGATCGGTTGATTGACAAGATGCTCGAATTACACATTGAGCACGTTATGACAATTTCGCATTACGAAATGCCAACCTACCTCATCACTGAGTATGGTGGGTGGTCTAACCCTAAGCTAGTTGATCTGTTCTTGAAGTTTGCCAAAGTGCTATTGGATCGGTACCAGGATAAAGTTAAATACTGGATTATTTTTAATCAAGTTAACGATGTGTATGGTTGGGGTGAATTCGCAGGCTTGGGTATTTTAAAGGGCGAGCATGCCAATCAGGAGCAGGCTAAGTTTCAGGCTGTTCATCACCAATTTGTGGCAAATGCTAAGACCGTTGAGTATGCACACAGCCTCAATAAGGGCCTGCAAATGGGGATGATGCTGGGTTATACGTCCATGTATCCTCAAAGCGACAAGCCTGAAGACGTCATGGCCGCGTATCAGCTCAATCAGAAAGAGTCCTATTTCTTCACCGACGTGACGGTTTTAGGCGAATATCCAGGCTACATGAAGCGTTACTTCAAGGAGCATGATATCAATCTTAAGGTCACGCAGGACGAATTAGACACTATTCGGCGTAACACGGTTGATTATATTGCCTTTAGTTATTACTCCAGTAGTGTTGTTTCGGCAGATAAGCCTAATGAGCAACAAGCTAATAACCATCTTGATGCGTCCATTTGGGGATGGTCATACGACCCCACTGGGTTCCGCTATGCATTTAACAATCTCTGGGATCGGTACCATCTACCACTATTTGTTGCTGAAAATGGTTTGGGTGCTCTTGATAAGGTTGAAAATGGCAAGATTCATGATTCGTACCGCATCGACTATTTACGTCAGCACATTGCTGCTATGCGGGAGGCGGTCAAGGACGGAGTGAATGTGATTGGTTATGCTTCTTGGGGACCAATCGACATAGTTAGTTATTCACAGGCCGAGATGAGTAAACGGTATGGCTATATTTATGTTGATTTGGATGATAAGGGTAATGGTTCCGGGAAGCGCCTTCGTAAGGACTCCTTTTACTGGTATCAGCGTGTTATTCAGTCTAACGGCGAGGAACTTGAATAGTAGCGAAAATGGCGGGCTTAAATTATAAGCTGCAACGAAAAAGGGGCCGGCGTTTGCTGGCCCCTTTTGTGATCCTTGATATGGTACACGCTGACTTTACCCATCTTCGTTGCACCGTTTATTACTACGTGAGGGCCAGTATCAGTAGCACAGCGATGATGAAAATAGACCACGACACCAGCTTAGTGCTGCTCAGTGTCGAACACGAAGTCTGGCGAGAAAAACTATCCCCGAAAATTATGCCGCTAATACTGAAGTTGACCAGATTGGCGATAATTGGTGCCAGGAGGGCGGCGGTGATTCGTCTGGGCTAATCACTTCCGGCGCGGTCACCTGGGAATCCTGTTCAAAGTGGCCGGCCACTGGCACTGGTTTCCTTCCTCCCTGACTTCGATTTCAGTACATCATTTTTGGTGACTGGCGGAAAAAACTTGGTGTTACCGGTACTTGGCGCTACGCCAGCGACAAGTAGTCCACGACGCACCTGTGTATTATTGAAAGCGCTTGCGTAGGTGGACCGTTCCCTGTGGTATACTAGAACCGCACTATTTGACAGGAAGATACCAAAGGGAGAGTGTTTATGGCTAGTCCAAACGACTATCGGCCGGTATTGCTAGGCAGTGACGCGACCACCTATGGCATGGCGCGTAACTTCTACGCATTAACCGGGCAGCCCGTGGACGCCTTTGCCCGTAACCAACTCGTACCGACGCGCTGGTCGCACATTGTGCACGTTCACGTGGTACCAGAATTAGATCAAGATGCCACGTTTGTGGCGGCAATGCATGACGTAGCGGCACGGTACGACGAGCAGGACGGACCACTGTTGTTGGTGGCTTGCACTGATACGTACGCCGAGTTGGTGGCGCGGCACAAAGACGAATTGGACCCACGGTTTGTTTGTCCCAGCGTCGATTATGATTTACTCAAGCAATTAAATGATAAGGAACAGTTTTACAACCTGTGTGGGGATTATGATCTACCCTACCCAGAAACCAAAATTATTACCCGGGCAATGTACGACAGCGGGGTGGCCATTACGTCACCGTTTAGTTTTCCTGTCATGCTTAAACCTACCGAGTCCGTGGAGTGGCAAGGCATCAACTTTCGGGGTCGGAAAAAGGTGTTTACGATCCACTCCCAGGTGGAGCTCAACACGATCGTGGCCCGTATCTACGAGCAGGATTATAGTTGCGACCTAGTACTACAGGACTTTATTCCGGGGGATGATAGCCACATGCGCGTGATCAACGCGTACGTGGATCAGCAGCATCACGTCAAGCTGATGTCGGTAGGACGGCCGTTACTGGTTGACCCGTCCCCAGCGGCTATTGGGAACGTAATGGCGATGTTGCCAGCATATGATCGCGAGTTGTGCGACCTGGTTCAGCCCTTCCTGGAGGGTATTGGTTACACCGGTTTGGCGAACTTAGACTTGAAGTTTGATGACCGCGACCAGACGTACAAGTTACTTGAGATTAACATGCGGTCAGGCCGTAGCGGTTACTTTCTCACCCTCAACGGCTACAATATTGCCGAGTGGCTGGTGCGGGATTACGTGACCCGTGACCTGGATCAGACCAACACGGTTTACGCACACGACGATCCGCGGCGGGCGTACCTGTGGCTGGGCGTACCGCGGCATATTTTTAAACGGTACACCCCAGACAGCGCGTTGAAGAACCAGGCGTTGACGTTGATCGACCAGGCACATGTGGGCACGACGATTTTTGACCCGCATGACTTTAGCATTCCGCGCTGGGTCCTCTTGCACCGACTATTTTTCGGTTATAATAAACTGTACAAGCGTTATTTTGCTGAACTCAAAGGCAACCTTAAGGAGGTTGAAGCGAATGGTAACTGAAGATGATTTTCAGGTTGAGTCACTACACTTTAAGCGGTTGCTACTGGCGGTCGACGACGATGATGATGAGTCCAGCCGGCGGGCGTTCAACTACGCTTGCACCCTGGCCAAAATCTACGGTATTCCGTTAGGCATCGTGTCGGTGCTGGAAACGGGTGATATGAACATCTTTCAGTCACTGTCACCGGATATCCTGGCGCAGCGGCGGGCAGAAATCACCCACAATCTGGATACCTACGTGGACAAAGCCACGCAGTTCGGGGTTGAGGATGCGCAGCCCATTGTGGCGGAAGGCAAGCCGGGCCGCGTAATCGTTGAA
This sequence comes from Lacticaseibacillus thailandensis DSM 22698 = JCM 13996, assembly GCF_001436135.1. Lineage (NCBI taxonomy): Bacteria > Bacillati > Bacillota > Bacilli > Lactobacillales > Lactobacillaceae > Lacticaseibacillus > Lacticaseibacillus thailandensis. The sequence continues at coordinate 33,872 of NZ_AYZK01000006.1, forward strand.
GAAGTAGCGCCGGCATTCAAGCCCGACCTGATCATTGTTGGGACGCATGAGCGCTCCAACAACCACCTGGGCAGTGTGTCTGCGTTTGTCACGCGCAACGCTAAGGCCAGCGTCATCGTGGTACGTTAATTCAGACATTGAATGATAGCCGCCAACACCGGATGGGTGTGGCGGCTATTACTGTTTGGTAGATCAAGTCGATTGGTCAAATATCGGAATTTTAATACCAGTATGAAACCGAAAGTGTTATAAATAACCTGAATCACGGCCCGACATTGAGGACCGCGTAACAACCATAATCACCGCTAGACCACGCATGGGGCGTATCTGTGACACCGCCCCCCTGCTTGTCACGGATATATTGGCGGTATTGATAAAGTGTGGTTTAATGGACAACAAGTAGACATTTACTGGACTGGAGGTGACGGCATGGCAACTGAATATACACGCGAGCAGCAGGCGTTTAGTCGCGAATGTATCCAAGAGGGGTTGTTCCTGCTGATGGAGGACCAGCCACTGGATGAGATTACGGTGAGTGCTATTTCTCAGCGTTCAGGAATTTCCCGGATGGGTTTTTACCGTAATTACAAGTCCAAGCAGGACGTATTGGACGACTACTTTAGCTCCCAGATGGATCATTTGATCGACCAGCTGGGTGAAGTGGAGCCGCTGAACGCGGAAAACATCATTCCCCGTTACTTTGAATTCGTCCGGGATCATTCGACCCGCTTTCGTCTAGCCATTGTGTCCGGTGGGGACCAGATCCTGCATGATTGCTTTGCGCGCACGGTGGGCAAGTTCTTTGACCAGAACGTCAAGCGACCGTGGTTTACCGGGACTTACGCCGAGTTCTGGCAGTCGTTTGTTACCTCAGGGCTTTACGCCGTAACGGTACGGTGGATCGGCGAGAACTTCCTGACGCCAATTCCGGTATTGACGTCGGTGGTCGCCCACCTGGCTGCCCAACCGCCGCGTGATATTTCCAACGTGGCCATTAACTCGACGGCTGATGAAGATGAGTAACCCCACATAGTAATTGACCGCCGGAACTGTACCTAGGTATAGTGCCGGCTTTTTATTTCCGTGTTACTGGGAACTGGAGGATTTACATGACCCCTTACCAACGTTTTGTTCATCACACCCGGGTACGGCGGCTGGCCGTACTGCTCGTTATCGTCATGGTCTTATGGCTGGTCCGTGACCTGATGAGCACGATACTGTTAACGTTCATCTTTACCTTTCTGATTATCCGACTGATTCGCTGGGTGCAGCGGCTCCTCCCACGCCTGCGACCGCTGTTCGTCGTCATTCCGGTGTACTTATTGCTGCTGGCGGCACTGTACTACGTCATTACGCGGTACGCCCCGATGATCGGGGAGCAGAGTTTGCACCTGTTTAATTCGGTCAGCAAGTTTTACAACAGCAAGGCTTTCGATGATAACCAGCTAATCCAGTGGGGGTTGAAGCAGCTATCAAAGATGAACTTGAAGCAACAACTGCAAAACTCCGTCACCACGCTACTCAGCGCGCTCACAAGCATCGGTGGGATGATCGTCACGTTCTTGTTGTCGCTGTTGCTGAGCTTCTTCTACACGATTGAGTTGGATTCGCTCAACGCCTTTGGCCAGAAGTTTTTGGATTCAACGTTCGGCTGGTTCTTTGCCGACGTCAGCTTCTTTGCCAAGAAGTTTATCAATACGTTTGGGATCGTCCTGGAAGCACAAATCGTCATTGCGTTGGTGAACACCACCATCACGGTTATCACCCTCTTATTCATGAAGATGCCGAACATTCCGAGTTTGGGCATCATGGTCTTCCTGTTGTCGCTGATTCCCGTTGCGGGGGCCATTATTTCGGTCGTCCCGCTGTCCATCATCGCGTACACGGTGGGCGGCTGGCAGGACGTCGCGACGATCATCGTGATGATCATCGTCATTCACATCCTGGAATCTTACGTTCTCAACCCGAAGTTTATGAGTAGCCGCACGCAGTTACCGATCTTCTTTACGTTTGTGGTTTTACTGTTTGCTGAGCACATCTGGGGCACCTGGGGTCTGATTGTGGGGATTCCGGTCTTCACCTTCCTGCTCGATATTCTGGGGGTCCAGCAGTCCGGCAAGTCAGGGGCCACGAACAAAGCCGCGGCGCCGGGTCGTGACGTGAGTGACCAGTAGTCGCCGATTAGTGGCGATCACTTTGAAAATAGCTTTGCCGATTACCCCGTTTGCTGGTGGTTTGTCACCGAGTGGGCGGGATTTCGTGCTACCTAGTGGTTCGGTGCGGCTGGTGGCGCCGGCTACAAACGAAGGTGGAACCACTAGGGCAGTTAGTGTAGAATGGGAAGGTAAATGCCAAGCAAGGTTTGGTAACTAAAAAAGTGAGGTAATTGTTAACATGGCAAAATTGGTTCTGATTCGTCATGGTCAATCCGAATGGAATTTGTCCAACCAGTTCACTGGCTGGCACGATGTTGACCTGTCCGAAAAGGGTGTTGAAGAAGCTAAGGCAGCTGGTAAGAAGCTGAAGGAAGCTGGCATCCAGTTTGATCAGGCTTACACTTCCGTTTTGACCCGTGCAATCAAGACGTTGCACTACGCTCTGGAAGAAGCTGACCAGCTTTGGATTCCAGAAACGAAGACTTGGCGTCTGAACGAACGTCACTATGGCGCTCTGCAGGGCTTGAACAAGAAGGAAACGGCCGAGAAGTACGGTGACGAACAGGTGCACATCTGGCGTCGTTCGTACGACGTGTTGCCACCATTGTTGGATGCTGATGACCCAGAGTCAGCAGCACAAGACCGTCGTTACGCTGACTTGGACCCACGGATCATCCCTGGTGGTGAAAACCTCAAGGTCACTCTGGAACGTGTTATCCCATTCTGGGAAGACCACATTGCTCCAGACCTGCTGGCCGGCAAGAACGTTATCATCGCTGCACATGGTAACTCTCTGCGTGCCCTGACTAAGTACATCGAAAACATTTCCGATGCTGACATCATGAACCTCGAAATGGCTACTGGCGAACCAGTTGTCTACGACTTTGATGACAAGCTGAAGGTTACGAACAAGGAAAAGTTAGGCAAGTAATTACCTGATGGATTCGGGAAGCACTCCACTTTCGGGGGGAGTGCTTTTTTGCGCCATGGGTTGGTCCTTACGGGCGCCCACGTGGCCATGCGCAGGCTCTGCGCGGCTGAAGCGCGCGATTGAGGGCTTGGCCGCGCGGCGATTACAGGTCAGAATGATTGGGGAACGTAGCAATGAGTAGTGAAAGTAGTGAAGTAACGCAGATTGAAATGATTCGGATCATCAAGCAGTTTCGGCAACAAGGGTTTCAAGGCAAATACGGTGCCATGCAGCGGGTCGCGGGGAGTGACCACGAGTACTTTGTGGCGCTGACAGACGCGCAGACCGCGATGACCGGACTATTTCGGATCGACCTCACTAGTAACCAGATTGAATTTCAGTACATGCTCGACGAGGACCACGTCTTCGCGGCAGACTAACAACAGTACCACCGTAACGGGGTCCCTCGAGAAGAGGGGCCCCGTTTTTTGCCGGTGGGCGGTTGGACCCGATGTAAAACCCGTGATTGACCGATACAAAGACAACACACTTCTTTACGTACGCATGCAGCGTTCCGTTACACGCCCCGGCTATCATTATCTTTGTAATCGGGATGGTTCTTGTTAATGCACGAAGAAAGAGGTAATTGCTGATGAAGTTAAGTAAGCTTGTCACTGTCGCCGTTGCCTTGGGCGCCATTGTAGTTGGTGGGGTGGTGGCCCATAACGGTACAGTTCAGGTTCACGCGGCCACGGTTTCAGGAAAAACGATCGCCGTGGGGTCAACGGCATTACAGCCGCTGGTTGAGCAGGCCGCGAAGGATTTCCAAACGAGTCACCCTCAGGTTAACCTGTCAGTCCAGGGCGGTGGATCTGGTACTGGCCTCAGCCAGGTGCAGGATGGTTCCGTGGAAATTGGGAACTCGGACATCTTTGCCGCTCAGCAGACGGGCATCAAGGCGGGCAAATTGGTGGACCACAAAGTAGCGGTAGTCGGTATGGCGCCAGTGGTCAACAAGGACGTGAGTGTTCACTCGCTAACCATGAAGCAGTTGCGCGAAGTCTTTACGGGCAAAGTCACCAACTGGAAGCAGTTGGGCGGCGCAAACCAAACCATCGTGGTAGTGAACCGTGCGGCCGGTAGTGGTACCCGAGCCACCTTTGAAAATGCCGTCCTGAAGGGGGCCACGGCCATTAAGACGCAGGAGCAGGATTCTAACGGCGCCGTGCAGAAGGTAGTTGAAAGCACGCCGGGCGCAATCAGCTATCTCGCCTTTGCTTACGTTAATCACGGTCTGCGGGCGGTCAACGTTAACGGTGTTAAGCCCACCGCGGCCAACGTCGCAACGAACAAGTGGCGCATCTGGTCCTACGAACACATGTACACGCCAAAGGGCAAGGACAACAAGGCTGCTGATGCATTCATCAAGTATATCCAGTCCAAGAAGGTCCAGAACACCTTGGTTAAGAAGTTAGGCTACATCAGTATTTCCAAGATGCACGTTCAGATGAACGCGCACAACAAGGTAACGAAGATCCGTTAAGGGGGGATGCCAGCGGCAATCCATTGATTTCTGCCGATTTGTGGATGTTAAGCCCGAACTGTCATTTATACGCTAAAAGCCGCTCAGGGATGGGCGGCTTTTGGTATGTGGTGATAAATTTACGGGTAGATGCTGCCTAATAAGGTAGGTCGTGTTCAAGGGTTTCGTCGAGTAACTTGGTGTCGGACCCAAGCCATAGATTGTAGCGCTTGGGGTGTACGCTCGCGCAATCGCAATATGCCGCTGGTGCCTGAGCAATCAACATCTGCAAGGTTTCTGACTTGTTGGTAAACTTCGTCGTACGTGAGTTGGTGGTCGGGCATTGTGTTTCAGCTCCGTCTTTGAGCTGATCCGAATATTGATCGAATTGGCGACTGAGTAAAGGAGTAATGCATGGCGATGTTCGCGCTGATTTGTTGCCCTCTTTTATGACTGGTTTTTTTGCTGTAAATATGGCAAGCATGCGGTTACAATTAAGGGAGTTAACTAATGGCTCATGGTGATGGAGGGATATTATGACCGAAATGAATTTTGCACGTAAATCGATTCAGAGTTTGCTGACCGAGAATTCCAACTTTGCAGTTCCAGCTTACCAACGCGGTTATGCGTGGGATGTTAACCAGTGGGAGGACTTCTGGTCGGATCTGCAGGAAGTTGTAAGCAGCGATGAGGATGACCATTTTCTGGGCCAAGTTGTTGTTAACAATCTTGACGGACGTGCATACATCGTTGATGGCCAACAGCGCGTAACGACCGTAGTAATCATGTTGGCGCTTCTCCGTGACCAGTTTGCGCACCTAACTGACAGTCCTAAAGCACAGGTTCGTGCCGAAGATATTCAAAATGATTTGATTTGTCGTAATGGCAACTATGTTTTCACACAGTCTGAGCAACTCAGTGACTACTTTCGGCAATTAATTCAGGTGCCCAATGAATTTGAGGCGTATAGCAAGCAGGCTAAAATTGATAGCGAAAAGAATTTTGTTAAGGCCTATAATTACTTCAATAATAAAATTCAAGCCGCATTTAAGACGCGCAAAACTATTCCTGAACGTTTAGAATATTTGGAATTGCAAAAGAAGATGCTGCTGGAGCATGAATTTGTGATGCTAATTTCTACCAACGATGAGTCTAGTGCGTTCATTATTTTTGAAACCCTCAATGCGCGTGGGCGTGATCTCGATAGCTCGGACTTACTTAAAAACCATTTGTTCCGCAAAGCTAAGGGTGATGATACCATCAAGCATTATTGGGATCAGATGATGGATCCTTTGGGGTATAGTTCGTCAGTTGCGACTAAATTTATACGTTCATACTGGAACGCAACTGAACCGTTTACCACGGAAAAGAAATTGTACCGGTCACTTAGCCAAAAAATTCAGACTGCCAACGAAGCTCGTGAATTTGTTAAAAAACTTGCCGAATTGTCTGACTTTTATGTGTCAATCTCCGATCCCAGAAAAGAATCCATCTTTAGTGACCAAGTCGTTATCCGAAATCTTTATGTGCTGAATTTGTTGGGCGCAAAAACTTTCTACCCGCTAATTTTGGTTATGATTGATCGTGATGATACCTTCAATGAACATGATATTGGGGTAGTTTTATTTAAAGTTATTTCCTTTACGGTTCGCAATTTTACAATTGGTGGCCTTGTTGCCAACCAGTATGAGAAGTCCTTTGCAACCATCGCCAATAATCTTTATCGGGGCAGTATTAATACAGTTGCTGAAATTAATCACGCTATCTCGGAGCAAATGACCTCTGATAGGCAGTTTGCCAACGACATCCTTACCGCTTCAGTTAAAACTGAACGAGCAGCGAAGTACATTTTGTCAGAACTTGCATATAGTAACGAAGTTGAAGACATCGATCTGAATGACGTGAAGGTGTTGGAGTTGAATGCGAATGTTGAAGATAGTGATCGTATTGGTAACAAGTTCTTGTTAACTAAAGAAGAGAATAGAAAGGCCAAGCGTTCATTGCGGGCAAAGGCCGACACGGTTGCACATGCCAAGTTTGCGGAGACTCGTAGCCTTGCTGAGAAAGTTAATACTATCGATAGTGATGGTATTGATGCACGGCAAGCTGCGTGGGCGCAAATGGCTGTTACCGTTTGGGCTAGATAAGGCCCACCTCAGGGTCTTATTGCCAATCTGTGGTTCATAATTATGCGACGCTACTAAGGCGTTTATTATTAGACCAATTTTATGTACACCAACGGCCCGGCGCCGTCACCATGCGTGACGTGCACCGGGCCGTTTGGGCGTGATTGTTAATTTGGTGCGGCGGGACACCCTGCCGTGTCCCGTGGACGATTACTTTGTGGTGCTAATAACGATTTGGCCGTTAACCAGGTCGGCCTGCAGCTGTTTAGCATCCAGGTGGTCGAGGTAGAAGTCCGTGACCTTATCGCGGATATTCCGTTCGATGACCCGGCGCAGTGGCCGTGCACCCATGGCTTCGTCATAGCCCTGTTCAATCAGCCAGTTCTTCGCGTCGTCACTGACCGTCAACGTGATGTGCTTCTTCGCCAACGTGGTGTTCACGTCTGTCAACATCAGGTCCACGATCTTGCTCAAGTCATCCTTGGTCAGGTGGCTGAACTCAACGATGCCGTTAAACCGGTTGAGAAATTCAGGACGGAAGTATGGTGCTAGCCGCTTCATCAGTGGCAAGTCCTTGTCCTGCTTGCCAGTCAAGGCTTCTTCACCAAAGCCGGCATTGGAAGTCGCGATGATAACCGTGTTCTTAAAGTTGACCACGTTGCCCTGACCATCCGTCAGACGGCCGTCATCCATGACTTGCAACAGTAGCGTCAATACCTGTGGGTCGGCCTTTTCGATTTCATCGAAGAGGACGATGGAGTATGGGTTCCGACGAACCTTTTCCGTCAGGGTGTTGCCGTTATCGCCGTAGCCCACGTAACCGGCAGTGGTCCCAATCAGCTTCGAAACCGCGGTCCGGTCGGAGTACTCGGACATGTCTAGCCGGATGATGGCATCCTTATTGCCGAAGAGGTCGCGGGCGAGTTGCTTGGCCAGTTCGGTCTTACCGACACCGGTTGGACCAACGAACAGGAAGCTACCAATTGGCCGGTTACCCTCGTCAAAGCCGGCACGGTTCCGCCGGATGGCACGGGCTGCCATGTCTACGGCTTCGTCTTGGCCGATGACCTTACCCTTGAGCCGGTCACCGATACCTTTGAGCCGCTCAATGTCGGATGCACCCATCTGGGCGACCGGAATCCCGGTCAGCCGTTCAACGGCGGCGGCGACGTCATTTGGCGTGGCCGTAGCCTGCTTGGTATCCGCATCGCCGTGGTCGAGCTGCTGCTGAGCCTGTTCCAGTTCGGTCTTCAGCTTAGCGGCCTGTTCGAAGTCTTCCTTCTTGGCCGCGGCGTCCTTCTGTTCGTTGAGGGACTTGATGCGGTCCTCCAGGGCGACTTTGTCCATGACCGGATGCTTAGCGGCTAGGTGTGCCGCCGTCATGTCCAGCAGGTCGATGGCCTTGTCCGGTAGGGAGCGCTGTGGAATGTACTGTACGGAGTAGTCCACAGCGGCGTGCAGTACGTCGTCAGGTAACTGGACGTGGTGATGCTGTTCGTACAGCTTGCGGACACCCTGCAAAATCTTAAAGGTGTCGGCTGGACTTGGGGCATTGATCGTCACGTCGTTGAAGCGCCGTGCCAATGCCGCGTCCTTCATGATGGTGTTACGGTATTCGTCCTGGGTCGTGGCCCCAATCACGGTGATATCCCCACGGGAAAGGGCGGGCTTAATGATGTCGGCCATACCCTTACTGCCGTTTTCTTCACCGCCGGTAGCGCCGGCGCCCAGAACCTGGTGGATTTCGTCAAAGAACAGGATAACGTTCCCTGCGGCTTTGACTTCCTTAATTAATTCCTGAATGTTCTGTTCAAAGGAGCCCCGGTATTGCGTCCCGGCTTCGAGGCTCGAGAGGTCAATCGAATAAATCTGCTTGTCCTTCACGGACTCAGGGACGTTACCTGCAACAATTGCTTGGGCCAGGCCTTCAACAACCGCGGTCTTACCAACACCGGCATCACCGACGAGAATCGGGTTGTTCTTAGTCCGCCGGCTCAGGACTTCGGCGGTCTCCTGAATTTCGTGTTCCCGCCCGATGACCGGGTCGAGCAGACCTTCTTTGGCTTCCGCCGTCAAGTTTCGACCAAGCTTTTCGAGAATGCCGCCCTTCTTGGTTGCCGATTCGCCAGTCTGCTGGACGGGAATCTCGTTGGCGGACTGGACGGGCAACTTGCCGGTGGCGCGGTACTGGGCGAACTCGTCGGGGGTCATTTCGTGGCCGTTGACGATGTAACGGGCAGAACCGTCACTACCCATGCGACGCATTACTTGGTTGAAGAAATCATCCATATCGTTGTTAAAAAATGGGTCTGAAAACTGTGCCATATTACGTTCCTCCTTGAGGGTTGAGTATTTGCTAGGTTTAGTAAACAGGAGTTGCAGTGAGCGTACACCACTCAGGGCATGGAAAAAGGTATCACCGACGTGGGCGGTACCTTGCTGCTGCTTATTAAACTGGCATCCGCAAACAAGTTGCCTAACGTCGTCCTCTTGTTTACATAATGTATTATCGCACCTGTTTAGCACTCTGTCAACTAGAGTGCTAAAAATATGTCAACTTGTTATTTGAAGTGGCGCCAACAAGAGCCCAACGCAAAAAAGCGGCCGGACTTTACGGCAAGTCCGACCGCTAGTAATGGTAGAGCTATTCGCGTTATAGAACGGGTGACAATAAGCGCGAGAAGAGTTGCTTGAACCGGAGCCAACGTCCTTGCGCTGCAATCATGCGGTCGGTCAGTTCGGTGCAGTCTTCCATGTCGCTTTGGTAAATGTCAGCCAACTGCCGCACAATGCTGTGGTCGTACATGAACGTATTGATTTCGAAATTAAGGCTGTAGGAGCGGAAGTCCTGGTTGGCACTCCCGACGCTCGCCATGTCGTCATCCACCAGCATGGTCTTAGCGTGCAGAAAACCGTTGTTGTAAATGTACACGTGGACGCCAAACTGGTGCAGGTAGTTGGCGTAGTACTGTGTCGCCCGGTAGATGAACGGGTGGTCGGGCATGCACGGAATCATGATGCGCACATCGATCCCGGCGGCCGCGGCCATCCGCAACGCCGTGATGACGGCGTCGTCAGGTACGAGGTACGGACTTTGAATCCAGACCCGCCGGCGAGCCGCGTTGATCAGTTTGATGTAACCCAGCTTAATTTGTTCGGTACTGGAATCGGGACCACTGGTCACCAGCTGCATGCTGGTGGTGCCAGAGATTTCTTTGTCCGGGGTGGGAAAGTAGCGGAGGTCATACTGCAGGTGGTCGGCTTGGCCCACGGAGGAGTTCCAGTCCATGATGAACCGCACTTGCAGTAACTGTGCCCCATGGCCGACAATTCGCAGATGGGTATCACGCCAGTAACCGAACTTGGGGGCCCGCCCGAGGTATTGGTCACCAACGTTAAACCCGCCCGTGTAACCAATTTTACCGTCGATGACCACGATTTTCCGGTGATCATGGTAGTTTAACCGGAAGCTCACGATGGCATTACGGCTAGTGACAAAGGGGACGGTTTTCCCGCCCGCGTCGTGGAGGGGCTTAAACCAGTGGTGGGTGGTGCCGTGGGAGCCAAAGGCATCGTAGACTACCCGCACTTCGACGCCTTGACGGGCCTTTTCGACGAGTAAGTCACGCAACTGGGTACCAATTTTGTCCGGGTAGAACGTGTAATATTCGATGTGAATACTGTGGCGTGCCGCCTTAATGTCGGCAAACATGCGCGCAAATTTATCGTTACCATCCGTGATAATCTCGATGGCGTTGCGCCGAATGAGTGGGGCGTTATCTAACTGGCGGAACATTTCGACCGTTGAGGCGCGGTGCTGTGTAATTTCGTCGGTATCCGTACGTTTTAACCGGGGGAGGCTATCCCGCTGGGTATCGATGACTTCTTTGAGCCCAATCCGGTCGGCTGTGCGCAGGCGGAAAAGCTTGGTGTTGCCCAGTCCGCGGCCCGTAAAGAGGTACAGAATAAAGCCGAACACCGGTATAACGACTAGCACCAGGAGCCATGCCCAAGTGGCGGCAATATTACGCTGCGCGTGGAAAACGGTGATGATCGCCGCAACCCAGTCCAACAGCACGATAGCTAGAATAATCCAGTTGACAATCTGCATAAAATAACCCTTTCACTTGACGTTTACGCAGGTAAGTATACCACGCTGATGCTGGCCATCCCATTGGTAGTTGGTGGGATGTACGTCCCAGTCGCGGAAGTGGCGGATTACATCTGGGGCGGGAGACGTACCGCCCCCACGAATTGGATCCAAAGGTAACCACCCATGGTGCAACGGGGACGATTATGCTACATTAGATGAAGATAAGGTTTTAGTGAAATTATGGCGGGGCCATGTAGCTCCGCCTCATTTTACGTTGGGGGAGGTTGTTGCTATGCGGGTCCTTTGGCCATACTTGCGCCGGCATGCCGGTACCGCCGCTGGGGCGGTTATTACCACGATTTTGCAAGCCGCTGCCATTCTGTGGCAGCCATTTCTATTGCAGAAGGTGTTGGCGGCCATCATCGCTAACCAGCAGGCGACCGTACTCACTTTGGGGTTACAGTTGCTGCTGGTGGCACTGCTAGGCATCGTTGCTGGCATCTTCAATACCGTTTGGGCTGCCCAAACCGCCGTGCGGGTTGCCGCAGATATGCGTACGGACTTGTATCAGCGCATTCAACGCTTTGCCTACGCCGATATTGAGGCCTTTAGTGCGTCATCCCTTGGTGTGCGCATGACCAACGACATTAACCAGGTGCAGATGCTCGTCATGTCGATCCTCCAGATCGTTTTGCGGGTCCCCATCACCTTTGCGGGCGCCCTCGCGCTAGCGTTGCTGGCCATTCCTGACCTCTGGTGGTTGCTCCTAGCCATGATTGTGGTGATTGGCGCTCTGGGGGCCTTTATGACCGTCAAAATGGGGGGCTACTTTGGCAAAATTCAACACTACATTGATGAAGTGAACACCATCGCGCGTGAAAACATGATGGGTGTGCGCGTCGTGAAGAGTTTTAACCAGGAAAACGCGCAGATGGCTAAGTTTAACCACGCATCTGGTTTGATGGAGACGCTGAGCATCAAGATTGGGTATGCCTTCGCCGTGATGGTTCCCGGGTTCTTCATGATTGCCAACGTTGTTGTTGGTGTTGCTGTGCTACTCATTGGGAACCAAATTACCAGTCATCCGGCATACTTAGCCGTTATTTCGTCGTTTGTGGGGTACGTGCTCCAGATTTTGTACGCCCTGATGAACGCGGCGTTTATCGCCACCGGGGCGACGCGGGCCTTTGTTTCCCTTGGGCGGATTGGTGAGGTGCTACGGCACGCGCCGTCGATGCTGTTTCCTAACCGGGCGCCCGTGTTGAACCTCGACGGCGGGATCGAGTTGCGGAACGTCACGTTCACCTATCCGGGTGACGACGAACCCGTGCTCAAAAATATCAGCTTCAAAGTCCAACCAGGTGAGATGCTCGGCATCGTGGGTGCGACTGGGAGTGGCAAGTCCACGCTGGCGCAATTACTAGGGCGATTATTCGATCCCGACACCGGTGCCATTTTAGTGGGCGGTCACGACCTACGGGAACTAAACCCACGGAGTATCCGCAAAGCCGTGGCGGTGGTGCTGCAGCGGTCGACGCTGTTTTCGGGTACGATTGCCAGCAATTTGCGGCAAGTTCGGCCGGACGCCACGGTAGCCGACATGGAGTGGGCGGCCAAGATTGCCCAAGCAGCCGAGTTCATCGACCAGCTACCTGAGCGTTTCGACGCGCCCGTGGACGAGCGGGCGGCAAACTTTTCTGGTGGGCAGAAGCAACGGTTGAGCATTACCCGCGGTCTAATTGGGCAGCCAGCCGTACTGGTGCTCGACGACGCGACCAGTGCGTTGGATGCGCGTAGTGAAAAGCGGGTGCAAGAAGCATTGGCGCGGGACCTCGGCCACATGACGACGGTTATTATTGCGGAAAAGATTTCGTCCGTGATGCACGCCGACCGTATTTTGGTCATGGATCACGGTCGCGTGGTCGGCAACGGGACGCATGCCGAGCTGGCGGCGACAAACCGGGTCTACCAAACTATTCTGGATTCGCAGCGTAACACTGAGGAGGTGGGCTAAATGCAAAGTGATTTTCAAATTGCACGTCATTACTTTGGCCACTACCTCAAGCCGTACCCGTGGCAATTGATCATCAGTGTGCTGACTGTGGCCATTTACTGCGGCGCAGCGGTATACACCCCCATTTTACTGGGTCACGCGGTGACGCAACTGACCACCGTACTGGCTGAGTTTCGCGCTCATCAAACCGTCGTTATGGCACCCTTTATCCGGACGGCAGCGACGATGATTACCATTAACGTGGTGGCAGGATTTGCGGATTGCGCCACCTCAGCCATTTTGGGCTGGGTCGCCGGTGTATCAACCTCCCGTATGCGGAGCGAACTATTCGCCAAAATGCAGCGAATTGGGGTCAGCTATTTTGACCGGACTGAGGACGGGGACTTACTGGCCCGGTTTACCAGCGATCTCGATAACATTTTTAATGCCATGAACCAAGTGTTTGTCAACAGTTTCTATTGGTTTGGTTCCCTGATAGGGGTCCTGATCATGATGTTTTCTAGTAACGTCATGATGGGCGTCGTGACGATCATTACTACGCCACTGGCGGTTTTGGTGTGCTGGTTCGTCATCACACACGCCAGCCGGGCGGTCAACGAGCAACAGCGTGCCGTTGGGGCGCTGAACGGCTACATTAATGAACAAATTACCGGTCAGAAGGTCATTATCACCAACGGTTTGCAACAACCGTCAATTGCCGGCTTTACCAGCCGCAACGCGACGGTGCTGCAAGCGGCCCAGCGCGGGCAAATTTGGGCTGGGATGCTGATGCCGGTCATGTCGGGGCTGATGCTCCTGAATACGGCCATCGTTATCTTCTTTGGTAGTTGGTACGTACTGCAGGGCAACATGGCGCTGGGGACCGGGCTGGCCGTGGTGGCCGTCTTTGTCCAGTATGCTCAGCAGTATTATCAGCCAATCATTCAGTTGACCAGCGTGTATAACATCATCCAGCAGGCCGTCACTGGTGCTCGGCGCGTGAGCGAAGTCTTTGCGCAGCCCGATGAGGTCCGGTCCACCGATGGCAAAGTGATTGACGGGGTGCACCACGGCGTTAAGTTGACCGACGTCCACTTTGGCTACCTGCCAGGTGTCGAGATCTTGCACGGCATCAATATTGATGCGCCACGCGGGCACATGGTGGCGCTGGTGGGGCCGACCGGTTCGGGGAAGACCACCGTAATGAACCTGCTCAACCGTTTTTACGATGTCGATACCGGGAGCATTACCATTGATGGCACCGACATTCGCGCACTCGAACTTACCAGCCTGCGGAACAACGTCGGCATCGTGCTACAGGATCCGCAGTTGTTTTCGGGCACCATCCGGGATAACATTCGTTTTGGTGATCCTGATGCTGGGGATGCGGCTGTGATCAACGCCGCCCAGCAGGCCCGCATCCACGATTACATCATGACGTTGCCCGATGGCTACGATACGCTAATTACGGATGAACAGTCCGTCTTCTCTGCCGGACAAAAACAACTGCTGAGTATCGCGCGGACGATTTTGACCGACCCGCCGGTATTGATCATGGACGAGGCCACCAGCAACGTGGATACCGTCACCGAGGCGCAGCTGCAGGCAGCGATGAATGCCGTCACGCGTGGGCGTACCAGCTTTCTGATTGCTCACCGGTTGCGGACCATCGTGCATGCGGATGAGATTGACGTGTTGCGCCATGGCACTATTATTGAACGTGGCACCCATGCGGAATTGATGGCAGCGAACGGCTTTTACGCCCAGTTGTACCGGGACCAGATGCCGGAGTTGGCGACCAACGCGTGAGGGCGCTATTTGCTGGGGCACGAGCACTGGCTGAAACGCAGTTGTCCCAATTGACACCAACGGGCGACTGCATTATTATCATTGGGTCGAGAAAAGGTGAGTGGTAACTCACCTAGATGCTGGGAGGCGATGGTGTGCGGTGGTTACGAACGGATTGGTCAAGCCGGCGTGGGCGTGTCGTCACCATCATCGTCGCACTCGTGCTAGTGGCCATTCTTGGTTACCGTTACTGGGACCAGTTGAATGCCCTCTGGCGGTCGGCGCGCCACTACAAAGCCTGGTTGCTGGCCATGCGGACGTTAGGTCCCGTTGACCTCCTGATTTTTACCGCCTTATTGGTCATTATGGCGAACATCCCGGGAGTACCCATTTCGGTGCTGGCATTCTTTGGTGGTGTTTGTTTTGGCCATTGGCGGGGGTTCATGGTGGACGCCGTGGGGATGACCTGTGGCAACATGCTACAGACCTACTTGTTTGGTCAGGTCGGTCGGAAGCGGCAACCGCCGGATACGTGGCTGTACCGCTTACTCGTCAATGCTCGACGGCCCGAAATTGTGCTGGCGATCGGCTATGCGGTGCCCATGATTCCCACGATGTTTGTTAACGTGGCGGCTAACCGGGTGACCATTACCCGGCGACGTTACGTTGCGGCGTGCGTCCTGGGCACCAGCACCGTGGCCTTTGTGTACGCGTTTGGTGGTGACCTGGTTACAAGTGGGCAGTGGCCGGACGTTTTGGTGGTCGTGATCGTGGCGTGCGTGGCGGCGGCGATTGCGTGGGCTTTCACCCGTGTACGGCGGCATGTGCATAATACTAAATAAATGATTTGCGGGCGTTGTCTGGTTGCAGACAGCGCCTTTTTTTGTGATTTTCCTTGACCCTCACCATGGTTGGGTGTAGTCTTTGCACCGATAGGTTAGTGAGCACTCACTCACCGACAAGACGAGGAGGATACACGTATGGTAGGCGTCATTAAATTGTCAGGACTGACCAAGAAGTTTGGCCAACAAACGGTGCTCAACGGCGTGAACCTGGACTTACAACCTGGGGAGATTTTGGGCCTCATTGGTCCCTCAGGTGCGGGCAAGTCCACGGTCATCAAAACGACACTGGGGATGGAAATCGCTGATAGCGGGAGTGCGCAGGTTTACGGCGCAACCATGCCTAACCGCGCGCTACTGGGGCAAATTGGCTATATGGCGCAATCCGATGCGTTATACACCACACTTACGGGCCGTGAAAACCTCCAGTTTTTTGCGGTGATGAAGAGTCTACCCCAGGATACGCTGACTGCCGAGATCGACCGGGTGGCCCAGGTAGTTGACCTCACTGGTGATCTGGACAAACGGGTATCTGGTTACTCTGGTGGGATGATGCGGCGGTTGTCATTGGCGATTGCCTTACTCCATTCACCACGGTTATTGGTGCTTGATGAGCCGACTGTCGGCATTGACCCCGCCTTGCGGTTACGCATCTGGGACGAATTGCGGCGCGCCGTGGCGGCTGGTAGCAGCGTGCTCATCACGACCCACGTTATGGACGAGGCGGAGAAGTGTGACCGGGTGGCGCTATTGCTAGGCGGCAAAGTTATGGCGTTTGACGCCCCGAATAAATTGGAAGCTGATTATCAAGTGGACACGGTTGAAGAGGTATTTTTGAAGGCGGAGGGCGAACTATAATGCGACGAGTAATTAAATTAATGCGGCGAATTGCCAAGGAATTGCTGCGGGATCCGCGGACCCTCGCGTTAGTCTTTGTTGCCCCGGTCCTGGTAATGTGGTTGATGAGCGTGGTTTTCTCAGTGAACTCCACGACGCACGTGGATGTGGCTACGGTGGGCGTGCAAAGCAGCCTGCGGACCCAACTGAATGACGTAAAACACGTTAGTGCCCACAAGTACACGACGAACCGGTCCGCAAAGGCTGCCTTGAAGTCGGGTAAAGTGGATGCCATCGTCAAGGAGCACGACAGTCGGTTTGACGTCACATACGCCAACACTGATTCGACCAAGACCAGCATGACCAAGCTGGCCTTCCAAAGTAGCATGACGTCTACTACGCTGAAGGAGTTAAGCGCCAAAGTGACTAAGTTGGCTATGGCGAATGCCACGTTGCAGGCGAAGATGCAAGCACAGGTGGCTGCTCAGGGTGCCACTAGTACCACGCCAACCACAACTGCTGGTAAGACTAAACAGACGACCAAGGCCGTTAAGGTACACAACCACTATGTGTACGGGGATAGTAATACCAGTTACTTTGACAAGATCATGCCAATCATGATGGCGTTCTTCGTGTTCCTGTTTGTCTTCTTGGTTTCAGGTATGGCGTTGCTTAAGGAACGGTCAACGGGGACACTGGATCGTGTGTTGGCCACCCCGGTGCGGCGTAGCGAAATTGTCCTGGGCTATTTGGGCACCTACGGGATTCTGGCCTTATTACAGACAGTTGTCATCGTCATTTCGACGGTGTGGTTGCTCAACGTTGAGGTTGTCGGCAACCTAGCCAATGTGATACTCGTCAACGTGCTGGTTGCGTTTGTGGCGGTGACAGCTGGCATTTTCCTGTCCACTTTGGCGGCATCCGAATTCCAAATGATGCAATTTCTGCCCATCGTGCTGGTGCCGCAGATCTTCCTGTCGGGGTTGATTCCGTTGGACGCGCTACCCAAGTGGTTGGACTACTTCAGCTACATTTTTCCGATACGCTACGCGGCCGACGCACAAAATGCCATTATTTTTAATGGTGACGGTTTGAGCAAGATCTGGGTCGACCTAGTGGTATTACTGGCCTTTGCCGTCGTACTCGCCGCGTTAAACGTGGTCGGTTTGAAACGCTACCGCAAAGTTTAAAGACGACAAAACTGGAATTGGCCGCCCGGTGGTAAACTGACTAGAGGGTGATGTGCACATCCAGTTAATACGAATTGATCAACCAATTTGGGGGTACAAACATGACGGAGTCAACGAATAATGTGTTTATGGACTACCGTGAGTGGGTGGCAGCGCAACCCATGCCGCCGGGGAAGCGCAAGGCGCTCCTAGCGGGATTGGCGGTATTCGCGGCTAACGGTTACGATGGCGCCAGCACGCAGCAAATTGCGGATGCGGCAGGCATTAGTCAGGCCACGATTTTCAAGTATTTCAAAACCAAACGTGACCTATTGACGGCCATCGTTACCCCAATTATTACGAATATGTTTGGGGCGTACCAAAGCAGCTTTGTGGACCATTTACCAACAACGGATGATTTACAGACGTTGCTGGATTATGTGGTCACGGATCGGTTGCATTTTTTGCAGGTCAACGCCGACGCTTTCGTGATTCTTTTCTCACAACTACTAACGAACCGGCACTTGCGTGAAGAAGGTTTCACCAAGTGGTTACAGCCAGATAATGGCAATGCCGCCGTGAACAAGGCGGTGGGCACGTTCAAGCATTTGCAGCAGGTGGGCCAAATTCGCCCAGAAATGACGGTTGGCGATGTCATCCGGGCCATCGCGGGACCATTGTTCATTTACTTCTTGCAAGGACACCTGCTCGGTCAGCTTGGTCCTACCGACACGGCCCGCGACTTAGCAGTGCTCAAGCGTACCATTTACAACAGTATGGCCACGCACCCCATTACGGGTGGACCAGCCAAGTAGTTGCTCTCCAGTGACTTTCTGTGCCGATATTGTGCGCACGGACTGGTGATGGTGTTAAAATTACTTTACGTGACCAAAAGGGAATGCCAGCGGTGGGACAATATCACACCGCTGGTTGCAGTTTATGGTCATGTTGTGTTATACCGCTGTATGGTCCAACCTAGCGGCAAATGAACCGCTTTACTTGGCTCTGGCCAAGAATTTGTGTTGTGGCAACGCAACACCACTTTTAGATGAGGTGACAAGCAGATGAGTGAACAAGTTCAGCGTGACGCCAAGAAGACGCCGCAGGACTACGCCAAGGAACCAGTGGCGACGGTCTATCACGACTTTGGTACCAGCGCTGCAGGTCTCGCCAGTGATGAAGCTGCTAAGCGACTCCGTCAGTACGGGCCAAACGAAATTCAGAAGAGCAAAAAGCAATCTCAGCTAAAAGCCTTCTTGAAGAACTTTACGAGCCTGATGGCCTGGCTACTCTGGGTCGGCGGTATTATCGCCGTAGTAGCCGGAATGTTGGAACTGGGGATTGCCATTTGGGCAGTCAATATCATTAACGGGGTGTTCAGCTTCTGGCAGGAACACGCCGCCCAAAAGGCGACCGATTCGTTGATGAAGATGTTACCCACCTATGTAAATGTGCATCGGGATGGGCAACTCAAACAGATCGAAACTACTGAGTTGGTACCCGGCGATGTCTTTGACCTGCAGGCTGGTGACGCCGTGCCGGCGGACGCCATGCTGATTCAGGCTAGTTCGATGCAGGTCGACCAGTCCGCGCTCACGGGGGAATCTGTTCCCGAAAGCAAGAGCGTGGATTACGATCCGGGTGAAGGTCAGTTTGCCGAAGCCAACCTGATCTATGAAGGTACCAATGTTGGTGCCGGGACCGGGACGGCTGTGGCGCTGGCAACGGGGATGACGACCGAATTTGGGAAGATTGCCCAGCTGACGCAGCAACAGTCCCACCAGGACAGCCCGCTGACGCTGGAACTCAACCGGCTGACCCGGCAGTTGTCGATGATCGCCATTGGTATTGGGATCCTCTTTTTCATCCTGGCTATCTTTGTGGTTAAATACCCAGTGGCCAAATCCTTTATCTTTGCCTTGGGGATGATCGTGGCGTTCATTCCTGAAGGGTTATTGCCAACCGTGACGTTGTCCCTGGCCCAAGGGGTGCAGCGCATGGCCAAGAAGCACGCCCTGGTCAAGGACCTGAACTCCGTAGAAACTCTGGGTGAGACGACGGTCATTTGTTCCGATAAGACCGGGACCTTAACTCAGAACCAAATGACGGTCAACCACATCTGGCTACCGTTCCGTGAATACGGCGTGAAGGGGACTGGCTACGTCGCCAACGGGAAGATCCTGCGGCGGGGACACCACGTCCACCTCAAGGACGAACCAGAACTGAAAACATTACTTGAAATTTCCGCCATTGATAACGATACCCGCGTCCAGCCGGGGGATGATCCCCAGGGTGCCCCGAAACTATTAGGGACGCCAACCGAAGCTGCCATGATCATCATGGCCGAAAAGGGCGGCATAGACGCAGATGATCTCAACAAGCAGATGCCGCGCGTGAAGGAACTGACCTTTGATTCCGTCCGTAAGCGGATGTCAACGATCAACAAACTTCCTGATGGCAGTTTGCGGATCAACGTCAAGGGATCACTGGGCGACATGTTGACCCAGTGTGCTACCGTCTTGGACAAAGGCGAGACCATCCGGCCCATCACGGATGCTGATAAAAAGGCAGCCATGAAGGCGGAACAGGAATATGCCGAATCTGGGTTGCGGACACTGGCTGTAGCCTACCGGGATATTCCGGCGGACCAGGTGCCGGCCAACCTGGACGACCTGACGATCGACAACTGTGAAACAAACCTCACGCTCGTGGGGCAGGCAGCCATGGCCGACCCAGCCCGTCCGGAGATTTTCCAGGCGGTCAAGGAATGCCACGACGCGTCGATTCGGATCATCATGGTTACTGGTGACAGTCCGGTGGTGGCACGCAACGTGGCGGCGCAAATTGGCATTGTCTCTAGCAACCAGGCCCGGGTCATTACTGGTAGCGAGCTGGCTGCGATGAGCAAAGACGATTTGAAGGCGGCCTTCAAGGACGAACTCATCTTTGCCCGCGTTGCACCAGAACAGAAGTACAAGATCGTTTCCACCCTGCAAGAAATGGGTGAAATCGTTGCGTCTACTGGTGACGGGGTCAACGACGCCCCAGCCCTCAAGAAGGCTAACATTGGTGTGGCCATGGGGGTTACCGGGACCGACGTGGCTAAAGATGCCGCTGACATGGTGCTGACGGACGATAACTTTGCGTCCATCGTCGCTGCCATTGAGGAAGGCCGGACCGTCTACAGCAACATCCAGAAGTTCTTGACCTACATCCTGAACTCAAATGTGGGTGAAGCCATTCCGTCCGTGCTGTTCCTGCTCAGCCGTGGGTTGATTCCATTACCATTAACCGTTATGCAGATTCTGACCATCGACCTGGGGACCGATATGCTTCCGGCATTGGGCCTGGGGGCTGAACGGGCTGAACCCGGAGCCATGAAGGAACCGCCACGTTCACAGACGTCACACTTGCTGACGAAGAACGTGTTGTGGCGCGCCTTTGCCTGGTACGGAATGATTGGGGCCCTGGTTTCCACCTGTGGCTACTTCTTCGTCAACTACCTGGCTGGTTGGCCAAGTGTGGCCCTGGCGGCCGACGGTACCCGTGGTTATATCACGGCGACGACGATGACGTTGGCCTGTGTCATCTTTGTACAGATGGCCAACGTAATGAACTGCCGGACGCGCAACGCGTCGGTCTTCAGTATTGGCATCTGGAAGAACTTCAAGATCAACGTCGGGATCGTGGTCGAATTCCTCATCCTGATTGCCTTGATGCACGCACCAATTTTGCAGGACGTGTTCCAGACCGGGCCGTTGCACTGGCAGGAGTGGGTCTTCCTCGCCTGCATCCCACTACCGGTGTTCTTCATTGAGGAACTCCGTAAAAAGATTGTGCGGGGGCGGCGTTCGTCAGCACAAGTGGAGTAGGTTCAAGTACGACATTTAGGTATCATAAAGAAATAGCGTTTCTGGGCGACGGTGAATCTGTTGCCTAGAAATGCTTTTTTGGTGGTGGGCATTTTAACAGCCCACTGGTTGATGTTATATTTAAGTTATCGGCGACGTGTCGTTGCTGGGGTGAAGTAGTAAAATTAACGGTGAGGACGGTACCCAAGAGTGTAGAATTGGGTGGCAATACGTTACACGTGAGGAGGCAGGTGCGGTGCAGTTAGGTAAGGTACGTTGGTATGATGCCGGAGTGGGCCGTGGCATCATTGATGCGGATGATGGCAAAGTTGTTTTTTTGCCGTACCACGCCATTGAGGGTACCGATATTAGTCGCTTCCAACTGACCGAAAAACAGCGTGTGGAATTTGACCTGACCAACGAGGCGTTCAGTTTTGACGGCTTAACCGGCCAGTACCGCGCGACCCGGATGCGGCCCGTTAAGTAGGAGTGTAGTTAGATGCGTAAACAAAGCACAAGCTCGATTGTGGGCTTGTGCTTTTTGCTCCTGTTATTCGGGGCTGTAATGGGGAAGCTTGCTCGCTGCGGTGAGGTACGTCTTGCCAGTCCTTATGCTGACTGGTGGTTTCGTGCCATTGCTTTGGTGTTGGTCGCGGTAATGACTTTGCGAATGGCTCGGGCCAACGCGACCCCGTCGTGTGCCGCCGAGGTGTTCTACCCGCATGACGTTATCACCAAAGGTGTGCATGACGTTTTCGGCATTATCGGTATATCGCGCTTCCTCCGAAAAGTCCACATAATTGGGTCTGATTTTTTGTTCGTGGTGCAAGTAATACCGGTCATGGCACCGCTTACCGATAATTTACGTTATAATCGAAGGATAGACTTTTGATATGTTACTGGTGGTACCGGCGGCGTTGACCGTGAGGTGCTACCAGGGAGGAGGGTGTCATGACGATAAAAATGGTTGCAGTTGATATCAATGATACGCTGCTCAATTCACAGGGACAGATGACTGACACCACGGCCGTTGTTTTACAACAGGCTACTAGTCGCGGTGTGAAGGTGGTGCTCACCACTAGTCGCCCATTGTTTGGCATCCGGTCATATTTGCGTGAACTAAATTTGCATGGTGATACCCAGTATGCCATCACTTATAATGGGGCGTTATTGCAAACGCTGACGGGACGGGTACTTAAAGGGCACACCATGCGCCGGGATGATATTGCCACGGTGGCGGAGTTTAGCGTCGCCCACCACATGCACTTTCACTTTCTAGATGAGCAAGGGCATAACTACGTCACCGATAGTTACATTAACCCGTACACGGTACGGCAGGCAGCGGCGAATCACGCTGGCATTCACCACGTGTCGCTGGCGGATATTAGCCCTGATTTTCACGCGGCCAAAATTGTGTTGGCGGGTAATCCGGCCGATATCAGCGCGGTCCAAATGCAATGCATCAACCAGCTAGGGGCGCACTACTACATCGTGCGGACGCGACCGTACTTCATTGAAATTATGAGCCAAACTGCCAACAAGGGCACGGCATTGACCGACCTCGGCGCATACCTCGGAATTGCGGCTGAAGAAACGATGGCCATTGGGGACGGAATGAACGATTTACCCATGTTGGCCAGCGTGGGCGTCCCGGTGGCGATGGGCAATGCGCGGCGAGCGCTGCCACCTTTGTGACTAGCGATAACGATCACAACGGGGTGGCACGCGCCATCCGGCGGTACGTTCTGGGTGTATAATGCGGGCAACGATATTATGAGCAAAGGTAGGTTGAATTCATGACAAAGTTTAGTTTGGATAATGACACCACGTTAACGTACGGTGCCGCGACGGCGCCGGAATCCATCATCGCAATTATTAATCTCGGTTGTGGTGATACGCGTAACTGGTTGGCCCAGGTGCACGAGGACCTGGAAGCGGCCGTGGCCGCGGGTAAGTTGCAGGTACACCTCAAGTTTTGGAATAAGCAGAAGGAGCCATTGCGCGCGGGGAACATTGCCAACGGCTACATTGATTATGCTGATCCTCAAGCGGCTTTGCGCTTGGTGCGGGCGGTGTTCACGCACCAGGATGAGTTGAAGGCGGCTCCGTCCGTTGCGGACTACTTGACCAGCACGTACCACGTGCAGCGACAGGCCAATGCGGACCAAGTCGCGGCCACGGTGGCAGCTGAGGTGGCGGCTAATGGTGTGACCAGTTTGCCCACCGTCGTTTATCACGACCGCCTATATTTCGATGACACGTTAGCGGATCTGCCACACTTTGCTTAAGGTGGGGATGGAGGCAGCACATGACCGACTTGGGTCCCTTACTCATTAAGGGCGGTGTGATTGGTGCTTTGCTGGTTTTGGTCACTTGGTGTCAGTGGGGCCAGGTGGTCAATGGGCTCCTCATTGCCTTGGCCATTGTGATGGTATGGATCCCAAATGGGTGGCTCCGGTGGCGACGGTAAAAAATAAACTGCGACCAATAGCGACTGTGCCCCATAGGTTGTGTCCTTTGCACAATATACAAAAAGGCGTCGACGATTTTTCGTCGGCGCCTTGCTTTTGTTCCGCCTAATCAGCTAGTCTTTGTCGCGAATTACAGTGCGTAGTTCGTTGATGAATTCGATTGGATGGCGGGTTGCCCGTGAAACGTACTTGATGTTCAACAGGTCGTGCGTGGAGAGGTTGTGGGAAATGGAGTTCTTCCCGTACGTCCCAGTGCCCAAAGTCAATGATGGGGTGAGGCCGTTGAACAACCCACCGATACCCCCAAGTGAACCTGGGGTGTTGATCAGGATGCGGCAGGAAGGCATCTGATCGCCAAAGCGGCTAATTACGTCTTCATCAGTGGTGTGCAGTACCGCCGTGTGGCCAAGACCACCGTAGTTGAGAATGCCCAGGCACAGCTGGAAGGCTGCACTCTGCGTGTTAGCGATGTACATGGACAGCACTGGTGACAGCTTTTCGCCAGACAGCGGGTAGTTTACACCGATACCATCAAGCTTGCCAATCAGTAACTGGGTACCAGCAGGTACCTTGATGCCAGCCATTTCCGCAATTTTTTCAGCGGACTGACCAGCAACAGGGCCACGAACCGTGTGGCGCTGCGGGTCGATCACGGCATCCGCCAGCTTGTCGACTTCGTTATCCGGAACGAAGTAGGCGTGCTGCTTTTCGAACTCGGCTTTGACCTCATCCAGAATGTCGCGGTCAACGACCAAACTGTTTTCACTGGCACAAATCATCCCGTTGTCAAACGTCTTACTCATCATGATGTCCGCAACAGCGGCCTTCACGTCGGCAGTCTTTTCAATGTAAACCGGAGCGTTACCAGGGCCCACACCCAAAGCGGGCTTACCCGTAGAGTAAGCGGCCTTGACCATACCGGGACCACCAGTAGCGAGCACAATGGCCACACCAGGGTGGTTCATCAGGGCGTTGGAAGCCTCGATACTTGGCTTGGAGATCCAACCAATCAGACCCTTAGGTGCGCCGGCAGCTTCAGCAGCGTTAGCCATCAACCGGGCAGTGGCGATCCCACATTCGAGGGCTTGTGGGTGCAAACTGAAGATGATGGCGTTGCGCGTCTTAAGTGCCAGCAGGATCTTGAAGATTACGGTCGAGGTGGGGTTGGTCACGGGCGTGACCCCCGCAATAACACCAAGGGGTTCGGCAATTTCGGTTACCTTCTTGACGGGGTCGTCGGCGATGACGCCAACGGTCTTGTCATCCTTGATGGCCTTCCAGATATACTGAGCAGCGTAAATGTTCTTGATGGCCTTGTCTTCGGACTTGCCACGGCCGGTTTCCCGGTATGCGAGTTCGCCCAGTTCCTTGGCGTGAGCGGCAGCGGCCTGAACCATTGCCTCACAAATCGCGTCGACTTGCTCTTGACTAAAATGCTGATACTCGTTAAATGCGGCCTGGGCAGTTGCCACAAGGTCGTTGATGCTTGCTTCTACGTCGGATACTTCCTGTTTTTCCATAGTTGCTTGCGCCATAGTCATCTTCCTTTGCTTGCGAATGAGTTTTTACATCTAATCCAATTACAATAATAGTCCTGCAAATTGTCCTTGTAAACGCTCAGTGAAAACTTCACAATCGCACTTGCTGCGGGACAAAAAGTGCCCACCGTTGGCAGGCTGAAGCCTATCCCATGATTCAGAAAATCGCTTACAAGGTTGCGGGTGGTGATGGGTTAACCGGGGGGTGCCGAGACGGTTCATGGTAGAATAAGGGGACAGACAAACTTTGGGAGGTTGAAGATATGGTGGTTGTAATTTCAGATGTAGTGGCGGCTGAAGTCGTTAGTGCTGTGGGTACCCCCGCACTGCAGGTGACCGTGGTGCTAAACGATGGCACCACCGGCGTGGCCACCGTGGCGACTCCTGGGCGGCACGACGGTGGACCGGGTGTTGGTTTACTGGATGGCGGTGATCGGCTGCACGGTTTGGGCGTGCTCAAAGCCGTGAACCACGTCAACACCACGTTGCACGACGAACTACGTGGACAGTCGCCCTTTAACCAGCGACAACGTGATGCCACCATCGCCGACGCCGACGGTACCGACGACTGGCACCGTCTCGGGGTCAACGCCACCTTTGCGACCTCACTGGCGATTGCTCGGGCCGCCGCGAACTTTGAGGGTGTGCCATTGTACCGTTACCTCGGGGGGGTCGTAGCGGTTGGTCCGCGGCCCGCGGTGCCCCTTGCGCGTGATGGCGCTGACTTCCAGGCGCTATACAGCGTGGCAACGCCTAACGGTCCCCTGGGCGTCGCGTTGACCGACGTGCTGGCCGACCAGTTGGCTGCACCAGATGGTGGGCCTAACGCGCACCTGGCTGACCTGGTGGTTGCTATTCGTGCCCAGCGTGATGACGTCGTGCTTGTAGCCGTTGGCGCCACGGATACGGTGCCAGGCGTTACCAACCTGACAGCTTTGGCCGCGCCGTTAGCGACGTACGGCACCGTGACTGGCGCGCTGGTGGCTCTGCGTGGTGGCCAGCAAGTGGTGCAGCACGTGGCCGCGGATACGGATCCGTACGCTGCCGACTTGGCGGCCGCCCTAATGCGGCCGAGTCTGATCGTGCCGTCACGTGGTGGTAGCCAGGCGCACGTGATGAACCGGCTCCTGACGATTGGCCGGGAAATGGCGGCCGACTCTTAGTTAGACGGGACAATGCATTATTGCAACATTAATCTGGGTCAAATAAAGGACCAAGGTTTGTACTGACACGCGTACGTGTCGGTGCTCACCGTGGTCCTTTTGGTTTAACTAATAGCGTTATTAACGTAAGCTTTGAGGTCGGCACCCTGCTTACCGTCGCTAAGACCGACGATCAGCTTGATACGCGCCTTTTGCCCGTTCAGGCCCTGGCAAAAGATGATGCCCATCTTTTCCAGTTCGACGCCGCCGCCCTCATAATCATAGAAGCCTTCCGCCACCCCGTTAAAACAACGGGACACCAACACAATGGGCACGTGCCGGTCCAGCAACCGCTGGAGACCGGGCAAAGTTGCTGGCGGCAGGTTGCCGGCACCAAGGGCTTCAATGACCAGTCCGTTAGTGTTCTTCGGGAGGGCGTCGAACAACGTAGCGTCCATGCCCGCATACGCTTTGAGCAGGAAGACGTTAGGCACCACGTTATCAATGAGGCAGGCTTCCTGGTTGATCAATTCCTGGAAGAAGCGGACCCCATCCTTGGTCACCAACCCGATGGGCCCAAAGGTAGGTGTGCGGAACGTGGCGACGTTAGTGGTGTGGGTCTTGGTCACAAAGCGGGCCGTGTGGATCTCATCGTTCATCACCACCAGGCATCCTTTGTGCCGCGATTCGGGACTGGCCGCGGTACGAATGGCAGTGATGAAGTTGTACAGGCCGTCACTGCCGATTTCGTTGCTGGAACGCATGGCACCGGTGACGACCACCGGGATGGTGCTATCCAGCGTGAGGTCGAGGAAGTACGCGGTTTCCTCCAACGTGTCCGTACCGTGGGTGACCACGACGCCGTCGACGCCGTTAGCTTCAGCACGGCGAATTCGCTGGGCCAGCTCCAGCATGAGTTCCGGCGTCATGTGGGGAGAGGGTAGGTTGAAAATTTCCTCGGCGGTGACGTGGATGTCGGCACCCAACTGGTCGACCTGGCCCATGAGCGGGTTTTCCGCGCTGGGGGCCACATCACCCGCCGCGTTGGCGGTCATCGAAATGGTGCCGCCTGTGTGTAGAACCAAAATATTAGTCATTAATAGTTACTCCTTTGACGGAAATTGTGTCCGTGTTTTAGTGTATGCCGAAACGCGGGTGAAGGGAACCGTCTCTCCCAACGAACAAGGCTAAATATATAGCGACTGGTCCGCCACGGTTGTTGGTGGGGTTGGAAACTGTCATAATGGTATAAATTTGTAGCAACGTATCCTGGGAATGGGGCACAATTAATGAAGAAACTGCAACTGGCTGGCGGAATTGTCGGCGTCATCCTGATAACCGCGTTGGGCGTGGGTGGCTACGTAAGCTTACACCATAGTGCTCAGCAGCATCGTCACCAACAGACATCGGCACTGACGGCATCGCGCCAGATTTTAGGTGCCCGCCAGACCTTTTGGCGACAACAGGGCAAGGTGACCGCTCAGGCTAGTAACAAGGGCCATCTGCAAGCTTTTCAGTACGCGCAAAATGCGACCATGGGCTCCACATGGATTTTTCACCGCGGGCAGTTAGGTGGGTACACCCGCATCAATTATCAGGAACTGAAGGCGCGGCTACGGAAAACAGATGCGGAGGCAGGGTCGACCGGTACTGCCTACCACTTTGCCACCATCAAGCAACTTAACCAGGCGTTGGCCAAGGCGAAGGCACACATTACCATTCGCCATTACAGCGATTTGTCCTACTATCGCGACGGGACCGTCAGCGTTCAGAATAACGGCTTTATTGCTAGCGGGCACCACCTGTACGCGTTGTCGATGGCATACGGGCAGAGTAGTGCTGAGCTGGGTGGTGTGGAGATGGCGCAGGTCTTCACGGACAAAGGGTTTACGGCGCCACGCCACCATCTCGGTAACCGGCAGATTGCGGGCAATTGGGTAGACAACGAGTACGACGCCCTACAGGTTCGTGACGGTCAGTTATATGTGACTGGTGGTAGTGGCAATTTTACGAGTGTTAGCCGCACGAACGTAGAAGACCTAGCTAAGCAATCGGCCACGTCGTTATACGCGAGTCGTTACCCTACGCAGGTGGCCACGGCCATGTATGCGGGTTACACCATCCCCCAAGCGACTGCGCGGGTGGCTGGTGATCAGGAATATATGTACTTATTTCTGTCATCAACCAAGATGGTACGGCTCAAGGACGGCCACGCCACCGTGTTCCACAAGAGTACGGCCAAAAGTGTCGCGGATGATGCCCATGTAGATGCGCACGTGCGGCGGGTCTTTGCGGCTGCGGACCGGCAACGGCAGGGCACGTACGCGGATGCTGTCTCCACGTTGGATGACGGTACCTACGAAGTGGTGTTTGTGCACACCTTGAACATGTTCACGCAGACTAACTACATGGATCAGCGCGACTACCAGCAGGCCACCATCCATGATGGTCAGGTGACTTTTAAGGAAATGTAGCGCGCTGGCGCCAACGACTAGCTGTGGTCGCCTTACCGCGCTTAACTACAGAGGGGACGTTGCCACTAGACACACGCGTTGGTGTCTGGCGGTAACGTCCCCCTTTATATGCAGATATTTATTTATGTCGGTTAGTGCGCCAATAGTGGCACAGCACCGCAGCGATGAAGACAATGCCCACCACGAGCGGAATGCGGGTGCTAGGGTTGATGCCCATGAAGATGACGACGATGCCCAGGAAAATGAGGGTCAGGTAGTTACTCCACGGTGAGAACGGCATCCGGAATTGGTGTTCGCCGGCGACGATGGGGTGCTGCTTGCGAAACTGAATTTGGCTCAGCAAGATGACCACCCAGGGGATCAGCCCCGGCAGTACGCTGGAACTGTACACGATGACGAACAGGTTCTTGGTGCCCGGCCAGAGTAGCGGCACGATGAAGTTTAGTACCACGCCGATGCCGATACCGGCTGCAATTGTGACAACGGGCCAGAACGGAACCCCGTGGCGGTTCAGTTTGGTGAGACGGTGCGGTAGCTGCCCGGTTTCTGCCAGGGTGTAGCCCATACGGCTAGCACTGTAGATACCGGAGTTCGCACCAGACAGCGCGGCGGTGACCACGACAAAGTTGATGATTGTGGCGGCGGCCCCGATGCCGACTTTGGCAAAGGTTTCCACGAAGGGCGAACCGATTGTGCCGAGCTGATTCCACGGGTAGACCGTGACGATGACGAAGATGGCGCCAACGTAAAAGATCAGGATGCGACCAACCGTGGACTGGATGGACTTCACGATGGTTGGCTGCGGGTTTTCCGCCTCCCCGGCGGTGATGCCGATGAGTTCGACCCCCTGGTACGACGCGACGACGATGGCGAGGGCAAAGACGAAGCCGCTCACACCGCCGGTGAAGAACCCACCATGACTCCAGAGGTTGCTGAGGCCGATGGCGTAGCCACCGTTACCAAAACCAAAGAAGATCAACCCGATCCCGGCGACGATCATTAGGATAATGGTCACGACTTTGACCATGGCAAACCAAAACTCCAGCTCACCAAACGCTTTCACGGAAATGAGGTTAGCGATGGTCAGTAACAGTAACGCGACCAGGCCGGGAATCCATTGGGGCAGGTGCGGCCACCAGAATTCAAAGTAACTGCCGATGGCGATCATTTCCGACATGCCCACAACGAGAAACTGAAAAATGTTAGCCCAGGCGGTCAGGTAACCAAAGACAGGGTGCAGGTAGTCAGAGGCAAACGAGGCAAAGCTGCCAGTCACGGGGTGGGCGTACAGCATTTCTCCGAGGGCCCGCATAATAAAGTAGAGGAATAACCCCGCCACCGCGTACGCGAGCATGACGCTAGGACCGGTCCACTGAATGGTGGACGCTGAGCCCATGAAGAGGCCGACACCAATCGTGCCGCCCAGGGCAATCATCTGCATGTGACGAGAACTGAGTTTACGTTGCATTGGGGATACTCCTATCTGGCGGGCACCTGGGTGCCCACCGAAACGTTGCATAATGTTTGTAGTTTAACACTAATCACATACACTTGTCTTCCACAGGCGGACAACTGGACGTCAATGGGCACTCATCCGGTTACTGTAAATGGTCGCCAGCCATTTTGCATGCTGGCCGCACGTACCGTGCCCATAGGCCGTACTGATGCCCGTAGTTACCCCATCGCATCCAGGGTCGACTTTGTGCGGGTGGGGATGAAAGTTATACCTTTTTTCATATAAAAACTGGGCCTAAACGTGTTATGCTTATGTGTAGCGAACCGAGATTGAGGAGGTCATTCCATTGCCAGCAAATGGATCCAAGCAACATAATCACGCAGGACGGCAGCTTTGGATTTGGGCGTGCGTCATTATTGCGTTGATTGCGGTTGGCGGCGTTAGTGCTTACACGATGCATAGTCAGCACACCGAGGCGGTTGCTAAGGCCGCTAAGAGTTCCAGTAGTAAGGCCAGTGCAGCCAAAGCCAGCAGCAAGCAGGCGGCAAAAAAGGCGGTGAAGCAGAAGACCGTTGATTACACCAAACCGTCAGAGAATAAGGCGTATCCCGACGTGAATAAGTACCCGAACCTGTGGATTCACGTCTCCACCGAGAAGCAGCGCGTGTACATCATGAACGGTGACAAGGTGCTCTATACGATGTATTGCTCAACGGGGATGACTAACAGTAAGACGACGGCCACCCCGCACGGCACGTATCACGTGCAGGCGGAGCGCGGCCAAACGTTTTACAACGCGGCTGAACGGGAAGGTGCTAACTATTACACCTCTTGGGCTGGCCATGGTAGTCTTTTGTTCCACAGTGTTCCGATCGATGCCAATGGCAATTACATTAAATCGGAAGCGGCTAAGCTCGGCAAGAAGGGTGGCGCCTCGCACGGCTGTGTACGGTTAACCATTCCGGACGCTAAGTGGATCTACGAGAACATTAAATACAACACAAAAGTGGTAATTAATTAGTTAGCAGGCTATAATACCTGATTAGGATTGAACGGCACGTGCGTAATCAAGGCAGCTTTCCTCCCCGGCAAATCACCGGGCGGGGAAAACTGCTTTTGTGTAGAGAGCCGCGCCGCGCAATAGCTTTCGGCGGGGCGTAGCGCGTTTCAATACCTACTAGTGGCCACTGACCTTAATAGCAAGGTTGTGTCACATCATGAGAGCGGGTCGCTCGAGTTTAGCTTTTGAGTCAGCACCACATATTGAGAATGTTACCCATATAAGGAGAAACCAATTGCTCACAGTAAACAACGTTAGTATGACCTTTACCGACCGTACCCTATACACGGACGTCAACCTGAAGTTCACGCCTGGTAACTGTTACGGCATTATCGGCGCCAACGGGGCCGGCAAATCGACCTTCCTGAAGATTCTGGAGGGCAAGTTGGCACCCAGTACCGGGACCGTCACCCTTGATGCCCACGAACGCATGAGTAGTTTGCAGCAAGACCACTTTGCCTTTGACGATCAGACCGTGATGAATACGGTACTGCAGGGTCACAAGCGTTTGTTTGCGGTAATGCAGGCCAAAGACGCGCTGTATGCCAAGGCGGATTTTTCCGAGGAAGACGGTCTGAAGGCCGCCGACTTGGAGGGTGAATTTGCCGAAATGGATGGTTGGAACGCCGAAAGTGATGCCAGCCAGTTGTTGCAGCAGTTGGGGATTCCCGAGGCGCAACACCAAGCGCTGATGGGCGACCTGCCAGAAAGCGACAAGGTGAAGGTCTTGCTGGGGCAGGCCCTCTTTGGTCAACCCGACGTGTTGCTGCTGGACGAACCGACCAACGGGTTGGACACGCAAACAATTAGCTGGCTGGAAGACTTTTTGGCGGATTACCAGAACACCGTACTGATTGTCAGCCATGACCGGCATTTCCTGAACGCGGTCTGCACGATGATGTGTGACGTGGACTACGGCAAGATTGAATTATACGTGGGTAACTACGATTTCTGGCGTCAAAGTTCTGAACTGGCGCAGCAGCTGAAGTCCAACGCCAACGCCAAAAAGGAAGAACAGATCAAGCAGCTGCAAGAATTTGTGGCGCGGTTCTCCGCTAATGCCAGCAAGTCGAAGCAGGCGACGGCACGGAAGAAGCAGTTGGACAAAATCACGCTGGACGACATTAAACCCAGCAGCCGGAAGTACCCGTACGTAAAGTTCACCCAACAACGGGAAATTGGAAACGACTTGGTGCAGGCGCGCGGGGTGGCGTTAACGGTGGACGGTATGCCGGCTATCAGCAACGCCAACTTTATCCTGCATCCAGGTGAGAAGACCGCCATCATTAGTCGTAGTGACGTGACGGCAACGCAGTTGTTGCAGGTGTTAGCGGAAACGGTGCCGCCGGACGCAGGCGAAGTGGCGTGGGGTGTGACCACGGTACGGGGTTACATGCCGAAGGATTTGAACAGCGTCTTTGAGGACGACAGCCTGAGTATTCTTGATTGGTTGCGGCAGTACGCGCCGAAGAACCAGCAGGACAATACGTTCTTACGCGGGTTCTTGGGGCGGATGCTGTTCTCCGGTGACGATGTGTTGAAGCCAATCAGTGTGTTGTCCGGGGGCGAAAAGGTGCGGAGCATCTTATCCAAGCTGATGTTGACCCAGCCAAACGTGCTGGTTATGGACGACCCGACGAATCATTTGGACTTGGAGTCAATCCAGGCGCTGAACGACGCGCTGGTGGCGTTCCCAGGCTCCGTTATCTTTACGAGTCATGACCGGGAGTTCATCGAAACGATTGCGGACCATATCATTGAAGTAGGACCGCAAGGGGTGGTTGACCGGGCGGATACCACGTATGGTGAGTTCCTGGAGCACGAGGTAGTGCAGGAACAGGTTCAGAATATTTATGGATAAGGTAGCAAAGATTATTAAATGATATATAATAAGCGTATGCTTACACATGCGCTTTTTTTGTACAGAGAACGCAGAGAGCGGAGCGGGCCGCTTAGAAAGCGATAGCGTAGGGCACTCTGGCTGAAAGGCCCGGGTTTGGCCTTTTAGTCAGAGTGCCCTACGCGGTAGCTTTCTGGCCCGCGGAGCTCGTTTCAATACCTGAGAGAAGCCACCGAGCGTGGCTGCAGGTTACCAGTTAGCAGTTACCGGATGGCTTGGGTTTGGCCATCTGGGTGGTAGTGCTTACGCGGCAGCTTCCTGCGGGGCGGAGCTCGTTTCAATACCTGAAGGAAGCCGCCCCGTGCGCCGTCAGGCGCTATTCGGAGTTACGGGACCGTTAATGGTTTCCAGGGCCGTACGTCCTGAAACCACCAGGGGTTAATACATATGCAACCAAGTTTTTCCATGTTCTGCTAGGAATGTATGCGTTAGTTTTGCGGTTTGGAGTAAAGCCGCGTGCACTATGGGGAGTGATTGGCAATGATGGGAGCTGAATTTAGGCGGCTACGTCGGCGTGAAGGTGCATCACTAAAGGATGTCGCCGGGGGCATTGTGTCATTGGGGGCCCTCTCGAAGTTTGAGGGTGGTTCGGCGGATATGCCGATTAATAAATTGGTAGCCATGCTACAACGCATGGGCGTATCACTACAGGAATTTGTCAGTGGGTTCGACCCGCTCGTGGGCAACCGCGACAGCTTAATGACCGTCGTGAACGCTCTTAGTGCGCAGAACGATGTGTCAGGATTGAAGCAACTGGTAACGAGGAAACAAGCACGTTATACGCGGCGGCAAACGCCACTCGACTTTCAGCAACTGTTGATCGCGGCAGGGGCTTATTTTGCGTTGAGCCAGGATAACCGGCTGAACGCTACGGAGCAACTCATTCTAAAGGATTGGTTTGGTCCCAAAGTTGCGTGGTCGGAGGCCAACGTCGTGACGTTTCGGTATGCTTGCGTGTTGTTGGCACCGACTATGTGCGCGGAGGTTGCGAACCGGTTATTCGGTGAAATACATAATATGTACGCGGTGAACCACTCGCTCAGTATTGCGGCGTGGGAAGCCGTATTGAGTGCGGACTGCTGGTTGATCGAATCGGGGACGTTGGCGTTGGCCAAGCAACTGACAAAACTCATTCAGCGGGATGTGGTGCCCGCGAACGCGTCATTGGTGGCGTACCGGCGGGAGTTTATTACCCGGTGTTTGGTTTACCGCGTTCATCCCGAGGCCGCCCACGCCACGGGGGTGACGGGACTGATCAGCTTTTTACGGATGGTTGGGTCGGTCCAGCTAGCCCAAAGTTACCGGAAGTTGGCCCAGAAGTTGTGTCGTGCTGACCTGTATGCTGAGGTGGTTCCACCAGCGCCAGCACCAGATGCGGTGTCGGAGGTACACGATGTCTATTAATGGTAGTTTTAAACGCATTCGTGAAGATTTGGGTTGGAGTATTACCGACCTAGCTGAGGGTATCGCCACGTGCAAATCGGTCGCGGGGTTTGAAGCCGGTGAACGGGACTTGGCGTTAGGCAAAGTGCAGGCGATGCTGGCGCGTATGGGGTTGACCCTGCGCACGTTCGCAGTGGTGGCCGGTGAACCCGACCGCGAGCTGGGGCACTGGCAGCGCTTAGGGAGCATGGCGCCCACGCCCGAACGGGTGAAGCACGCCTTTGACCAATTAGCGGCGCGGTACCAGCAGGCGCCCTGTGATACGAACTTCTATGCCATGATGGTGACGGCGGGTGATTACTATTACTTGGCCCACCGGCAACTCGTTGCGGCAGAGGACATTAACCACCTAGCGACGATTCTGGTGACTAGTGGTTCCTGGGACGAGACCCAGCTGGAGGTGTTGCACGCGGTGATGGTGATGTTACCGTCACCCAAAGTGTTGGTGTTGACGCGCGAAGTGTTGCAGGCCGCCGTCAGTATGCGCGAGTGGAACCAGATGGGTTACATATCGGCGTGGACCGTGGTCACGCGGGGACTGCGGGTGCTCATTGCGCGTCGGTCGAACTACGCGCAACCCTTGATCAAGGAAATTGACGCGGTGGGGATGGATGAACACCTGATCGAAGGCCGTTTTGGGGTGATGATGTTGAAACGCATTGCCCAACTGCAGGATGCGGATACGGATGCCCACCGGCAGGCGGTGTTGGCGATGTACAATATGCTGCCCGCGTTGAACAATCGGCACATGACGGCCTACTTTGACGAAACTTTGCTCGATACGGTCGGAATGACGCCCGCGCAACTGCAGGAGCCGGTCCCGCAAGATTAATTAACGTACATGAGGAACGCGCACCACGGGACCAATTGGTCACCAGTGGTGGCCGTTCCTTTTTATTGTGGTTGACTGGATTGTGGTGGGTTGATTGCGCAGTGTCTGGCCCGACCTGGCGGTGGTGCGCCAGGTCAATTTGTTACCCGTACGCACACGGTTCGCGGTAGAATGGTGGTACGAACATACGTACTGTTAGCACCAATAGTGAGTACTTAAACGGAGGAGATCAAGCCATGCGGATTTTACATACAGCAGACTGGCACATTGGGCGGACCCTGGCGGGGTTTGACCTGTTACCGGTGCAGCAGCGGTCCTTTGCGGCCCTCAGGCAGGTGGCGCACGACGAGCACGTGGATGGCGTCATTATTGCGGGTGACCTGTATGACCGTGGGTTGGCCGCAGAAAGTGCGGTCAACACCGTCAACAGCATGTTGCGCACCCTCAACCGCGAGGACGGGCTGCCCCTGTTAGTCATTAGTGGTAACCATGATTCAGCTCCGCGGTTGGCCACGGGGAGTGAGTGGTTTAGTAGCACCAAATTCTACCTGCATACGCGGCTAGCTGAGGCCTTTGAACCGGTCACGTTGGGGGACACCCAGTTTTTCCTGCTACCGTACTTTGAACCCGCCATGGCCCGCGCCTACTTTGAGGATGATAATCTGACCAACATTGCTGCCGCGATGGCGCCGGTCATTGACCGCATGGTGGCCCAGTTTGCACCGGATAAGCGCCACGTACTGGTAGCGCACTTTTTTGCGGCTGGCAGCACACACAGTGGCTCCGAGACACCCGTGAATGTTGGTGGCCTGGACGCCGTGCCGCTGGACTTGCTGGCGCCGTTTGACTACGTCGCGTTGGGACACTTGCATAACCGGCATGCGGTCAATGCTGACCGGATCCAGTATGCAGGGTCGTTGGTCAAGTTTGATGTCAGCGAAACCGAGCAACGCAAAGGGGTGTACATCCTTGATACGGAGACGATGACCCGTAAGTTCATTGAAATTCCGCAAACACCGGACTTCATCCATATTCGCGGCAGCTTCGCGGAAATTATGGACCCAGACTTTTACCACCAGGTCGCGACGGATAGCTTTGTGCAAATCACGCTCACGGATACCGAAGTGATTCCGGACCTAATGATTCAGTTACGGCAGGTTTACCCGTATTGCACCGGGGTTGATCGTGCCCACGGGGTGCAAACCAGTGTGACGGACAAACCAGTCGACCGGCACCTGGACCCGATGGCTTTGCTCGCACAGTTTTATGCGGACACTAACGGCACAGAGCTGACATCCGAGCAGCGGCAGTGGGCGCAACAAGCCTTGGCTGACGTGCAGTAGGTCGACAGGAGGAACACGACATGCAATTTGAACTACTCGAAATGCAAAACTTTGGCCCGTACGCCAAGGCCCGCGTTGATTTTACCGACTTTGCGGACACGCCACTATTTTTAATTAGTGGTAACACCGGGGCAGGGAAAACGACCATCTTTGATGCACTCGTCTTTGCCCTTTACGGTACCGAGCGGCGCAACCAGACCGGTAACGGCCGGCTTGCTACGGCGCTACGGTCGGAATTTGCTGCGGCTAGTGAGCAGACGGTGGTGCACTTGCGCTTTCGTAACGATGATACGCAGTACGACATTACGCGGTCGATGTACGTGTCGCGTAACGGTGACCTGAAGCTGCGCAACCCGGAGCTGATTATTCACCGCGATGGTGAGCCTGACCAGGTGCTGGGCAAAGTCAAAGACGTCCTGGACGCTGTGGAAGGGATCTTGCACCTGAACCGCCAGCAGTTTCGGCAGATCATCCTGTTGCCCCAGGGTGAATTCCGCAAGTTTCTAGACGCCGACAGTGGTGAACGGGAGGCGTTGCTGCGGAGCCTCTTTGGTACCCAGATGTACCAGGACTGGGGTGAACGGTTGCGCAATCAGCAACAGGAGCTGAAGCAACGGGTCAGCACCACGGATCACCAGCTATTGGAGGCAATGCACGCCTTTGAGTGGGCGGACGCAACGGACGCAGTGCAGCAGGCGCGGGATGAACGGGCCCCATTGCCCGACCGGGTCACGGCAGCCAGTGCGGCGCTAGTAACGGACAGCCAAGCCGTGGCCTCACTGGCCGTGGTGGCTAGCAGCGCGGCCAGCGCGGCAGCGGTAGCGACTGCCAACTTTACACAGGGACAGT
This sequence comes from Lacticaseibacillus thailandensis DSM 22698 = JCM 13996, assembly GCF_001436135.1. Taxonomy (NCBI): domain Bacteria; kingdom Bacillati; phylum Bacillota; class Bacilli; order Lactobacillales; family Lactobacillaceae; genus Lacticaseibacillus; species Lacticaseibacillus thailandensis. Next base: position 71,667 of record NZ_AYZK01000006.1, read on the forward strand.
CGCTGGCTGGGGCTTGGCAACGCCAACGGACAGCCGTGGCTCAGCAAACCCAGTTAGCGGCCCAAAGTACGGCAGCCCAGGCGCGCCAGGCCCGAATTCAAGCGCTGAGCTGGGCACAGGCACACGCCACGACTTACCATAACTACTCGACGGCGCAAAGTGCGGCGAGTGCCGCAACGGTGCGGTTGCAGCAATTGACGGCACAGACCACCAGTGCAGCCACTGCTCAGAGTGCTGCTAGTAGTGCGGCGGCAACTGTGGCCGCGCAGGTCGATAGTATTGCCAGCCAGCGGCAGCGCGTGGCGACTTTGTCTAGCGCGGCGGTGCGGTTGCAGCGGGTGGCGGATTACTCAGCGGCAGTCGCTAGCGCGGCGACGGTGGCGGAGGCCCAGAGCACGGCGGCTAGCACGGCTACCGCAGCGTTGGCAGCCACGGACGCAACGTTGCAGACGGTGCAAACGCAGTTGGGAGCGCTCACGGTTGACCAATTACGGGAGCAGTCAACGCAACAGCAATTAGCCTTGGCGCAAATGCAACGGGCCGACGCGGCGGTCAGTGCGGCGCAAGCAGCGCAACAGCAGGCGGAGTCCGCCGCTAGCAAGGCTGTAGCTACGGTCGCGGCCGCACATGCACAAACGACAGCCGCAGCGCAACGGGCAGATGCAGTCCAATTGGCTTACTACCAGGATCAGGCGGCCATGTTGGCAGCTAAATTGGGACGGAATGACCCCTGCCCGGTTTGTGGGAGCACGGAACATCCGCACCTGGCGACGGCGACCACAACGGTGAGTGAGCAGGAGTTACAACAAGCACAGGCACAGTTACAACGGTACCAGGCTGATGAAGCTGGGGTGCACGCGCAAGTGCAGCAACTAACTACGCAGGCCCAGCAGGCGGCGGTGGCTACGAATGCAGCTGTTGAGAGCTTGGTGGATGTGGTCAACCAGGCGACGATTTTCGACGCAGCACCGGTACACGACCTAGCAACAGCCCACGCGGCCGTCATTGCGGCGACCACCAGTACGGAACAGACTGCTACTACCTTGGCCACGCAACAGCAACAGCAACAACAGCTGACCAAACGGACGCGTACGTTGACGGCGGCCCGTGATGAACAATCGGCCGCGGCCGTCCGAGCGACGCAAGCCGCGACCAGCGCGGAAACGGCCCGGCAGGTAGCTCAAGCCAACTGGCAACAGGCGGCTGCGGAGTTACCAGACGATGTACAGGATGTCGCTGCCGTGACGGCCGAACAACGGCGACTGACGGCGGCCATCAAGGCTTACGATGACGACGCCAAAGCCGCCGCTGATACGCTGCGGGTCACAACCGCGACGTTGAATCAGCGGCAAGGTGAGCTGACCAGCCAGCAGCATGTGGTGGACGGCGCCCAAGCAACTTTGCGAACGGCCCAGGACGAGTTGGCGACGTTGGTGCGCGACCATTACGGGGATGAGGGCACGCTGGCACAGTTTGCCGCCGACCTGAAAGCGGTACCGCAATTAGCCAGTTTGCGGGCAGCTGACCAGGATTACCGTGAACAGGTGGCACAGGCAGCGGCACTACTGGCGGAGGCGCAGGCCGTGATCGGTGACCAACCCGAACCGGATATGGACGCGCTGCACCAGGCGGCCACCACGGCTACCAACCAGGCCGACCAGGCGCAGACGGCCCACCACGATGCGAGCGCCCGGTTGCGCCGGAACCAGCAACGGCTAGCTGATATTCAGCAACGGCTAATGGCGCAAGGTACGACCAGGCAGCGGCTCAATCAGCTCAGTACCCTGGTGGCGGCGTTTACGGGCAACAATCCCGCCAAGATGGGCTTGGAGCGGTACGTTTTACGTGCCTACTTTAACCGGGTATTGGCGCAGGGCACGGTGCGCCTCCAGGAGTTGACCCGGGGACGCTACGCCTTCCGGTTAAGTGATGATCAGGGGGATACTGGTAACCACACCGGCCTGGAAATTGACGTCTACGATGACCAGGTTGGGAGCACGCGGTCCGTGCAGACGCTATCCGGCGGGGAGAGTTTCATCGCGGCCTTGTCCCTCGCGTTAGCGTTGGGTGAAGTGATCCAGGAAGAAAGTGGTGGTATCGCCATCGACGCCTTGTTCGTGGATGAGGGCTTTGGCTCGCTGGACCACGATAGCCTCACGATGGCGTTGGCCGCCCTGGAATCCATCGAGGGGCACCGTATGGTCGGCATCATCAGCCACGTGGAGCAGTTGCAAGACTCCGTACCGGACCAGCTACGGGTGACAGCCGACGGGACTGGGCACAGTAGCATCAAAGTGGTGCACAAGAACCGGTGACAATTTGCTAGCAATCGTTGCTGGCGTTTGCTAATAAAAGCGCTATAATAAAGAAGTACTAACCAAACATCATAACTGTGGTCGCCCCCTCATGGTGCGACATTCCAACCGGTAGTCGGCTCGCAGCTACGATTCTAGTGGAGCACAGTGGGGCGACCCACTGTGCCCTGTGCGAAAAGAGGCGAGAATGATGGCAGGAAAGCTCAGTAAAGAACAGCGTAAGGCTTTGATTCAGAAGGCTGAAGAGGACCGCTCAAAGCATCCCCAGAAGCAATCTGGTCAGTCAGGTTTCGCGGCAATCGACGCGGAGGCCGAGAAGCTGGAAAACGAAAACGAAAACAAGTAGTCTTTAGGTTCATTCGAACTCGGTGTTGTCCGTCGTGACGACGCCGAGTTTTTTTGTGTTCAATTTGGGCCAAACTGGCGGGTGCGTAGTATAATTATGGAAAGCGTGGGGTAACGCTGCTTGGGGGCTGTGGCGGATCCGATCACTTTGACGGTTGCACGGCGTGGGTGGAACCAGCAAATGTCACTTTTGTAGTCGCGTAGCCTTGATGTTATTTAATTAGCAAGATATGTAAGCGCTATGCCGACGTCAGCCACTTTGGCTAGTTGCTGATTACGGTGATATTACCGTTGTGTTTAACGATGTGTCATGACAGCTAACCCAATCAAGCGGAGCTGTTGCTATGAGTGGACTGCACGGCTTGGATTGTGGTGGACAATTGTTCCGCAGACTTAGTCACGGTAAGTTGTGATATAGTCATACAATCTAATTAACCATTCGGCAAAAAATATCCGACAATTGCGCTTAAATTGTTGTTTGCTGGGCATTGGTGGTGTAATCTTAAGGGTGTGTAAGTACGGGTCTCATTGTGAATGAGTAGGCGATTTTACGGGAGATGAGTATTGATGAAATTTAAGCGGGCGAAAAGGACGCCAACTCCAGAAATTAAGGAGCGCGTTAAAATGTGGAAATCTGGCAAGAGGTGGGTATATGGCACCCTCTTCTTCCTAGGTATGACTACCGCAATTGGTATGCACAACAATACCGTTTCCGATGCTGAGGAGACCAACGATACCAAGACCACGAATTCTGTTGATAGTGCTGCCGCTGCGGTGACGCAGGGACAAGTTTATACGTTGCAGAACCAGGGTCACAGTGCCGCTGCATCATCGGCAACGAATGGTGCGGATGACGGTGTGGCAACTAGTAGTACGAGTAGTACTGCGTCCAGTGCGGCGTCAGTGAGTGCGGCCACTAGTCAAAAAAGTGGGTTAGAGTCTAATGCAAGTCAGGCAAGTAGTGGGACTGCTAATTTGGGGAGCAGTACCAGTACGTCCGCGGCCAGCACGGCGACTAGTAGTGTAGCACCAGCGAAATCCGCCGTAGAAGCGACCAACAGTGCTAGTGGCAATACTAGTGGTGCAGTTAGTGTGGCTGCGAGTGCGGTTAATTCAGACGGTACAACGCAGGTTAATGATGGCAAAACTATTCGTAGTAGTAGTGCTGCTAGCAACGCTACTAGTAGTGCTACGAGCACCAGTGCCGCTCCGGCTGATAGTGGTAGCACCACGAGTAGTGTAGCGTCGCAGCACGTGGCCGCAGCAACTGCCACCAGCGATATTGATGCGGCGGCCACAGCTGCCAGTGTCACGACTACGAGCACTATCACCCCGACGGTTAGTTACAAGAGCAGGTTGTCCGTAACCGATATTGACGCCGTGAACTCCGCTGCCAGCGAAGCCGCCATTGCTGCTAGCTCAGCAGCTTCCAGTGCGGCCACTAGTGCGGCTTTGCCAGCGGGGTTCTCGGTCACCGATCCTGATTATCCAAGTGGGGTCTTCCACTATGCGGAGGACTCAGATTGGTATACGTTTGCGCAGGTTGATGGCAATAGCGGGACGGTGACCTTTGCGATTGACCGGGCAACGCAAAGCAAGGTTCAAGTCGGTTTGGTGAATGGTGATACCGTCACCAATACGCAAGTAATGACGGATGGAAGCAAAATCAAACTGGCCGGATTGACTATTTTTGATGACGCTGAATCGGTCTATGCGCAAGGTGCACTCACGTATATCTTCGATGTTTATTCATACAAGACAGGTTCAAAGGGTACCTGGAGTGGTTATGCCTTCTTTAAGCCCCTTATGCAGACGCAAACCACACAGTATGTGGACCAAAATGGCAACCCCATCAGTGGTGCTGATCCAGTGGTTATGACTGGGTTGTCAGGGCAAAAGTACACGACTGCTCCCTCGGCCTCCTTAACTGGGTACACAGCTGCAGCGAGTGCCAATGCTAACGGTACGATGTCACCCTTTCAAACTGATGGCCAGACGCTAACGCAGGTCTTGCATAGCGTTGCTGGCGTCACGGACAACAAAACCACTATTACCTATACGGTAAAGGATGTTGATACGGGTGATATTTCCTTTGTGGCTAAGGGTGGATTAAACGGCTCTGGTGACTTGAAATACGTGACAGACCCGAAGGATAAAGAATATTCTAAATCGTACACACAGATTGGGTCATACCTGGTGACTAATCCGTACATCCCGCAAACCACTACTATCACCTACACTTACGATGCTTCGACGGTCAACCTAACCGTCAAGTATGTGGATTCCTTTGGCAATGAGATTCGCCCTGACGATTCGCTTGAGGCGACGTTTAACGATCCGTACACCGTGACCTACCCTGATATTGCGCATTACTCTGTGGATAATAGTTACACCGCTGATGCGACGAACAATCCGACCACGTTCACGCCAACGACGTTAAATGATGCGGATAATACCATTACTTTGCACTACGTTGGTGAAGATACGACGCTGACGGTCAAGCACGTGGACCAAAATGGTCAAGCAATTGGTACGGATACAACCATTAAAGGCCAATACGTTGAAAAGTTGACGCTGAACGCGGATACCGACAACAACTTTGATATTGATGGATATGCTGCTCCTGACGCGACCAACGTGACACTCGATGATGACTCCGATGCGAACATGGTCACGTTGACGTACACCAAGATCGGTGCTTTTCACATCACGCCGCCTAGCGGTGCGGCTTTGCCTGCTGGTATCACGACTACCACGGCGTACGACGTGACGGATAATAGTCCCATTGCGGTAGCTACCCCGGCTGGGTTCTACGTACCGTACTTTCTAGGTTACGCGCCTACCGCGACGGACGCCGTTACGGGCGCGGGCATCACGTTGACGCCAGTCGACCCCGATGATTTGACCAAAGGGTACCAGGCACCCGATGTGGCCACTTTGGGTAACGATGATATCAATATCACCTACCAGGAACAGGATGCACAGTACCAGGTCGAGTTTATTAGCGCTAAGGACGACCAGCCAGTGGTAGGCACGGTAACGACTGCTACGGCCCAAGTGGGCAGTCAGCAGCAGGTCACGTTGAATATTCCTGCTGGGTATGTAATAGGCATCAAACAAATTGATAGTCGCGTTACTTATCCTGGCAAAGTTGCGGGTACACTGAATCCGGTATATGGCGCGGACGGACAGATGGAAGTTGATGGCAACGGTCAGCCAATTGTAGCTTTGACCCTGACCGTGCCTGAAGGTGGTACCACCTATCAAGTGGTGGTGGACCCTGTCACTGAGGTCGCTGCACCTACCAATCCGCAGGACAGTTACTACCGGTATACACACCGGACCTTTGGGCTCACGTCGCAAGTTACGCTACCTGCCAACGCTCCGGCCGATACCGATTTGACGGTTAAGAATGGTGAGCAAAGTTTTGTTTATACACGGGCATATTATGTTGACCAGTATAATGACGCCACTACGGCGCTGTATTACGGTGCGTGGACGGCACCGGCAGATGAGACGTTTGATCCAGTCACCATTCCGGTGATTGCTGGCTTTGAACCGACCATTACGTTGACTGAAACGCGGACGGGTCAAAGTACTGAGGCTGGGACGGATACAGCCACGTTTACTGATGAAACCGACCTCAATAAAGCACTGCAGGATCACGTTACACAATTTGAAAATAACGCAAAAGAATCTGAAAAGTATGCTGACAGTAGTGCGGCGACGGTATACAGTGACACAATTAGTGTGCGGTACGTTGCAGAACCTCAAAAAGTTGTTGTGAGCTATGTCGACCAAAATGGGGATGAAATTGCCGGGTATGCCAGCCACACCATCACTGGTTCCACGGGTGCCAAGGTCGACTATGACCAAGATGACAGCGGTGCTGCCATTAGTGAGTTTGTCGCTGGGTACACGTTGAAGGATGCTTCCGACGAGACTAAGCAAGCCTACTTCGATACGGACACAGCGACGGATCAACAAGTGCAGTTACGGTATGTTGCTAATGGTGCGGTGACCATCACGCCGGTAGGGGCGACTAGTCCGGATAGTCCGGTGCAGTACACGACGGACCCTGATGATCCTACCAAGGCAACTGGGGTTATTCCTTATGTGGCTGGTTACACACCTGTTGTGGAAGGCGGCACCTTCGCACCTGTTGACCCGGATGATTTGAGTCAGGGCTATACGCTGACTCCGACAGACCCATCTAAGCCGTCTACTGTGATGTATGACGCGGATGCGCAAACAGTCACGGTTAAGTTTGAAGATGTTAGTGACAATAGTCCATTACAGCCCGATGCCACGATTACTGGGACGAGTGCAGCGACGATTGATTACGACAAGGACGCCAATGGTGATGCGATTAATTACGTTATTGCCGGTTACACGCTGACGACCGATGGTCGGGAAACAACGCCGACGTTTGATACGGATGATGAG
>NZ_AYZK01000007.1:0-62971 GCF_001436135.1 Lacticaseibacillus thailandensis DSM 22698 = JCM 13996
ACGGCAACGGAGACTGTACGCTTTATCAATGGTTACACGGGGGCAACGGTTGCACCAAGCAAGACGGCGACGATCACGTACCACCGTATAGCCAAAGTTGATGTAGCTAATGGCACTGTTACCTATGGTGCTTGGACAGCTGATGGTAGCGATACGTTTGCGGCGGTACCAGCAGCGACGAAAGCAGGCTTAACGCCAGACCAAACGGAAGTGCCAGCACTAGTTGATGACACCGCTGCCGATGTGACGTTAACGGTTTACTATTACCCGACGGTAATTACGGTCAACCCGCAGGTACCAGCTGGTAGCGACCCAACGGAAGTTGTCCCGCAAAAGCCAGGTGCCCCGGTTGATCCGGATAACGATCAAAGTCCAAAGTATCCAGCAGGACTGGACACCAACGATTTGAACCGGACAGCAACGGAAACCATCCGTTACGTGAACGCAACGGGACAGACGGTCGCACCTAACAAGGTACAGTCTGTAGACTTCACTCGCACGGCCGATGTTGATTTGAGTACTGGTATAGTCACTTATGGTGAATGGACACCAGCAAGTGGCAACGGCAACTTTGCTGCCGTTACTAGTCCGACAGTACCAGGCCTGACGCCTGACCGGACAACGGTAGACGCTATGACCGACGAGGGCCCATTCCCTGTCAGTCTGGTGGTCACCTACTACCCAACGGATCAGGAGGTCACGGTCGACAACCCGAAGACCCCTAGTGACCTACTCAATCCAAGTAATCCGGATAGTCCGCACTACCCGAGTGGCTTGACTGATAGCGACCTGGAGAAAGTTGCCACGCGGACCGTGCACTTTGTTGATGGTGCTGGTCGGACGGTCGCACCGGATGTGGTCGAAACCATTAGCTACCAGCGGACCGCAACGGTTGATTTCAGTCAGCCGGATAATCCACAAGTAGCGTATGGCGCCTGGGTAGCAGTAGGTTACAACGGTTTCGACGCTGTGCAGGTGCCAAGTGTCGCTGGTATGACTCCTGACCGCACACTGGTTCCGGCGCTGACGTTTACGGGCGCTGCCGCTAATACCACGGTGATTGTGGTGTACCATGCAGCGGCTAGTCGGCTCCCAGAAACTGGCGGTACAACCAGCACGCCGCACCGCCTACCAAGCACTGGTGGGGCAGTTACCACGTCTAACCACAGGCCAAGTACCGGTGTAGCGACCGCACCGCACCGGTTGCCAAGTACCGGCGGGTCCACCACGGCACACAGTTACGTGCACGTGCGTCACGCAACGACCACGACGCGGGACACCACGCCAATTGGCAGTACGACTCCTGTTGGTGACGGTAATACCGCTACCGCCGGACACAAATTACCAGGAACGGGGCGGACACTACCGCAAACCAGTGATGAACACGAGTCAACCATGGCCTCCCTGGGTCTGACTATTCTGGGTATGTTACTAGGATTGGTCGGCTACAAGAAGCGTCGCGATGACGAATAATAGCGTGTATACACGCAAAGAGCACCGTTGTGAGCAACCTAATTGGGCCGCGCACAGCGGTGCTTTCTTGCGCTCCGATTCCGGCGTGCTGGAGCCTGTAGGCGGACAAATGCTACAATATGGCTGACAAAGACGATGGGGGTGCCGCAATGCAAACATTAATTATCGTGAGCCATCCAGACATTGATGGCAGTACGAGCCAGGCATTTTTGCGCGCCACGGCTGCATTGGAACCACACACTGAGTGGGTGCATCTTGATGGCCTGGAACCAGCGGCACGCCACCAACTGTGGTCGCGCGTACAGGCAGCCGACCGTATCATCTTTCAATTTCCGTTGTACTGGTACGGTGCTCCGGCAAGTCTGTGGGCCTGGCTGGATGACGAATGGACCGACCACCAAGTTAGTGCGGCCCGGGCCGGCGAGTTGCGCGGTAAGGCGCTAGGGTTGGTCGTGACGACTGGCCATCCCAGCGCCGCATTTCGGGTCGGTGGGAGCGAAAACGTTACGCTTGACCAGTTGATGGTGCCATTTTGGTCGTTGGCGCGCAAAGCTGCGATGGTGCCGTTACCCGCACTGTACATCAATGACTTTGCGCATCAAAGCGACGCTGCGCGCGCCCAAACGTACATCCAGTACCGCCAGCTACTCAGCATGCCCCATCCTGGGGCACCCGCGGAACTGGCCGCGTGGTTTGCTCAGCGGGCTCGGGCGTTGGGCGATGAGCTGACGGCCACGGAGCTGACTGACCGGGATGATGAGCTCGCTCAGTTACGGGGAGTCGTGGGTGATTTACGGCGAGGAGATGACGACTGATGGATGACGTGGAAGCACAAGCCCAGGCGGAACGCACCGCGTGGCTACTTGAACGCACACAACAACAGGCACAACGGGCGCAGCGTTACCCTGATCAACTGTTTTGGCGGGCGTGCGCCAACTTTGTTCGCCAACAGGACCACGCGTTGACCATGGCGCGCGGTGAGGTCGATGGCCGTACCTGGGATCACGAACAATGGTAGAATTATATTAGTAAATTAATAATCGTCGGCTAAGGGAGGTACACAAATGCAAAGTAGTTCACGTGGACAGGGCATGGGGCCCAGCATCAGCGCGGCAATTGTCATGCTGGTTTTGGGGTTGGTCATTGCGATTGCGCCCCACCTGGTCTTCAACAGTAGCGTGGCTGTGATTGGCTTGTTACTGTTGGTCCTCGGGGTGTACCAGCTCGTGATGGCGCTACGCCACCGTGGAGGTAGCCTGTATGGTGGGGTGATTCTCATTGTGCTGTCGCTGCTGGCTGAGGGGCTAGCGACGATTTTAATCAGTATTCTCCCCTTCTTCCTGGGGGTACTGTTGATTCTGTTTGGCATCTACAAAATTCGCGTGGCTACGGCTGACCGTCAGTACGTTAACGTGCCGGCGTGGCCGTCGGTAACTTATGGTGTGCTGATTATCATTGCGGGGGCGGTGCTACTGCTTAACCCGTTTGGTACGGCGATGTTGGCCTTCCGGTTTTTCGGTGCTTACCTCATCGTGATGGCGCTACTCGAGTGCGCGGACTGGTTTCGTTCCCGCCAACACTAGCAACCAACAAAAATGACGATCCGCGTGCAACGGGTCGTCATTTTTGTTTACCTATTTGGTTTTAGTTTGGTTGATGTAGATGGCTTGGCGCCCCATCTGTTTATACGCGGCGGCAAAGTCGTGCCAGTTCACGGCCTGATTCTTTTGCCCGTACGGGTTGTTGATGTAGATCAGCTTTTTGGCCCGGTTGTAGCCGGTGATAACGACGCTATGCTGCGAATAGGTGACCTTGATGGTGCCTTGCGGCGTGTGCCATTTCTGGAAGTCCTCGACTTTGGCAAAGGTAGCGGTAGTAATCGTCCACACGGGGTGGCCCGTCGACAGTGCGCGGATGACGGCACTAAACTTGCTGCCGGAGATATCGGTGACGTGGTGGGTATACTTCCGTGCAAGCTTGGCAATGGGCCCGTGGTACACGCCGAGCCCAGGCGTGTCGCCGCTAACGGAGCCGACAAAACCGACGTTGGGGTTACCGTGTTCGCCGTTGTCATACGTGAGCGGTACCGTCTTAATGGCGTTGGCCAGGTCGTTCTTGGTGACGTTGTGACCGTAGTACTGAAGTAGCATTGCTAACGAGGTGACTTCACAACCGTTATACAAAGTGGGGGAATCCATCTGGTCAATCAACGGTACGTTATATTTAACGTGCCGTTTGAGCGGTGTGGTGCTAACTTTGTGCGTTGGTGAGCTGTTATTATTATCGTGGCTAGTATACTGGTGTACCACAAGGACGCCAGCAACGGCCAGCAAGACGATGATGGCTGTTACCAGCAGACGAACGGGATGTTTCATGAAAATGCCTCATTTTTAGTAAGCTAGTACCCAGCCTAGCACAAAAACGCGCCCGGGGGACCACGAACGCGTTGAAAAATTGTTAAAATGGATGATTGTCATACGTGCTATCACGTTATTTAATATAAATAGCCTGCTGACCCATCTGGTTGTATGCGGCCTGGAACTTGTCCCAACTGACGGCTTTGTCCTTATGCCCATACGGGTCATTAACGTAGATCAGTTTCTGGGTGCGGTCGTAACCGGTGATGACCACACTATTCATGGAGTAGGTAACCTTAATGTGTCCTTGCGGGGTCGTCCACCGTTGCCAATCGTGAACGGGAGCAAAGGAGGTTGTGGTAATCGTCCACACCGGGTGGCCCGTGGCCAGCACCCGGATAACCTGGTCAAAGCTGCTTCCGGACATGTCGACCGCGTGGCTGGTGTATTGCCGGGCTAACCGCATCATAGGGTGGTGATAGGCACCCAGGCCATAACTATCCCCAGACACGGAGCCGACAAACCCAACGTTCGGGTTGCCATGGTCCCCGTCAGCAAAGAGCCACGGGACCCGCGGCACGTTCGCGGCCAACGTGTTTTTGGTTTCGTGGTAACCATAATATTGGAGTAGCATGGCCAACGCGGTGACTTCGCTGCCATTGGCTAAGGATGGTGCCGTACCTTTGCGAATCAAGGGCACATCCATGCGCACGTGTTCCTGTACCGGCACGATGCCAGCGTTCACCAATCACTGATAAACGTCCAGTTTATACGCACCAAATACCGCCAGAATAACGACTCCCAGGATGATCATGCCGTGTAAAATCTTCTTCATGGGTCTCCCGTCCCTTACTTTATTTCTAACGTCAAGGTAACGCATTATCGGGGTGCATGCAGGTGCACGTGGCGGAAAATTATAAAGTCTTTACATTTAGTTAGTCAGCAATATAGTGGGTGCCGTCGGGGGGATGCCCACCGAATAAATTTATCTACGCACACGCTAAATGGGCCCGTGACCAGCCAGCTTGCAGGATGGTCACGGGCCCAAGAATCCGTTGATCAAATTGGTTACTATTAGCCAGTCATGCCGCCACCAGAGGACGACTAGCTAGTCGGCTTGACTGGGTTGCCGCCACGTCCGGTTGATTACGGCATGGATGCAAGCCACAATCGTAATGACGACCGTCGCTGCGACAAACAGCACGCGGTACGAACTACCATCAATAATAATTGCGCCGACCAGTGGGCCGAGGGCACGGCCACTGGCAGCACAGCCCTGGACAAAGCCCTGGTAGCGGCCCTTCTGGGTTTCAGGGGCAAAGCGGTCCACGTAGGTCGAGATGGCTGGTAGCGCCGTAATCTCCCCCAAAGTGAGGATGGTCATCGACGCGACGAACATGCCGTAGTGGTGCGCAACGATCAGCAGCGGGAAGCTGACCGCCAGTAGGGCGATGCCGCTGTAGATGCGACCGTTAAGGTGCCGTGACAACCAATCGTCAAAAAAGGTGAGGACAGGCTGAAAGGTCACGATCAGGACGGCATTAATGGTCCACAGGAAGCTATAGTCACGCACCTTGAGGCCCATGCCCAACATGTACGCCGAGATGTTACTGTTCCACTGCTCGTAGAAGAGCCACACGATGACCAGCGTCGTCAGGACGGTGATCACTGGCAGGGCCAGGTGGACGCGCGCCTTGGCACTGGCGCCAGGAACGGCGTGCCGTGGCTGCGCGAGCCCACGATACTCGCTGAACCAAATGACGAACAGTAGCAGGTACATGGCGAATGCGAGGGCAAAAACGATGGTGATTCCTAGTGGCAATACGAAACCGACCGCCAGGGTGCCAAACACCAGGCCCAGATTACTGGTGAAGTACAGAACGTTAAAGACGTAGCTGGACGTATGGTTTTGAATGCGGGTGGCAAAGCCGTTGATAGCCGTCATCACGATGCCACTGCCAAACCCACTGATGACGAGGAAAATCGGGTAGGCTGGCCAGGCGTGAAACGGGACGAGGAGCCCCGTAGCGGTGGTGACCAGAATTACCCCAATCAGCATGGTGCGGTCTTCCCGCCAGCGGTCGAACATGCGGCCACCGATGATGTTGCCCACCACTTGGGCCATGGAGTTAAAGAAGAGGACGATACCGGCAGTGGTGAGCGTTTCGCCTAAGTATTGGTGCATATAGATAGTAGTTAATGGCCAAATAAAGCTGGCCCCCGTGTTGGTGATCAAGTAACCCAGAAATAACCACTTTAGTTTAAGTTCGCGTTGAGTTGACACTACCGCCACTTCCCTTCTACATAACCATTCCGTAGGCTAGTATATATGTCCGTTTAGCGATTTGGCTACCCGGATGAGCAAATGATGGGCAACCCATGGGCAGTTTACTCATTTCGTCCTGCCGTTTAGGTGGGTGGCGGTTCTTGCTCCGTGTCCAGGCGGAATTAAATGACAACCCTCCTGGTGGTCGGTGACGTGACCGTGATTCAACATTGGGTGAGCGGGGGCAAGTCCGCGTCGTTACGGGCAGTTTGTGCTTGTCATCACGTGGAGTTGCGGTAAAATGGTGTTATTAGAACAATAAGAATAATGGGGTATAAAAACATGTCAGTAGAAACGAGCCTCAAATACCAACAAGATTTTTTCGAGCACTTTGCCGCTGCGTGGGCGGACCAGTCCACGTACCGTATTTATCAGGGTATTGATAACACGGCCGCGAATCTGCGACTAGACCCACACGACGTTCCCGGATACATATTGGCGTACGACAAGCAGGCTGAGCAGGAGTTGATGACGTTCCTGCAACAACACCTAGTTAGCTGGTTACGGGACCACATCCCATTTTTTGATGTGACCGACGACGGCCGCGTCTTCTTTGGTGACTGGTATCACCGGCGTCAATTTGGGCGGTTGGACGTCATTAACCGCACGATTTTGCACCAAACGGATGACCAGCGCGCCATCATGCCACAGTTGTACGACTTTGCTGACCACCAGGCGACCTACCTGGATGACCAGCTAGAAGATATGCGCCGTAACGTGTACCAGCAGGCCACGGATCTGCATAACCAGCTGGAAACACTGGAAGCCGATCAGGCCGGCGACAGTGAAGCCAGCACGGGCGGCCGGGTCGCCAGCAACGCCGCTAGCAGTAGTGCTAATAATGGTAGCGGGTTGCGAGGACTACTGCGCAACTTTATCGATCCCGATGAACCGGATGGGGATGCCCCGGAGGAACAACCGGTCCGTCCCGCGCGTCAGCCACAACGGCGCGGCAATGGGCTCGACATTAACCGTATCCGTCGGCAGTTTGACCAGGCCAAAGCGGCAGCGGACAAGGCGTTCGATTCCCAGAAGCGGCAGTTACAGGTGGCCGCGGCTGTGACCAACTATGAATACCAAGCAGTGACGAAGGAGTACGACACGGTGGCCGACTTTGCCAACGTCCTAACCAGCATGGCGGATGACTACATGCAGGCACTGAAAGCTGATGAAGGGGGCCAGCACAATGCTTAACCTGAACGATAAGGAAACCATTGAGATCATCACTACGCAGATGGAGGCAGCACAGGCTCGGACCCGAATCACTTTGAAGTACGAGGAACGCGTCAATGATTTCTCCAATAGCGACGTGTGGTCGGCCAACGTGACGGCGCAGACTAACCTGCTCCACGAGTTCACTGAGTTACTGGCAAACAAGCTGGTACAGTCGTTTAACGCAACGGAGGGACTCCACGAAACCGAGTTCATGGATCGGTTCTGGCTTAAAACTAGTGCCGACGATGCGGAACACTCAACTATCACCGCCTTTTTGGCGAACAAGGGCGACAACCACGAGTTGCTCAGCATCGTGAACCCGCTGAGTACGGACGGTTACCTCCAGGCGACGGATCTACCAACGTTGTTGCAGATCACAGCACAGGATGGCCCCAAAGTTGATTACACTGAGGCCGAACTGAAGGCGCTCAGTGCGTTGACGAAAGCCTTGTACGCCACGGGGTACCGGTTCCGTGGCGTGGATGAGACGGTTTTGCAGCCGGTGGCGGGCCTCACCTTTGGCACCAAGTTCGACAATGCCGCCCCGCTGACCAACAGCGCGACGATCACGGAGCCGGGCAACGTGCGGCTGTTTGTGGAAACCGATGACCCGGTTGCCAGTTTCCACGTGTACGACGACGAGGGCCATGACTGGATGGACCTGGGTGCGGCCTCTGAGCCAGGCAACGGCTTGGCCTGGGAATCCACGACGATTCCCGACGAGCTGGTGGGCAGTAACTTGACCCTGTCGGTTAACGTCCACAGTGATCAGAACGTGCCAGCACTGGACGAACTGTTCGTCACGGCCGCGAACAACGCGGTCTTGATGCGCGAAACCGACCGGGAAGGCCAGTACGTCTTAGCCCTTCCCGACCACAACGATTTGACGGTGACGGTCGATGCTGAGCAGGGCAACATCTCGCTGGGCTACCCGGACGCCACGGTGCAGGTGCTAGAGTTAGTACACAACTACCCGTTCTTGGGCACCTGGTTGCGGGGTGTGCTCCCCAAGCGGCCCGCGTTTAACTAAGCACGGTTGTTAACGCCAGGATGAGCGGATTTCATCCTGTTTCAGCAGAACATGACTATCTTTTCACGGCAGGGCGGCGTATTATCGACGTAAGTCCTGCCGTTTTTGTTTGAGGGGAAGCGGCCAGGTGAGCAGACCAAGCCGACATTGACGCAGCGTCTTACTCGTTTGGCACCCGCAATGTGGAGGACGCGACGGTCTACCCGCTGGACGTTGGCGGTAAGTAATAATCACCAACCAAGTAACGAGATATCTTGATTAATGTCTAGGAGGTTTGTGCACAATGGCAAATGAGTATCCTCAGGTAATGGTAATTGGTGGATCCGACAGTGATGGTTCCGCGGGAATCGAGGCGGACCTGCACAGTTTCTTCATGCGTGGCGTATACGGTACGGTGGTCTTGACCGCCGCGGTGGCTGGTAATTCGTACGGGATCCACGATAGTGTCACGATGCCACTTAAATTTATTAGTAACGAATTCAAGGATCTGGCGGATGATTTACACGTGCGCGCAGCTAAGACCGGGATGTTAGCAGATGCTGACTTGATCAACACCGTTGCGGATAACTGGGAAAAGTATGACTTTGGCAAGCTAGTGTTGGATCCGGTCATTGTGACCAAGCACGGCAACTTGCTGCTAGAAGCGGATGCCTTGGCGACGTTAAAGTCCCGGCTGATTCCGCTAGCTGACGTGATGACGCCGAACTTTTACGAGGCGGAGCACCTGGTCGGCCGTAAGCTGACGAGCAAAGCTGACATCGAACAGGCGGCGCATGAGCTGCAGCAAATGGGGGCCAAGAACATCTTGCTCAAGGGTGAACGTGTCGGTGGTGACCAAACTACGGTTGATGACTTTGTGCTGCTGGAAGACGGCAAGACCTTCTGGTTGCCCGCCCAGTTCTTCGATACGGATCGGCGTAACGGGACCGGCGATACGGTCAGTGCGGTGATTGCCGCGGAACTGGCTAAGGGTACGGACGTGGAGAGTGCGATTCGTATCGCCCGTGCGTTCGTGACGAACGCAATTGGCCACGAAATTGCGGTGGGTCATAAGTTTGGGCCCATCAACCACTGGGCGAACGATCCGGCCTTCTAGTTTCATTGCAATGGACACGATAGATAATAGTAGAAAGTCTGCGCCAGTGTTGGTGCAGGCTTTTTTGGTCCCGTTATCTAGGGTCCACAGTGCTGTTGAGGATGAACCAGTGGAAGGGGACGACACATGTAGTAAAAATTTACCATTTTTAGTAAAGAAAGGGTTTACATTTTACCTGTAACCAGTTACATTGAACTTGTCAGCAGGAGGTGAGGGTCATCGCAACGTTGAAGGATATTGCGACCCGGGCGGACGTGTCGGTTGCGACCGTGTCCCGGGTACTGAGTGGAGATACTACCCTGTCAGTGGGTGCGGACACCCGGCAGCGCATCTTTGCCGCCGCTGAAGCGCTGAACTACACCAAACACCAGCGGCACCAAGGTGTCCATCGCGGTACGGTGGCCGAAATGCTGTGGTATACGGAAGCCCAGGAGGATGGTGACTTGTACTACCGATCGATCCGTTGGGGCGTGGAGAGCCAGCTCGCCCAACTAGGGTACCAACTGTTACGGGTGTTTCCCGGTGACGCGCTGCCTCATGGGCGTGCCCTAGTGGGGATGGTGGCTGTCGGTAAGTATAGCGACGACCAGTTGACGACATTTCGGGCGCTGGGGCTACCGTTAGTGGTGGTTGATCAAGACGTGTTGACGCGGGAAATTGCTTGCGTGGTGCCCGACTTTGCGGGCCCCATTACCGCGCTGGCACAACGCTTGGTGGCGGTGGGGCACACACGTATCGGCATGCTTGCGGGTCAAGAATATACTACCGACCATGTGGCCCTGCACGACCCGCGGCCGCAACTATTTACCAGCAACGTGGTGGCCGCCGGCGGCACCGAGCCGCTGGTCGCGGTCGGTGAGTTTACGACCGAAAGCGGGTACGCCACGATGCGGCAGTTGGTGCAGACCACCCCGCGCGCCCAGCTGCCCAGTGCTTTCTTTGTGGCTAACGACACCATGGCGATTGGGGCTATCAAAGCCTTACAGGAGGCGGGCCTCCGGGTTCCCCAAGACGTGACCATCGTGGGCTTTGACGATCTCGCCATTGGTCGTTACCTCACGCCGGCGTTGAGTACGGTGCACGTCGCCACGCAGGAGCTGGGACAGGTGGGTGTGCAGCAATTGCACGCGCTGATTACCGGGCAGGTGCGCACCCCCACGCGCACCACGTTGGCCAGTACGTTGGTTGAACGACAAAGTTGATGACGAACATTTATGGAGGATGACATCATGGATACAGCAACACTTACGAGTGGCTTCACACAGCAATTTGGTCATGCCGCGGACGCCATGTTCTTCGCGCCGGGCCGTATTAACCTAATTGGTGAATATACCGACTTCAATGGCGGGCACGTCTTTCCTTGTGCCATTAGTTTGGGTACGTACGCTGCGGTTGGTACTAACGACCAGCAGGCGCTGCGGTTATACTCCGCTAACTTTGCGGACCAGGGCGTACTGACGGTGCCACTAGCTCAGCTGGACACACCCAAAGACGGGCGGTGGACCGACTACGCCAAGGGTATGGCCCGCGAGCTGGTAGCCCACGGGGCCAAGTTTGACCACGGGTTGGATATTTACATATACGGTAACTTGCCAAACGCGGCGGGGTTGTCGTCATCCGCTTCGTTGGAGATGTTGATGGGGACGATTTTGCAGGATACCTTTGACTTGCACTTCTCCCGCGTCGAGCTGGTGAAGATGGGTCAGCTAGTGGAAAATAACTATATCGGCGTTAACTCGGGCATCATGGACCAGTTTGCCGTGGAAATGGGTGAGGCCAACCACGCGGTGTTCCTGGACACCAACACGTTACAATACGCGTCGGTGCCGTTGGACCTGCAGGATAACGTGATCTTGATCATGAACACCAACAAGCGGCGGGAGCTGACGGACTCCAAGTACAACGAGCGGCGCAGTGAGTGCGAGGAGGCCTTGGCACGGTTGCAAAAGCAACTGGACATTAAGACGTTGGGCGACCTTGATGGTGACACCTTCGATGAATACAGTTACTTGATTTATGATGACACCCTGATTCGGCGGGCGCGCCACGCGGTGGTGGAAAACCAGCGGACTTTGCGTGCCACGAAGGCCCTACAGGCCGGAGATTTGGCTACGTTTAGTCGCTTGGTCTCCGCTTCCGGGGTCAGTCTGGCGTACGACTTTGAAGTGACCGGCCTCGAGCTGGATACCTTGGTCACTACCGCGCTCCAGCAACCTGGTGTGCTCGGTGCCCGGATGACGGGGGCCGGTTTTGGGGGTTGCGCTATTGCCATCGTGGCCAAAGATGCAGTGGCTGCCGTGCAGGCCGCGGTTGGGCAGCGTTACCGTGAGGTGGTCGGTTATGATGCCGACTTTTACGTCGCCGAAGTGGCTGACGGGGCCCACAAACTCGCGGATAAGTGAGCCAGAGTGCGTGACGAGTAAGAACGGACGCGGCGCATTGCCGGTGGCGACTTTGCGCGCCTGGAGCAATACGACGGGGAGGATACAATGACGACTGCAGTTGACCGACACATTGATTACGTTTTAGCAACGAACACGCAGTATACGCCCATGGACCGGGTATATTTGACCAACCGGATCCTGGCGTTGGTGGGTGATGCCGCGGCGGACGTAGCGGGGGCAGATGCCCCGCTCACCAACCTTGACCGGCTGGTGGCTGCGGGGGTCACCAATCAGGTAGTGACGGATACGCAGTCGGCCCGCGCCATCGTGGCAGCCCAATTAATGGACTTGGCTACGCCCACACCGAGTGCAACTAACGCGCGGTTTTGGGCGGAATACCAGCACTCACCCCAGGCGGCGACGGACTGGTTCTACCGGCTATCCCGTGCTAACAATTACATCCAGACCCGAGCGATTGCGCGCAACGTGGCCTTCAAAACTCCGACCGAGTTTGGCGACCTCGAAATTACCATTAACCTGTCGAAGCCGGAGAAGGATCCCAAGGACATCGCGGCGGCGGCGCACCAGCAACGTAATGGCTATCCGGCCTGCCAGTTATGCCTGGAAAACGAGGGTTACGCGGGTCGGGCTGATTTTCCGGCGCGGGCTAACCATCGGGTGGTTCGGTTCAACCTGGGTGGTCACACCTGGGGGTTCCAGTACTCGCCGTACGCATACTTTAACGAGCACGCTATTTTTCTGGATGCTGTGCACGAACCCATGCATATTGGCGCCCAAACATTTACCAACTTGTTGGACATCGTGACGTGGTTACCGCACTACTTTGCCGGGTCCAACGCCGACCTGCCCATTGTGGGGGGATCAATGCTGGCACACGAGCACTATCAGGGCGGCCGGCACACGATGCCGATGGCGGTCGCGACCACCGACCAACCGTTTACGCTAGGGGCTTTTCCGGACGTCCAGGCGGCGGTCGTTAAGTGGCCGATGAGTGTTATCCGGTTGACGTCCAGTGAGCGGACCCAGTTGGCGGCTGCGGCCGAGCATATCCGCGCGGCGTGGGCAGACTACACCGATGACGCGGTAGATGTACGGGCCGTCGGTGCAGACGGTACACGCCACCACACCGTGACGCCGATTGCACGGCGTGTCGGGGATGATTACCAGTTAGATATCGTGTTGCGGGATAACCAAACCTCAGCACAGTATCCGGATGGCATCTTTCACCCACATCAGGACGTTCAGCACATTAAGAAGGAAAACATCGGCCTCATTGAGGTGATGGGGCTGGCCATCCTGCCGGCACGGTTATTACCAGAACTGGCGGAAGTCCGTAAGTACCTGCTGGGCCAGCCTAACCAGATGGCCGCGATGCATAAGCCATGGGCTGATCAGTTGCGGACGCAGTTTACTTGGACTGCGGCCAACGCGCAGACGCAGTTACAGCAAGCTGTAGGTCACGTCTTTGCCCGGGTTCTGGCCGATGCCGGTGTATTCAAGCGTGATGCGGCGGGACACGCCGCGTTTGGGCGCTTTATTGCGACGCTGTGAAGTGAATGATGACGTGTTTGTCGCCGGTAGATTGAAAGACGGACTAGCAACCGTTGTTCCCTTTGGGGATGGTTGCTAGTCCGTCTTTTGGCTTTGATAGGGTCAGCAAAGGGGTCGTGGTCATGGGTGCTTGGATCGGCGGGTGCTGAGGCTGGGAGTGGCAGGGAGTGAGTGTTATAGCTGGCTAGTTATAATTGTTTCTATGTTCGTTCGACAATCGATATGTATCGGGTTACGGTCTCTCGGCTGAGCTGGCGCGCAGCCTCCGAGTGGCAGAGAGTAAGTGCTAAAGCAAGCTAGTTGTAATTTGTTAGTATGTTCGTTCTGACTGCGGACAGCTATCGGGCTGCAGTCTCTCGGCTGAGCTCCGCGCAGCCTCCGAGTGGCGACGAGTACGCCCTAAAGGGCTACTCNAGAGTAAGTGCTAAAGCAAGCTAGTTGTAATTTGTTAGTATGTTCGTTCTGACTGCGGACAGCTATCGGGCTGCAGTCTCTCGGCTGAGCTCCGCGCAGCCTCCGAGTGGCGACGAGTACGCCCTAAAGGGCTACTCGTTGCTCAAAAAATAAGCCCCGTCGCGAAGGCGGGGCCTCAAATGAGGGAGGTGTGGGATCTGGGAATCCCACAGTTATGAAGAAGAGGTAGTAGATGAGGTTCTGGGTTCCTCATCTCTACAAAAAATATAATAGTCGGTAAATGTGAAGATTTTGCGTTAGTTTCATTGCTAATTTGGGATAAAGGGCGTAGGGTGCAAAGAATGATGACGACACAGGAGGCTAGTGGAAGGCAGTTGCAATTCGTCATGTTGTGTTTTTACACGTGACTGACCCACTAACGATCTCGTTCTGGCTGCTAATCAGTATCGGACCACAGTCTCTCGGCTGAGCTGACGCGCAGCCTCCGAGTGGCAGCGAGTACGCCCTAAAGGGTAGTTAGTTTTGCACTGTTACGGTACTCGTTCTGACTGCCGATCGGTATCGGGCTACTGTCTCGTGGCTGAGCTGACGCGCAGCCTCCGAGTAGCAGCGAGTACACCCTAAAGAGTAGTTAGTTTTGCACTGTCACGGTACTCGTTCTGACTGCCGATTGGTATCGGGCCACAGTCTCTCGGCTGAGCTGGCGCGCAGCCTCCGAGTGGCAGGCTCTAAGCGCGGAGCGCTAAGAGCCTGCGCAAAAAAAAGACTGCCGGGGGTTGAGCCGACAGTCCATGGAGTAAGGGTCTGTTGGCCGGCGGGTAAACCGACCAACTATTTTACTTTGGAGGAGTAAAATGAAAAAAAGTTGGGTTGGGTATCGGGATGGGTTTTGCCTCATCTCGATGTTTTTATACTAAAGTCTAATTGTGAAGAAATTGTGACCAAACTCTTACTTACAATTTAAAAGAAAGTAAAGACGCGCAACTTCTTCTGTGGGTTGACTATAAGTGTTGCTTTTGCAATCGCTTTCCGTTATTCTGTGCGTGAGGTGATAATGATGGACATGCGTTTTGATGAAGCAACGAGTAAGTTTATCCAGTCACGGTTGGGCGATAACCACTTGCTCCTCACCTTTGAGGATGGGGTCGGGCCGTATTCCCAGCACGCGATGATGCACATGCAGACCCAGTTTACCGTCAACATTGTGCCGCCTGACGCAGACCTGAGTGATTACGATACCACCGTGGACAGCAACCTCGGTCCTGTATTGGTGAAGGGGTATTCGACCGATTACCTTGACCCGCACCTGTCGCTACACAGTAATAGTAGCGACGGTAGCTGGTCCCTGCATGGAGACGTGGGTGTGCTCGACGATGATGTCCACTTTATCGACTTTGTGACCAATGAACGTAAATGATTTTTTCTAATGAAAATATTAATTAGGGTGGACTTTGTGTGCTTGTGCGGTAGAATCATGACGACTAATAATTTCGGAGGCCGTTTTGATGGTTGAGTATATGTTTGAACGTGGGTTGAATATCCATGAAATTAAGGCACTTTATGGTGGCGCCGGCTGGCAAGCAGAGGCTGACAATGCGGCCAATCTTGCTGAGGGTCTGGCCAATTCCACGGTTATGACTGCGCGGGATGACGGCCGCCTGGTGGGGATGGTGCGTGGCGTATCTGACATGCACACAGTGCTACTGTTGGACCAACTGGTAGTGCTACCCGAATACCAGGAAGACGGCGTTGACGCCCACTTACTGGAAGAAATGATTGATTACTTCCGCCAGGTTGAAAATATCGTGGCAGTAGGCCACGATGCCCACCTGAACCGGTTACTCAAAGAGCAGGGGTTCCATGCTGGCAGTGCGGACACCCCGTGCTTGATCCGGCCTAAGCAGTTGGTAGAAACTGAATTTTAAGGTCCATAAAAAAGGAGCTGTTGGAATGCACGCGTGGTGCGTTTCAGCAGCTCCTTTTGTGTAGCCTAATTCTCGGGTGGAAAGCCACCACTGACCACGGCTTTGCCCGCCATGTGTCCGGTTTCGACCGCCGCGGTGGCTTGCCGCAAGTTGTCTACGGTAATGGGACTGAGGCTCAGCGCCACGTCACTGGTGATGTTGCCTGCTGCTAATAGCGCAACCAAACGCGACAAAATCGCTCCCTGCGTGGTGAGGGCAACCTGGTGGTCCGTTTTGGTAAACATGTACTCAAAGTCGAGGCTGGCCGCTTTGGGTTTGAGCAACGTTACGTCCAGTGGTGCGGTGGGGGTAACCAGGGCGCCCACGTGGCCGAGCGGTGCAACTAACTTGCTAGCAGCGACAATGTAGGGCTCGGTTTGGTGCAGGATTGCCACACCGTTGACCTGGGAGTAACCCGCCTGCTGTACGCTCGCGATGAGGTTATCGTGGTAGTCGATCGGTACGTCAACGTGGTGTTGTGCTAACCACTCAAAGTGGCTGGGACTCGCCGTCGCGATGACCGTTAGACCCGACCAGTGGGCCAGCTGGGACATAATGGAGCCCACGCCGCCGGCCCCGTTAATGATGAGCAAAGTTTGCCCGGCGTTGGCTCCAGCGGCTGGGGTAAAGCCCATCCGTTCAAAGAGGAGTTCCCAGGCCGTCAAACCCACGAGGGGCAAAGCGGCGAGCTCGGCGTCCGTTGGTCCCGCCGGTGCTGGGGCCACGATGCGACTATCTACAGCCTGGAGGTGTTGGTTGGCCCCGGGCCGAGTGGTGGTACCAGCGTACAGGACGCGGTCGCCCGGCTGAAAGTTGGTGACCTGACCACCCACGGCGGTAACGACCCCGGTGGCGTCATATCCTTGAATGGTGGGGGTGTCGGACTCAGAGACGGTGGGGCGTAATTTGGTGTCAATTGGGTTGACGCTAACCGCGTGCACTTCAACAATGAGGTCTTGCAGCCCCGGGGTCGGGGTCGGTAGGGACACTTGCTGCAGTGCGTCTGGGTCGCTCAGTGGTAGGCCGGCGTAAAAGCCGATGCCGTAGTTGTTAGTCATGATGGAATCCTCCTTGAGATGAATTGGTGAGCTGCGCGGGCCATTAGGTCAAAGCACCTTATGCTAACGCTTTTACCCGCGAGGTTTCGCGCTGCTCGTCGAGCTACACAAGGCAAAAAGTTCCGCGTAGCCCACTTCGGCACCGAAGCCAAGCCTGGCCCGCACTGTCGAAGTAAGTTACGCTCCACTTTTTATGCGCCTGGCTCCGCCCCAAAATTATTTAGAACATGTTACAACTCCCGTCTGACTAGTGCGGCGGGGGGCAATCTTTGGTACACTTTGCCTTAGCGAGGTGAAATTATGAGTAAACACGCAGCACATGTAGCCAAAAGTCGGAAAAAGAGTGGGTGGGGCATCGTCATCGCCATGGTGATTGTTGCCGCCATCGTTATCGTTGGTTGCTGGTACGCCACCACCCCCACGTCGTTCATGGAACGGTGGAGCACCATCAGCTTTGGGATTGTCTTCACCTTTAGCATCATGATTCTCACCGTTTTGGATGGTCGCGCCCGTACCCGTGGTGTTCGCTTCTTTGTTGATTGGATCGGCGGCACTGTCCTCCTCGTGTTGGCTCATGTTTACATGATCGGTATCACCTGGGAATGGAAGTTCCTGGGCTACGGCACGTTGGTCATTGCTATCTTGGCTTTGTTCGCCGCCTGGAGCCTCAAGCCGGTTGCAACTAAGAGTGAATTTGAAGAAATTAAGTAAATGCTTTTCCTAACTGGGGCGTCCTGTACGGGACGCCTTTTATTGTACGCCGAAATGCTGGCGGTGGGCGGCCAGGTAGTGGCTGGTATGGCCTTTGTGACTCGCGGCTACTTGGGCAGGCGTCCCGCTAGCGACGATGTGTCCGCCCTCGCTGCCGCCACCTGGCCCTAAGTCGAGGATGTAGTCCGCGTTGGCCAGGACGTCGAGGTCGTGTTCGATGGCCAGCACGGTGCCACCCTGGTCGAGTAGCCGTTGGAAGACGCCCAGCAGGACCTGGACGTCCAGTGGGTGGAGGCCGACTGACGGTTCATCAAAGACGAAGAGGGTACCCTTTTGGCTCCGGCCCATATGTGCGGTCAGTTTGAGCCGCTGGGCTTCACCACCAGACAGGGTTGGGGTACTTTCACCAAGGTGGAGGTAGCCCAGGCCCATATCGTGCAGTGTTTGGAGCGTCTTGGCAATCGCGGGAATGTCAGCCAGCGTCGTCATGGCGTCGTCCACGGACAAGTCGAGCAGGTCGGCAATCGTGTTGCCCTGCCACCGAACCGTGAGCACATCCGGGTTGAACCGCCGGCCGCCACAGGTCGGGCAAGTCTGTTGCATGTCTGGCAGGTACTGGATATCAAGGCTGATGACCCCCGTCCCGCCACAGGTCGGGCAAGCACCAGCTTTGACGTTATATGAAAAGTTGCTGGCGGTGTACCCGCGACGTTGCGCCTCAGGCTGGGAAGCAAAGAGCGCGCGCAGGTTATCGAGAACGTTGGTGTAGGTAGCAACCGTGGAGCGAATGTTTTTGCCCACGGGCGTAGCGTCAATGGCCACCACCCGCCGGAGACCACCGCGTTGCAGGTCCCGCACGAAGCTGGGAGCTGGGTGGTGCTTCGTGGCCGTCAAGGCGGGCACGAGGGCGTCAAACACCAGCGTGGATTTGCCGGCGCCCGAAAAGCCGCTGACGACCGAGAATTGGTTGACCGGGAAATCTGCGTGGACGTTGTGGAGGTTGAACCGGTCCGTCACCGTGAGGCCGAACCGCTTGGTCGCCGGCTGGGTGGTAGCGGTCGCTGTGGGCCGAACCACCAGCTGGGCGGTGCCGTTCAAAAACGGTCCGATCAGTGAGGATGATGCCGCCGCGACGGTTGCTGGCGTGCCCTGGTTGATCAGGTGACCACCACTAGCACCGGCCCCGGGACCAATTTCGAGGACGGTATCGGCAGCTTCGATAATTGCCGTGTCGTGGTCAACAACAACCACCGAGTTGCCCTGCGTAACCAGACTGCGCATGACGTCAATCAGGCCTTGGACGTTCGCAGGATGCAACCCAATGGACGGTTCATCCAGGACGTAGAGGACACCGGTGGTCTTGGTACGTAACGTGCGTGATAACTGAATGCGTTGCAGCTCACCCGTCGATAGGGAGGCGCCGGCACGGGCCAACGTCAGGTAGCCCAGCCCGAGTTCGTCGAGCGACCGCATGATTTGGTCGAGTTCACTAATGATGTCGTGGGCCAGATCCTGCATGTCCGCGGGCAACCAAGTGTAGACCTGGGGGATAAAGTCGTGGAGTTCGGTGAGCGTCAGGTCACTAACTTCCGCGATGTTTTTACCGGCAAGTTGCTGGGTTAACAGTGCCGGCTTAAACCGCGTGCCGTGGCAGGTAGGGCAGGTGCCAAATTCATAGAAGCGGTTCAGGCGGGCAATGGCGCGTTCGTTGGTCGTGGTAGCCATGCTGTCCTCCACGGCGTTAAACGCGTTTTCAAACTGCGCGTTATCCATGTGAAAAATTTTACCCGTCTTGCTGGGGATGTTGATGGCGTACTTTTTCCGTGGCCCGTGCCACACCATGTTCTGTTGTTCTGGGGGCAGGTCCTGGAACGGCGTGTCAATATTGATGCCAATTTGCTCGGCCACGATGTGCATGAAGTTCCGGCCTGGTAACCGCCAGGAAGCCACGGCGCCTTCACGAATGGTTTTAGTGGGGTCCGGAATGAGGCGGTTGGTCGCCAACGTTTTTGCTTGGCCGGTCCCGCCACAGGTTGGGCACGCGCCCGCGGAGTTAAAGGCAAAGTCTTCCGCGGAGTAGGCCTGGAAGTGCACACCACATTCTGGACAAATGATCTCGCCCATGTGGCTTTCACCATCATTGGGCCGGTCCATACTGTGCGCAATGTCGAGCGTCGGCGGGATTTGGTGACCATTGGGGCAGCGTGGTGAGCCTAAGCGGGAGAACATCAACCGAATGACGTTCAGCGCTTCGGTGGTGGTGCCGACGGTCGAGCGGATGCCGGGCACTACGGGTCGCTGTCGCAACGCAATGGCACTGGGAATATGTTCAATAGTATCTACTGCGGCCCGGCTGGTTTGGCCCAACCGGCGCCGGGTATAAGTGGAGAGGGCGCTCACGTACCGACGCATCCCCTCCGCATAAAGTACCCCCATCGCCAACGACGACTTGCCGGAGCCACTGCGACCAGTAACGGCTACCAGTTGGTGGAGGGGAATATCAACGTCGATGTGCTTGAGGTTATTCACGTGCGCCCCCCGCACCATAATGTTTTGTGGAATCGTGTTATGATGCATACATAAACCTTCTTCTATAGAAAGAGAGTGAGTTAATCATGCTAAAAATCGATGATGCCGCTTTGCAACACCGCTCCATTCGGCAGTTTGCGGACGTGGCCCTGACTGAGGAGCAATTGCAGACTCTGGAGGCGGTGGCCCAAGCCACGGCGACCAGCAAGTTCATGCAACAATTCAGCTTGATCCGGGTGACCGACCCGCAACTGCAGCACGCAATCGCGCAGGTCACAACCTACCAGTACGTGGAGGGCCCGGGCCAACTCTACATCTTTGTGTTGGACCAAGCCCGGAACGTGCGCTTGGTGCAAAGCGCCCATGGGGATCTGCACCAGCTGACCAACTGGGATGCCTTGCTTGGTGGCGTGTTTGACGCGACCCTGGCCGCCCAGAACGTGGTCGCTGCGGCTGAGCGTAGCGGTTTGGGGACCGTCTACCTGGGGAGCGTCCTGAACGATCCCCAGCGAATGATCGACCTGTTACACCTGCTGCGCTACACCTTCCCGTTACTGGGACTAAAAGTCGGGGTGCCAGCCGCAACGCCCGGGCTCAAACCCCGGTGGCCACGGACAGCCGTGGTGGGCATTAATGCCTACCCGCAGGCGGATACGAGCGTGTTACGTGACTATGATAACACTATCAAAAAGTACTACGCCGCCCGGGCGACTAACGCGAAGGACAACACGTACACCCAGTACATGCAGCATCACTTGGTCGACAGTCTGCACCATCGCGACGAGATTGGCACCATTTTACGGGCCCAGGGCTTTGAGTTGCCGCAGTAGGTTGCCCAAGCTAATAGTTACGGTGCTTAGCTATGCATTGCCCCCAGCAAAACTAAAATTTAGGTTGAGAATACCTGGTTCCACCTCCGGGATGATGAGTTTGGCCGTTGAAATCGTTATGATGAAACATGAAACAAAATACGGGCTAAATTGGTAGCTATCTGGGGGCACTAACTTGAAGAAGATTTTATTGGTGGATGATGAGGACAGCATGATCACCTTTTTGCGGCCTGAATTACAGTTTGAGGGGTACCAGGTGGTCGTTGCCACGGATGGCCTGGGTGCCTGGGACACCTTCAACGCGGATCGGTGCGGCATTGACCTGATTATTTTGGACTGGATGTTACCGGGGCTCGACGGCTTGGAGGTCATGCGCCGAATTCGCAAAGTTAGTGACGTGCCCATCATCATGATGACCGCCCGTGATTACGTGGGTGACCGCGTGGCCGGACTCGACAACGGTGCGGATGACTACATCACTAAGCCCTTTGAAATTGAGGAGTTACTGGCCCGCGTGCGGGTTATTTTGCGCCGGGAAGACCGCCAGGGGGTCAAGCAACAACTCCAGGTGGGTGCGCTCATGCTGGACGTGAAGTCACGCCAAGCCACGGTGGGTGCCGACACCGTGCAGTTGACCCAGCGTGAAGCCGCGTTACTGGCTGAGTTGATGCGCAAAGTAGGCGAGACCCTCACGCGTGACGAGTTATTGGATGAAGTGTGGGGACCCGAGTTTACCGGTCAGGTGAACATCGTGGACGTGTACATTCGTTACCTGCGCACCAAGTTAAAGGAGTTTGCGGGCATCCCCCGCATCCAGACGATTCGCGGTGTGGGTTACACGTTGCCCAGTGAGGTGACCCGATGAGGTTACATGCGCGGCCCACGACCAGTTCCGGTCGGATGGCGCGCGCCTACGCGACCTTACTAGTGTTGCTAATGGTTATTGTCGGGGTGGCGACAATCTCAATCGTGGGTCTGAACATTGTGCGCAGTCGCTACGAGAACACCGCCAACACCATGACGGCGTTGAAGCGCTCCTTTGCCGCCGACGATAAGCCGGACTGGGACTACTGGACGCGCACCAGTTCACTCAATACCAGCATGACTTTTGTGCGGGTGCGCGCGTACCGTGGCAATAAACATGTACGGACGTTCTATTCCCGCCACGCCCGGCGCTTTTTGCGGGATGACTGGCGTAGTGCGCGCTTACTGAAGAACATTAATATTCGGTACCAAAGCAAAGTGGGGGTCTACTACCGGGCGTCATCGTGGAGCCATCGGGACAAGGAGCACGTCCACTACGAAATCTGGGTGAGCCTGAACAACGTGTTGCGACTGTTTCGGACCATCTTTTTGACCATTGTGGGAATCACCATTTTGGGCTTGGTTCTGGGAATTCCCGTCATTTACATTTTGGCGCGGCGCCTCAACCAACCGCTACTGGATTTGACCACGGCGGCTCAGAATATCGTCAACACTGACCAACCGAATTATCAGGAAACGCTGCCGGTGCCGGACGCCCCTGATGAAGTGCATAACCTGAGCCTGGAGTTCAACCGCCTGTTACGGTCACTCAACCAACAAGTATTGCGGAACCGGCAGTTTGTCTCGGACGCTTCGCACGAATTACGGACGCCCATCGCGGGTATTCGCGGACACGTGGCGCTGATTCGGCGCCATGGGCGGGACCACCCGGAGATCATTCCCGATTCACTCGTCGCCATTGACGATGAGTCGTTGAAGATGCAACACTTAATTGTGAGCTTGTTGCAACTGTCGCGGATGGACCAGGCGGAATTGGCACGCACGGCGGTTGATTTGTGTCCGTTGGTGCAGAAGGTGGTGGCGCAACTACAAGCCCAGGTTAGTCAGACTATTAATGTGCAGTTGCCCCTGCGTGCCGTGGCGTGTGCGAATGCCGATAGCGTGGAACAGATATTGTCCGCATTGGTGATGAACGCGCAGAAATATTCCCCGGAGCGTAGCACCATTACGGTTGGTTTGGCCGTAGTGGCTGCCAGAGTCATGCTCACGGTGAGCGACCACGGCATCGGCATTCCGGCTAACGAAAAGCCCAAGGTGTTTGACCGCTTCTACCGGGTGGATTCCTCGCGCTCCAAGCAAGTGGCGGGCACCGGACTGGGGTTGGCCATTGTGCAGCGGTTGGTGGAACTGAATGGTGGTCAGGTGACCATTGCAGATAATTTGCCGCGTGGAACGCGCTTTGTGGTGACGTTACCGGGCGCACAGGCATCAAATTAACCAAATAAATGGGGCCGGTCATGGCCAGCATTATTGCTGATCATGATCGGCCCCTTTTGCGTGGTTGCGTAAGGTGTGGGAGTGTTTGGGGCTCGCCACTCACGGTGGTTACCGTAACCGCTATCTGAGAATTTCTCAGCTTAATTTCAGGGTTTGTTGATAGCAGGCATTCCGCTTCACCCCTACACTGGGAGCTAAGTTGGGTGCCTGCTTGCTTGTAGAACGCACATGGCAGGCACCAAAAGGAGGGTGACGACAACGCAACGTATTCGGCAGTGGTTGGCCCGACCAACCGTGGCCTTCATTGCCCGCACGGTGCTGTACTTTATCATCATGCTGTTGCTAGTGTACTTGTACAGCTACCGCGGGGTGAACAATAGCCACTTCATTTATAACGAGTTTTAGCCTGCTGACGGGGATGCAGCGTCAGGAGGAGAATGCAAAGGAGCTTTTTATGACTAACATTGTTGCAACTATCGACCAAGTGGCCACGCAGTACCCACACCGGATTGCCTATGACAATCTGGGCCAAATTAATACCTACGGCGAATTGAAACAATATAGCGACGCCCTGGCGGACTACATCATGGCCCGCCAGTTGCCGGCTCACGCACCGATTATGGTGTATTGCGACCAGAGTTTTCTCAGCATCGCGACCTTCCTGGGGTGTGTTAAAGCGGGGCACGCCTACATCCCCGTGGACACCCATTCGCCTAACGACCGGTTAACCATGATCAACACGATTGCACAGCCCGCATTGGTGCTAGCGGTCGCGGACCTCCCCATCACCCTGCCGACGCCGACCGTGAGTGCGGTGGCCCTCAAACTAATTCTGAACACGCGGGCAGCGTCGATTACGCCCCAGTACGTGACGGGGGATGACACTTTCTACATCATCTTTACGTCGGGTACGACCGGTCAGCCCAAAGGGGTGCAGATTAGCCACGACAACCTACGTAGTTTTACCGACTGGATGGCCGGTTTTGGTCTGCCGGACACGCCCATCAGCTTGGCGCAGGCTCCATATTCGTTCGACCTATCCGTGATGGACCTGTACCCGACCTTGCTGGCTGGAGGTACCGTGCGGGTGTTACCACGGGAAACAACAGAAAACCTCAAGGATTTGTTCACGGCACTGCCGCAGGTGCCCGTCAACGTCTGGGTCTCCACACCGTCCTTCATGGAAATTTGCCTGATGGAACCTAGCTTTGACGCGGCACATTACCCGGACCTCACCCACGTGTTCTTCTGCGGTGAGGAGTTGACCCACCAAACGGCGGCCAAACTGTTGGACCGCTTTCCGGACGTGCACCTCTTTAACACCTACGGCCCGACGGAGGCTACGGTGGCGGTGTCAGCCATCGAGATTACGCCGGCGGTCCTGGCACGGTACGAGCGACTGCCCATTGGTTACGCCAAGGCCGACACCGAGATCAGCTTGGTACCAGGCACGGAACACGAAGTAAACGGTGAAACTGAAGGCGAACTACTGATTACCGGCCCCAGTGTGGCCCGAGGGTACATTAATCGGCCGGATAAAACCGCGGCCGTCTTTGCTCCACATCACGGCCAGCAGTCGTACCGGACGGGGGACCTTGGTTCAATCGATGCGGACGGTTTAGTCTTCTACCGGGGCCGCACCGACTTCCAGATCAAGCTGAACGGCTACCGCATCGAATTGGAAGAAGTGAACCACTACCTCAACCAGGTGCCATGGATTGAACACGGAGTGGCGGTGCCGCAGTACGACCGGAACCACAAAGTGCGCCAGTTGCTGGCCTACGTTGTGGTGAACGACCAGCAATTTGATAGCCATATTAGCGCCACTAAGGCCAGCAAGGAATACTTGGGAGCTCGCATGATGAGCTATATGTTGCCGCAGCGGTTCGTTTACCGGGATGCGTTGCCCATGACCACCAACGGGAAGGTGGCCATCAAACAACTGATTAGCGAGGCGAACGCCTCATGATCAACATCCAACCCTACGCTAACCCGATGTACTTTGTGTGGCTGGTCGTGGCCCTATTACCACTAATGGTGGGCTTGTACTACGGACGACGCCTGCAAATTTACGAAGCTATCATGAGCGCGGCGGTGTTGGTACTGGTCTTTGGTGGCAGTAAGTGGCATCAAGGCGTGGCGTTGGTGGTCTACCTGCTCTGGCAAGTGCTACTGGTGCGCGTGTATGGGGCCTACCGGCAGCGCAACAATGCCACCTGGGTGTTTGTCGGGACCGTACTGCTCAGCATCATCCCGTTGGTGCTGGTCAAACTCACGCCGGCCATTAGCGGTGGCCATAACTCCTGGTGGGGGTTCTTAGGGGTCAGTTACCTGTCGTTCAAAGCCGTGCAGGTGATCATGGAATTACGGGATGGCACCATCAAGGTGATGCCCACCTGGGATTTTGTACGGTTTCTGCTGTTCTTTCCGACGGTGTCGTCGGGACCGATTGACCGGTTTCGCCGGTTTCAACACGATTACACGCAAGCCCCTAGTCGGGATGATTACCTGACGCTGGTGGGCCAGGGTGTTCACCGACTGTTCCTAGGGTTGTTATACAAGTTTGTGTTGGGCTACCTGTGTGGCACGGTGCTGCTGCCCATCGTCGCCCATGCCGCGTTATTACACCGGGGGATGGTCTGGGGCCTCGGCCTGTCCTGGCCCCTAGTGGGGTATATGTACGTGTACAGCATGTACTTATTCTTTGACTTTGCCGGCTACAGTTTGTTTGCGGTGGGGGTCAGCAACTTGATGGGGATCAACACCCCCATGAACTTCAACCAGCCGTTCCGGGCGCTCAACATTAAGGACTTCTGGAATCGCTGGCACATGACGCTGTCCTTTTGGTTCCGCGACTTTATTTTTATGCGCACGACGTTTTTCATCATGAAGCACAAGTTGGTCCGGCAACGGGTCCACGTCTCGCAGGTGGCCTACTTGGTCAACTTCTTGATCATGGGGTTCTGGCACGGCGTGACCTGGTACTACATTGTGTACGGGCTCTTCCACGCCGGCGCCATTATCATCAACGATATCTGGTTGCGATTTAAGAAACGGCACCGGCAGCAGGTGCCGCATAATCGGTGGACGCGCGCGCTGGCCGTGGTGGTGATGTTCCACGTCGTTTGTTTAAGCTTTTTAATTTTTTCGGGATTTCTAAATACATTGTGG
Organism: Lacticaseibacillus thailandensis DSM 22698 = JCM 13996; assembly: GCF_001436135.1. Taxonomy (NCBI): domain Bacteria; kingdom Bacillati; phylum Bacillota; class Bacilli; order Lactobacillales; family Lactobacillaceae; genus Lacticaseibacillus; species Lacticaseibacillus thailandensis. The sequence goes on from NZ_AYZK01000007.1 coordinate 26,393, forward strand.
TTTACACACGAAATGAGGTAATGATTGATGGATGTAAAAGCAACGGTTTTGGCAATATTACAAGATTTAACGGGTGAAGACGTGAGCGGGGACATGAACGTCAATTTATTCGCGACCGCGTTGATGGATTCAATGGATACGGTGCAGTTGGTGCTGGAACTGACCAACCAGTTGGGGGTCAACATCCCCGTGTCGGAGTTTGACCGGTCGCAGTGGGACACGCCCCAGAAAATTGTTGACCAGGTCGAGGCCAAGTTACAATGAGTACCCGGCGACGCTTGTGGCAAATACTCGGCCCGGTCCTGATTGCCGGGATTCTCCTCGCCGGTGGGTTAATGGTGCCGTGGCATTATGGCCGTCTCAGTGACAGCACGGTCGACCGCGCGGCCGTGTCCATGTCGCCCGATGTGTTCCTGGGCGCACGGATCAAGCAGCAGGCGGTCCGCAGTGGGTACGTGCCCTTTATGGGTTCCTCGGAGTTATCGCGGATGGATCCATTACATCCATCCGTACTGGCGACAAAGTACCACCGTTCCTACCGCCCGCTGTTGATGGGCGCCCCGGGGACGCAGTCACTAACACAATTTTTGAGTAGCCAGACGCTGTTAAGCAGCCGCGCCCCACGCAAAGTGGTCTTCATCATCTCCCCCCAGTGGTTTACGCCTAAGGGGCAAACGGCGGCCGCCTTTGATTTCTATTATTCACCGTTGGACACCATTGTGTGGTTACAGCATGCCCACAACACGGTGGCTAACCGGTATGCGGCGCGTCGGCTACTGAGTATGCCGTCCGGTCGTAGCGGTGGGGTGGTTACGGGGGCGTTGCTACACATCGCGACCGGTCAAAAATTGACGACTAAGCAACGACGACTATTAGCTCTGCGGCGTGCGATTCTGACGAACGAGGATGCCCTTTTTTCCCGTTTCCAATTGCGGGACAACCTGCCGCGCATTACGCGGGCGGCCCGCCAGTTACCGGCGCGTGACCAAGCGACTGTGTTGGCGCGGCGGGCGGATGCCCTTGGGCGCAAAGGTACCCGGGGCAACGCGTTGGGCATCGACCAGCATTTCTTCCGGCAACGGCTTGGTCACGGCGAGTTAGCCAAGTTGCGTGGTAGTCAGCGCGACTTTGATTACCGGCAATCACCCGAATACAGTGACCTCCAGCTCGTCCTGCAACAATTTGCGCAGCACCACACGCAGGTTCTCTTCATTATTCCGCCAGTCAACGGCCGTTGGGCACAGTACACCGGGTTATCGGCGGCGATGATGCAACAGACGGTCGGCAAGATCAAGTACCAGCTGGGGACCCAGGGGTTCACGCACATCCTCGATCTTAGTCGGGATGGCCACCAGCGCTACTTTATGCAGGACACAATCCACTTGGGGTGGCGGGGTTGGCTCCGGGTCGATGGGGCGGTGAAACCATTTCTGACGAAACATCAGGCACCAGACCAGTACCACTTGGATAACCGCTTCTACACGCGGACCTGGCAGCAGACGCTTCACCCAATGGAGGCAGGTAAACATGGGCAACGATAAACGGTGGTTTGTGGTGCCGTGGGGCGTCATTGTGGTGCTACTACTGGTAGACGGCACGTTACTGTTGCGGCCACAACTGCACCACACGCCGGCAACGCGCGTGACGCGGACCTCAGCAACGGGTACTGATCACCTTTACGATGAGGAGCAATCGGCGGCGGTCAACCGCCTCCTGGCCGCCAAATTGGCGCCGGTGCCGTTTTCGGGCACGGCCATCGTGGTGCAAGATCACCACGTGGTGGGACAGTACAGTCACGGGATGGCCGACGCAGCCCACGGGTTGAAGAATAGCCCCAACGTGAGTTACGAAATTGATTCGGTGCAAAAAAGCCTCACCGCAGCGCTGGTCATGCGCGCCATCCAGACAGGGCGGCTGAGTTTTAACAGCCACCTGAGCGACTTTTATCCCCAGGTGCCGGGAAGCCAACAGGTGACCATTCGCGAAATGATGGACATGACGTCCGGCCTGGTTGGTCCCGCCATGCCCGCCGCGACGGCCAAACCGTTGAGTGACGCCGCCGTAATCCAGCGCGCGATTCAATCCATCCAGTTTAAGCCCGCGCAACACGGTCGGTGGTCGTATCAGCAAGTGAACTTCACGTTACTAGCAGGTATCGTGGCTCGGGTCATGCACCAAAGTTACGCGAACGTCCTGCTCCAAACGCTGGCCCGGCCGTTACGACTGCATGGGACCCACATGGCTTACGCGACCGCCACCGGGCAAAAGAGTGCCCAGGGCTACGTGGCCAGTACGCCTGAACGTTACCAGCACCCGTTTGTGGTGTCCGCCGCGGCGGCCCACAACGAGCTCGGTACCGGCCAGGTATTTATGACCCCGGGTGACTTGTACCGTGTGGAAAGTAGCTTGTTGGATGGACGGTTGCTCAATGCCGCTGAGGCGAACGCCCTGTACGGGCCGCGGGACACCGTGCAGTATAGTGGTGGCTATTACCACGCGGGGATGGATTTGCTGTATGCAAACGGCTGGGGTTACGGCTACGAAACTTTTGTCCGTATCACGCCAGACGGCAAGAACGCGGTCATCGTGATGAGCAACACCCTGGTTCCATATAACCGCCTTAAGGGGGCTATTGACGGGGTGGTGCAGTGGTGGCTAGTCCAGCACCACGATTTGGATACGATTCGCTAACCGTTGACGCCGGTGCACTATCTTTGTGTATACGCGTTACGGATATGCAAAACGGGCGTGCTCCAATCACCCGTACATTGACGGTGATTGGGGGCACGCCCGTTGATGTTGGTATAGTGTTGGTAACTAGCTCAACAGCACGGCGTCATCCGTGAGTTCGGTACCACTTTGCTGTTTGAACAGTTCGAGCAGGTCGGGCACGGTGAGCCCGGCCTTTTCGTCGCCCTGAATGTCCACCACGATCCGTCCGTGGTCCAACATGACTAACCGGTTGCCGTACTTAAGGGCGTCGGCCATGTTGTGGGTGATCATCAGGGTGGTGAGGTGCTGTTCCTGCACAATTTTATCGGTCAGTTCCATGACGGTTGCGCTCGTCTGGGGGTCCAGCGCGGCGGTATGTTCGTCCAGCAACAGGAGTGATGGCTGCAGGATGGTGGCCATCAGGAGGGTCACCGCTTGGCGTTGCCCGCCAGACAGCAACCCAATCTCGGCGCTGAGGCGGTCTTCCAATCCCAGGCCGAGGCTAGCAAGCTTGTCGCGGAACATTTGGCGCTCGTTGTGCTTTACGCCGCGGCTCCAAAAGTTGCGCCAGCTACCGCGCTTCAGGGCGAGGGAGAGGTTTTCCTCGACCGTCAGGAGGGTAGCGGTACCCTGTTTAGGATCCTGGAACACCCGGCTGATCAGTTTGGCGCGCTTGTTGACGCTCTGGTAGGTGACGTCCTGGCCGTCGATCTTCACCTGCCCGTGGTTCACGGGTAGGGAGCCAGCCACGCTGTTGAGGAGCGTGGACTTACCCGCCCCGTTGCCCCCGATGATGGCCACAAAGTCGCCCTGGTTGAGCGTAAGGTTGATGTCCTTGAGTGCGTGGTTTTCGTTGGGCGTGCCCTTCTCAAAGTACTGGTGTAGGTGCTTGACCTCTAACACTGGTTTGCTCATGTTAGTCATCCTCCTTCATGGACTTGGTATTCTTCCGGCGCTGCTGCACCTGGCCGACTTTCTTCTGAATCAGTGGCAGGGACAGGAACAACGTTAACATCAGCGCGTAGAATAAGCGCAGAGCGTTGGCATCCACCCCAAGTTCCAGCACGATGGCAATGATGAGCCGGTAGATAATGGCTCCCACGATGATGGTGAGCAGGCGTTGGCCAAAGCTGATGTTGTGCAGCAGGATCTCCGCGATGATGATCCCAGCCAACGCGATGACGATGGTCCCAATCCCCATGGAGACGTCGGCGTACCCGTTGGTCTGCGCCATCAGTGACCCGGATAGGGCGATGAGGCCGTTGCTGATCATGTAGACGATGATCTTCATCGCATCGGCGTTGATTCCGTTAGCGGCGGACATGTCCTCGTTGTTCCCAACGGCGCGGGCCGCTAAGCCCATTTCGGTGTTAAAGAATGCCACCAGGACGATGATGACGATGGCGATGATGACGCCACCCACCACGATGGTGGTGGTGGTGCTGTCACCAATGCTGATTATATTAAAGACGGTCTTCATGGTCCCGGTCAGCGGTACGTTCGCCATGCCCATAACGAACAGGTTCACAGAGTACAAACCGGTCATGGTCAGGATCCCAGATAGTAGGTCGGGGATGTGTAACTTGGTGGTCATGATACCCGAAACCCAGCCGGCGAGTGCGCCGCCAGCTGCGCCCATCAACGTGGCCGCGATGGGGCCAGTGCCCTGAGTGATGGCGTGGGCGGTGATGGCAGCGCCTAACGGGAAGCTACCTTCGGCCGTCATGTCGGCGATGTCGAGGATGCGGAAGGTGAGGTAGACCCCAATTGCCATGATAGCCCACAGGAACCCTTGGGCCACACTTGATGTCAGAATATCGATGTCCATAATTGTTAACCTCTCTAGTGGTGCGCGTGGTAGGAATGGTTTACTTCAACGTTGATGCTTTGACTTTGAATAGACGCATACGCTTGGCGTCGGTGACGAGTTGGGTGTGCGCTGGGTTCTCCACGGCGAGTTGCTTGACCGACTTGCCCTTGATGATCTTGATGGCCATCTTAGCGGTTTGGCGTCCGAGCTGTTTGTAGCTGATCCCGCGGGTCGCCACACCGGCCTTCTTGATCATCGTGGCGTCGGCGGTAACCACGGGCACCTTAGCGGCCTCCGTGACCTTGCCAATCGTGGTCATGGCCGCAGCACAGACGTTGTCCGTCGGAATGTAGATGGCGTCAGCCTGCTTGGCCAACGCGCCGGCAGTTTGCTGCACGTCGTTGGTGGTGGCAACGGTCTTTTCAACCGGGGTCAGACCCAGTGACTTGATGACCCGCTTAGCCGTCTTGATTTGGACGACTGAGTTTTCCTCGGCCGCGTTGTAGAGCAAGCCGATTTTCTTGGCCTTGGGGAACATCTTGTGGAGTAGCTCAATTTGAGCTTTGGTGTTGACCTTGTCGGTGACCCCAGTAGCGTTGGTGTCGGGATGCTTGAGGTTGGTGACCAAGCCCGCGGACTTAGGGTCGGTCACGGCCGTGAAGAGCATGGGCGTCTTATTGTCCTGCTTTTGTAAAGCCTGTGCGGCGGGGGTGGCAATGGCCAGATTCAAATCATTTTTGTCTTTTTGCAGTTGCTGACTCATGGTCTTTAAGTTACTTTGGTCGCCCTGCGCGTTCACGTAGTCGAGTTTCAGGTTCTTACCACTCTTGTAGCCTTCTTTGGCGAGCTCCTGTTCAAAACCTTTGCGGGCGTCATCGAGGGCGCTTTGGCTGACTAATTGCAGGACCCCAATTTTGACGGTCTTACTACTACTGGTGCTGCTACTACTCTTGCCGCAGGCGGCTAGTAAGGTGACGGCGGTTAAAGTGGCGGCGATGGCGATAATCTGTTTAAACTTCTTCATGTTGATTTCCTCCCGGGAAAATAAAATGACCGGTCACGTGGGGGCAATACGTCCACGTGGCCGGCCTGTTATCTCTTCCGGAAGATAGAAAAACGCCACGTGTTCGAATTGCTTCGATCCATGTTGCGGTTGTAGGCATTATTAATTGCTACGGCCATCATGGATACAAACCAGCTGGTTTGCATCCATGATGCAAACCGCTATCTGTAATAGCCGTAGTAATACGCGTTGTTCAAGTTGTTACGTCGAATGTTAGACATAAGCGACACTCCTTGATAGCAGTTTTTATTACAGGGCTAAGAATATCCTCATTGTATTTTAAAGTCAACCGGTTTGGATAAATTTTTGTGGGTACCGGCCATCCCGGGGGAACGTCAGCCCTTATTTGATACGGCTGACAGGAATATTCAACTTTTTCATCATGTTGCGGTTAACGACCACGCTCACCTTAGCGGGAGCTTCAACTGCCAGTTGCTTTGGCTGCTGGCCCTTGATGGTCTTGAGGGCCATCCGGGCTGTTTGCCGACCCAGCTCCTTGTAGCTGATTCCGTTGGTGGCAGTACCGCCCGCCTGGACCATGGTGCTAGCGGCGGGAACGACGGGCGTCTTCGTGGCGGCAGAGACCTTACCCACGGTGGCCATGGCCGCGGCGACCGTGTTGTCGGCGGGTACGTAGATAGCGTCGACGTGCTTTGCGAGTACCTGGGTCGTTTGGGCGACGTCGTTGGTGGAAGCGACGGTCTTGGTGACTACGTGCATGCCCTGGGCCTTCAGTGCGGCCCGGGCCAGCTTAATCTGCATGACTGAGTTGGCCTCTGCAGCGTTATACAGTAGCCCCACCGTTTTGGCTTTGGGTACTAACCGCCGTAACAACTTGATCTGGCCGGCCACGTTCACCATGTCGGTGACGCCGGTTGCGTTTTTGTCCGGCTGCTTGAGATTAGTGGTTAAACCGGCCGACTTAGGATCGGTAATGGCGGTGAACAGTAAGGGTGTCTTGGTGTCGGCCTGTTGTAATGATTGTGCGGCCGAGGTCGCAATGGCCAGGTTCAACGTATTATCGTCTTTAGCTAGTCGCTGAGACATGGTTTTCAGGTTGCTTTGGTCACCTTGAGCGTTGAGGTAATCCAGCTTCAGGTTTTTACCTTGCTTGTACCCGTGTTTCGCCAACTCGGCGATAAAGCCTTTACGGGCGTCGTCGAGGGCGGTTTGGTTGATCTGTTGCAAGATGCCGATCTTCACGGTTTTAGTGGTGGTGTCGGCCTGCGCGGTCTTTTTACCGCACGCGGCCAGTAGGGTGATGGCTGCGACAGCGACGGTGGTGGTCATAATTTTAGCTAACTTCTTCATTGTTCATTCCTCCAGAAATTGTGTAGTGATAGGTGTCAAAAAAGCCAGCCACAGGATGAACTCTATCCGTGTGGCTGGCCATTAGTTTTTCCGGAAAAACAAAATCGCCACATGGATGAAAGATAATCCATGTGGCGAGTCAATGACGTGCTTAAGAACTTCGGCCTCATGGATGTGAACCAGGCGCGGTTCACATCCAACGTGTGAACCGCTATCCGAAAAAGCCGAAGAAAAAGTTATTCAGTTGTGTCTGCGCGCAGTGTTGCATAAGATGACCTCCTGAATGGGTAGCGGGAAAAAATTTGTTGCTCATAGAATATAACGTTCTACACAGCGTGTCAACATCTTTTTTTAATATTCACCTGGATATTTGCTCACAAAAAAAGCGGACCTGTCAGTCCGCCCGCGCGTAATCCTTATTCAAATTCGTCACGATAAAGTCCCACGACCAGGCCCAAAATGGTGATCGTGTCAAAATACATGTCACTCATGGTGTCGTTTTCGGGGTGCAAACGAATCCGCCCATCTTCGCGGTAGAAGCGCTTGACGGTAGCTTCGTCGTCTTCAGTCATCGCTACGACGACCTGACCGTTTTCGGCTTCACTTTGCTTGCGGACGATCAGTTTATCACCGTTCAAGATGCCCATTTTGATCATTGATTCACCTTGCACCCGCAACATGAAGAGTTCGTCCTCGTCATAGCTGAGTCCGGTAGGAACGGGGAAGTATTCTTCAATGTTCTGGGTAGCCGTGATGGGAACCCCAGCGGCAACTGTCCCGACAAGGGGAATGCCTTTTTCCGGAGCTACGCCAATATACTCGTACCCCGCGGGGGTCAATTCGAGGGTACGGGGTTTCGAGGGGTCCTTGGCAATTAACTGCGCTACCAGTAACTTTTGCAAGTAGGCGGCCACGGTGGACGAAGAACTGAGTCCAACAGCCTCACCAATTTCGCGGACGGTCGGCGGATAGCCACGGTTTGTAATCGAGTCGTTAATACTAGTGAGTATCTGTACCCACCGCTTCTTGGTCTGCTCAGCCATGATGATGTTTCCCCCTGTATGTTTCTTGTCTCCAAGATAGCATGACGAACACGTGTTTGCAAGCGGTATATCAACATTTTCGCCCAATTCCGGGTTTTATTTCCTAGGCGACTCAGTAAACCATTGGTTGGTGGTTCAAATCCGCAGCTGGTGGACGTGCAATTCCCAAGGAAACCGCATCTACAAGCAACGCAGTGACGTGCAGGGGGAAGTTTCGCCCTGGGTCGTCGAATCTGTTATCATAGTGGTAGGTAGTAACAGGTATTAGTAAAGGTGGTGTCGAAGTATGGAAATATTATTAACAGTTTTGGACGTGGTGCTCCTCGCCTGCGTGGGTTACAACGTTTACTGGCAATCACAGATCGAGGTGCACGCTAACTACGCTTACATGCAGATGTTCTGGGGCGTAGTGTTCGCCCTGCTGATTGCTTCTACGTACACCGCCAGCTGGGCATACGTCGTGTTCCTTGCTCTGTTCGTCCTCTTGAACGTCTCTGCGGGATACGGCGGTATCGCCAGCGACCGCGTTGTGGGTTACGGTATGTTCCAACGTGTGCTGCGGCTTTCCACATTAGCCGGTGTGACCATTTTGCCCGTGCAAACGGTGCGTGGTCGTCAACTTGTGATTGTGGTCTTTGCCTTCAATCCGCGTCGTTACGTACGGATGACCTTCCGGCAGCCGCTCGAAGCCCTCACCGTGAAGATCCGGCAGATGGTCCCCGATAACGTGCCCGTCGAAATTCAACAAGTTCAGTAACGGTTAACTAATAATGGCGTTCATCCGTGGAGGGTGAACGCCATTTTTGTCTGGTTAGTGAATGAGGGTCATGACGATGGGAATAGCCACCATCGCCAGCACCGTGGAACCAGCTACGCCCACCGCCGCAAACTCGCTGTCCGCGTCATAGAGCCGTGCCACCACGGGCGCATTGGTCATGACGGGCATGCATGACTGGATGATGAAGACGGTCTTCATTAACGCCGGCATGTCCGCCCCCGCCAGCAGAATCGACATAATCAGGGGCGCAAAGATGAAGCGTCCCAGCAGCACGCCCAGAAAGTCTTTGTCGAGGCGCAGCGCGTTACGAATACCAGACTGCTGGATGGTGATCCCGATGAAGAACATTGATCCCGGGACGGTCAGGTCCCCAACGTACTCCAAGTCGGCGGACAGAAAGTTGGGTAGCTGGATGTGGAGCATCACGATGATGATTCCGACGATAAAGCCCAGCAATGGTGGTGAGAAAATTTTACCCAACGCCCGTTTGAAGTCAAACTCCGCGTCGCCGGGTCCGTCGCGCTGGATCAAGTAGACGCCCACTGTCCAGAACACGGTGGTGTTAGCCATGTAGTAAACCAGGACGTACGGCACACTCCGGGCACCAAATAGCGCCATGTTTAACGGTAAGCCGATAAAGACCGTGTTGGAGTTCAGGAACATTGAACAAAACAGCCCGATGCGGCTACGGTCGACCCGCAGGAACAAAGCCACTATTGCGGACAGTACACCCAGAATTGCCATGGAAATTAGCGGGTAGCGCAGGTCCGGGAGTAACCGGATCAGTTCGCTGGCGGTGAATTTTTCGCTCACGGTGACCACCATGTACGCGGGCAGGGCGACTTGCGTAATGATTTTGGCAATAATTTTGCCACTTTGCGCACTCAGCCAGTGGCGGGCGGACAGCCAGTAGCCAACCGCGATTAAAATAATAATTTCAGCAACGCCAAAAACGCTTGAGAGAAATGCTTGCAATAATCTAGACCCCTTCGGTTAATGTTTTGTGGTGATAATGTGTTGCAATGGCACGTCGAAGGTGTCGCGTGGCCAGTCGTCTTCTGGTCGTATCTGTACGGACAGCGCCAGCGCCACCGTGGTTCCCACAAAGTGGGTCAGGAAGCGGTCATAATAGCCACCGCCAAACCCCAGGCGGGACCGTGACTGCTGGGTATAGGCCAATCCCGGAACAATCATCAGGTCGGGCTGGTTGTTCACCAGTGCCGGGTCGTAGGGGGGCTCGAGGATGCCAAATTTGCTGCGGACCAGCGCGTTCATCGTGGTGAACGGGAGGAAGGCTAACTGGCGGTGCGGCAACGTCCTGGGTACCAAGACGGATTTACCGGCCTGCTGCGCTGCGGCAATAACACCGCTAGTGTCAACTTCAAAGTCCCCACTAATGGTAGTCGCGATGGTGCGCGCACTACGCCACACTGGTAGCGTGGTGAGTTGCTGCCATAATGTCTTGGTTTCAGCTATCCGTTGCGCAAGGGGCATGACTCGCAGCGTCGCGATTTGTCGCTGGCGGGCGTCGCGTTTGGTGTAAGTCATGCGTGTACCCCGTGTGCCACAAGCCACTCGTTGAGCACCACGGCCTGGTTATTGGCCGTATCCTTGGCCCCAAACAGGAGAATCACGGGTGTGCCAGTAGCAAGTTGCTCATTAAGAGTATTAATGAACCCGTCTGTGGCTGGATTGGTGTCCAATTCGGCCATGTAACGGGTTGTGAATTCGGCAAACTTGGCCGGTTCGTGGTTGAACCACTTACGCAAGTCGTTGGTGGGCGCGATGTCCTTGGCCCAGAGGTCGAGGTGGGCGTCCACTTTTTTGATGCCCCGCGGCCACAGACGGTCAGTGAGGATGCGGAAGCCCGGTGTGCCCGGTCGTGTATAAATACGTTCCAGTTTAATTGTCATTTTAATCACCCGTTAATTACCCTACCGCCCGGTGTGGTAGAAGTAAAGCAAGCCCCTGATGGCATTGGCATTAGAATACCATAATAATATTGTTAGTGCACGCGCTAACGGTGGCCGCAAGCCATCACCAGTCGGCGGTATGTGCGAGTCGGAGAGGCGGCTTGCCGGTGTTGTTGAGGCAGGAGCTGTCGTCAAGGCCACCATCACGCGCCCACACCGGTTATTGTTGCTGAATCAGGGTGCTGATCACCTGGCGTTGCACCGGGGTGGTCAGTTGGTTTTGCCGGCGGACCAACGACACGGTGAACAGTGGTTGGTCGACATCGGTGAGGTGGATCAGCTGGAGGTTGTCTTCCGGGGTGATTGCGAGATCGGTCAGGAGGGCGATACCCACATCCTGGCGGACCATGTTTTTGATTAGGTTCACGTCGTCGCTCCGAAATACGATTCGTTGCCGTACGCCAGCGCTGTGGTTGAGCACGCGGAAGGCTTGTGCGTGTACGTACTGTTCGCCGAGTGCGACGAACGGTTCCCCGACCAGGTTGGCAAAAGTGGTACGCCCATCGCGGCCAATGTGGCGTTGGGGCGCGGCAATAATGGTAAACGGGCGGGCAAAGAGCTGCTCTACCTGCAGGTCTTTGGCTGCCAGGGGGCCGACGCTGCCGAGTAGGGCCATGTCCAGCTCACCCTCGCGCAGACGCTTGAGCAGGTTGCCCGATCCCCCCTCAACGGTGCGCAAGTGGTCCATGGTGCCCGTTTGGACCAGCGTGGGAATGAACTGCGGAAAGTAATAATTACCAATGATGGGTGGTAACCCCAAACGGACGGTGGTCTCTTGGAGGGCCTCGAGATCCTTTTGGGTTTGGGTCAGCTCGCTTAAAATGCTAAGCGCGTGTGTGGCTAGTTGCGCCCCGGCTTTGGTCACGGACAGCGTGTTGTGACTACGATCACGGTGGATCAGCTCGACCCCGTACTCCTCCTCGAGGCGTTTTAATGAGAGGGAAACGGTCGGTTGGCTCACATGAAAAAATTTGGCCACTGCGGAAAAATTTTTTAATTTCACTAGTTGTACAAAATATTCGAAGTCGCGTGTGTTCATTCAAAAGGCCGTCCTTTCAGGGGTTATCGCCGCTCATATAAAAACATTTTATCACGGCTGGATGGTTTGACTATAATTTTTTGCGTGCCGTATGCTGTTCCTCGTTAACAAATGACAACAAGCGTTCCATTAACCAACTAAACGAGGAGGAACCATTTATGACACTCACTGCACAGCAAATTATCAACAACCCCTTCCTGAACAAGGGTACGGCCTTTACTAAGGCAGAACGTGATCGTTACGGTTTGAACGGGGTGTTACCACCAGCCGTTCAGACGTTGGACCAGCAGGTAGCGCAGGCATACGCCCAGTATTCACAGAAGCCTTCCGCACTTGAAAAGCGGATCTTCCTGATGGATATCTTCAACCACAACCACGTATTGTTCTACGCGTTGTTTGGTCAGCACGTGGCCGAATTCATGCCAATCGTCTACGACCCAACGATTGCGGATACGATTGAAAACTATAGCGCCCTGTTCATTGACCCTCAGAACGCCACGTACTTGTCCATTGAGGACCAGGACCACATTGAGGACGCATTGAAGGCCAGTGCAGACGGCCGCGACATTCGCCTGATCGTGGTAACCGACGCTGAAGGAATTCTGGGTATTGGTGACTGGGGTACGCAGGGTGTCGACATCGCCGTTGGTAAGTTGATGGTGTACACCGCCGCGGCTGGGATTGACCCAAGCCAAGTACTGCCAGTTGTTCTTGACGCTGGTACGAACAACGAATCGTTGCTGAACGATGACCTCTACCTGGGTCTGCGGAAGCAGCGGGTGTACGGCGATGAGTACCACGCCTTCGTTGACAAGTTCGTGGACACGGCCCGGACGCTTTTCCCCAAGTTGTACCTGCACTTTGAAGACTTTGGCCGGAGCAACGCCGCTGACATTCTGGACCAGTACAAGGACCAGTTAACGACGTTTAACGATGATATCCAGGGTACTGGCATCATCGTGCTGGCTGGTATTCTCGGCGCCCTCAACATCTCAAAGCAAAAGATGACCGACCAGGTCTACATGAGCTTTGGTGCTGGGACGGCCGGTGCGGGTATTACGCAGCGAATCTACGAAGAATTCCTCCAGCAGGGAATGTCTGAGGACGAAGCCCGCAAGCACTTCTACCTGGTCGACAAGCAGGGGTTGCTTTTTGACGACATGGCTGACCTGACGCCACAGCAGCGGCCATTTGCACGTAGCCGCAGCGAATTTGCTAATGCCGATGAGCTGACTAGTCTGGCCGCCGCCGTCAAGGCCGTGCACCCGACGATTCTGGTTGGTACGAGTACCGTTCCGGGTACGTTTACTGAAGAAGTGGTGACGGAAATGGCCGCACACACTGACCGCCCAATCATCTTCCCGTTGAGCAACCCGACTAAGTTGGCGGAAGCCAAGGCGGAAGACTTGATCAAGTGGACTGATGGCCGTGCCCTAGTTGCCACCGGGATTCCGGCGGCTGACGTTGAGTACAAGGGTGTCACTTACGCTATTGGCCAGGCCAACAACGCGTTGGTTTACCCAGGTTTGGGTTTGGGCACCATTGCTGCGACCAGCAAGCTGCTGACTGACGGTATGATCTCGGCCGCCGCGCACAGTCTGGGTGGCATTGTCGACCCAGATCAGGCCGGTGCCGCTGTATTGCCACCAGTTAAGCAGCTAGCTAAGTTTAGCCAGACGGTGGCTAACGCCGTTGCCCAGGAAGCCCTGGATGAAGGCCTCAACGAGGACCCAATTACGGATGCTAAGCAAGCCGTTGCGGATGCCAAGTGGGAACCTGAATACAAGGAACTGAACATCTAACTACCGTTCAGGCCCCCGCTTTGCCGGAGGCCGCAGTAGGGTTACATTATCGTTAATAAGTCACGGCCACGCGCCGTGATTGAGGGAGGATTACATGACTGCATTAGCAACATCAATCCAAAGCGTCCTCACCATCCTGTTGATTATTGCCCTGGGCTACATGCTCCAGCGCAAGGGGTGGTTCCCGGATTCATTTGGTGGTACCGTATCAAACTTACTGATGAAGGTGGCACTGCCCGCCTCAATCTTCATTTCCGTTTTGGAACGACTGACGCTCGACAAACTAATTAGTTTGGCTAGTGGCCTGGTTTACGGCTTTATCGCCGTGGCTATTGGTTACTTGATTGCGTTTGCCCTGGTGAAGATTCTGCACGTGCGTGCGGGTCGGCGGGGGATGTTCATTAACATGTTCGTCAACGCCAACACGATCTTTATCGGTTTGCCCCTGAACTTGGCCCTCTTCGGGAACAAGTCCATGGCTTACTTCCTGATTTACTACGTGGTCAACACCGTGTCCACGTGGACGCTGGGTGCCTTCCTGATGGCTCAGGACGACCCAACTCGCGTCAAGGGGAGTGCCGAAAAGGGTAACTTCAACTGGAAGAAATTGCTGCCAGCACCGTTAGTCGGTTTCCTGGTTGCCCTCGTCTTCTTGTTGTTGCGGATCGACGTGCCGAACATCGGCTGGTTGAGCTTTGCAACCAACACGTTGGACTACGTTGGTAACTTGGTCACGCCACTGTCCCTGATTTACATTGGGATCGTGTTGGCCAAAGCCGGTTTGGGTAGCATTCACTTTGACCGTGACAGCATTTTTGCCTTGCTTGGTCGCTTTATCTTGGCCCCAGCCGTGATGTTTGCCATCATCATGATTGGTGGCGGCATGGTTGGCGGCATGCCAAGCATGGAGGCACAGACTTTGATCGTACAGGCTGCTGCACCTGGTCTGGCCGTACTCCCAATTTTAGCTGAGCAGGCCCACGGTGACGTTAAGTACGCCACAAACGTGGTTACGACCTCGACCGTTCTGTTTGTCATTGTCATTCCTATCCTGATGGTTCTCATTCAGGGTATCTAGAGAACAGTTAAATATAATTATTGATCCCACCCGCCACGCACGGGTGGGATTTTTGGTTTGCACACGCTACATTGAATTGTTTTCACGCTGGTGGGCGGTAAAAACTGGTAAAATGGGACGTAAAGTTGTTGCAATAACGTCAACGGAGGGACCGGCATGATTCACGGATTAGGTGTGGACATCACGGATATCGCGCGCGTCGTGCAAGCACAGACGCGTAACGACCACTTTGCGGTCAAGGTGCTAACACCTGCTGAACTGGCGCAGTTCCAGGCGTATGCCGGTCAACGCGCCTGGGAGTACCTGGCGGGCCGGTTTTCGGCCAAAGAGGCGTACAGTAAGGCGTACGGGACTGGCATCGGTACCGTGGGCTGGCAGGATATTGAGATTATTGATAACGACCACGGGCGGCCCCGCGTGACGGGGCCCTTCCCGGGGCGTGCACACGTATCGATCAGTCACACGCACGATTTGGTGATGACTGAAGTGATTTTGGAGGAAGACAAGTAATGGCAGTGATTGGAACGCATCGGCCCACCAAGGCCTTGATCGATGAAGGGGCTATCGCCCACAACGTCCGTGGGGAGGTCCAACGTTTGGACGACCACACCGAGTTGTTTGCGGTCATCAAAGCGGATGCGTATGGTCACGGACTCTTGCGCGTGGCGCGTGTGGCGGCTGCAGCTGGTGCCCGGGGTTTTTGTGTAGCCATTCTCGACGAAGCGCTAGCCCTGCGCGCGGCGGGCTTTACCCAGCCCATTTTGGTACTGGGCGTCGTATCACCGGAGTATGCCGCACTGGCGGCCACCAACCACGTCGCGGTTCCACTCGTGGATGCGGACTGGTTGACGGCAGCCCAACCCTACCTGGACGCACAGCACCCCTTGGCGGTCCACGTCGCGCTGGATACGGGGATGGGGCGTATTGGTTTTCGTGAGGTCACCACTCTACAACGGGTACTGGCCACCGTTGAGCAGACCGCCGGCATTCAGGTGAATGGGGTGTTTACCCACTTTGCTACAGCTGATGACCCGGATACCAGCTACTTCCAGCAGCAGGTTGTTCGCTTCCAAGAGCTCATGCAGGCCTTTCGCGTGCGGCCACGCTACGTCCATGTGTCTAACACCGCGACGAGCCTGTGGCACGCGGCCTGCAACGGCAACATGGTCCGCTTTGGCGTGGGTATCTACGGCCTGAACCCTTCAGGACGGGCAATTGACACCACGCCGTACCCATTACAACCAGCAATGAGCGTGGTGTCTGCACTGGTCCAGTGCAAGCAAATTCATGCGGGTGACGCTATTTCCTACGGTGCCACCTACCGGGCCGCGGGCGACGAGTGGATCGGTACGGTACCAATGGGTTATGCCGACGGGTGGCCGCGGCGGATGCAGGGCTTCCACGTACTGGTCGATGGGCAGGAATGTCCTATCGTCGGACGGGTCTGCATGGACCAGTTCATGGTCCGCTTGCCGCGTGCCTATGCCGCGGGTACCAAAGTCACGCTGGTCGGGCGGGACGGGGAAGCCGTCATTACGTTACAGGACGTGGCGGATTATGCCGGCACGATTCATTACGAGATTGCGTGTGGTATTGGTGCCCGCGTGCCCCGAATCACGGTCAACGCGGTCAATTAGAAAATTTTGTACTTGCCGGACACACTATTTTTAACGGTGCATTACTGCATTTTTTTGTAAAATGTGCTACCGTTATGGGTACGAGGAAAATGCGACTGGGGGAGTTACACCATGAGTGATTATCAGGATCAGCTTTCTGTTAGCATGGATGCCGCGATGGAAGAAAAAATCGAGTCTTACTGCGAGCTTAATGACGTTGATATGCAAACGGCAGTTCATGAAGCTTTGAATGAATTCATCAACATGCACGGTGAAGAAATTGCGCAACTAATTGCGGGCTACCGGGCAATGGGTAACTTGAACGAGGAGATTTGTGACGAGTTTACCGCTTGTGAAGCGGAGGCCTATTCACACTTCTGTTAAATGTTGGGGTGAGGTATGGCAGAAAAAGTAAAGCGCGGCGATGTGTTCTTCGCTGATCTGTCACCCGTTGTGGGGTCAGAACAGGGTGGAATGCGGCCAGTATTAGTGATTCAGAATAATGTGGGGAACCACTATAGCCCGACGGTAATTGTGGCGGCGATCACGAGCCGCATCTCGAAGCCCAAGATGCCGACCCACGTGGGTTTGGTTGGTGGTAAGGACGGCATTGAGCGTGATTCCGTAGTGTTGCTAGAGCAAATTCGGACAATCGATAAGCAGCGGTTGCGGGACCGGATCGCCACGTTACCAGACGACAAGATGAAGCAGGTGGACGAAGCGCTGGGCGTATCGGTCGCGTTAAGACCGATGCACCCCGCCGGCAAGCGGCGTAATAATCATAGCGTTAAGGTCCAGCGCCATTAAGAGTGTGGTTTTACATATTACATAAGGCTCAGGCCACAAAGGCCGGTGACAATGGTCGCCGGCTATTTGTTACCCGTCAGCGTGGTGTGCTGATAACTTTGGCCGAAATTGCTCATGGTAGGTAGTGCCCGCGATTGTGTATGTATGGTATGATAGAAACCGATTAGATTTCGCTTAGAAAAAAAGGGGCCGCAAGTGATCCCGGGAGGTTCGTTATGCTCATTAAGTCATTGGTGAAGAAAAAGGAATTTTTGACGACCGTTAAGGAAACCGTCACCCTGGAGGAGGCCCTGAAGGTCCTGGAAGACTCCGGTTTTCGGTGTGTGCCGATTCTCGATGAAACGGGGACCATTTTCCGCGGTAACATTTACAAAATGCACATTTACCGCCACAAGAGTCAGGGGGGTGACATGTCGTTACCAGTCACGCACCTGCTCAAGAACGCGACCAAGACCATTCCAGTCAACGCGCCGTTTTTCAAGGTCTTCTTTAACATCAAGGACTTGCCGTACATTGCCGTCCTTGACGAATCGGCTAACTTTTACGGTATTCTGACCCACACGGCTTTACTGAACATGCTGTCCGACGCTTGGAACATTAGCGTGGGTTCATACGTACTGACGGTGGCTAGTTCCGACGAGCGGGGCGACCTGGCCGTGATGAGCAAGATCATCTCGAAGTACGTGTCTATTGCTGGGTGCTTGACCCTGGACGCTAAGCGCGGTGAGTACGTGCGGCGGACGCTGTTCACGCTACCTGCCGGGACGGACGAAACGACGGTCAATGAGATCGTGCAGCGGCTCGAGCGGAAGCACTTTAAGGTCGTTGAGATCGACAACCTCCAGAGCGGCCAGTTGATGCGGGTCGACGAAGGTGAATAAGCATTATTGATAGTGTGTAGCTACAACGCAGGCGTTGGTCACTTCGGTGGCCGGCGCCTTTTGTTGTGATCAGCGGGGGGCGGAAGGCATCCATGGCTAGTGGGCCGAGGTTGGCAGACCAAACAAAAACTCCGCGTCGGGAGACACGGAGTTGGGTGCTGCTATTAGTTGATTAGAAGACGATGACCGGAGTACCCACCGCGACAGCCGCGTAGAGCTTCGGCATGAATGATGGCGGGTTATTGATACACCCGTTGCTACCGTGGGACAGGTACCAATCCCCACCGAACTTCGGCTGCCACGGGGCGTCATGTAGGCCGACCCCAGTGTAGTCAATTGGCATCCAGTATTTAACCGGCGTGGCGTAGTTCTCACCGCTTTGACCCACCCCACGGAGGGTTGCGTTAGTCTGCTTGGACCAAACAAAATCGACGCCGACTGGTGACGCGTCGCCGGCACTAGGCTTACCCGAAACGATGTCGGAATCCAGTGCTAGCTTACCATCCTTGTAGTAGTACTCGTGCTGGTTTTGGAGGTCGACTTCGACGTAGGTGTTGCCAATATCAGTGCCGTCAGCGTGGTAGCCAGAACCGCTGGTAATAGCCTTCACCGTGAAGTCCTTACCCGCCTTGATGTGCTTAACGACTTCGTCGGCGGTCCGGGTTTGCTGAATCGACCAGCCATACGTCCCCCCGGGAACCTTGACCGTGCCACGCTTTGTGGAGTTAAAGGTGCGTTCCTTACCGTACGTATCGTACTTAGCACCCATCGACTTCACAAAGTTTTTCACGCCGTTCGCGTCGACCGTGATTGCACCGTGGTTGTAACCTAACCACTGGTAAAGGTCATCTTTGGTAATCGTCTCACTGTGGTTTTCAACGGTGACCCGCCCAGTTTCCTGCGCGAGCTTTGCCAGTTGGGTCTTCGCCTTGGTAAACTGAGCTGACCGGGTGGTCACGGCTGGTTTGATGTAGGTTTGGTTCAGTTGCACCGTCTGTTTGTCAGCGCGAATTGCGCGGACAATGGTGCTGTCCAATTTGTTCACGTCAAACTGGTTACCGTAAACTTCCTTGCTGACCTGCAGGCCCGACTTGTTGAACGACATGTTGGCGTCTTTGGACGCACGCCGGTGGCCGTTCTCTTTGGTTGCCAAAGCTTTGGTGTAGGCGTGTAGCTGCTTGGTGTTGATGACGGGGTCGACTTTGGCACTGGTGCCACCTAGCCCCAGCGCGTGACCTAACCAAGCCCACTGGTTCTGTTGCTGATCCAGGGAGGATAACGTCTTAGTAAAGGAACGGCGGATGCCGAGGTCGGTACCACTGGCCGTAGCAACGGTCTTCTTGCCGTCGTTTAGTTTATATTTCAGTGCGCTAAACCGCTTAGTTAAGGTACGGTTGGCTTCAGCTTCCGTCTGTCCGCTGATTTTGACGCCCAGAACGTTGGTATGGGGGAGGTAACGGTGACTATAGTGCACGGCCACGCCACCATAAATGCCGGCCAGAATAACGACTGCTGCCGCAATACCAACGGTTAACTTCTTCTTTGAATTCACCGGTGAAACTCCTTCCACGTGGGCTTAGC
This sequence comes from Lacticaseibacillus thailandensis DSM 22698 = JCM 13996, assembly GCF_001436135.1. Lineage (NCBI taxonomy): Bacteria > Bacillati > Bacillota > Bacilli > Lactobacillales > Lactobacillaceae > Lacticaseibacillus > Lacticaseibacillus thailandensis. The sequence continues at coordinate 45,887 of NZ_AYZK01000007.1, forward strand.
AACGAGCGGGTCCACGCATGTGTACTCGAAACGATTGGATAAGGATAACAGAAACGGTCGTCTAAATCCATTGTTACAAAAATATTACATTCCCCAGTATACTGTTTTACACAGTTTTTTCAACATGTTGGGGCTATTTTAATAACTTGGGCAGCGGAAAGTACTGGGTTACGGGAGCACGGCGAGGGGCGCAGTCAGCGTACTGTTCGTCCTGCTTTCTCACCGTGCGGCTCCACTCTCTAAAAAAAGGCCCCGAGCATCCGCTCGGGGCCTTTGATCCATTAGTAATAATGAAATTACTGACGGAACTTAATGTCGGACTTGGAGAAGGCGCCATCGATGATCTTCTTCAACTGGTCGGAAGAAGCCTTCATGGACTTTTCTTCATCGTCGGACAGTGGGAGTTCAATGATCTGTTCAAGACCGTTGCGGCCGATAACGGCTGGCGTCCCGATGTAGACATCGTTGATACCGTACTGGCCGTCCATGTAAACAGACAGTGGCAGTACAGCACTCTCGTCGTTCAAGATAGCCTTCGTGATACGGGTTGCGGCAGTGCCGACACCGTAGTACGTAGCACCCTTCAAGTTGATGATGGTGTAAGCAGCATCACGAACGTTTTCGAACAGCTTGTTCAGCTTGTCCTGAGTCAATTCTGGGTGGGCCTTAGTGTATTCGGCAACGGTCAGACCACCGATAGTGGTGTGGCTCCATGCAGCGAATTCAGTGTCACCGTGTTCACCCAAGATAAAGCCGTGGACGTTGCGTGCGTCAACCTTAGCTTCATCAGCCAAAGCCTGACGGAAACGAGCAGTGTCCAAGGAAGTACCGGAACCGATAACCTTTTCCTTAGGGAAGCCGGAAATCTTCCAGGTAGCGTAAGTCAAAATGTCAACTGGGTTGGCAACGACTACGAAGATACCCTTGAAACCAGATTCAACAACTGGTTCGACAACGGCGTTGATGATGCCCAGGTTCTTGTTAACCAAGTCAAGACGGGTCTCGCCTGGCTTCTGAGGGGCACCGGAAGTGATTACAACGATGTCTGCATCTTTGCAGTCGCTGTAGTCAGCGGAGTAAATCTTCTTCGGTGCCGTGTATGGGAGGGCGTCGGAGAGGTCAATTGCGTCACCCTTCGTCTTGTCCTTCACAATATCAATAATCCCAAGTTCTTGTGCAACGCCCTGCTGGACCATTGCGAATGCGTAACTGGAACCAACGGCCCCGTCACCAATCAGAATAACCTTCTGGTGCTTAGCAGCTTCTGCCACGGTAGTATCATCCTTTCTGAAATAACCTTATACAATACAGCACTGATTATAGCATATCTAGTATTCTCCGTGCACAAAGATTCGCTGTGGAAGTAAGCGTTCTGCATAGATATACCATGACTATTGGTGTGATTGACGGTGTAGGGGCATGACTAATATTTGGTTTACTGCCACCAAGCCGGTACGGAGACAGGTCATACAAGCAAGCTGTGCTGAAACTGAGCGTTACCCTATGCCATGGTGCATGGCTATTTCACGGTGGTGACGGCCACAACGCGGTGGGTGTACTAAGTTACAGCGACAACGGTCATCGTGGCGTGGTTCACCAAGCCGTCGCAGCGCGGACATCCACCACCCACCTTTGTAGATAAGTACTGGTGTGGTCGTCGCATGAAGCGTGGCCGCCGATGTGGTACAATTGGCGTACGATTACGGGGAGGCTCTATCTGCCCGTTTTTTGCGTGTGGTGCTAAATGGTTTGGCACCACGATGATGACTAAATGTCGATTGATGCGGGGGATAAAATGAAGATGGTTATTGGCCTGGGCAATCCAGGCAAAAAGTATGCGGGTACCAAGCACAACGTGGGTTTCATGGTGGTCGATGAGTTAGCAAGGCACCTAAACCTGCACCTGAATAAGTTGGAACACGACGCGGTGACGGCCAGTACCCGTATTGGCGGTGAGCGCGTATTGCTCGCGGAGCCCCAGACCTTCATGAACGAGTCCGGCCGGGCCGTCAAGCAGCTCATGCACTTCTACAAGTTGGTACCTGAAGACATTATCGTGGTGCAGGATGACCTGGACATGCCGGTCGGCAAGTTACGGCTGCGGGCCAAAGGCTCTGCCGGCGGGCACAACGGGATTAAGGATATTATCAGCAACATTGGCACTAGCGACTTTGCCCGTGTCAAGATCGGCATCGCCCACCCGACCCAGACAACGGTAGTGGACTGGGTATTGACCCCATTCACCGGTGATAATGCTGCCGTAGTGGGTCAAGCACAAGACCTCGCCGTGTCCTTACTGTACGACTGGTTGCGGGGTGAGGAACTGCCAGAGTTGATGAATAAGTATAACTGAGTGTCTGCGGACAACAGTTATCAGTATTAACGCCACACCGTCATGGTGCGCGCAAGGATGAGTTCTAATTATGGATAAAACAAGTTTAACCGCGTTATTCGCGGATGCACCCGAGTTGCAGCAGTGGTGGCCCCAGTTAGTGAAGGGTCGGCACCTGCTGACTGGGCTCACAGGCTCAGCTAAGACCCTGCTAATTGAGGCCGCCGTCACCCGGGTGGGCCACCCGTTATTGGTGGTGGCAAATGACCGTAATCACGCCGAGGAGTTGGTAGCCGATTTAGGCAACCGACTCGCGGCGTCTTTGTTGTACCAATTTGCAGTTGATGACGTCCTTAGCTTGGAGGCCGCTAATACTTCCTTGGATGAACGGAACGACCGGATCGCCGCACTTAACTTCCTGGTCAGTGACCAACCCGGCGTGGTGGTCACCACGTTGGCTGGGTTACGGCGCCTATTGCCACCGGTCGCGGACTGGCAACAGGCCGGTGTGACGATCAAACCCGATAGTGAAGTGGATCCCGCCGCTTTGGCGACGCAACTAGTGGCTAGTGGCTACCGGCGTGACACCTTGGTCAGCGCTCCCGGGCAGTTTGCCGTGCGTGGTGGCATTATCGACGTGTACCCCCTGGACCGGGATAACCCGGTCCGCATTGAGTTGTTTGACACTGAAGTAGACTCCATGCGGGAGTTTGATGCTGACACTCAGCGCAGTTTGGATAACGTGGACCAGGTAACGTTACCGCCAGCTAACGATATGCTAGCCGACCAGGAGCGTTTGAACAATACGGCCGACCGGATGCAGCGGGCGGTCGACCTCACGGATACCGCGCGTAGTGCTAGCCCCAAAGCCAGCAACGACGGGGACGCTCCGGACGCCAACGCGGCGTTTGTGCAACGGGCGGGGCACCTCATTGCCGACCTGCGTGAGGGCATTGTCGATGGTAACCTCGCTAATTATGCGGCGGCATTGTACCCGGAACAGACGACCATCCTGAATTATTTACCGGCGCGGTCGGTCATGTTCTTTGACGATTACCCGCGGCTACTGGATACCGACGCCACGATGGTGGATGGTTACAGTCAGGACGTCCCCGGCGGTGAATTAATGCCGGCGATGCGCCCCTTACCCGAACTGGAAAAGGCGGACAAGCACACGCACGTGCTGCTGTCACTGTTTCAAAAGGGTATGGGTAACTTGCGGCTGTCGAGCATGACCAACATCGCGACCCGTAACGTTCAGCAGTTCTTCAGCCAAATGCCACTCTTCAAGACAGAGGCGGACCGCTGGGCCAAACAGGGACAGACCGTGGTGGTACTGGTAAACGATCAACGCCGGGCCGAGAAGACTGCCGAGACGATGCACGACTTTGAGATTGACGCTAGCATTGCTAGCCCCAAGCGGCTCTTGCTCGGCCGGTTACAAATTATCGTCGGCAACTTGGAGGCCGGCTTTGAGCTGCCGAGTCAGCACCTCGTCGTGATCAGCGAGCACGACCTGTTTAACGCCAAGCGGGTGCGCAAGGCGCGGCACCAAACGCTGGCCAACGCCGAACGACTCAAGAGCTACAACGAACTGCATCCTGGCGATTACGTGGTGCACGTCAACCACGGGATTGGCCAGTACCAAGGCCTCCAGACGTTGACGGTCGATGGGGTGCACCGGGACTATCTGACCATTAATTACCGGGATAACGGGCAACTGTTTATCCCGGTGGACCAGTTGAACCTGGTACAAAAGTACGTGTCGGCCGAGGGCAAAACCCCACACGTCAACAAACTAGGCGGGACCGAATGGGCTAAAACCAAGCGGCGGGTGGCAGCCAAGATCGAGGATATCGCTAACGACCTGATTGACCTGTACGCCGCCCGCCAGGCGGAGCGCGGCTTTGCCTTCCCACCGGATGACGATTTGCAAAGTGACTTTGAGGCTGAGTTTCCGTATCCAGAAACTCCGGACCAAATTCGGAGTGTCAAAGAAATTAAGCGGGACATGGAACGTGACCGCCCGATGGACCGGCTACTGGTCGGGGACGTGGGCTTCGGGAAGACCGAAGTGGCGTTGCGGGCCGCCTTCAAAGCCGTGGAAGCAGGTAAGCAAGTAGCATTGCTGGTACCGACGACCATTTTGGCCCAGCAGCACTTTGATACGATGACCGACCGCTTTAGTGATTTTCCGGTCAGTATCGGCATGCTATCGCGATTCCGGACGGCGGCCCAGAACCGGGCCACCATTGCCGGTCTGGAAGATGGTACGATCGACATCGTGGTCGGCACGCACCGGTTGCTCAGTAAGGACGTGCACTACAAGGACCTCGGTCTGCTAATTGTGGATGAAGAGCAGCGGTTTGGGGTCAAGCACAAGGAGCGCATCAAGCAGCTACGTTCCAACATTGACGTCTTGACCCTGACGGCCACGCCAATTCCGCGCACGCTGAACATGTCGATGCTCGGGGTGCGTGACCTGTCCGTCATCGAAACGCCCCCAACTAACCGGTACCCCATCCAAACCTTCGTGATGGAGCAGGACGCGGGGGCGGTGCGTAGCGCAATTACGCGTGAACTGGATCGTGGCGGGCAGGTCTTCTACCTGCACAACCGGGTGGAAGATATTGAACGGACGGTCTCCGAACTGGAAGTTTTGGTACCCGAGGCGCGGATTGTTTATGCTCATGGCCAGATGAGTGAGTCGCAACTGGAGTCGGTCATTTACGATTTCATGCGCGGCGAAGGTGACATTTTGGTCACGACCACCATCATTGAAACGGGGGTCGACATGCCCAACGTTAACACCCTCATTATTGAAGACGCCGACCATTACGGGCTGGCGCAACTGTACCAACTGCGCGGCCGGGTCGGCCGGTCCAGCCGGGTGGCGTACGCCTACTTCATGTACCGGCGGAACAAAGTACTGACTGAGGTCGCCGAGAAGCGGTTGTCGGCCATCCGTGACTTTACGGAGTTAGGGAGCGGGTTCAAAATTGCGATGCGTGACCTGTCCATTCGTGGGGCCGGCAACTTGCTGGGTGCGCAGCAACACGGGTTCATTGACTCCGTGGGGTATGATTTGTACACCCAGATGCTCAAGGAAGCCGTGGCACGTAAGCGGGGTCAAGCTCCTGCTGACCGGCGTACCAACGCGGAGGTCTCGTTGACCGTGGAAGCTTACTTGCCCGGTGATTATATCGAAGATAACCGACAGAAAGTCGAACTCTACAAACGCGTCCGTGAAACCGCAAACGAGGAGCAGGAGCGCGAATTAGAGGATGACCTGATCGACCGCTTCGGTGACTACCCGCAGCCGGTCACTAACTTGATTCGCATTGCGCGACTCAAGCGACTGGCTGATGCGGCGCTGGTGGATAAAATCCACCAGCAGGAACAGAAACTCTTTGTAACGATGAGTAAGGTGGCCACCACCCAATTGGCTGGTGAACCCATCTTTGCGGCGCTGGGGGCCACTAAACTCCGGGCAACCGTCGCGGAAACGGAGGGCCGGCTGGTCGTCACCCTCACGATCCCGCGGGGCATGAAGACGGACGAGTGGTTGACTGAACTTGAACATTTCGTGACCAAGCTAGGTGCCATGAGGACGGGCAAATGAATCGGGCGCACAGCAAGCGCCTGATGCATGGCGCCTGGATTCTGAGTGTGGCCGGGCTCATTGCTAAAGTGTTGAGCGCGGTCTACCGGGTGCCGTACCAGAACCTGGTCGGCAACACCGGCTTCTACGTGTACCAGCAAATCTACCCGCTGTACGGAATCATCATGACCATGGCGTTGACTGCGGGCCCGGTGTTTGTGGCCAAGGTAGCCATTACCAGTCCGGATTTGACCACGCGGCACCAGACGTTGCGGCGTCTCACTGGCGTGCTGGCTGGGTTTGGGCTGGTGATCTTTCTGGGCAACTTTGCCGGCGCCACCACGATTGCGCGGTGGATGGGGGATGCCCAACTGGCCCCGCTCATCCGCGTGGTCGGGTGCATGGGTCTGACCCTGCCGTTGCTGGCAGTCGGGCGGGGCTATTTTCAGGCTAACTACAGTATGGTGGAAACGGCCTGGAGCCAAGTAGTTGAGCAGGTCGTGCGGGTGGCCGTTATCATTCTGGTGGCCGTTGTGGCTGTCCGTGCTTCGTGGTCGCACTACCGCACAGGGACCTGGGCCATGACCGGCGGTGTGTTCGGCGCGGTGGCGGCAACCATCATTATCGGTGGTAGTTGGCTGCGACAGCGGCATACGCCTAGCACGGGAATTAACCGCGTGCTTGGTCACGACGCGGGTCCATCCTGGCGTCACTTGGTATGGCAGACACTAACTGAGGGTGGAGCGCTGGTCCTTTACGCCGCTATCCTGTTGATTCTACAGTTGGTGGATAGTTTTACCGTGGCCAAGGCTTTGGTGCGGTCCGGAGTGCCAGTGGCCCTCGCTGAGAACCTGAAGGGCATCTACGATCGCGGCCAGCCCATGGTGCAGTTAGGACTGGTCATCGCCACTGCGTTGACGCAAAGCCTGTTGCCACCCCTGAGTGGGGCGCACCAGCGGCATGCGGAGCACACCTTTGTCCGTACTGGTACGGTCCTCGTTCACCTCAGCGTGGCGGTGTCGCTGCTGGCGACGGTGGGGTTGTGCGTAGAGATGCCGTTGATCAACCGGGGCCTGTTCGGCGATACCGATGGAACGCTGGTGTTGCAGGTGTACATGTTGATCATTGCCGTGACCGCGGCGATTAATGCCTGCGCCAGTATCCTGCAAAGTCAGGACATGGTGCGGGTGCCGACCATTGCTATTCTGGCAGGCGTGGTGGTCAAAGTTGCACTTAACGGTGCGGCGGTGCGGCGCTGGCACACGGTGGGTGCATCTTGGACCACGGTGATCAGCCTCGGCGTCACGCTGCTAGTCATTTACCTGACGCTCGATCCACTCATTCGCCGGCGCATCTGGGCCCACGGTTTCGGCTGGCGGCTATTGGTTGTGGCTGCGGGTATGGGCGTGATTGTGGGCATGGGCGTCCATGTGGTACCCGTCACGGGCCGGGCGGTGGCGATACTCCTAGCGGTCTTGTGGGCCGGTATCGGTGTGCTGGTCGCGGGGGCGCTGGCCGTTTGGACCGGGCTGTTTAGTCACCGGGAAGTTTTGGCGTTGCCCGTTGGCGCTCACATTTTACGAATTACTAAATATTTTCACAAAGGAGAATAAAATGCGCTTAGATAAATTTTTGAAGGTGTCCCGCATTATTAAGCGGCGCACGGTTGCAAAGGAAATTGCCGATAAGGGCCGCATCCAGGTGAACGACCGCGTGGCAAAGTCGAGCACCGATGTATCCGTTGGCGATACGCTGACGATTGGCTTTGGGAACAAAACCTTGGTGGTTCGCGTTGATGAGCTCGTTGATACGACCAAGAAGAACGATGCGGAGAGTATGTACACGATTTTGGACCAGCGGACGCCTGCAAAGTAGCGGTGCGTTTGGTGGGTAGATTTGTTATACTCAAGTCATTGAAACCCGAAAATTGACCAGTAGTACCACGAAATTGAGGAGAGGAACAGCACGATGGCGAAAGCTCAGATCAGCCATTTGGATAACGCGTACACGCGTGCCCAGCAGGTCGAACGCGACCAGCAGGCGGCGCGTGATCGGCGGCGCCGAATTCACCGGCGGCGACGCGTTATTTTAGTGGCATTGCTGGTGCTAGTGCTGGTTGGTGGTGGCGTGCAACTATGGCGCGTACACCAGCAACAGGTCCGCGTTGAACAACGTGTCGCCACGGCCAAGCGCCAGTTGCACCGCGTCACGACCAAGCAGAAGAATTTGCGGATCCAGGTCAACGAACTGAACAACGCTGATTACCTCGAAAAGCTGATTCGTGCTAAGTACTACATGTCAAAGTCGGGTGAAACCATTTTTAATATTCCGGATAGTGATGACAGCATTCCGGGTGATAAGTAAAGCGGGTATTCCGAGGAGGAAATCATTTTTTATGTCAGTTGCAGTAGGTGCACAATTAAGCGGTAAGGTCACTGGTATTACCAAGTTTGGGGCGTTTGTGGATCTCGGCGATGGCCAAACCGGTCTGGTGCACATTTCTGAGGTTGCGGACACGTTCGTGCAGGACGTCCACGACTTTGTGAGTGTTGGCGATACGGTCAACGTGAAGGTACTTTCGGTGGATGGCAACAAGATCGGTTTGTCGATCCGGAAGGCCAGCGGCAACGAAGCGCTGGCGACCGAACACGCCGCGACCATCAAGCAGGAAGCTGAACGTCACCATGAACATGAACGCGCACACGGTGATGGTGGTCGGCCACACGTTGGTCACGGAGCACCGCATAATGGTGGCGGTCGGAACGTGGCTGGCCGCGGTGGTCGCCCAGCGGGACATCACGAACATGGTGGCAAGGAAGGGTTTGACGACCTGTTGTCTGACTTCCTCAAGGAAAGTGAGCAGCGGCTCTCGACCATCCGGCGCAACACAGAAGGTAAACGCGGCGGTCGCGGTGGCCGGCGCAGTTAAGTTCTGGTAATTAAAGGCCCGATTGGCGCAACCTTGGATGTGGTTGGCACAATCGGGCCTTTATTTGGCGAAGGGGGAATTGGTGGTGCAACTCAATACGGCGGGGATGATGCGAATGCTAGCCCCCTTTGGTTTACCGCGGGGCACGCGCGTACTCGTGGCGGTCTCCGGTGGTGCCGACTCGATGGCCTTGTTAACGTTATTGGCGCAGAGTGCGGACACGAGTGGCCTACAGGTCGGCGTGGTCCACATCAATCACCAATTGCGCCCGAGCGCTGGGCGCGAGGCAGCTTTGGTTCAAGCCTATGCCCAGCAGCTTGACGTGCCCTGTACCGTGGTGGCATGGCCAGTCGCCGCGCATCCCGCCAACGGGGTGGAGGCAGCCGCCCGGGCGTTTCGGTACACCACGTTTGCTCGGGTCGCCCAGAATGAGCGGTATCCGTTGTTGATGACGGCTCACAACCTTGATGACCAGGCCGAGACCGTGTTGTTTCGGCTGGCCCGTTCGGGGAGTGTGCGGGGCGTAAGTGGCATTCCCGCTGATACGGTTCAGTACGGGCTGCGTGTGGTACGGCCACTATTGTCGGTGCACAAAGCAGCGTTACAGGCTTACTGTGAGCAACAAGGAATCACTTTTGTTCATGACGAAAGCAACGACGACACGCGGTACTCGCGCAACTATTTGCGTCACACCGTGCTCCCACTTTTGCGTGACCGGTGGCCCGACACGGACCGCCACTTTGCCCGCCTGGCGACGGAGTTGACGGGGTTGCGGACCTTAGCTGATGTGACACTGCGTCATTTGTCAGGAAAAGTCAGACTAAAGTCGGATGAGTTTACCTGGCAAAATGTCCAGAATGAATCCACAACAGTTCAAAAACTGCTACTGCAGCACCTGCTAACACGGTGGTACCCCCCCATCAGTGAACGCCAAGTCCTAGCAGTACTGAATGCGTTGACTAGTCCTGATGGCCGGCAACGGATCGTTACGCTTAGTCCTCAGCTGGCCCTGGTCGTGCAGCACGGGCAGGTGCGGCGCCAACCGCGCGGCGCGGATGTGCAGGCTGCGGACGTGGTGCTGACGGCCCTTGACCGTTGGGTTTCCGGTGTGGGCGGTGCGTGGGCACTACTGACGCAGCGGCCGGTCGCGGGGGACCACGTGCTGGCGACCGCCACTGGTTGGCCACTACCAGTCACCGTGCGTCACCGTCAACCGGGTGACTGGGTGCGCTTAGCCCGCGGACAACACCAAAAACTCGGGCGCCTGTTAACAAATAACCACGTACCTGTGGTTGTGCGCGATCACTTGTGGGTCGCCGCCCGGGGACACGAGGTGCTATGGGTCGAAAATACGCGCCCAGGGCAATTGTTTCATGCCGGGCAAACTGCTAAAATCAAGGCACAGTTAGTTTTCCGACCGGACGACGGGGGTAGCAGGGATGAATTCTGATATATTAAAAGTTTTGTATTCAGCACAGGACATCAAGGCCACGGTGCAACGACTCGCGACCACCGTGCATAAGGACTATGCTGACGTTAAGCCACTGTGCGTCTGTGTACTGAAGGGTGCGGTTATCTTCATGACGGATTTCATCCGTGCCTATGATGACTACTTAGAAATTGATTTTATGGACGTATCCAGCTATTACGGTGGCACAACTTCAAGTGGCGACGTACGGATCGACAAGGACCTCGACACCAGCGTTAAGGGTCGTGACGTCATCATCGTTGAGGACATTGTGGATACCGGAACGACGCTTAAAGCCTTGAAGGAGTTGTTGGCACACCGTGGGGCGAAGTCAGTAAAAATTGTGGCTTTGCTCGACAAGCCAACGGGCCGGACGGTCGACGTTAAGGCGGATTACGTGGGTCAAACGGTGCCGGGTGAGTTTTTGGTTGGCTACGGCCTGGATTACAACGGTCTGTACCGCAATTTACCGTACATTGGTGTATTAAAACCAGAAGTGTATAAGTAGTCATGGGCAGTACCAGGCATTGTGTGGTATTCTCGTATATAGTTTGAAATTTAGCTTTCTAATGAAGTATTTGCTGGAGGTTGTGCATGAATAACAAAAAGACCGGCCTGTTCAGCAGCACGCTCACGTACATTGTGTTGTTCCTGCTGCTGGTTGGAGGGTTCGGATACTATATGCGTGGCGACAGCGGTGGTACCACAAAGTCACTGACTACCAGTCAGTTTGTGACCGCGCTGCAAAAGAACAAGGTGAAGGAATTCTCCATTCAGCCAAGCGGCGGGGTATACAAGGTCTCGGGTTCGTACCGTAAGTCGAAGACCACCAAGCAGAAGAGTACTGGTCTGCTGGGTGAATCGAAGACGGAGTCGGTCACAGGCTTTACGACGCGTATCCCGGACAACGACAGTACAATCAAAAAGATTGACGCGTTGGCCGCCAAGCATAACATTAAAAATTCAACCGATGAGGAGTCCCAGACGAGTGCGTGGGTCAGCTTGCTGATTACCGTCGTGCCACTGGTACTGATGATGGTCATCTTCTACATGATGATGAACCAAGGTGCACAGGGCGGTGGCAACCGCATGATGAGCTTTGGTAAGTCACGGGCTAAGCAGTCGGATAAGAGTGCCAACAAGGTGCGGTTCTCCGACGTTGCCGGTGCTGAAGAAGAAAAGCAGGAACTGGTCGAAGTCGTCGAGTTCCTGAAGGATCCGAAGAAGTTCCTTAAGTTAGGTGCCCGTATTCCGTCGGGTGTGCTACTTGAGGGCCCGCCTGGTACTGGTAAAACGTTACTGGCCAAAGCCGTAGCTGGTGAAGCGGGTGTGCCGTTCTTCTCCATTTCTGGTTCTGACTTTGTTGAAATGTTTGTCGGTGTTGGTGCTTCGCGTGTTCGTGACCTGTTTGATGAGGCCAAGAAGAAGGCGCCAGCGATCATCTTCATTGATGAAATTGATGCCGTTGGGCGCCAACGTGGTGCCGGCATGGGCGGCGGTCATGATGAACGTGAACAAACCCTGAACCAGTTGCTGGTTGAAATGGACGGGTTTACTGGTAATGAAGGTGTCATCGTCATGGCGGCGACCAACCGTGCTGATGTGTTGGACCCGGCTTTGCTCCGCCCTGGCCGTTTTGACCGGAAGATTCTGGTCGGCCAGCCGGACGTTAAGGGTCGTGAAGCGATCCTGAAGGTCCACGCCAAGAACAAGCCGTTTGCTGACGACGTTGATCTGAAGACCATCGCTAAGCAGACGCCTGGGTTTGTGGGTGCCGACTTGGAAAACCTGCTGAACGAAGGGGCACTGGTTGCTGCTCGTCGCGGGAAGACCAAGATTGACGCTAGCGACTTGGATGAAGCCGAAGACCGGGTTATTGCCGGGCCGGCCAAGCGTGACCGGGTCATTCAGCCAAAGGAACGGACCCAGGTTGCGTACCACGAAGCCGGGCATGCGATTATCGGCTTGGTACTGTCCGATTCGCGGACGGTGCGGAAGGTAACCATCATTCCACGTGGGCAAGCTGGTGGTTATGCCATCATGTTGCCCAAGGATGACCAATTCTTACTAAGCAAGAAGGACCTCAACGAACAGATCGTTGGTTTGATGGGTGGCCGGACTGCTGAAGAAATCATCTTTAACACCGAGAGTACGGGTGCATCCAATGACTTTGAACAAGCCACGCAGATTGCCCGGGCGATGGTTACGAAGTACGGGATGTCTGACAAGTTGGGCACGGTTGCTCTGGAGAAGGAAAGTCAGCAGGCCATGTATGGCGCTGGCGCCGGTTATTCTGGGCAGACGGCTAACGAAATCGACGCTGAGGTGCGGCGGATCATTGATGAAGCGCACCAGCAGGCACATGACATCATTGAAGCACACCGTGAGCAGCATAAGGTGATTGCGGAAGCCTTGCTGAAGTACGAGACGTTGAATGAAGAGCAGATCCTGAGCCTCTTCAAGACGGGCAAGATGCCGGAGACCAAGTCTGAATTTCCAAGTGAAAAGGCGGCTACCTATGAGGAAGCCAAGAAGGCCTTGGAGCAGAAGGAAGCTTCACGTCAGGAGTCAGAGGAGTCAGCGCACAGTAGCGCGGCGGCCACAACCCCGGATGTGGCGGATAACACGAGTGCTAGTTCCACGAGTGCTACGTCAATGGCGGACAGTGAGTCGTCGAATGATGACCACCAGCCGCCAACGGCATAGTGATATGAGTGAAGGTCGGATCCTTACGGGTTCGACCTTTTTTGGTGGCTTGGGTGCGGTCGACTACGGCTACCGCAGAGTTGTGTTATGCTGTTAGGCAGATAAATTGACAAGGAGTAAACAACCATGAGTGACTATTTAGTACGGGCAGTAACCGCCGACGGGATGTTCCGTCTCTTTGCGGTCGACGCGACCGCCACGGTCGGTGAAGCGCAACGGCGTCACGACACGTGGAGCGCCTCCTCAGCAGCTTTGGGTCGGGCCCTCATCGGTACCGGTCTGCTGTCTGCGGCTGAACTCAAAAACGACCACGACCTGATGACGGTACGGATCAAGGGTGATGGCCCCGCTGGTAGTATCGTCGTTGATGGTACCAGCCACGGTACGGTGCGGGGTTACATCCAAGAACCGCACGTGCACCTGCCGTTGAATGTGGTGGGCAAAATTGACGTGGCTCGCGCGGTCGGCAAGCGCGGGGTGCTAGCCGTGACGAAGTACCTCGATGGCGGTGCCCCGTTTACCGGGCAGGTGCCATTAACTTCCGGTGAACTGGGGAGCGACTTCACGTATTATCTGGCCAAGTCGGAACAGATTCCTGCCTCTGTGGGGGTATCCGTCTTTGTTAACGCTGATAACTCAATTGAGGTTGCTGGCGGCTTCCTCGTTGAGGCACTGCCGGGCGCGACTGATCAGGCGTTAGCTGATCTGGAAACGAACATCAAAACGTTGCCGTTAGTCTCGGAGATGCTGAAGTCCGGGCTGACGCCAGAAGAAATTCTGGACCGCATCGTCAACGGACGGAAGTTGATGGTGCTGGGCCAAGATGACTTTGCCTTCAAATGCAATTGCAGTAAGGAGCGCTTCGGCAAAGCGTTGCGCACGCTCAAGCCCACCGAGTTGCAGGCCATGATTGACGAAAACGATGGTGCGGAGACCGTCTGCAAGTTCTGTGGCGAGCGTTACCAGTTTAGCGCGGACGAGTTGCGCGCCATGTTGCCATAAGTTGTGGTGTTATTCGTGACCGTGGTACACTAGGCGACAGACAAAAAGTTAGTGAAATATTTGAGGTGAAAAATATTGAGTAGTTGGTTTATTGGGGACGTTGAGATCCCTAACCAGGTAGTGGTGGCCCCAATGGCCGGAATCACGAATGCGGCCTTCCGGGTGACGGCCAAGGAGTTTGGTGCTGGTCTGGTGGTCTGCGAAATGATCAGTGACCGGGGCATCCAGTACAAGAACAAGAAGACCCTGAGCATGATGTTTGTTGATCCGCACGAGCATCCCGTCTCCATTCAGGTGTTTGGAGGGACCAAAGACACGTTGGTCAACGCCGCTAAGTTCATTGACGAGAATACGAGTGCGGACATCATTGACATCAACATGGGTTGCCCGGTGCCCAAGGTGACCAAGACGGATGCAGGGGCTCACTGGCTGCTGGATCCCGACAAGGTCTACGAGATGCTCGACGCGGTCGTGCATAACGTGCACAAGCCGGTGACGGTCAAGATGCGCACTGGCTGGGATAAGGACCACGTGTACGCGGTGGAGAACGCCAAGGCTGCACAGGCTGCTGGTGTGTCCGCGCTCGCCATGCACGGTCGGACCCGCAAGCAATTGTATTCCGGGCACGCTGACTGGGATATTTTGGCCAAGGTTGCTAGCGTGCTGGACATTCCGTTCATGGGTAACGGCGATGTGCGGACTCCGCAAGATGCTAAGCGCATGATTGATGAAGTCGGTGCGGATGCGGTGATGATTGGCCGCGCGGCTTTGGGTAATCCATGGTTGCTGGGTCAGGTACGGACTTACCTGGACACGGGAGAGTTACTGCCAGAACCAACGCCGGCTGAAAAAATCAGTATTGCCGAGAAGGAATTGCACCGGTTGGTCGAGTTGAAGACGGAAAAAGTCGCGGTACCAGAATTCCGGAAGCAGGCGGCTTACTTCCTAAAGGGGATTCCGCGGTCATCGCGGACGAAGGCCGCCGTCATGTCAGTGAACACGGAGGCTGAAGTCGATTCGATTTTGGACGAGTTCGTGGCTGGCTTAGCAGCACGTCCGGTATTGCGGTAGATGAGAATGAGGCAACTTGGCCGTGGTCGGGTTGCTTTTTTACTGCAAAATTGGCAAGATACAAGGGTATGTGAATTGAACGGAGGAAATAGTGTTGGCAGATAAGCAGAAAAAGCAACCGCAACAGCAGCCATCGATGAATGACCAGATGCGTGTACGCCGGGAAAAGATGCAGGCGCTGCGCGATGCAGGTATTGATCCCTTTGGTCACCGGTTTGACCGGACGCACACTGCTGGGCAGTTACACGACCAGTTTGGTGAGCTCGACAAGGACGAACTTAACGACCGCCACATTGACGTGGTGATTGCCGGACGCATGATGTCGAAGCGGGGCAAGGGTAAGGTCGGCTTTGCGGACATCCACGACCGGACAGGCAAGATCCAGATTTATGTGCGGAAGGATATGGTCGGCGACGAGAACTACCAAATCTTCAAGAAGTCGGATTTGGGCGATATCTTGGGGGTTGCTGGTGATGTAATCAAGACGGATATGGGGGAACTCACGGTCCGCGCCAGTCACGTGACTTTCCTGACTAAGGCTTTGCGGCCGATGCCTGACAAGTACCATGGGTTGACCGATGTTGAGGCTAAGTACCGGCAACGGTACCTGGACTTGATTGCCAACCGCGACAGCTTTGACCGGTTCGTCAAACGCACCAAGATTGTTAGTGCTGTGCGCGAGTACTTGGATCAGAACGGTTTCTTGGAAGTAGAAACGCCAGTGCTGCATAACCAAGCTGGTGGTGCCAACGCCCGTCCGTTTATCACGCACCACAATGCTTTGGATATTGACCTGTACATGCGGATTGCTTTGGAATTGCACCTGAAGCGGCTGATTGTGGGCGGCATGGAACGCGTCTACGAAATTGGTCGGGTGTTCCGGAACGAAGGGGTCGACACGAAGCACAACCCTGAATTTACGGAACTAGAAACTTATGCCGCTTTCTGGGATCTCGGTGACGTGATGGACGAAACTGAGGGTATTTTCCGGTACGTAGCGCAAAAGGTATTGGGTTCTGGCAAGATCACCTATCAGGGTCAGGATATTGATTTGGACGCACCGTTCCAGCGGGTACACATGGTCGATGCGATTAAGGCTAAGACGGGGATTGATTTCTGGCAGCCGATGACGCAGGAGCAAGCGCAACAGTTAGCCCAGGAGCACCACGTGAAGGTTGAACCGTACTGGAAGGTGGGGCACATCATTAATGCGTTCTTTGAAGAGTTTGTTGAGGATACGTTGGTACAGCCAACCTTCATTTATGGCCATCCAATTGAAATTTCGCCATTGGCCAAGAAGGACGAAAAGGATCCGCGGTTTACGCAACGGTTTGAATTATTCATTGATGGCAATGAGTATGGTAATGCGTTTACCGAGTTGAACGATCCAATTGACCAACGGCAACGTTTCGAAGCGCAGGCCGCCGAGAAGTCCGCTGGTAATGATGAAGCACAGCCGATTGATGAAGACTTTATTGAAGCACTCGAGTATGGCATGCCGCCTACTGGTGGTCTTGGCATTGGGATTGACCGGTTAGTGATGCTGCTAACGGATGCGGCGTCTATCCGTGACGTCTTGCTCTTTCCAACGTTGCGTCCATAAGGACTGCCATTACATTTAAAAAAATCGCAAAAACGCCACAAGTTTTTCTGTAGCGTTTTTTTGTGGCCAAATCCAGCTCAAGAGGGACATGACACCGAATTTTTTTGTTTGAAAGACGAACTCAATAACAGTAAATTGCGAGAAAAGTTCGTGAAAATGTGAGCGCAATTGTGTAGCTAGCGGCACGGCGCACGATTTTGTCTTGACGGTTTTGTGACGAGTTGGTACACTATTTAAGTCGTCAGGTGATACGGCGTTCGCCAAGAGCGGCGCGGGTTACATCAACAAGTGATTATAAAAAGTTGTTGACAGCGACTTTGCCTGATGATAAGATATTGAAGTTGCGTTGAGCAACTGGTAGTACTTTGAAAAC
>NZ_AYZK01000008.1:0-58216 GCF_001436135.1 Lacticaseibacillus thailandensis DSM 22698 = JCM 13996
CGAGGGTAGGAAGCTGCCACGCTCATTCAAGAATCAGTCGTTGGACTGGTTCTTTTTTTATGCCTGAAAAATTGAACCGTACACAAAACGACCGTCCTTCTGCACATGGACGGTCGTTCGAATTGATTCTTTCTGTTAATCAGGGAGGTTAGTGAAGACCCCATCAATTGCCTGGTATTCGTCCGCAGTCAACGTAACGGATAATGTTTGCGCATTTTGCTCGACCTGGGCGGCTTTGCGCGCACCCGGAATGACCACGGCGACCGCCGGGTTCTGGATGTACCACGCCAAAACCAGCTGACTTGGCGTTACGTGGTGTGCCGCCGCAATGTCCTTAACGCGGTCCATACCCGCAACAATTTGTTTAAACCGTGCGCCTTGGAAGTTCGGATTGTGGGACTGCCAGTCATCGGGGCCAAACTGCTCGTCCCCCGTGTACTTACCCGTCAGGATACCCGAGGCGAGTGGGTAGTAAGGCACAAAGCTGATGCCCTGCTGCTGTAAGTACGGAAACAGCTGTTGCTCGGCGTCACGCTGAACGAGGCTGTACGCATCCTCGACCACATCGACGTAACCGTCCTGGTTAGCCTCTTGCACCTGCGCCGGCTTGAAGTTGGACACACCGATTGCACGAATTTTGCCGGCTTCCTTTAACCGCTGCAAGGCACCCACCGCTTCATACTTAGGTGTATCCGCGTCTGGAAAGTGGATATAAAAGATATCGATGTAGTCGGTACCTAGCCGCTGCAAAGCCGCGTCGACTGCCCGGGTAAGAAATTCGGGGCGGTTGTTGGGGTGCAGATCCTGGTCGGGATCTTGCGCCCCTTTGTCAGCGATGACTACATCCTCACGCTTGTAGTCACGTAGTACTTCGCCAATAAGCTCTTCCGAGCGGCCCACGCCGTACATAAACGCGGTGTCCAACGTCTTCACGCCATGATCCAGCGCGGCCCGGACAACCGCACGCCCATCGTCGTCGTTCAGACCCGGGAACAGGTTGTGGCCGCCGACTTTGTTGGTGCCCAATCCCAGTGGGCCACTGGTAACCTCGCTATGACCAATTGTAATTGTCTTTGTCATGGTTCACACTCCTTACCAATAGTTAGTTTTATTGTAGCGCCCGTGTGTGAATGATGCTAGGCGTTAGATTAGGGCAAAGTGGCGTAACCCCTTTGGAATGCCCTTATGCATGTTATCGGCGGTCACAAACTCAGCAGCATGCCGGGCCTTGTGCGTCCCGTTCTGCATGGCCACAGGGTGGTCAACCGCGTCTAGTAACGGTAAGTCGTTATCGGCATCCCCGAATGCGTAGGTTGGCACACCGTGCAGCGCAGGCTGTGCGAGCAGTTCCGCGATGCCACTAGCTTTGGAAACGTCTTGGCTGATGGTATCCACGTCGTACGGTGAGTCACGATAAAACGCCATCTCGGGGAATTCACGCTGGTAAGCGGCTTTGACCTGATTGCCCGCGTCGTCGTTGCCAATGAACAGCAACATCCGGGTGAGGGGCGTGGTGGTATCGAAGTCGGGGTCGATCACCGGTTGCACCTGCTGGACGTCCGCGTAGTTAGCCCGCGTGAGGCTGTCGTTGCCTGACAACACAGCGTGGTGCTCATTGTAGTACGCCACCTTGAGGCCATCACGCTTGGCGGCCGCGTTGATACGTTCAACCAGTTTCGTCGGGATATAGTGCTGCCCCACGGTGTGGTGGTTAAACAGTACCGTTGCCCCGTTACCGGCCACGACGGTGTTGATCTTGGTGACAGCCATCAACGTGTCGATTTCCCATAGGTCGCGGCCGGTCGTAATGACCGGTAACACCCCGTTGGCCCGCAAACGTTTGATGGCCGAAAGGTTGCACGCCGGCAAAGTTTTGTCGTCCGCATACAACGTACCGTCCAGGTCAAAAAAGACTACCGCTCGATACATATCATCGTCTCCTTTAACGTATAAGTTAGGATAACCATAGCAGTTTTAGCAACCGCTTACAACACCACGCGTCCTGGTCCGCTGTAGTTGCGTTGTGTGCCAACTTACTTTAGAATTGTAAGCAGTAATGAACGGAATGCTGGGGAACTACGCGGACGTGTCACCCCCCAGCAAGGAGGATATTGATGCCACAAATGGTTACCTTTGATAATATTGATACTTATACTCAGCACGGCACGGTGGTGCTCGATCTGTGGGCGCCTTGGTGTGGTCCATGCAAAATTTTGAGCCCGCTACTCGCTGAATTGGAACAGGAGCTCGATGGTTTGACGGTGGTTAAGCAGAACGTGGACGATGACAAACGCCTTGCGGAGCGGTACCACGTCCAGTCGATTCCGACGATGGTCATTTTCCAAAACGGTCGCGCGGTGGAAAAGGTCACGGGCGCATTTCCTAAAGATAAGCTACGGCGGTATTTTGAGCAGAAGATTGCTGAGGGGCAAAACGACTAGCTTTATTTGGCTCCAAAATATGCAAACGAAAAATCGCGGTTGGGCCACGCAACGTTACGTGGCCGGGCCGTGCTTTTTTATGCGTGCTACTTTGCCAGCCCCCTCGGCTGGGTTAAGATAGAGTGACAGAATTGACCTAGAGTGGGGTGACTAATAATGGCAACCGTCGATAAAGCGGAACTACTGGATACCTGCCTGTTAGCGGGACGAATCATGATCGAGGGTGGCAGCGAAATGTACCGGGTGGATGACACCATGGCGCGCATCATCGATAACGCGGGGGTCCGCGGTGTGTCGCTCTTTACCACGCCCACGGGCATCGTGGCCGGCTTGAACAACCAACAGTACGTGCAAGTGCGCCAGATTCAGCGGCGTGAGATTGACCTGGAGAAAGTGAGCCGGGTCAACCAGCTTTCCCGGGAGTTCGCCGCGGGCCAGTTAACGCTGGCGGAATTGCACCACCATCTACGGGCCTTAGCCCTCCACGTCCCCTTTTTCCCGATGTGGCTCCAAATTATTGGTGCTGGCGTGTTGAGCGCCACGATGATGGTGGTCTTCACCCAGCGGTACGATTGGTTCGACATTCCCATTGCGGCGGTAGCTGGCATCGTTGGTTTCTTGGTGTCCACCTACATCAGCCGGGTAACTAATGTCCGGTTCGTGGCTGAGCTCGCGGGGTCGTTGGCGCTGGCACTGGTCACGCTGGTGGCGTGCAAAGTTGGTTGGGGACTCAATCCCGATAATATTTTGATTGGTGCCGTGATGCCGATGGTACCCGGGGTGGCCATTACTAACTCGATTCGTGACATGATGGCGGGGCACCTGTTGACGGGACTTGCACGGGGGATGGAAGCCGTTCTGACTGCGTGCGCGATTGGTTTTGGCATCGCGGTCGTATTGCCGTACTTTTAGGAGGGCACCATGAATATATACATACAAGCATTAGTGCAGTGTGTCTTTGCCTATCTGGGGACCGTTGCCTTTGCGCTCATCATTAACGTTCCCCGACGGGCACTCAACTTAGGTGGTTGGGCCGGAGCGACTGGTTGGATGGTGTACTGGGTACTGTTCAAAGTCGGGTGCTCCATCGTGCTCGCTAACCTGCTGGGGGCGTTTGCGATTGGTATCGCCGCCATCGTCTTTGCCCGTTGGCGTAAAATACCGGTGATTGTCTTCACGATTCCTGGCCTGGTGCCGTTGGTGCCTGGCGGAACGGCGTACGAGGCCGTGCGCATGTTTGTGGAGGGGCAAACGGACGCGGGGATTGGGTACCTGGTGCGGGTCATCATGGTGGCAGGCGCGATTGCGGTCGGTTTCATGCTCGCCCAACTCTTTGGCGACCTCACCAAGCGTCGTATCCGGCTCCGGTAGCGTGAATCAGGACCGCACGCATAATTCTGTCTACTTGCGGTTGAGCGTTGGGGTACACCCAGCTCGCGGAATAGCGACGGCACGGCCACTTGTCCCGGACGCGGCTTTGCAGTAGAATAACAGTATGCGATGAGTCGAGTAACACACTATGTGTGAAAGAAAACGGCCAGCATGTTTCACCCACCGGATTTGCGGGCGCTGGTTTTCCCTCTGGATTGTGGAGTCCATGGAATCGGCCGTGGGTTACCACGACTGCGTGCATAAGCCTGCCGATATTTTCGGTAGGCCTTTTTTATTTCTGGGTGGTGCGCCAACATTTCCTGGGTGTCGGCCACCAAAGATGGCAGGGAGGTTCTATTGATGGCGGCAATTTTAACTGTAGATGGCATACATAAATCCTTTGGCAGTCACCAAGTCCTGCGCAAAGTAAGCTTTACCGTGGAGCCAGGTCACGTGGTCGGCCTCGTTGGTCCTAACGGTGCCGGCAAGAGTACCATCATGAAAATCGTGCTGGGACTGATTCCCTACGACCGGGGTAGTGTCACGATCGATGGCGTTCCGGTCAGTATTACCAGCCACCGGACGTTGGGCCGTGTCGGTGCACTCATTGAGTATCCGGGTATCTACCCATTTCTGACTGGGCGGCAACACTTGCAACTCTTTGCACAGGGTGCGAACAAAAAGCAACGAATTCAGGCCGTAGTGCACGATTTGGGCATGGAAAAGTTTATTAATAACAAGGCCAAGCGGTACTCGCTGGGGATGAAGCAAAAGCTGGGTATTGCCCAGGCGTTCCTGAACGAGCCGGCACTAGTAATTCTGGATGAGCCCATGAACGGCCTCGACCCTGAGGCCGTCAAGCAACTGCGGGACCTGATCCGCGCCAAAGCCGACGCGGGTGTCAGCTTCCTGATTTCGAGTCATATTTTGAGTGAACTGGAAAAGGTCGCTGACGACGTCTTGATGCTGAACAAGGGACTGATTGTTGAGCAAACCACCATGCACGCCATGGTCAACCAGGGTGCAGAGGTGTACTTGGTACGTACTGCCGACGACCAGGCCACCAAGCAAGCGTTGGGCAACGCCAGTATCCCCATCATGGAGAGTCCGCAGGGGATTCTCATCAACCACGAGGACCTCAACGACGTGCTCCGCGTGCTCGTTATGTCCAACATTCACGTGGAGGACATTGCCCACGTCCAGCACGACCTGGAAAGCTCATTTCTCGATATGATCAACAGCGGCAAAGGGGGCGCGGTCGATGCTAACGCTCGTTAGACAAGAACTGTACAAGCTATTTCATAAAACGGGTACCTGGGTGGCAATGGTCATCATGGTAGCCATCCAAGTGGCGTTTGCTATCGCCGCGCGGCAACTCCCGGACATCTTTAACGCGACCGCACTTTTTAACGACCAGTTCGTGGGTGGCGAACTCGTTATCTTCTTGGCCATCGCCCTGACTGCTAGCATTATTGCCATGGAGTTCCAGTACGGGACGATTCGTCAGTTGCTGTACCGGCGCTATTACCGTAGCCAGGTGTTTGTCAGTAAAGTCATCACCGTCCTGATTGGCTTGGTGTTGATGGAGGTGCTCAGCAATGCCGTGACTTGGGCGCTGAAGTTCGGGCTGTTTCCACAAGTTGACCTCAATACTAAGGTAAACGGCGGGCGGACCTTGCTGGTGTATTACGCCCAGAATTTGGGCGCGACCCTACTGACGACGTTGCTACTTCTGAGTTTGGTGCTCCTACTGGCGACCCTATTTAAGAGCAATGCCGCTGCAATCGTTACCGGGATTATCGGCTACTTTGTGGCCAGTCTTGCCGGTAGCTTCTTAGTGTTACTCATTGGTCAGTACGAGTGGGTCAAGTGGAATCCGTTTACGATGCTGATGCTGGCAAACCAGGTGGATACGCCCAGTTATGCGCAGCTAACCATGCTGAGTACTCCGGTGATGATTGGTTGCTCGCTGGGGTACACGGTGGTACTCGGGTGCTGTGCCTACTTGAGTTTTCGGCACCGGAGCGTTTAAGATGATGTTGTTTTGGGGGTGCAATGATGATTAATGATCCACAGTTTCAGGCATTATCCGCCCGCGCACAACGGGTCGTGGGCCTAGTATTATGGCGGGGAAACCCAGACCGGGAGATTACCGTTGCGCAGGACACCTTTTATGCCCGGCTCAAGTTGTTTCCGGGCCAAACGGGGGCCACAATGGTCGAGCGGGCGCTAGCCGACTTGATCAACGAGTTGCGCCACTCGCTGCTACCTAACTTCATGATTCGCGTGGGCGATAATGATGTGGGGGAGCAGGAGCAGGTGCTGACGATTACTTACTAGACATTTGGTTTTGGGGGCGAGGACGTTACGGTCTAGCCCCTTTTTTTATGCCCATGTAGGGGGTCGGTCGCCCGTATTTGGTCCAGAAGCGTTTTTTGTCATCTTTAAGCGCACACAGATTGGACTATACTAGTGGTATAAGCGCCTTAATGTAATCCAGAATACGATGAGAAAGGAAATCAGTATGAGTAGGTTTGACCGTGTAATCACAATTGTCATGGATGGACTTGGTATTGGACCAGCCGCGGATAGCGCGCGGTTTGGGGACGCAGGTGCGGACACGTTGGGTCATATTGCGGAGTATATGGGTGCCGACTGGCGGTTGCCCAACCTGCAACGGCTGGGCCTCGGTAATATTCGTGAAGATGACGAGATGATCGGTATCACACCGGTCACGGCACCGCGGGCGGCGTATGGTCGCATGGCGGAAATCTCTGCCAGCAAGGACTCGGTGGCAGGTCACTGGGAGATGATGGGCGTACCCGTCACGGAGCCGCTGGCGCTCTTTCCGCATGGTTTTCCACGCGAACTCATCGAGAAGATCAGCAACTTTGCCCAACGACCGGTCATCGTGAACAAGCCATACTCCGGCGCTGCGGTCATTCATGACTATGGCGAGCAACAGCGCAGTACTGGGGCGCTGATCGTGTACACGTCCGCTGATTCGGTGCTGCAAATCGCGGCTAACGTGGACATTTTGCCACTGGATGAACTGTACCGGATCTGTGCGTACGTGCGGAGTATTACCACCAAGCCGCCGTACCGGATCGGCCGCGTTATTGCCCGGCCGTACACGTTTATGGCTCCAGACGACTTTACCCGGACCAGCGACCGGCGCGATTACACGCTTAAGCCGACCAGCACGACAGTGTTAGACCGGCTCCAAGCCGCGGGCGTGTCCACGTACGGCGTGGGGAAGATCAACGATATCTTCTCCGGAATGGGCCTCGATGATGGTGTCCATACCACCAGTAACCACGACGGCATGGCCCAAACTTTGCGGGTCGTACGTAGCGGTCGTGGTGGCCTGATTTTCACCAACCTAGTGGACCTCGACGCTAAGTATGGTCACCGGCGTGATCCCGCTGGTGCCGCACGGTCGCTGGAAGAGTTTGACCATGATGTGGGGACCTTGCTGCCAGAACTGGGTGACCGGGATCTACTGCTCATTACGGCGGATCATGGTAACGACCCCACATTCCACGGCACGGACCACACGCGTGAGCTGGTGCCACTGTTAGCCTACTCGCCAAGTTTGGTCAGCGCCACGGAGCACGACGCACCTGCACTGTTGCCGCTGGGGATCCGGGAGCCGTTCAGTGATTTGGGTGCGACCATCCTCGACAACTTTGGGGTCGATAACGGTCCGTTCGGCGCCTCCTTCATGAACGCCCTCAACGCCGAGCCAGCCATGGCTTAGCCGTAATGTAGGCCGCACACTTTGGTCGGGCTTGGGCCCCCCTACCCAAACGGCGGGTGAGTCTGCTATGCTAGTAGCAAGTAAAAGGGGGCAACGACCATGCGTGACCATAAATACGGGTTGGGGACATCCAACCTTTCGATTTTTCTCGTGTTAATGACAGTGGTGTTTGCCTTCGTGTTGGATAAGGCTTTTGACCGGTATTCGCTCATGTGGTGGCTGTGCGTGGTCACGTACCTGGTGATCATCGCTGCTATTGACCTGGCGGTGACTAACCAGCGTCGGCGCAGACAGCGTAACCAGGAGCAACACCGGCACAAGTAAGGTGGTACGTCAGTGGTAGCCAGCCACTGACAGTAGGTAAAGTAATAATCAAAGGGGCCGCGACAACGTCACAGCTCCTTTGTTAGTTATACGGAAAGTTGAGGTATGTATGCGTAACGAATTGGGACACGTCCGGCCAGTTGCACCGGCAGCCCGGCAGATGACAAATTGGGACATGTGCGCCACGTGGATCGGTGCCAACGCCAATAACGGAACCTGGTACATTGGCGGAGTCATCGCCGCGGCGGGGATGCTGACCGCGTCAACGGCCCTGGTCGTCTGTGGCCTGGTCTCGTACGTCCTGTTGGCGCTAGCCAGCTACATGGGTTACCGCACGGGATTACCCGCAATGGCGTTGACGCGTCCTGCCTTTGGGTTACGGGGGTCGCTGGTCCCGTCCGTGATCAACGTGGTTCAATTTATCGGTTGGGCGGCCGCCAACACGTTTATTGCCGCTATTTCGATTGCAACGATTCTGCACGACCTCCTTGGCTGGCCGGCGTATGGCACGCCTGGTGGGCACCGGGGCCTCATTGTGGGCATCCTGGTGATGTCAATGCTGCATATGGCTTCGATTGCGTTGGGTGAGCGGTCGGTGCGCATGATCGAACGGGTCGGGATCGTGTTAGTGATGGTTTTCGTGGTGTGGGAATCCATCGTCGTGTTTCAGCACGTCTCCCTGGGCGCCATCATGGCGTGGCGTCCAGCAACGCACTTACGCCTGACCGGTGGTGCCGCCATCGACGTTCTGGCGGCCTTCAACCTGGCGTGGGTCACCGCGGCGGCGGATTTTTCCCGGTTTACCAACAAACCCCACGCCGCAACGACCTGGTCCTTTGTGGGGGCCAACATCGGGCTGTTCTGGTTTGCCTTTATTGGCTTGGTGGCAACAATTGCAACGGCCATCACCATGAACCACTTTGATCCAAATGATTCTGATCCTTCCACCATTGCGACCAAGCTGGGTTTGGGTGTGTTGGCACTATTGGTGATCGTGATCACTAGCACTACGGCCAACGCGGTCAACCTGATGGCGGCGGGGTCTGCCGTCACCAACATGTGGCACCGCATGACGTTACGGCCCGCGTTGTGGTTGGTGACGGGTGTTGCCACCCTGGTGTCCTTCGTACCGCTGTTTTTTGCCACGTTCCTGGATGCCTTCACGGCCTTTTTGGACATGATTGGGATGTTTCTGGGCCCTGAAATTGCCGTCTTTCTGGTGGACTTCTTCATCTTGCGGCACCGGCAGTACGACGCACCAGCGATGAACCGTCCGGGTGGCCAATACTGGTATTGGCACGGCGTCAACTGGCGGGCCTTGGGGGCCTGGGCGCTCGGCGTGCTGGGCTACTTTGCCTGTCGCCGCGTGCCGATGATTGCTGACCACGTGGGGGCCACCTTCGTCGCGATGGCGGGAACGGCCTGTGTGTACCGGGTGTTGAGTCGACGCCAGCAGTCAAAGTAGTGGTATACCGTCCGGATCAAAAAAGTGTTGCCTCAATCACGAGACAACACTTTTTTGTGCGCTAAGTTAACCCTGCAGCACCGGCAGCACGTGAATCAGTCCTACCCCTGCCGCAGCCAGCTGGCTGTGCCACCGCTGAACATCGGTGTCGGCGACCGGACCAGTGAGGACCGTCGTTCGTCCCCGGATACGCTGTACCCGACCGGTGATGCCGAGTGCGCGCAGTTGTTCCCGGGTGAAACCCGTTCCGGTGATGCTGACAAAGCGTGGTGCGACCCGGTGCGCGGAATCCGCCACAATGGCTGGGGTGTCCGTGTCAACGAAACGCTCCGGCGTGTTGCCGTAGTGGATATCGTCAGCCAGGTCGAGCAAGTCTGCGACGATGGAGTTAGCGGTGGGCAGCGAACCCGCGCCGGGGCCCACCATGCTCAACCGTTTAACGTTTTGGGAATCGATCAGTACGGCGTTGTTTTCATCGCGGACGGCCGCTAGTGGGTGGCCCAATGGTACTAAGTGCGGAGCGACCCGCAAACAGAGCCCGTCTGGCGTTAATTCACTCACCGCCAGGGGCTTGATTGCGTACCCCCAAATGCTGGCAGTCACGAAATCTTGGGGCTGGAGGGTGGTGATGCCCTGAATATCCACGTCGTCCATAGACGGGTTCATGCCAAAGGCAAAGCGGGTCAGAATCAGCAACTTGTACGTGGCATCCAGCCCCTCAACGTCGTTCGCGGGGTTAGCTTCCGCAAACCCTTTGCGTTGGGCCAATGCCAGCGCGTCGTCGTACGAGGAGCCGTGGGCAATCATCTGGGTGAGGATGAAGTTACTGGTCCCGTTGGCGATCCCCGTGATCCGCGAAATGGGGTCGCCGGCGTAAGCGTTACGGAGCGTGCGTAGGACGGGGATAGCCCCCATGACTGCGGCTTCATAGTACAGCCCCACGTGGTGGGTGGCCGCAATCTGGCTGAGTTCGATACCGTCAGTGGCAATCAGGTCCTTATTGGCCGTGACGACGTGTTTACCAAAGGTGAGCGCCGTCTTGATCAGCTCCTTGGCCTTGGTGGTGCCGCCAATGGCTTCAACCACCACGTTGATTTTAGGGTCAGTCACGATACTTTGACTGTCGGTGGTGAGGGCGATACCGGGATATTGAGCTTGGCGCTCCGGCGTGACGGTGCGCACCGCAATGCGTGTGATGCGTAGCTGGCGGGCAGCGAGTCGTGGTTGGGGGTCCTGTAAAATGTTGACCAGGCCGGAGCCCACGGTCCCGAGGCCGAGTAGACCAATGTTAATTGTGTTCATGGTCACCGATCCCTTCTACGGTTGCGTGGCGCCGCCAATTTTGGCAAAGGCCTGGGCCAAGTCGGCAATCAAGTCGTCAGGATCCTCCAAACCGACGGAGAACCGCAATAAGCCAGGGGTAATCCCGGACTTAGCACGTTCTTCGGGACTCAGTTCGGCGTGGCTCATCTTGGGCGGGTAGGACAAAATCGTTTCGGTCCCGCCGAGGGAGACTGAGAACTCCGGAATCGTGGTGGTTTCGGCTACCGTACGGGCGGCGTCCTCGCTGCCCACGTCAAAGCTGAGCACGGCACCGCCGTTGACGGCCTGACGTTGTTGGGTGACGTAACCGGCGTTGCTTGGTAGCCCCGGGTAGCACACGCGCGTTACTTGGGGTTGTTGCTCCAACCACGCGGCAATTCGCTGGGCCGCCGCACTGGATTGTTGCATCCGCACACCCAGGGTCTTGATACCGCGCAACAGCAACCAGCAGTCGGTAACGCCCAACGTGGCCCCGACGGCGTTCTGGATAAAGTAGATGCGGTCAGCGAGGTCCTGGCGGTCGGTAACTACGGCGCCGGCCACGATGTCAGAGTGCCCGGCCAGGAACTTCGTGGCCGAGTGGACGACGATGTCCGCACCGAGGTGTAGCGGCTTTTGCAGTACTGGTGACATAAACGTGTTGTCCGCGATGGCAATGAGACCGTGTGCGTGGGCGATATCAGTGACGGCCTGAATATCAGTCACGGCCAGAATGGGGTTGGACGGCGTTTCGATGTAGATAGCTTTGGTGTTGGGCCGAATTGCGGCTTTGACTGCGTCCAGATCACCGAGATCCACAAAGGTGTGGTCAATGCCAAAGCGGGGCAGAACCTCCTCCAGCACGCGGAACGTCCCGCCATACACGTACTTGGACACGATCAGGTGGTCACCTTGGCTGAATGTCATCAGCACGGAGCTGACGGCCGCCATCCCGGTACTGAATAGGTAACCAAACTTACCGTCCTCCAACGTGGCGACGGCGTGCTCGGCGACGTCCCGGGTAGGGTTGCCGGAGCGGGAGTAGTCGTACTTCCCGAAGTTGTCGAAGCTGGCCTGGTTGAAGGTCGATGACAGCTGGATGGGGGTGTTGACCGCGCCCGAGACGGGGTCGGCCACGGTGGTGGCTTTAATAATTTTTGTCCAATCGTGCATAGTGGTTCTCCTTTATGAGTGCTGACAAAGTAACGGTAGTAATCCGACTACACGGACGTGACGCTATTAGTTGGTGGCGTCGGGTGCCGCGGCGGCAATGGCCTGGGTCAAATCGGCGAGCAGGTCGTCTTTGTCTTCAAGGCCGACCGACAGCCGGATGAGCTGGGGCGTGATGCCCAATTCGAGGCGGTCACCAACGGGCATGTCGTGGTGCGTCTGGACGTACGGCACGGTGACGAGTGACTCGGTGCCACCGAGACTCTCTGCGAACGAACAGACTTGTAGGGCGCGCAGAAAGCGGTCGACGTCAAAGTCGTCAGCGAGGTAGAAGCTGATCATGCCGCCGACGCCAGCGTAGAGTACGCGGTCGACACCCGTAATTTCAGGCAACGCGTGGGCCAGGTACTGAGCGTTTTCGGTGTGGTACTTCATCCGCACGTGTAACGTCTTGAGTGACCGGATCAGCAGCCAGCTATCAAACGGGTCGAGGTTTTGGCCCGTCGTGGTGAGCTGGAAGCTTAACTTATCGGCCAGGTCATCATCTTTGACAATGACCGCGCCAGCCAGGATGTCGTTGTGGCCGCCGAGGTACTTGGTGGCTGAGTGGACGACGATGTCCGCGTCGTCATCGAGCGGATTCTGGTAGATGGGGGTCAGGAAGGTGTTGTCGACGGCAATGAGAATGTCCGGCCGGGTCGCGTGCACGGTGCGGGCCACCGCCTCGATGTCGATGATCTTCATGGTTGGGTTACTAGGTGTTTCCAGCCAGATTAGCTTGGTTTCAGGCTTGATCAGGAGGATCAGGTCGTCAACGTTTTTGCCGTTCCACTTATCGTAGTTCACGTGGTAGCGTTCTTGGCGTTCATCAAAGTAACGGAAGGAGCCACCGTACAGGTCGTCGCTGGCAATGAAGTGGTCGCCGGTGGCCGTGAGGGTAGAGAACACGAGGTCGATGGCGGCCATGCCGGAGCTGGTGGCAAAGGCATGGGTGCCGTGCTCGATGGCGGCGAGCTGCTTTTCTAGTTCGAGCCGCGTGGGCGTAGTCATCCGGGAATAGTCAAAGCCGGTTGATTGGCCGAGTCCAGGGTGACGGAATGCGGTCGAAAAGTTGAGGGGCACCACGACGGAGCCAGACCGGTCGTCCTCAGTACCATTAGTGCCTTGAACCAGTTGCGTTGCGATTTTAGTCATGTGCAGTAACCTCCTGTGGTGTTAATTGGTGAACCCAGTGACGGTAAAAAGTAGCGGTGTCGTGTTGCCACGAATTAACGGGCCGCATGTCATGATCAAAGTAATTACTTGGTGGTGCGACGGTCAAACCGCGGTGCTGGTCGCGGTGAAATTCACTCGCTAGCGTGCCGGTCCAGTACTCGAGGTGACCGGTGATGTAGGTTGAACGCAGCGCCGCGTCGGTGATAATGGTGGCGCCAATGCGGTCGTCGCCAGCAACCACTTTCCCGTGCTGTACGCTCGTGATTGGGATGGTGAAGTACCGCGAATGGGGCATCGTGACGCCATTGGTAGTGTAGATGCCGTTAATTTTGTGGGTGATTTGGTGCCCGTCCGCCACCCCGTCCACGTGGAGGGCGGCGTATGCGCCCCAGCACAGGAAGAGGCTGTGTTCTACGTGGGTTCGGCGCCACGTCAGTAGTTGCCGAAACTCAGGCCAAAAGTCGACGGCGGTGAACGGTAATTGGTCGAGTGCCGCGCCGGTGACAATCAAACCGTCAAAATGTTGGTCGGCCATCTCAGCCAACGTCGGGTAGGCGGCCCGAATCGCCGCCGCGTGGTGGCGTACCTGGTGGGTGGCCGGTAAGGCAAAGGTCAGCGCCAAGTTCGTGTCGGTATTGCCCAAAGCCGCGGCAATCTGTTGCTCGGTCACAGCCCGAGTGGGCATTAGGTTGAGCACCAGGATCCGCCGGGCATTAGGCGCGGGCCGGATATGGTTACGGGTCAAGCCGGTAGTAATGGCAATGGTCATCTTGGGTCGCCTCCTTTGGTCAGTTGATGCCGATGGTATAAAAAAACCGCCACACAAGTAATAAATACTCATGTAGCGGGACGATTGGCTCGTGTTACCACCCGTTTTCTGGTTGCCGTCACCGACAACCACTCTAACAGTACGGCGGCATGCACCACGATACTGACCCACGTTAACGGGTGGGTACCGGTGTATACTCACATACGCTCGTATACACTCGACTTTGCTCTGAGACCATATTCACGTGCCGTGCGGTGATCGGCTCCCAGCAACCTCCGATTCTCTGCGCACCCACGACGACGTTACTCATCTCCGCGTCATTAATATTGTCATTATATTAAATCATTATTAGAGATGGGTCAAGTAGCCTAATTTTGCGGGGAATCGTAGCTGACGGATCAATCACCTCAACCAGCCCAGGCCGTTGTCAGTTTGTGGTTAATGGCAACAATAAAAATGGCGGTACCAGTGAGCAAACGTTTGCTCACTGGTACCGCCGTGCATTTTCATCTATTACCCGTTAATCTAACGATACTTGTTGCTTATTAGCCTGGGTGACCTCGCTGTGGTGCGTACAGCTCAGCTCGTAGACTGCCCGTACGGCGTCGTCCGCCTGTTCGGCCGGCACACCCAGCATGATGCTGATCCGCGACGCACCCTGGTTGATCATCGTTGGCGCGATGCCCGCGTCGGCCAGGCTGACCATAATTCTGGCCAGCAGGTCGTTTTGTGCATAGAGCCCTTCGCCCACAATCATGAGGACGGCAAAGTCGTCGAACCAATCCAACTGGTCGGGCGCGATCTCCGCCTTGATGTCGGCCGTGATACCGCGCTTTTTGTCCGGTGACAACTGGCCCTTGTCGATGATCAGGGTCAGGTCGTCGATTCCTGACGGCATGTGTTCGTAGCTAACGTTGTACTTGCGCAGAATTTGTAGCAGGTGCAGGGTGAAGCCGACCTGTGTGTTGATGAGGTAGCGGTGCAGGTAGAGGCCCACAAAGTTGCGGTTGGCGGCCACCCCTGTGATGTGGTGGTGGTGGTTCACGTCTTTGGTGGGCGCGATGAACGTGCCCCGCGCTTCCGGATCATTGGTATTCTTCACGTTGACCCGGATACCCGCCTGGATCACGGGAATGATAGCTTCGTCATTAAAGACGGAGAAGCCGGAGTAGGCCAGTTCACGCATTTCGCGATAGGTCAGCGTGCGGATGGCACGGGGATGCTTGACGATGTGTGGGTCAACCGCGTACACGGAGGACACGTCGGTGAAGTTTTCGTACAGGTCGACGTTGAACCCCCGGGCGAGGATGGAACCGGTAATGTCGGATCCGCCGCGGGCAAAGGTGGCGATGTTACCATCCTTGTCGTAAGCAAAGAATCCTGGTACGACGATGATTTCGTCGGGGTGCAACTCAAACTGCGCGATCCGGGCGTAACTGTCATCGGTCACGGTCGCGGCGCGGGGTTCACCAGTGACGGTGATGCCTAGGTCGCGGGGGCCGACGAACCGTGCGTTGATGTCCTGATGGGCCATGACTTCAGCTACCAGCTGGGCGTTCATGAACTCGCCTTGAGCCATAAAGGCCGCGTACAGGTAGTCAGTGGTGGGGTAATTGCGGGCCGCCATGTCGCCGAGGTGGCGCCGCAACCGGTCAATGATGTCGGTGGGCACGCCAAAGTAGCGCGCGATGTCGACGTAGCGGCTGAGAATTTCTTCAGTAACGGGTTCGGTGTCCGTTCCGTCAACGACGGCGTCAGCGAGCTTGCTGAGTAGGTCAGTGACTTTGGTATCACCGGATTGACGTTTGCCGGGGGCGGAGACCACCATGATGCGGCGGTCAGCGTCTGCGGTTACGATGTTAATGGCCTTCTCGAGTTGTGGGCCTGTGGCCAGGGAGGAGCCACCGAATTTTACGACCTTCATGAACAATATGCCAACTTTCTCAAATGGTTTATATGATAACAATACTACATTGGGGCGGTGTTGCTACGCATAAATGTATGGGCGTATGTATATCTTATATTCACCTGCTAGTATACGAATCTCCACCCGCGGTAACAAGTCGGTGCGTTGAATCTGGGGTGGCAACAACTACATCTTTGGTCACCCCGCCGTCGTTCTGCTAGCACTCCTGGATTTTAACTACCAACTAGTTGTACCGTGAAACACCAGTTTAGCGTCAACGTTGGGTTGACAGAGTGCGTATATTAATTGTAACCTAACGATAATTAGAAAAGATAGAGGTTGCGGTTGCCATGAGTAGCGCGTCCAAGTTGATTACACTCAACGGTGCGGGCGCATGAAAGGGAAGACCGCCGAAATCAACTGGGCAAGTGTAAGCCTGGTTGGTTGGGCCACCGGTGAATAACCGCTGGACTGTCGCAGTTAACGGCTGCGGAGCGCTATCGTAAATCATTATGGACCAACGGTTTTTTAACGAAGACTTTGACAAGCCCATCTGGTATGCGAATAACGCACGCCGGATGGGCTTTTTCGTGCCATCTGAACGTGCTACCGTTCTGGCAACCGCCATGGTCAGCGCCCCCTCTATACCTTATAATATGCAGTAGTGTGTCCATTTGGTCGGACACGTAGTAATGACAATTGACGCGTAGGGGGTTTGGTTCATGGCAGTCACAGCTGATCATCGTCCAACAAAATTATATATATCGCAGCATGCGGTAACGCACAACATCGCGGAGACGCGGAAGGCGGCACACGCCAAAACGGTCTTTCTGGCCGTGAAGGCGAACGCGTATGGTTTCGGGTTGCTCGAAATGAGTCGCGCCGCCGTGAATGGCGGTGCGGACGGGTTGGCGGTGGCCGTCCTGGACGAAGCACTAACGTTGCGGCAACACGGCTTTACGGTGCCCATCTTGGTGATGAGTATCGTGATGCCGCAGTACGCGGAGGAGTTAGCGGACAACGACCTGATTACGACCGTGGCCAGTGACCAGTGGCTCCACGACGCGCAGCCCTACTTGGCACAGGCAGCCCGGCCGCTCAAAGTATCGATGGGTATCGATACCGGTATGGGTCGGATCGGTTACCGTAGTCGCAAAGAAATGGACGCGAGCCTGCAGTTCATGCAGGACCATCCCCACGACTTTAACTACTACGGGCTGATGACCCACTTTTCCCAGGCAGACTCGTCCGAGGTCGACTACTTCCACAAGCAGCTGGCCCGCTGGCACGAGCTTACCGACACGTTTCCGCACCCGCCGATGGTGCACGTCGCCAACTCGGGGGCCGCGATGTACCATGCCGACGAAATCCCGACCGACGTCATCCGCGCTGGCACCGTGGTGTACGGCATTGAGCCGTCGTTGGGAGAGCTACGGGATGCTAGTTACCTGGAGCCGGTGCTAACGCTGACGACGCAACTGATCTTCGTCAAGCAGATGCATGCGGGTGACGGAATTTCCTACGGCCACATCTATGAGGCCAAAGAGGGCGAGTGGGTCGGTACCATTCCGCTAGGTTATGGTGACGGTCTGACGCGGCGGCTGACTGGTGCTGAAGTGCTGGTCAACGGTCAGCGGTGCCAGATTTTGGGTAAGCTGGCCATGGACGCCATGATGATCCGGCTGCCCGGCCCGTTACCGTTAGGCACCAAGGTCACGGTGTTGGGTCGCGACGGGGATGAGGAAATCACCCTGGATGAGTGGGCTAACTTCACCGGCTTTGCCCCGTGGGAATTGTCGATCAACCTGAACGACCGGTTGATTCGTGAAATTAGTGATTAGAACACGTCGGTGCGCAATCGGGGCGCACCGTTAATGGAGGTATTGCATGACCATTCCGGTTTCAACGGACGCACAGGGGCGTCTGGCCATTGGTGGCGTCACTGCCAGTGAATTGGCGCGCGAGTTCGGTACGCCACTATATGCATATGACGTGGGCGTTATCCGCGCCAACATTCGCGCGTACCGGGCGGCGTTTGCGGCCCATCAGGTGGATTACACCGTCAGTTACGCCGCTAAGGCCTTTGCTACCATCGCCATGTTCCAGGTGGCGGTCAGTGAGGGTGCCCACCTCGACGTGGTATCAGGGGGCGAAATTGTGACCGCACAGCGCGCTGGGGTCAATATGGCTCACGTGTCGTTCAACGGTAACAATAAGTCTGACGCGGAACTGCAGCTGGCCCTGGATGCAGGGTTAGGTACGATTATCGTGGATAACCGCTTTGAGCTGAACCGCCTGGAAGAATTGGCGGCCGCCCGTCACGTGGTTCAGGATATCTTGCTACGTATTGCCCCGGACGTGTCGGCCCACACCCACGAGTACATCATGACGGGCCAAGCAGACAGTAAGTTTGGTTTTGACGTCGCCAGCGGGCAGGCACACGACGCGCTGATTGCCGCCCAGGCGGCCCCACACCTCAACTTGTTGGGCCTGCACGCCCACATTGGCTCGCAAATTTTTGCGGTTGATGGGTTCGTTGCGGAGGCGCAAAAGCTAGTCGACCTCGTTCGGGCGTGGGATTACGCCCCGCAAGTGTTGGATTTGGGCGGTGGCTTTGGCATTCAGTACACGGATGCCGACACGCCAATTCCCCCGACGGAGTTTGTGGACGCCCTCGTGTCGACAATCCAAACGGGGCTCGCCGACACGAATTGGACGCTGCCCGCTATTTGGATCGAGCCCGGGCGCTCCATCGTGGGTGCCGCCGGGATTACGCTATACACGGCCGGCGGGACCAAGCAGATTCCGGGTGTCCGGACGTACCAGACGGTCGACGGCGGGATGGGTGACAACATCCGTCCGGCTTTGTACCAAGCTGAATACGAAGCCGTGCTGGCCGACCGTCCGCACGCTGCAACCACGCAGGTCGTGACGTTAGCCGGTAAGTATTGTGAATCGGGTGACATCCTGGTTGAACGTGCGGCGCTGCCGCCAGTCGTACCGGGCGACATTCTGGCCGTACTCGCGACTGGCGCATATGGTTACTCCATGGCCTCGCACTACAACCGGAACCCGTTGCCCGCCGTCGTCTTTTGTGAGGACGGTCAGGCCCAAGTCGTGGTACGGCGCGAAACGTGGGCGGACCTCGTCGCCTTTGATGAACCATACCAGCACGATTAACATTGTGAATTAACCTTAAAAATTGATTGACGCAACCAACCATATAGGAGGAAGCAACACTATGGCACAACCATTTAACGCAGAACAGATTATCGAGTATATCGCCAACGCACCCAAGTCAACGCCGATGCACGTTGTTTTTGCTGGCGATACCAGCAAACTGACCGCTGTACCGGCTGGCGTTGAGAGCTTTCTGGACGTCAAGACCGGTCAGCTATACGGCGACGCGGCTAGCATCAAGCCATGGCTGGACGCAAACAAAGCTGTAATTACCAACGCTCACGTTGAAGTGACCGGCCGTAACACCGGGGTGCCGATGCTCGACATTAGCAACATCAACGCGCGCATTGAGCCGGGTGCGATCATCCGTGAACACGTCACTATCGATGACAACGCCGTCATCATGATGGGGGCCGTCATCAACATTGGTTCTAAGATCGGTGAAGGTACCATGATCGACATGGGCGCCATCCTTGGTGGCCGTGCGACCGTGGGCAAGCACTGCCACATTGGTGCCGGGACCGTCCTGGCCGGCGTGGTCGAACCAGCGTCCGCCACACCCGTTATCGTTGAAGATGACGTTTTGATTGGCGCCAACGCGGTGGTGCTGGAAGGCATTCACATTGGCAAAGGTGCGGTTGTTGCTGCCGGTGCCGTGGTCATTGACGACGTGCCCGCCAATGCCGTGGTTGGCGGCGTGCCCGCCAAGGTCCTGAAGATGAAGGATGCCAAGACTGACAGCAAGACTGGGCTGATCGACGCACTGCGTCAGCTGTAGTTTTGGGCTGGCATAGCGTTAGTTGGGTTCAAGAAAAGGAGTTGTGTTTATGACAGACTTAGATGCCGACGCGTTGATCAAGATTCGACGCGACTTGCACCAAATTCCTGAGCTCGCGTTGCACGAAACGCGGACCCACGACTACCTCATGCAGCTGATCAAATCCTGGCAAACGCCATGGATGACTATCAAAGGTGTGCCGGAAGTACCAACCGCCATCATGGTGCGGTTGGCCGGGACGGATCCGCTGCGAACGATTGGTTACCGTACCGATATTGACGCGTTGCCCGTCACTGAAGCCACCGGTTTGCCATTTGCTTCGACGATTCCAGGCCAGATGCACGCCTGCGGTCACGACGTACACATGACCGTGGCGCTGGGAATCCTCCAGCACTTTGCGGTCAACCAACCGCGTGACAACATGCTGTTCTTCTTCCAGCCTGCTGAGGAGGAAGATTACGGCGGTTACCGGGTCTACCAGGCGGGTGCGTTCAGCGGCGACTGGAAACCGGATGAATTCTTTGCCATTCACGACAATCCGGCCCTGCCAGCCGGTCAGCTGGCCACGCGGCAGGGGACGCTGTTTGCCGGAACTACGGAAATTTACATTACCTTCCGTGGCCTGAGTGGGCACGCGGCGTACCCGCAACGGGCCAAAGACCCACTGGTAGCGGCGGCAGCCTTCGTGATGCAGGTGCAAACGATTGTGTCCCGTAACGTGGACCCGCTGCGTGGCGGGGTCGTCACGATTGGCGAGTTGCACGCCGGGACGGTGCCGAACATCATTCCCGGTGAGGCGTCATTGATGGGGACCATCCGGGCATTCCGGCAGTCGGATATTGAGATGATGCAGCAACGTGTGCGTGACATTGCTAACGGGGTCGGCGCCACGTACGGCATCGATGTGGACCTTAAGCTGATCCAGGGCGGATACATGCCGGTAGAAAACGCGCCCGAACAGACGGCGGACATGATGCAGTTCATGGCTGGCGATCCGCAGACCGACTTTGCGGAGGCAGAACCAGCGATGACCGGGGAGGATTTTGGCTTCCTGACGCAGAAGTTCCCGGGCACCATGGCGTGGCTCGGGGTCAACGACCCGGAGCACACGCTACACAGCGATAAGCTGAGTCCGGACGAGGCGTCCATCAAACCCGGCGTCGACGCCTTCATCCGCTTCTTCGAACACCGGATGCAGTAGTAGTTGGCGTGTGCCGCGAGCACAGATTCACGCGTCCACGGCGGCGGCCAACGCCACCAGCCGGTACCAAAACCAAACTAATTTAAAACGTTCACAACCAGAAAAAAAGTGCTATCATTTGTGTTTCAAGAAAGGACGGAGAATATGTTTGAGAATGAACCGATTATGACGGCCATCATCACGCCGTTTACTGATGATGACCAAATCGATTTCGACGCCTTGGACAAGTTGGCCGACCGGCTGATCCACGAACACACCAACGGATTCGTTGTTGGTGCTACTACCGGTGAGGCACCAACCTTGACCCATGACGAAAAGATTGCGTTGTTCCAACACTTTACCAAGCACGTTGCCGGCCGCGCGAGCGTCGTCGCCAACGTGGGGACTAACAGCACCGCCGCTTCCGTGGCCTTTGCCAAAGAGGTTAGTGCAATCTCCGGGGTCGACGCCGTACTGGCGGTCAACCCGTTTTACAACAAGCCGAGCCAGGCGGGGATGGTGGCCCACTTTGAAGCCATCGCCGACGCTTCGGCGGTACCAGTGATCATCTACAACATTCCGGGACGCACGGTGGTCAAGCTGGACAACGATACGCTCGTCCAGCTGGCTAAGTACCCGAACATTGGCGGCGTAAAGCAGTGCACGACCGTGGACGACTTGGCCTACCTGGTTCAGCACACGCCGGACGACTTTGCCGTCTACACCGGTGAGGACGGCCAGACGCTTGGTGCCATTAAGAGCGGTGCCCGCGGAGTGATCTCCGTGGCTTCCCACCTCTACGGCGAGCGAATGTACCAAATGATTACCGACTACCAGGCCGGCAAGACCGATGTCGCTCAGGAAACGATGGACTGGCTGCTGCCCCGGATGGACGCGTTGTTCGCCTACCCATCCCCAGAGCCAGTGAAGATGGCGTTGGCAAAGCGTGGCGAGATCAAGAACAACCTGCGTTTGCCCATGATTCCGTTGAACGACGCCGAGACACAGCACGTACTATCAGTATTGGAGGGTTAATTTTTTATGACAACAGTATTTGTATCTGGTGCTTCCGGGAAGATGGGCCGTAGGGTAGCACACATGTTGCAGGCTACCGACGACATCCAGGTTGTTGGCGGACTGGACCGTGCCGCGAGCGATGCTGAAGATTTCCCCATTTTTGGTAGCACCGACGACATTAACGTGACCGCGGATGTGTGGGTGGACTTCACCATCCCCACTGCAGCCCGCAAGAATGCTGAATATTCCCTGACCCACGGTTTTGATACCGTCATCGGGACTAGTGGCATGAGTAACGATGATTTTGACGCCTTAGGCAAACTGGCTGCAGCTAACAACCGCAAGGTAATGATCGTGCCGAACTTTGCCATTTCTGCCGTACTAATGATGCAATTTGCTGCTAAGGCCGCAAAGTACATGCCGGACGCTGAAGTGGTGGAAATCCACCACAGTGACAAGGTCGACGCACCGTCTGGGACTGCCCGGGCCACGGCGCAGGCCATCAACAAGGCCCGCACCGCCAAGCCAATTGCACCCAAGCAGACGGACGCACCGGCGCGTGGTGAGTGGATTGACAACGTGCCGGTCCACGCACTGCGCTTACCAGGTTACGTGGCGCAGGAAGAAGTCATCTTTGGTGCCGAGGGCGAAAGCCTGAGCATCAGCCAAGTATCCTATGATCGTTCCTCGTTCATGGCCGGGATCCGTTTGGCCGTCCGCAAAGTGGCGACGTTGCCTAACGCCCTGACGGTGGGCCTGGATTCATTGCTGTAACAACCTACGCGCTCAGAAAGAAGACTAATTGTTATGCCAGAACTAAAGTCTAGCATCACGGGACTCGGCAACCAGGCGTTAAGCACGGTCCCACCGTCCGCCATCCGGGCGGTTGATAACAAAATTTCTAACATCCCCGGTATTATCAAACTGACGCTGGGGGAGCCGGACTTTGCGGTTCCGGAACACATCAAGGAGGCCACCAAAGCGGCGATCGACGCCAACTGGTCACACTACGCACCGTCCTTTGGTTACCTAGAATTGCGTGAGCAAATCAGCCAGTACCTGGCCGACCGCTTTGACGCCCACTACCAGGCTGACGGTGAAGTTGTGGTGACGGTGGGTGCAACTGAAGCCATTTTTGCCACCATTAGGGGGTTGTTCAACCCCGGTGATACCATCATTGTGCCAACCCCAGAATTTCCGCTGTACGCCAACGTGGCGGCCATCTGTGGCCTGAACGTGGTCACGGTCAGCACGGCGCCGGAGTTTGTCCTGACGCCGGCACGGTTACGCGCGACGTTAGCGGCGCACCCGGAGGCTAAAGCCATCGTGTTGAACTACCCGAACAACCCGACTGGTGCGACCTATACGCACGAACAAGTGCGCGCAGTAGCCCAAATTTTGGCGGATACGGACCTGGTGGTCCTGTCCGACGAAATATACGCGGAGCTGACCTACCGGGAGGACCATATCAGTATGGGGCACCTGTTGCCCGAGCAGACGATCCTGATCAGCGGTTTTTCCAAGTCGCACGCGATGACCGGTTACCGGGTCGGTTACGTGGCCGGTCCGGCCGCATTGATCAAGCTGGTGGGGAAGATGCACCAGTTCCTGGTCACCACGGCCGCTAGCCCGATGATGAAGGCGGCGGAGGAAGCGTTACGGCATGGCCGGACGGACGGCACGGATATGCGTGACATCTACCGTCAGCGCCGCGACCTGATTATGGGCGCGTTGAGCAAAGCGGGCTTTACTGCACCGACGCCAGCCGGGGCGTTCTACGTGTTCGCAAAGATTCCGGCGACGATGCCGCAGGATGATGTGCAGTTTGTGTATGATTTGGCTGAGCGGGCCAAAGTCGGAGTGGTTCCCGGGTCCGTCTTTGGTCCCGGCGGTGAGGGCTACATTCGCTTGTCGTACGCCGCGTCAACGGAGAACCTGGAGGAAGCCGGACGGCGGATCCAGGCATACGCAGCTGACTTAGTCGATTAATTGACAGTAAATGGGAGATTTGATCATGACAGAAAAGCAGTATGTAGTAGCAATTTTGGGTGCCACTGGGGCCGTGGGTACCCGGATGATCCAGCAGTTGGAACAGTCCACCATTCCGGTGAAGGAAGTGCACCTGTTGGCTTCCTACCGGTCCGCCGGTAAGACGCTTTACTTCAAGGGTGAACCCGTTACCGTTGAAGAAGCCAAGCCCGAATCCTTTGACGGTGTGGACCTGGTCCTGTCCTCAGCTGGTGGGTCCGTATCCGCAAAGCTGTTGCCTGAAGCCGTGAAGCGCGGGGCGGTTTGCGTGGACAACACCTCTTACTTCCGGATGAATGACGACGTACCGTTGGTTGTACCTGAAGTCAACGAGGATGCGTTGGAGGGTCACAACGGGATCATTGCCAACCCGAACTGCTCAACCATCCAGATGGTGGTGGCGCTGGAACCCGTACGGCAGAAGTTTGGGCTGAAGCGGATCATCGTGTCGACCTATCAGGCAGCTGGTGGTGCTGGCCAGTCCGCCATCAATGAGCTGAAGCGTGAAGCGCAGGAATACCTAGACGGCAAATCGATGAACGCCGAAATTTTGCCGGTCAAAGGGGCCAAGAAGCACTACCCACTAGCCTTCAACCTGTTGCCACAGATCGACGTCTTTGAAGACGATGGTTACACGCACGAAGAGTGGAAGATGATCCACGAAACCAAGAAGATTATGTTGGGCGACAAGAATTCTCCAGACATCAAGGTCACGGCTACCTGTGTGCGGGTACCCGTACCGGTTGGCCACGGTGAGTCCGTATGGTTTGAAGTCGGTGATGGCAACACGCCTACGCCGGACGAACTGCGGGCCGCAATGGCTGATTTCCCTGGTTTGGTGGTTCAGGACGACCCCGCGACGCAGTTGTACCCACAGCCACAGACGGCCGAGGGTAGCCGCGACACCTTTGTCGGCCGGATTCGTCCGGACCTCGAAACAAAGGGTGCGTACAACTCCTGGGTGGTTTCTGACAACCTGCTCAAGGGTGCGGCCTGGAACGCGGTCCAAATTGCGGAGTGCCTTGTGCGTCGCGATCTGGTGCGCGTGCCTGAAGGTGGCGCCGCTAAGTTTAACTAACGCGAATTGACATTGACGGGGCATACCGCGTGGTATGCCCCGTTTGCGTGGTGGTAGTCGATTATCGTGGATCCAACCGCCATCACCCAGAAATGCGTACGTAGGTATAAAATAAATCCTAAACTAACGGAG
Organism: Lacticaseibacillus thailandensis DSM 22698 = JCM 13996; assembly: GCF_001436135.1. Taxonomy (NCBI): domain Bacteria; kingdom Bacillati; phylum Bacillota; class Bacilli; order Lactobacillales; family Lactobacillaceae; genus Lacticaseibacillus; species Lacticaseibacillus thailandensis. The sequence continues at coordinate 25,117 of NZ_AYZK01000008.1, forward strand.
GCTAACACATTGCGGGTATTACTGACTGGAGATAGCTTAATGGCACGGCGCGAGGACGCGCACGGGCCGCTGATCAACAAGGCGTTGCGTAACCGGCGGCCAGGATTGGTCGTGGACAACACGGCGGTCAGCGGCGACCAAACGCCGGACCTCTTAGCGCGTGTGGATTACGACGTGGTTCAGCGGCCGCACGCCGACTGGGTGTTTGTGCTGATCGGCACCAATGACGCGGCGGCACACAAGTTGGTGCCACTCGCGCAATTTCGGGTCAACCTGGAGCAGATCGTGGCGCGCATCGTCGCGGTATATTCGGCCGATCGCGTGGTGCTGATCACGCCGCCACCAGTTAATGAACGGTTGCAGCGCCACCGAAGCAACGCGCGCATTCAGCAGTACGGTCAGGTGTTGAGCAAAGTCGCGGCGGCATATGACGCACGGGTGTTGGACCTCTACCACCTGTTTATGGTCACTCCCAATCTGGAAGCTACGGTGGACGGAGGCCTCCATGACGGGTTACACTTCGGCAAGTTTGGTTACGGCATCCTGGCTGATGCGATGCTCAGGTTAATGGACGGAGCGACAAATTAGCGTCCTTTCCGGGCAGTGGCGTCGCTGGCGGACCGGTACAGCCGGCAATACGCATTTAGGCGCCTTTTTTCGGCAAATTTGCCTGCTCATGTCACAAAGTGCACGTGCCGGACTTATAATTGACTTGCAGAGTGGGGTGTCGGCGTAATTGGCCAACTTGGTCGAATGAAGGAGCTGATAGTGATGTGGGAGCAAATTACCGGTTTAGTTGTTCTACTAGGTGCGGTGTGGCAGTTCTGGATTACCAGACAAACTTTTCGTGGGGTACGCGACCACGGCAACGCCGGTACCAGTCCGTTTATAGGGTTTGGTCTATGGTACAGCGTCGTGTTTGGGGTGCTTCTCCTCGGTGTGGGCATCGCGCTGGTGTTACGCTTATTCTAATAATTAATAAAAAAGTATCAGCCGCAGATTCGTGGCTGATACTTTTTGGACTATTACGGGGTACTTATTACTGTTGCCGGTGGTCGAGCCGCCAGAAGACGAAAATCGTGATGCAGTAAACGAGTAGCAAGACGATCCAGTAAACAAACGGGATGGTGGCGCCGATTACGGTCATGACTAGCTGGAACACAAAGAAGATGAGGAAGAACACCCCGATGATCGGCCAGGCCTTGGTCCGTGCTTCACGGTCGGCGAGGATGGCGCTGCCGACAGGGAAGATGGCGATGTACAGCAAGGCCAGGGAACCAATAACGGCTAGACCAAATGAACCGGTGTGGGTGAGCCAAATCGACGCAAGGACGAGTGCCGTATAGACAATGGTATTGTATGTAAAACGTAAGCGTAACAAGAGTGGTGCCTCCAGTTTGTCCCGGCGTGCGGCCGGGTCATTTGTTTATCGACCATTATATCAAAAAAAGAATGCGGTTACTTTGCATGGTGCTGTTCAATCAGCCACAAACTGACTAGGGCCAGCAGGTACAACACGCCAGTTAACGTCCACGTAATGGGACCGGTGGCTACGATGTACACCCGTACTAGCGTGTACAAAACGAGGTAGAGGACGTAGGGCCCAGCCAGCCGACCCAAAATGTGGACCCGTTCGTCGGCATTAGGAACCAGGGCGGTGCCGACGGGGCCCATCACGATCAGCAGGATACCCAGCAGCGGCAACACCCCCAGCCAAAACCCAGGGGTGTAGTGGCCGAACTTGGCCGTGATGGGTTCGATCCAGCCGAGGAAGATGGCAAAGGCGCTGAAAACTAGGGCGCTGTAAGCAAAAGTACGGTGGCGCACGGTGAGGCCTCCTTAACGTAGCGAGATAGTGGTGCTGAGTTGTCACAATCATTGTACAGCTTTGCGGTGACAAGCACTGAGGCGAACTGTAGCTAATTGAGCGTCAAATCCCGGCGCCGGTAGGTTAGTGTACCAGCCAGGAGTAGTGCTAGCCCCAGTCCGACCATCCAGCTAAAGGTGGGCCAGGCTACCTGCACGATGGGCACGTGGTTCACCCAACCATATGGCGTGATGCGCTGGCACCACTTGGGTAGATCAACTAGTGGCCCCAGGTACAGGGAAAAGACCCCGTAAATGGGGCAGACCCAAACCAGGTTTTGGGTTAGGGGCCAGCAACCTACTGACGGCGTTAGACCACGCCGGTTGACCAAAAATACTGGCATGACCGGACGTGGCGCGCAACTGGCCCAGTAAGATCCGGATGGTGGTGGACTTACCAGCCCCATTTGGCCCGATGAACCCAAAGACTTCTCCCGGATGAATCGTGAAGGTGACGTTGGTGAGTGCTTGGAACTTACCAAAACGTTTGGTGAGGTGATCAAGCTGTACAACTTCGGTCATGAATAGGCCTCCTTCAGCCGGTCCTGCGGCCTTGATGGCCTCAGTGTAGGCGGTTGCAAGTGGGGCGCCAACGGTTATTGGTTGATACACCGTGGATGGTTACCGTCCTGGTTCGGAAACAAAAACAAGCTCAGCAACGGGAAATCCCGGTGTTGAGCCTGTTGTGGGGTGAATGCTGCGTTAGTGGGGCTACTAGCGGGCTTGGCAACGAGCTGTGCGGACCAGAAAGCCCCTGATGCTCGCGCTTCCTACCCGCGGGCTCTACTTGCTTAACCTCGCTGCTGCCTCTTCATCAATGAACAGAATCACGTTGTTATGCTTCTGCAGTACGGAGGCTGGCACGTCCTCTGTCACTGGACCCTCGACTGTGGCCTTAATGGCGTCCGCCTTGTCTTCACCGAAGGCCAGCAGGATGATTTGCTTGCTCTTCATGATGGAACCAATGCCCATTGAAATGGCGTAACGTGGTACATCTTCTTCGTGTTCAAAGAAGCGGGCGTTAGCGTCAATCGTTGACTGGGTCAACGCTACTTTGTGCGTGCCACCGTCAAACGGCGTCCCCGGTTCGTTGAAACCAATGTGGCCGTTGCGCCCAATTCCCAATAACTGAATGTCGATTGGGTGTTCCTCAATGATGCGGTCATAGTCCTTGGCGGCCTGTTCAATGTCTGCCGCCTGGCCGTCCGGCACGAAGCTTTGCTTGAATGGCTTCTTACTGAACAGGTGCTGGTTCATGAAGTAGTGGTAACTCTGGTCGTTCTTGGGGTCCAAGCCCACGTATTCGTCCAGGTTAACGCTGGTCATGTGGGAGAAGTCCAGGTCACTACTCGTCATGTCGTCGTACAGGTCGACGGGGGAGCTACCCGTAGCCAGACCCAAAGTCTGAATGCCATGGTTCATCGCGTCCTTAATTACTTCAAATGCTGCCTTGCTTGCCGCTGCCTTACCATCAAATACACGTACGTCCATGATGTTATCCTCCTCGGTTGTGCTCTCTCTTTTGGTCTATACCAATAATAGTTCCATCGGGGGTAAAAGTCAACCCTTGGGGCATAGTGACCTGACAGTAAAAAGCCCTACCAACCATACAAGGTTGGTGGGGCTTTTTACGGTTGGTGTTACTTATCGCTCGGTTCAGGGTGTGCCGCCCAGAATTGCGTCAGCGTTTGCGCGAGTTCACGCGTGCTGCGCGTGGTCGCCGTGACCTGCCAGTGGGCGGGTAGTAACTGCCGGTAACGCGGCTCGTTAAAGCGTGCGTCCAGCAACAGGATGACCCCGACATCGTGTGCACCCCGAATCACGCGACCCCCCGCCTGGAGGACGTTGTTCAGCCCGGGCAACTGGTAGGCGTAGGCAAAGCCCTGGCCGTTACGTTGTTGGTAGTAATTTTTGATCCGGTCAGTTTCGCTGGACAACCCCGGGAGGCCCACCGACACGATGGCAACGCCAATGAGCGCCTGCCCCCGCAGGTCGATACCCTCGGCAAAGCTACCCCCGAGGACAGCGAAGCCAACAACAGGTGGCTGGCCGGGGGCAAAGGCGTCCAGGAACCCTTGGCGTTCCGCCGCGGACATCGCACTACGTTGGGTGACCACGTCGAGCTTCGGGTTGGCCCGCACAAAGGCGTCGTGCACGGTTTGTAGGTAAGCGTAGGAGGGGCAAAAGACCAGGTAGTGACCGGCCCGCGCCGTCACTAAGACCGTCAGCGCCGCAATCAACGCTGGTAAGCTCCTGGTGCGCTCCCGGTAGGTAGTCTGCACGTTGCTGGCAATGACCACCGCTTGGTTGGCCGGCGGGAAGGGTGAAGGCAACGTGTAGGCGAGGCTGTTCTCGACGCCCCCAAGCACATCTTGGTAGTAGTTCATGGGCGTCAGGGTGGCGGAAAATAGCACCGCCCCGTGGCCGAGGGCCAACCGCGCGTCGACGAACTCGCTGGGGTTGAGGCACATTTGCTTGACCGTGATGTCATCACCGGTACGGGCGACGCGGGTTTCGAAGGCGTCGTCGTACAGCTCCGCAATTTTGAGGTAGGTGTTGGCGGCAAAGAAAGCGTCGAGCCCGGCGTCCTGCACCTGGTCGACTGCCGGTGACTTTTCGGCTTCCAACCATTCGTGAAACTGGGTGGCAAAGGCGTCCAGACTGTCGATCAACGGGTCGATGGGGTCCGCTTGGAAGTGTTCGTCCTGTTGGAGGTTCGCGTCGAGTACGTCAAACGTGTCCTCCACCCCGCGGATACTCTTGCGCAGGCGGGTGATGCGACCACCTTTGAGTCCCTTCAGTGCGGGGAGAATGTCCGCAAAGGCTTGGCGGGATACCGCCGCACTGTACATGTCGCGGGCGCGGTCCACCAGGTTGTGGGCTTCGTCCACCAGAAAGCAGTTTTCGGGGTCGGGATTAGCAAAAAAGCGTTGCAAAAACACCCGCGGGTCGAACAGGTAGTTATAGTCGCAGATAATGACGTCACAAAAGAGGCTCGCGTCGAGGGAAAACTCGAACGGGTCGACCGTGTGCTTTTGGGCGTATTCTTCGACCACGGCCCGGGTGATGCGGTCGTTGTGCGCCAACATGTCCAGAAGGGCTGGCTTCAACCGGTCGTAATAACCCAGCATGTACGGATTTTGCGTTGGCTCGTCCGGTTCATCGTCAAACCGGATGGTGTCGCGGGCCGTGATGGTGATACTTTTGGCCACCAGGCCGGCATCCCCCATCAGGGTCATCGCGTCCTCGGCGACGTGCCGGGTGGCGGCTTTGGCCGTCAGGTAGAACGCCCGGTTAATCAAGCCCGCCCCCATGGCCTTGACCGCGGGAAACAGGGTGGAAATGGTCTTGCCGGTACCAGTGGGCGCCTGCACGAACAGACGCTGGCCGGTGTAGATGGTTTTGTATACGGCCCCGGCAAAGTCGTGTTGGCCGGCACGAAACTCAGGAAACGGAAACTTGAGAGCCGCGGCCGTCTCGTTACGGCGGTTAATGATGTCGCTGCGTAACTTGATCCAGCTGGCAAATTCCTTAATGAGGGCCGCATACTGGGTGGCGAGTTCTTCGGCGGTGTACTCGCGGCGATGGTGACTTTCGTCCTGATTTCGCGTGTTGACGTAGATGAGGTCGATGGTCAGCTCCGGTAGGTCCCGGTCCTGGCATAGATAGTGCCCGTACGTTGCTGCCTGGGCCCAGTACCGGTCAATGGTGTTGGCGGTCAGTTGGTCAAAATCGCGGGCCGACGTCTTGATTTCTTCCAGCACGACCGGTCCGTCCGGGAACGTAATGACCCCGTCGGCCCGGCCGTCGATGGTGTAGTCCGCCCCAGCAATGGTTTCGTCACGTTTAAGGTAGACCTCGGCTTCGTATTCATAGTCGGCGTTGTCGGCGTGTGCGTCCTGTATCCGCCGGTGAATGCGGCTACCCATCATGGCGGTATTATTGCTGGCTTGCGTAACTGGGTTGAGGTCACCGCTGCGGACGGTAAATTCAACTAGTTCGCGGACGCCAATTCTGGTTGTGGGCATTCACCACGCCTCCTTTACTATTACTAGGGCTATCGTATCCCAATTTTAAGGGGTTGATGGTAGCCGCGTGGTCAAGGGTACTTGCGTCATTCAGTATAGAGGTTTCAACAGTGCCTGACTACTAACAACCTTGCAGGGGGTGCGGGGGTTCGATATGATGAGTGCAGGTATGGGGGCACGGCGACGTGGCCCGCAATTAGAGGAGAGTCAATTTAAATGGAAATTAATGTACAGAAATACCTAGACGCCGTGACCAACACGGACTACGTCATCAGTGAACATACAGTTCAGCCAGTGGCAGTGGAACAAGAAGGGGTCGCCGCCGCGTTGGCGCCGTTGCTGGCAGATGCCCAGACTAATCTGGGTGCGGGCCGCATTATGCGCAGTGTGGTGACCATCGCCAGTGCCGAACCGACGACCGTGGCGCTAGAGGCGGGGGTGGTGAACCTCCCGATGGCGGACGCAAAGAAAATTACCAACTTTTTGGGCAACGATGAAATTGTGCCGGTGCGGTTGTACCTGGTGGTCGCAAACAAGTTTTTGAACGCATCGGGTCTCCGCATCGACGAAGTGGCCACGGCCGATGAGTTCTTGGCCCATCCCGACCAGTACGGTCAAGCAATCGTTGATTCCGTGACCGAGAAGCTGGCCCACATTGCGACTGAAGCTGCCAAGCCGCAGGAAGAGGTCAAGCCCAAGACTGCAGCGCAGGCCACGACCCGGCGGACGACGCGTACTGCCAAAAAAGCCACCACAAAGAAGGCGTCAACCAAGCGCGCCACCGCGAAGAAGACCACGAGGAAGGCGACAACCAAAACCACGACCCGCAAGCGTAGTACCACGAAGAAGAACACCAAGTAACGCGGGTTGCCTTAGGGGGAGAATTTATGACCAACCAAATAATTTTGCTAATTATTACTGGTGTGGGTGCCGGTATTCTGGGGGCCATCATGGGCATCGGTGGGGGCATGATCATTACCCCCGTCCTGACTGTGTTGATGGGCTTACCCATCCAATACGCAATTGCCGCTAGTATCGTGGCCGTTATCGCGACTAGTTCCGGCGCGACCATCGCGTACTTGCGCGATGACATGTTGAACCTGCGGGTGGCGATGTTTCTGGAAATCGGGACTACGGTGGGGGCGATCGTAGGGGCCATCCTGACGGGGATGATCCCGTCCAGTATCCTGTACTGGTTGTTTGGGGCTCTGCTCGTCTTTTCCACCTACAACATGATCCGCAAGCTGATTGGGAAAACGGACGCCGCACCGGCTGACCACCCGGACGAGTTAGCCACCAAGCTGAAGCTGAACGGAACGTACTTCGACAAGTCGACCCAGAAGCAAGTTGATTACACCGTCACCAACGTCCCTGGGGGGATGACGATGATGTTTGGCGCCGGCTTGGCGTCGGGGATGCTCGGTATCGGTAGTGGGGCGTTCAAAGTGATTGCGATGGACACCATCATGAAGATGCCCTTGAAGCCCAGCAGTGCGACCTCCAACTTGATGATGGGGGTAACAGCGGCGGCTAGTGCCACGGTCTACTTCTTTAACGGCTCCTTGCACCCTGGTATTGCGGTACCACTGGCCTTAGGCATTTTGGGCGGCGCACTGATCGGTTCGCGCATTATGCCGCTGATGCCAACGCGTCTGTTGCGGATGATCTTTGTGCCCATTATTGGCTTCATGGGCATTCAGATGCTGCTGAAAGGATTCGGGGTGAACATCTAATGCAAAATCGTGAACGGGACCATGTCCGCGAAGAAAGTAAGTATGTGGCCTTAATGATTGGGCGCATCATGCGCATTGGGGTGATGGCGGCGGTCGTGGTCCTCCTAATTGGGTTAGTTATGATGATGTTTCAGGGGGGCCAGTTAACGGCTGCGACCCAACCCCACCGCTTTGGGACTATCTTTGTCGGGCTGATGCACGGACAAGCCGATGCGGTCATGATGGTGGGGCTATTCCTCCTCATCTTGACGCCGGTGCTGCGGGTAGTCGTGTCGATCTACGCCTTCATGGTGGAGCACGACCAACTCTACGTGTGGATCACGACGGTGGTGCTCATCATTTTGGTGGTCGCGATGATCATCGGCTACTTTGGATAAAATAACCCGAAAATACGTTTGGGGCTGTACTTACAAAAAATAAGCTGCTAAGATAACTCTTGTAAGCAAAAACTAAAGGTGGTTATGAAAAACATGGAAACTAAATTGTTAGATTTGTTGAACCAGCGTCACTCCATTTACGCACTGGGCAAGAACGTTAAGCAGAGCGACGACGAAATCGTCGACCTGCTGGAGAACACCATTCAAGCAACGCCGCATGCGTTCAATGCCGTGACGACGCGCGCCGTATTTTTGTTTGGCGATAAGCATGACCAGCTGTGGGACATTGTGGTTAAGCGTCTGAAGAGTGAGGTACCAACTGAGGCAGCTTACGAGAAGACGAAGGCCAAGATTGCCAGCTTCAAGGCGGCTTACGGAACGATTCTGTACTTTGTGGACACCGACCAGGTTGCACAGCTGGAAAAGGACTTCCCACTGTACGCAGACAACTTTAAGGATTGGGCAGAGCAGGCCGAAGGTGCCATCCAGACGAATGCTTGGGTCGCACTGGCTGAGAATGGTTTGGGTGCTAACTTGCAGCACTACAACCCAATTATCGACGACTTGGTTAAGGATGCCTTCAACATCCCGGCTAACTGGAAGCTCCGCGCCCAGATGGACTTTGGTTCGATTGAGGCCGGTGCTGACGCCAAGGACAAGATGAGCAAGGACGACCAGTTCAAGGTCCTCAAGTAATACCGAATAACCCTATACACGTGCACCAACAATACAAATATTCAACCAAAGCCGCGATCACCATCGCGGCTTTTTTTATGCGGTCGCTGGCCCGGTGACTGGTTAGGGTCGGCGGCGTGACGGCTTGGTGGACCGCCGCATCGGATCCGTAGGTGTTGAGGGATTAGCGTTATACTAAAGTTAGTAAGTTATGAGGAGGTACCAGTATGGTGAATATGGTCATGGGTATGCGGCTATTTGGTTTGCGCCACCTGATGCGCGAAGCAGCGCGGGGAAGCAATAATAGTGGCGGTAGCGGAGCAATTAACATCATCATCCTCATCGCCGTCATCTTTGCCCTCTGGTACTTGATCGTGCCCCGCCTGCGGGTACGGCGGCGTAATCAGCAGCAGCAACAACGGGTGACCGCCTTTTCCGATGCCGTCGAACAGCCCCGGCCTGAACGCAAAGCTACGGCGTTACCGCTTGGCGTGGGTAATCGCGATGAGTTTATGGCTTTGGCCCGGCAGGTGCAGGCGGCGATTGACCAGCGCGATACGACCGAGTTGACCCGCTACACGACTAAACAGGCGTGGACGCAACTGACGCGCGGTTGGACGCCTGATGCTGGACCGCAGGGTTACACCGAGCTGACCTTTGATGACTTGCAGCGGGTGGCCACGCCCAAAGATGAATTGCACATCCGGGCCACGATTACACGGGTGACCATGCGGGTCGGGGCCAGTGAACCGGATCCGGCGCAGACCACCACGCAACTGTGGGAATTGCAACGGTCTGAGCATGGCTGGGTCGTTAACAAAATTACGCCCGTGAAAAAATAGTTTTTTAATTACTGATAGTAGGTACTATAAGTAAGCAATTCTGTTAGTGCTTAATGATAAATGTGTTATTTTTAACTTTTGATAGTTGCAGATAGTAACAATAAACGGTACACTGACGTCAGTTTAAGATTCGTGTTTAGGCAATGATGAGAAGAGTAGCTATTTTAACCGTTATTCAGAGAGGTCCGCTTTGGTGTAAAGGATCAACGGTTTGGTAGTGAAGATGGCCTCGGAGCTGAAACCAGCAATACTGGTTCGTGGGCAAGCGTTACTTTGCCGGGTATCTACCATTTGTGGGTGGTGGTACCGTTGAGGCGTGCTTCGGCACGTGAACGTAGGGTGGTAACGCGCGTGGGCGTCCCTTAATCCGGTAACGGATTGTGGGGCGCCTCTTTTTGTCTCCCGGATAGTTGTGGCTATCCGGGTAAGGCTAAACATGATGAGATGAAGAAAGGGGGTGGTCGCATGGCCCAGCAGTTGTGTTGTTCGGTGTGTAAACAGGAAGCAGATGCAGAACCTTGCTGTATGCGCATGGGCATAGGGCGGACTTTTTTGAAGAAGAACGGTGCGGTCACCCTCTACGTGACCGCCAGTTAAAACTGGAGGCAATTTAATATGCATAAGCAATCATGGGCCCGATTAGTGGCCACTGGGACAGTAGTACTCGCGTCGGCATTGGTACTCGCTGCGTGCGGTGCAAGTAGCAGTACGAGTAGCAGTAAAAAGCAGGTGCTCAACCTGGCCGCGTCGGCACAACTAGATACCATCGATATTTCTAAGTCCACGGGTTATGGCCAGACGGGGAACGTCTACGAAAGCTTTTACCGGTTAGGTAAGAACGGGAAGGCTACGGCCGGTCTTGCCAAGTCCGCTTCAGTTTCGGCGGACGGGCGTACTTACACGTTCAAGTTGCGCAAAGCCAAGTTTAGTAACGGTGATCCGATTACCGCGCAATCCTTTGTTTACTCATGGCGCCGGACAATCAACCCGAAGACGACGTCCCCGTACTCATACTTATTCGCTGGGATCAAGAACGCCAACGACATCATCGCGGGGAAGAAGAGCCCCAACACGTTGGGCATTTCGGCTAAGGGGAAGGATACCGTGGTGGTGCAGCTGGACCAGCCCATCGCCTACTTTAAGGTCTTGATGGCCTACCCACTGTTTTCGCCGCAGGACCAGAAGGTGGTCGCTAAGTACGGCAAGAAGTACGGTACCAAGGCCCAGTACTCGGCTTACACGGGCCCGTTCAAGATTTCCAAGTGGAACGGTACGAGCAACAAGTGGACTTTCGTCAAGAACAAGGACTACTGGGACGCCAAGAAGGTTAAGCTGCAGAAGATCAACTACATGGTGGTTAGTGATGCCAGCACCAGCCTGGACCTTTACCAGACCGGCAAAATTGATCTGACACAGTTGGAGGCCACCCAGGTTAACAACTACGCACACAACAAGGAATACAAGATCTACCCGTACTCCTACGTCAGCTTTTTGGAATACAACCGGGCGGACAGCGATGCCAACAAGCAGAAGGTGTTGAACAACACCCACTTCCGGCAGGCAATTTCCGCGTTGGTCAACCGCAAGCAACTGGCCAAGAAGGTCGTCGGTCAGGGTACGGTGATCCCAACCGGTTTGGTTTCCACCTCACTGGCTGCTAGTCCAAAGACGGGGAAGGACTTCTCCAAGGACCAGGCCGTTGCCGGGACGCTGGACTACAATATCAAGCGGGCCAAGGCTGATTGGGCTGCTGCCCAGAAGGAAACCGGGGTCAAGAACATTTCCTTGACCATCTTGGCACCAAGTGACGATGGTGACGATAAGTCGTCACAGCAAGTGGTACAGTACCTGAAGGCACAGGCTGCTAAGTACTTGCCAGGACTGACGTTGAAGATTCAGAGCATGCCGTCACAGGCTACCCGCCAGAACGAGCAGCGGGGCAACTTTGACATCGCACTTGCTGGTTGGGGCGCCGACTTCAACGACCCAATTTCCTTCCTGCAGATTCTGCAGAAGGACGCTTCATACAACTACGGCAAGTACGATAGTGCTCAGTACGAAGCGCTGGTCAAGATGGCTTCCGTTACCGATGCCAACAACCCGGACAAGCGTTGGCAGGACATGATTGATGCCAGCCACGTAATTCTGAAGGATCAGGCCGTTACGCCGCTGTACCAGAGCGTATACTCCTTCCTGAAGAAGGACGATGTCCGTGGTATCATTCACAACACCGCCGGGACGCAATGGTCTTACAAGTACGCGTACATTAAGTAGTCAGTACTTGGTCACACAGGTCATGCAATAGTTAATAATGGCTCCGCCTTGATACGCACAACGTATCGGGACGGAGCCATTTTGGTTAGGTCAGCGCCAGTACATCGGTAATGGCACCATGGTTCGGGAATAGTACCGGATGGTTGGTGCAATTTATGTGATCGGTTGGCTGGACCGTGGGGTAATTTCCCCTCCGCAGTAGTCCAGCCACCACCAACTTCAGGATCGCCATGATAACGGTTTCGCTCAGATGCTGGAACCTGTATACTGAGAGTAAATAGCGGTTTGAGAGGAAGTGGACCCCGTGAAGCAACCCCTGAACAAGATACGACTCACCAGCCGTCAGTCGCGTTGGTTGTACGTGACCGTACAACTACTGCTCTTGGCGCTCCTGATTTTTGTTTGCACCAAAATCTCGTTTATTTTTGCGCCGTTGCGCACCTTTTTCTCTACCTTACTAGGTCCCTTCCTCATTGCAGGGTTCCTGTACTATCTATTGCGACCGCTGGTTAAACTGCTGATGAAGCTCAAAATGAAGCGGCGGGCCGCTAACATCACCGCCTTTGTGCTGTTACTAGTGCTGGTTATCGGCGGACTCGCCGTACTGATTCCACACATCACCAGCCAGGTTGTGAACATCGTGCAAAATCTGCCCCAGCTTGCCGGGCGGGTGCAAAAGCTCGCCAACCAATTGGCCGGGACTGACATTGCTCAGGGTCTCGGGCTGGACGCGGTGGTCAAAAAGCTCGACTTTGATAACCAAAAGTTGATCAAGTACCTCGCAAACCTGTTGGGTGATAACGCCACGGAGATTTCGTCGATCGTGAGTTGGATCGGTAACGCCTTGGTCAACATTTTTATGGCACCCATCATCCTCTACTTCTTGATGAAGAATGGTGACCGCCTCTCGGGCAACATCCAGCGGTTCTGCCCGCCAGCGCGCCGTCCCTTTGTGGCTAACTTGCTACACCGGGTCAACACCACCGTGGAGACTTACTTCACCGGTCAGTTTACGGATATGTTGATCGTTGCCATCCTGTCATGTATTGGTTACTACATCGTCGGGACGCCGTACGCGTTGGCCATCGGTTTTACCGCCGGGGTCATGAACATGGTGCCGTACATCGGCCCGTGGTTGGGGGCGGTACCGGCCGTGCTGGTAGCGATGACCGTATCCTGGCAAAACGTGTTGTGGGCCGTCGTGGTGGCGGTCGCTGTGCAGCAGATCGACAATAACTTTGTGTACCCGAACGTCATCGGCAAGACCCTCGACATTAGTCCGCTGACCGTGATCGTAATCCTGCTGACCGCGGGCAATATCTGGGGCCTGCTGGGCGTGATTCTGGGTATTCCGGCCTACGCGGTGGTTAAAACCGTGCTGACGTGCTTTATTGCGGAACCTAACAACGGCTTCTTTGATTACATGAACAGTACGGATGAACCCCAAGCGGATGACGACGTACCACGATCGTAACGAGACAACAATAACGGCCGCGCTCATGATGAGTGCGGCCGTTTTGTCGTGGGCTAACGTGCCTGCAGGGTGGTTGCCGCCGCCAGTGCAGTTTGCACCGCGTGGCCGAGACGGGCACAGCCGGCCGTGATTTCGGCTGGTGAGCAGTGGGTAAAGGCGAGGCGTATCCCGTTGTGGTGGTCGTGTAACGGGTAGGTCATGCTGCCGGGTACCAGCGCCAACGTGGCTTTGCATTGCCGGGCCAGCGCGTCCGTGTCCACCGCCGTGGGTAAGGTGACCCAGATGAAGAAGCCCCCTTGTGGTGAACTTAACTGCGCCGCGGCGGGTAGGTTGGCGCGCAATCCCTGGAGCATGACGTCCCGCTTGTGACGGTAGCTATGCCGCAGCGCCGTGATATGGGCGGTGATGTCGTTGTCGTGGAGGTACTGGCTCACACCACGCAACGTTAACGTGCTCGACTCGAGGTCGGCCCCGCTCTTGAGCGCAACCAGGTCATTAATGACTGCTTGGTTGGCGTGGACCCAGCCCACGCGCAGGCCCGGCGCCAGGATCTTGCTCATGCTGTCCACAAAGATGACGTGCTGACCATCGTCAAGTTCACTCAATGTGGGTAGATTGGTGCCGTCATACCGTAACCAGCGGTAGGGGGCGTCTTCAATAATCATGACGTCAAACTCGCGGGCCAGCGCCAACAGCGTCCGCCGCTTGGCGAGGGACATAACGGTCCCGGTGGGATTCTGAAAGTCCGGCACGGTGTAAATTAGCTTAACGTGCCGTGCGGTCAATATGCGGCGGAGGGCGACCATGTCCATGCCGTCACTTTGCACCGGCACGCCCGCATAGTGGGGTTCGTAGGTATCAAAGGCGCTGATGGCACCCGGGTAGGTGGGTGCCTCCACCACGATGGTGTCCCCAGGGTTGATGTACAGACGCGCGATGAGGTCGAGCGCTTGCTGGGCTCCCTGGGTCATGGCAATGGTGTCCGCGGTTGCCCGCACGCCGTCACGCTGCAGGAGCTGCGCCAACTGCACGCGTAAGGGTCGAAACCCTTGGGCGTCGGAGTACTGGAATTGGTCGCCAGAATGGTTGGCCAGTGCCGTGGCAAAGGCGAGGCTCAACTCTTGCTGAGGAAACAGTTGCGGATCGGGCAGGCCGCCCGCAAAGCTGATTTGGTTCTTGGTGGGCGCGGCCAACAGGTCACCTAACCCATTGTCCGTTGCTCGCTGTGTTCGTTCCGCGTAATCCATTGCTGTTCCTCCTTATGTAGTATGATCGTCGAGCTGCGTGGGCCCAAGCACCTAACGCTTTTACCCGCGGGGCTGCGCTCTGGTCCGTCGAGCTACGCCCCGCAAAAGCTACCGCGTAAGGCCCTTCAACCAAAAGGCCAAAAGCGGGCCTTTCGGTCAAAGCACCTTACGCTAACGCTTTTACCCGCGGGGCTCCGCTCTGGTTCGTCGAGCTACGCAATGCAGAAAGCTACTGCATAACCCACTTGAACTAAAAGGCCAAACCCGGGCCTTCCAGCCCAAGTCGGTTACACTCCGCTTTCTAACCGCATTGCTCCGCTCTGGTTTTCCTTGCCTTAACCCTACCGCCCGTCCTATAATAAATAAAGCTCAACTATTTCATTTGAACTTGAAATGTATTCAACTAGAGGTATGAACATGTCGAACTTTAGCTACCAAGTCTTTGCCGCCGTCGTGGCGCAGGGCACCTTTGCCCGGGCCGCCGCCGACCTGAACGTGACCCCTAGCGCCGTCAGTCACAGTGTTAGTCAGCTCGAAACGGAACTAGGCTTTCCGCTGTTCATCCGTAACCGTAGTGGGGTGGAGCTGACCAGCGACGGTCAAACCGTCCTACCCGTGATTCAGGGCATCCTGAACCTGGAGGGACAATTGCGGCAAGTGGCCGACGATATCAACGGTATGGCTGCCGGGCGCGTGCGCATCGGGGCGTTCTCGTCCGTGTCCACTAACTGGCTTCCACAAATCATTCAGCGATATAAGGCCAAGTATCCCCACGTCAACATTGAGGTGGTCCAGGCTGGCTTCAACGAGATCAACGAGCAGGTGCGCCTCGGGACCATCGACATCGGTTTTTCGCTATTGCCAGTTTCCAGTAATGTGGACGTGACGCCGCTGATTAAGGACCGCATCTTCTGCGTCACGCCGACGGACTTTAAGCCCCACAACGGCGAGTTTGTCGACGACGCGGATATTGGCGGCCGCAGTTTCATTTTGCAGCAGCAGGACTATGACCGTGACACCAAGCGAGCACTGGATCGTTACCACGTGTCCGGCAATTCATTGACGTATTCCATTGACGACCAGTCCATCCTGTCGATGGTGGAATCTGGTTTGGGTCTAGGAATTCTGCCGGAGTTGGCCCTCAACAAGTTGGTGGGGAACGTCAACGTCTACCCGTTTTCGACCGACTTTGAACGGACGCTGTGCATGGTGGTCAACCCGACCCAGGCGCAAGCCCCCAGCGTCGCCCACATGCGCGCAACGATCACCGATTACCTCCAGGAGGAGTACGGTAACCGTTATCTAGGTGCGCAGGCGTAACGCAGAGAAGCTTCCGAAATACCAGTTGGTTGGCGTTCCGGAAGCTTCTTTGCGTACACTACATTTTGTCCATGGTGGCGTTGAGGGCGGCGTCGACGCGGTTGTTATCGCGATTGTTGGCGTGACCCTTCACCTTGTTGAAGGTGAGGGAGTCAAAGCGGTCCACCTGGGCAAGGAGCTGCTGCCACAGCGCGGCGTTTTTGACCGGCTTGCCCTGCTTACGCCAACCGTTGGCGCGCCACTTCACGTACCACTGCTGCTGCATCGTGTTGATGACGTAGGCGGAATCGGAGTACAGGTTAACAGGGATGTCGGTGCGCTTGATGGCGGACAGGCCCTGAATGGCCGCCATGATTTCCATGTAGTTGTTGGTGCGGCCATACTCACCGCCGGACAGCATTTTCTCGTGGTCGCCGTAACGGAGCAGCGCCGCCCACGCACTTTTGTCAGTGGGGCGGACAGAACCACCCTTGTTGACGCCGGTGTTGCGGTTGCCACCGTCCGTGTAGAGCTCAATTGTCTTAGGCATCATTCGTCCTCCTCGGTTTGCTTACCGTCCCAGTTTAGCACAGCGGCGTAGTCGGTTGGTTGCAGGTACGCGTTGCAACTGGGCGGCATGGCGTCAATAGATGTGTTAGAATTGAATGACTGTTTTTTGACGTGTACGTAAGGGGTAAAAGATGGAAAAACAACGTTTAACCCGTAGCAACCTGTTTTTTATCGGGTCCATGCTGTTCGGGATGTTCTTCGGTGCTGGCAACTTAATCTTTCCGGTATTCCTGGGCCAAGCCTCAGGTAAGAACGTGATTCCTGCATTGATTGGCTTCCTGATCTCCGGTGTGGGCCTGCCACTACTTGGGGTCGCCGCCATTGGGTTGT
Organism: Lacticaseibacillus thailandensis DSM 22698 = JCM 13996; assembly: GCF_001436135.1. Taxonomy (NCBI): domain Bacteria; kingdom Bacillati; phylum Bacillota; class Bacilli; order Lactobacillales; family Lactobacillaceae; genus Lacticaseibacillus; species Lacticaseibacillus thailandensis. The sequence continues at coordinate 41,832 of NZ_AYZK01000008.1, forward strand.
CCCGGACGGACGGGGTCTTCGCCTTAGCCCAGAAGGTCGGCCGGCCCTACGCCTTTTTCTTTACGATTATCCTGTACCTGTGCATGGGTCCACTTTTCGCCACGCCGCGCCTGGCTACGATTTCCTACGAGATTGGCCTATCGACGTTTATTCCGGCCGACCACGCTAAGTTGGCGCTGTTGATATTCTCGTTCTGTTTTTTCCTCGTCGCTTGGCTCCTGGCGCGGCGACCAGGGCGTATCATGACGTACGTCGGCAAAGTATTAACGCCGGCCTTTCTGGTGGCGTTGGCCCTGTTACTGGCTTTTGCCATTATCTTTCCGTTGGGGCACTTTAGTCAGGACATGGTTTCCGGTGCTTATCGGCACGCGCCCCTCATCAAGGGTTTCACCAACGGGTACATGACCATGGACGCGCTGGCTAGCCTGGCATTTGGTGTCGTGGTGGTCAACGCGATTCGTGATTTGGGTGTGACGAAACCCAAAGCCATTGCGACCGACACCATTAAGGCCGGCGGGATCGCGGCCTTGCTGATGGCGATCCTGTACGCTGCTCTGGCCTTCATGGGGCTGACGTCGCTGGGGCAATTTGACTTTGCCAGCAATGGTGGCGTTATTATTGCCGAAATTTCCAATTATTATTTTGGTACCCTGGGCAGTATCCTGACGGCCATCATTGTGATCCTCGCCTGCCTGAAAACGGGGATTGGCTTGCTGACGTCATTTGGTGACACGGCCGTGGAGCTGTTTCCGCGGCTCCATTACCGGACGGTGGTGTTCTGGTCAGCGCTGGTCTCGCTGATCATTGCAAACGTGGGCCTCAACGCTATCCTGGCCATTTCCGAGCCGGTGATGTACTTCCTCTACCCGCTAGCGATCGTCCTAATTTTGACGGCGCTGGCGGAGCACCTGTTTGATAATGACCGCGTGGTGTACGTGATGACCACCGTCTTTACGTTTATCCCCGCACTACTGGACGGGCTCAACGCACTGCCGACTGGACTTAAAGGTGCGTGGGTGCACCAGGTCGTTGGGTGGGGTCAGTACCTACCTGGATTTAGCCTCGGACTGGGGTGGGTTTGTCCAGCTTTGCTTGGCTTCGTCATTGGTCTAGTAGCCCATGGTTACCGGCGACACCGCTTAATAATGAAATCATAAATCAACAACAAAATTCTTTTTTAAAAATGAACGCCGTGACGGGCGTTTTTTTATCGCCGTAAATAGGGTTAATAGTTAGCGTTATTTACTTCTGTAAGCGGTTTCCGTGATGAACCGAATTTTGTGCAATTGTGAGCCGACGTAATTGAATACGTCGGCTTATTTGATTGTGTAGATTGTGGTTATAGGAGATTACGCGGAAACCGGTAAGGGAGGGATGTGTGGCAAAGCAAGATGAGTGGCAGTTTGGATGAAGGGAGGGTAATAGCATGAAACGACTGATTAACGCTTGTGCCGTCATGTTGCTGGTGCTGCTGCAGCTGCAGGGCTTCTGGGGGCATGTACAGCCGGTGACCGCCGCTGATAATACGGCCACGGTACTCGATGACTCGGCGGCGCGGGTCACGGTCACCCCGACGGTCGTGGATGACCGGATCGACTGGCAGATCGACTTTGATCGCCACGATCCGACCGACCACACCACTAGGGCGATTCGGATCCGCGTGGCGCAAGCGGAAAATGGCAGTGGGACCGTCGTTCGGCGTGACGGTGACCTGGAACGGTCGACCGATCCGGACGACGAATGGTACCACGAAGCCGAGTATAGCGTTGCGGCCCAGGGCCAGTTGGTGGTGAGCACCGATTTGGATGCCACGCAGCTGGTGGTCTGGGTCCAACTTGATGGCAAGGACATGGGCGGCACGGTGACGTCCGACCTGTTGCAGGATGAGGCAGCGCAGCCACACACGGTGGCGTTGCCGGCGAGTCTGCAGGAGGCAGTGGCAGCAGCCAAAGAGGCGGCGGCCGCGAAGGAAGCACCGGACATTGACACCACTACGGATGTGAGTGCGCCGGAGCTGCCAGTTGCAGTGCCGGCAGAAGCGGCACCGACGACCGAGGAGGAACCCGCTGAGGAGTCACCTGCGACTGACACACCGGAAACGGCGACCGACAAGGCCGAGGAGGACGTACCGGCGGCCACGACGAAAATTGAGGCCCCGGGGAACAGCATTCTGCACGCCACTAACTTACGGTTGCTGGGGAATGCGACGGCCAATTTGCAGGTAGATGTGAACGATGCTGGTATTGGCGCCAGCATAACGCCTAAGGGTAGCAGCGCGGGAGCTGGTGAATATAACAACGCTGGCGCGATGCAGACCAACCGGTACAAGGAATACGCGGTCGCCGGGTCAACTGCGGTGATTTTCAGTAGTCGGTATAGTAACAACGTGGGTAACGTTAACCTAACGTTGGAATACGACTACGTGGGGACGGTGCTGGATGGCAATGGCCAAGTGGTTGATATTGGTGCCTACGTGAAGATCGACAACGTCGTTACTCATGGTAACGATTGGGGTGGTGTCAACCAATTTGCGTTTGATTTTTCCCACAATTTCTATTCTGGATTGGTGCTGGCTAACGTACGCAGCTTCGATTGGACCGTCACCTTCTTCGTGAAGGGGGATAAAAACACTCGCGTTAGTTTTGGCGACGATGGTGGACTGACGAATCAAGCCCAGCTGACCTTTACCTCGCTGAATCCGGGTGAGTTTGTTGAACCTCTGAGTGGCGGCTTTGGTGAGGCCGAGTATGATTCAACCCATATTTCTCACCTTCAATTCTACGGAAATACACGTGTTGGGGTCGCAAAGGGTAATTTTGCGACTGAATACGAAAACACTAAGTCGGGTGGTGAACAAACGATGGGTTACACCTCCCACACTTGGGGCGAATGGGGCAAGACGGCTTACGACCCCAATAATGCTGATCACGAATGGGAAGACTGGGCCGGCGCGGCCACTTTCTACAAAGGTGCTGTCGCCCTGGATATAACCGGTGACACGTTCACCTTTAAACGGGGCACGTACGGTGCCTCCTACAATGCTTGGCTAGCCCTATCGAGCGGTTCCCGTGAACACGTGATTCCGGATTACTTGGAAAACCGGAAGAGTGTTAGCACGCAGAAACTCGATGGTGGGGGTAGCCCCGACCAAGTAAATCTGGATGACGACGCGACGTGGACCAACAACGATTTAGACGAGGGCTTGGTGAACCAGTACCACCCGAACGGGACATTCTACTACTACATCAACCAGCAGACGTACTCGTTAACTGATTATCTGACCAAGCCAGAGAAGATCACCATTAGCGACCTGCTCCCGGAACACCTGGTCTTAACTGGTGGTGATGATCAAGTCACGTTGTTCAGCGACTTCATTACTGGGGATTCATCGACCGGAATTAATCTTAACAATCAAAATGTGCACACAAGCATGGTCAACGGACGACAACAAGTCACAATTACGATGACCAACGGTGATTACGTGCGTGACATCGCCTTTACTGGTGGTTACTTCACCATCCGGTTAGCGGTCAAAGTCACGACGAATCCGACGGACGTTGACCCACGCGCCAAGTTGGACAACCAGGCAACGGTGACAATGATGCCGGTTGCAGGTCAGGGAGAGTACAGCCGTCAAACTAACGAAGTAACCGTCTACCTTGGCGACAAGGTGAACGGCAAGATTCGTTTCAACAAAGTTGACGGCGACGGTCAGCCACTGGCCCGAGCCGGCTTCACCCTCTACCGTGATGGTAAACCGGTGGGAGCCGAGGTGTTTGCTGACAAGGACGGCCAGGTCGTCTTCGCTGACGTCGCACCAGGTGAATACACCATCAAGGAAACGACGCCACCAGCCGGGTTCGTACCGAACACGACGATTTATCAGGTACAGGTGCAGAATGACGGCAGTGTTGCGTGGACCGGAGGGATGCCGACCAATACGCAAGTCGTGAACCACCTCAAACCGTTCGTTTTAACGCTACTCAAGCGTAACGGCGAGAACAAGGAGCCACTGGCGGGCGCGCAGTTTGAACTGACTGATGCTCAAGGCAACCAGCTAGATGAACAGACGTCTGGTCATGACGGCAAGTTAACCTTTGCACACAAGTTAACGGCCGGCACGTACTTTATCAACGAAACGCAGGCGCCGACCGGGTTTGAAAGCCTCACCCGCCGCATCAAGCTGGTGGTGACGGCTACTGGTATCACGGCCACCTACGTGGATGTCACTGGCGACCCAATTACGGGTGACCAAGTAGCGTTGGATTACCAGCTTCTGCCAGACAAGCAGGACAACACAGCCCACATCACGGTTGATAACACGCCGGTGACCCCACATCCGGGTAAACTTCCCGACACGGGTAGCCGCGGACTCTGGGGCTACATGGTGGGCGGATTGTTGCTGGTAATGATCGGTAGTGCTTGGGCACTGGTGCAGCGCCGGCGGGGAGGTGATGGTCATGACTAAGTTACGTTGGTTGGTAGTCACCATCCTGGCGGTACTGGGACTGACCCTCATGTTTATGGTTACCCAGCCGGTCGCGGCGGAGACCACGACTACGGTGACCATCCACAAACGGCTGTACCATAGCCGGGATGAACTACCGAGTATTGCGAATCAGGGTACGGAGTTGGCGACTGACCACGCGGCGTTAGCCAACAGTGTTGGTTTAAACGGCGTGCGGATGACGGTTTACGATGCGACCGAGTACCTGCGCGACTTTGACGGCGGCCTGGACCGTTTCGTTCAGGTCTATGGCAACGGCGATATGACCGCCACCGCCATGGCCGACGTGGCAGCCAAACAGGAGTTGCCTGTAGCTGCGGACGTGACTACCGCTACTAGTAGCAGTGGCGAACGCGGCGTAGCGAGCTTCCCGGTGGCGCGGGTGCGTGACGGGCAGCCGACCGCGTACTTCATCGTGGAGGATGCTGATACTGCCGGGGCGGCGAACGTTGACGTGACGTCCCTACCGGGGATGTTGGTGGTGCCGAACATGTACAGCACCAGCACCGCAGCTTTGCACATCTACCCGAAGAACGTGGCGTACCAGCGTGACCCGTACTTCTTCAAAATTGGGCGGCAAGCTAATGGCACTGAGAGCCGGTTAACGGGCGCGGCGTTCGTGGTACGGCGGCAGCAAGCCGGTAGCTGGCAATACCTGGCCGCCGAGCAGGACAACCTACAGGAACTGCAGTGGGTAACCAGCACGCAACCGCAAACGGACGCCAAGTTACGTCGGTTCACGTCTGGCGACCACGGTCTGTTAACTACGGGCGAAATTATGTTTCCGGCGGGGGACTACCAGTGGGTCGAAGTGACGGCTCCTGACGGTTACCAGCTGCTGGAACAGCCCGTGGCGATGACGGTACCGACGAGCACGTACCACGCGGATGGAACCTATAATCCGGTCGTGATCAACGGGCAGGCGGTGACCGAGACGAGTAGTGGTAGTTTGACGGCTGCCATTATCCAGCGCGGCCGCCCGTACGTGTACAACAACGCCAAGACCACCACGGTGCCAGAAACCGGCGGGACCACGCCGGGGCTTGGGAGTCCGACCAGTACTACGGGTCCGGCCCGGACGGGTACCACCGCGACGGGCAAAGCGACGCGGGGATGGCTACCGCAGTTGGGCCAATACTGGTCCGTTCTGGCTGTGATTATTGGTCTGGGCATGATTGGTTTAGCGATAATTTGGCGCCGGCGGCTACGTCGGGCCACAGTGGAGGTTCAGACAAAGAATGCGCACAAGCATCAATGATGACTGGTAATGAGGGGGTGCAGCACGCACGCTGGCGTCCCCAACAAGATGAGGAGGAAACGCCATGAAACGCGCAAAAATAGGTTATTGGGGGAGCCTGCTAGGCACGCTGATCCTGTTGATTGGGGTTCTTGCGAGCCTAGCCACGCTCCGGCCGGTGGGGGCCGCAACCGCCACCACGGATGATGTTAGCATCACGATTCACAAGTCTAAACTGACGGAAAACACCACGATTGAGAACAGTGGGTTGGAACAAACAATGCCCGGTGAGCCCCTGGAAGGCGCTGGGTTTACGATCTACAACATCAGTGAACAGTTCTATCAGGAATATGATGGGAAGAACGGCCAGACGTTGGCGGAAAAATTTACTAACAATCTCGCCGCACTGGGTGACTACGAAGATGGTGCAATTGGTGCTGAAAAGTTCACCGATACCGAGGGTGGAATCAATTGGCAACACCTACCAGCTAAAACGCAGCTGACGAGTGGGGCCTCCATGAACTCGGTGTTTATCATCGTTGAAACGACGGTACCAGGGACGGTCACGTCCGGGTCACTGCCAATGGTGGTAGCCCTGCCAGTTGCGGATCCAAACAACGAGGGTCAAAGCTTGCGGGACATCCACCTGTACCCAAAGAACTATGGGGTCGACAAGGTGCTCCTGGATGACGAAGGGGCACCGGCGACGGAGACTCAGCGTCATGAAGTTGGGGACCGGTTCGACTACCAGGCCAGGTTCACGATTCCAAGTAACATTACGGACATGAAGATGTTTAACATCTGGGACGCATTTCAGGGTACTGGTGCACAGTATGACGCTATCAAGAGCATCACGGTCAACGGCACGAGTGATGATTACCTGGCTGGATTCTTAGCCCAGGGTACTTTCGTTTTCAATGACTCGCGGACTAAGTGGCAGTATGACTTTAACCTGACGGACGCGGACAGCAAAGCCTTCTTTGCTAGCCTGGCCGGCAAGACGGTGACGATTACGTACTCTGCGTTCATCACGGACGACGCGACGCCAGATACGAAAATCGGTAACAAATTCTACGTTACCTACCAAACGGCCAACGACCAGAAACACGATCTCGATGATGATTCGACTGAAGTGGCAACTGGTGGGCACAAGTTCGTTAAGGTTTCCACGGTTGGCAACGACAAGACGTTGAAAGGCGCTAAATTCGTGGTTCAACGTGGTAGCCAATACGCGGTAGTTGGTAAAGATGAAATTAACTGGACGGATGATATCAATGCTGCCACGACGTACACGTCTGGCGAAGACGGTCTGGTAGTAGTGCGGGGCTTGGCGGATGGCCAGTACCAGCTAGTAGAAACCCAGGCACCGGACGGCTACGTCATCAAGGACAAGAGCACGCGTTTCACGATTAAGGATGGTAGCTTTGATGACACGGCGAAGATCTATGTTCAAAACGATCCCGAAAACTTTGGCTTCCTGCCAATGACTGGTGGGATGGGCTGGTTGGCCTTCCTACTGGCGGGTATTGGCTTGATGGGTGCGGCCCTGCTGCTGATGCGGCGGCGCCACGCACAAGCATAGCGGTAGCAGCATGATCAACGGTAACCCACAGTATCGTGGGTTACATACATATAATGGAAGGGAGTGGCGGCACATGCGGCAAATATGGGCACGAATCATCCTGGTGGCGGGGCTTTGTGTGTGCGCGTACCCCTTTGTGAGTCAGCTGGTGAATGACGTGGTGGTTTACCACCAGACGCAACGCGCAGCGGACAAAGATGCGGCCAAGTACGCCGCCCGGTTGCAGCGTCAGGACGCAGCGACTCCAGAAGACAGCTTTGATGCCAAGAACCTGAGCAAAGACGTGCGGGCACACCTTCTGGGCAGTATTACCATCGCGCGGATCGGCGTGCGGCTACCGCTGTTCGACAACGTTGGTGCGCAAGCGTTGCACGTAGGCGCGGGTGTGGTGCCAGGAACCGACGCACCCACGGGCGGTCGCGGTACACACACGGCGATATCGGCACACAGCGGGGTGCCATCCAAGCGTCTATTTACAAATCTTCACCGGCTGCGTAAAGGGGACACCTTCGTCATGACCGTAGCGGGTAAACATTACGCCTACCAGGTATTCCGTATTCAGACGGTGTTGCCCACCGCCGTGCGGGAGTTGGCACCGGAACGAGGGGAGGACTTGGCTACGCTGATTACGTGCACACCGTACATGGTCAACTCCCACCGGCTGCTGGTGACCGGCCGGCGGGTACCGTATACGGCCCAAGTAGCGCGAGCGACCAAGGACGACGCTGAGTCGCGGTATCACCGCAGCGTTGCGCTCCTCGTGGGCATTGTCGCAGCCATTTTGTCCGTTGGCGCCACCTTGATCTGGCGGTGGCGGCGGAAATCAGTTAGTGGTGTTAGCTAGGTTAGTTGTCAACTTCGTCCTGGCTGTTAATTTCGTGGAGGCCGCGTCACCTGCGAGGCGCCACTACGCCAGAACCAATGACACACAACAAGTCGGAGGTGGTGGAATTTGCCATGTCTGTTAGAATAAGAGATAAAAACGAATTAAGGGGACCCGGACATGGAACCACATTTGATCATTACGGATATTGACGGCACGTTGGCGGTGGACCACCAGCACGTATCACCCGACACCGTCACAGCACTTAACTTAGCCATGGATGCGGGTCACCCGTTCTTTGTGGCGACGGGGCGGATGTACGCGCTCGCCAAGATCATCGCCGAGCAGGTCAGCGACCGTGCCGGCGTGATTGGCGCTAACGGGGCGGTCTATGACTTTTCCGGTCAGCGGGTGCACCACCTGCTGGGCAAAGAAGCCCTGACACAGACTAACAACGTGACTTCGCGTCATGGTTTGTCCGCCTTTTACTTCAGCGATGATACGGTGTACTACACCCAGACGCCGCCGACTTTTGTTGAAGCCGCACTGCGCGTGTTCCAGCCGGATGGGTTGACTGTCGGCGTTAAACAGGTCGGCACCCTAGAAAACCTGTTGAAGCGTGCTGACAGGATCACTAACGGGATCGTCATCAGTCCGCGCGACGCCGAGGGGTTACGGCGCACACAGGAAGAATTGGCCGCTATGGACTTGATGCACGTTTCGGCATCGAACCACGACAACATGGAACTGATTCCCCGTGGCATTGATAAGTCCACGGCGGTGCGGGAATTGCAGGCCAAAACGGGGATCCCGGCGTCCCGGACTATCGTCTTTGGTGACGGCATGAACGATATTGGCATGATGCAGGAAGCGGGTGTCAGCGTGGCTATGGGCAACGCGGTACCGGCCGTGAAGAAAATCGCTGCGTACACGACGGACGATAATGAGCATGACGGTATTGCCAAATTTTTGGCGGATTACCTCAAAACTGAGTAAATGAGAATAATTACGCAAAGGGGCTCATGTGAACGCATGGGCCCTTTCATTTTGTTCCGGATTGGTGTTCCTCTGTGACCGTTTACAAGTCCGTGATTAGTGGGTTTACTCTCGGCACTTTCTAATCGGTTGGCCACTGCAAAACGTTGTGTCAGTAGGGGCCGACCGTATCAAAAATAAGTTTAAGAATTGTGGCAGGTGGCCAATTCGTGAGCAAATACTATTTACTTTAATGGCATTTTAATGTATTGTTTTACTATTAGATTTAGCGTAGTGACATTTTTGTGACTACCAAACAAATACATACCGTCATTATTGTTGAGTGGCATTATGTTTGTTTAAGTAAGCGAGGGAGTACGCACATGGCAAAATATCTTGCAAAACGAATCTTTTTTCTGATTTTAACGCTGTTCATTGTTGCGTCCATTACCTTCTTCCTGATGAAGATGTTACCAGGGACGCCATACAACAACCCGAAAGTTACCGGTGCGCAATTAGCCGCGCTGAACAAAGCCAACGGGTTGGACAAACCAGTCTGGTACCAGTACATCAAGTACCTGGTGGGCTTGCTCCATGGGGACATGGGTACGAGCTACCAGTTCGCTGGGCAAAGCGTTAGTCACCTGATCATTTCCCGCGTGGGCCCGTCCTTCCAGATCGGTGCCCAGGCAATGATCGTGGGGACCCTGCTGGGGATCCTGCTGGGGGCCATCGCGGCTATCCGCAAGAACTCCTGGGTCGACTCCACGGCGATGATTTTCGCCATCCTGGGTCGGTCCATCCCTAACTTCGTCTTTGCCTGCCTGCTGCAGTTCTGGTTGGCCTACAAGTACCAGATCTTCCCAATCGCGCTGTGGGATGGCTTCAGTTCTTCCATTCTGCCAACGATTGCCCTGGCCATGGCGCCACTGGCACAGACGGCTCGGTTCATGCGGACCGAAATGGTGGACGTGCTGAACTCCGATTACATCGAACTGGCCCGGTCCAAAGGGGACTCCCGTTGGCAGGTCGTTGCCAAGCACGCCCTGCGGAACTCGATGATTCCTATCATTACTATCATTGGACCAATGGCCGTCGACTTGATGGTTGGGTCACTGGTTGTTGAGAACATCTTTGCTATTCCTGGTATTGGTGAACAATTTGTCCGTTCCATTCTGACCAATGACTACCCAACCATCATGGGTCTGACCATGCTGTACAGTGTCATGCTGGTCGTCATCATCCTGGTCGTCGACATTCTCTACGGGTTCATTGACCCACGTATTCGTTTATCCGGGGAGGCAAACTAATGGCTGACTACAAAATCACCGCCGACAGTTTCAAGCCGGCGCACATTGCCAAAGAGCAGCAGGAAAAGCTCGGCACCGACAACATGACTTTCATGCAGGATGCCCTGCGTCGCCTGCGGCACAACAAGATGGCGATGATTTCGTTATGGATCATCATTGCGTTTATCGTCATTTCCGTCCTGAGCATTTGGATTTCACCATCCAACCCTAATACTCAACACTTGAAGTGGAATAACTTACCACCCAAGATTGCTAATTGGAGTATTCCAGGATTCCGTGGTTACGGGGTCTCTGCGGGTGAAAAGGTCAACGTTTACGCCCAGAACAACGTGCCCAAGAACGTCTGGTTCGTCTTAGGGACTGACAGCCTGGGTCGTGACATCTTTAGCCGGATCCTTGTTGGTACCCGTGTTTCCCTATTCATTGCCTTTATGGCCACGTTGTTTGACCTGACCATCGGTGTGGTTTACGGGTTGATTTCTGGTTGGAAGGGCGGCATGGTTGATACCGTTCTCCAACGTATCATTGAAATCATCAGTTCGATTCCTAACCTGGTTGTGGCCATTCTGATGTTGCTGGTCTTCAAACCTGGGTTGACCTCCATCATTATCGCCATCGGGTTTACTGGATGGGTCACCATGGCCCGACTGGTGCGTGCGCAAACCTTGCAGATCAAGGACCAGGAGTATGTCCTGGCCGCACGCACTTTAGGTGAATCATCGGTCAAGATTGCGATGAAGCACCTGATTCCTAACCTGAGTTCAACGATTATTATTCAAACGATGTTCACGATCCCAACCGCCATCTTCTTCGAGGCCTTCCTGAGTTACATCGGGATCGGGATTCCATCACCAACGGCTTCCCTAGGGACGTTGCTCTCCGATGGGCAGAAGAACTTCCGGTTCCTGCCGTACCAGATGGTTTATCCAGCGATTGTGATTTCGGTATTGATGATTAGTTTCAACCTGTTAGCCGATGGGCTGCGGGATGCATTTGACCCACGCACTACACGCTAGGAGGTGAGCCTGTTGAGTAAAATTCTTGAAGTCAAAGATCTACAAATTGATTTCCATACCTACGCCGGCACGGTTCACGCTATTCGTAACGTTTCGTTTAGTTTGGAAAAAGGTGAGACGCTCGCCATTGTTGGTGAATCCGGTTCTGGGAAGTCCGTTACTTTGCGGACACTGATGGGGTTGTTGGCGAACAACGCCGTCGTTAAGAGCGGAGAAGTTATCTTCAACGGCGAAGATGTACTGAAGAAGTCGGAAAAGGAACTGGACGCCATGCGCGGTAACGATATCGCCATGATCTTCCAGGACCCCATGACGTCACTAGACCCAACAATGAACATTGGTAAGCAAGTCGCTGAGCCACTGTTGTTACACAACAAGATCAGTAAGAAGGACGCGATGAAGGAAGCGGCCCGGGTGCTCGACCTGGTCGGGATTCCGAACGCTAATAACCGGCTAAAGGATTACCCACACCAGTTCTCTGGTGGGCAACGTCAGCGGATTGTTATCGCGATTGCGATCATCAACAACCCGCAGATTCTGATTGCCGATGAACCAACGACTGCCCTGGACGTAACCATCCAGGCCCAGATTATTGACCTATTGAAGGAACTGCAGACGAAGATCGATACCAGTATCATTTTCATCACGCATGACTTAGGGGTTGTGGCTGGGATTGCTGACCGTGTGGCCGTTATGTACGCGGGGAAGATCATCGAGTACGGGACCGTGGACGAAATCTTCTACAATCCAAAGCACCCCTACACTTGGGGCCTACTTGAATCCATGCCCACGCTGGAAACCAAGAGTGACCGTCTGTACGCGATTCCTGGTACGCCGCCCAGCTTGATCGACCCACCAAAGGGTGATGCGTTCGCCGCCCGGAACCACTTTGCTTTGCAAATCGATACCGAGCAGGAACCACCATTCTTCCAGGTATCCCCAACGCACGCCGCGGCAACGTGGTTGTTGCATCCGGACGCCCCAAAGGTGGAATTACCACCAGAAATTAAGCGTCGCCAAGCAATTTGGCGGCAGATGCATCCAGAAAAGGCGGGTGACTAACCGATGGCAGAAGAACGTGAAAAGCTGGTCCAGGTGCGTCACCTGGTTCAAACCTTTAATCCCGGCAAGAAGTCCGAGGTACGTGCCATTCAGGACGTTTCCTTTGACATTTACCGTGGCGAGACGCTGGGCCTGGTTGGTGAATCTGGTTCTGGTAAGACGACCACGGGTCGGGCCATTATCCGGTTGTACAAACCAACGAGCGGGGAAATCCTGTTTGATGGCAACGACATTGCCGGCTTGCACAACGGTTCCAAGCAGATGAAGGAATTTCGGCGGGAAATGCAGATGATTTTCCAGGATCCTTACGCTTCGCTGAACCCCCGGATGAAGGTCAAGGACATCATTGCTGAGGGGATCGATATTCACCACTTAGCCAAAGATGATGCTGACCGTGATGCGCAGGTGGCTAACCTGTTGCAACTGGTTGGGTTGAACCCTGACCACGCAACGCGTTACCCCCACGAATTTTCTGGTGGGCAACGGCAACGGATCGGGATTGCCCGGGCGTTGGCTGTGCAGCCACAGTTCATCATTGCCGACGAACCAATCTCCGCGTTGGACGTGTCCATTCAGGCCCAGGTTGTCAACTTGCTGAAGAATATTCAGGAGCAGCGGAATCTGACCTACTTGTTCATTGCCCATGACCTGTCCATGGTTAAGTACATTTCCGACCGGATTGCCGTTATGCATTACGGCCGGATCGTGGAATTATCCACGGCCGACGAAGTGTATAACCACCCGTTGCACCCGTACACGCAGAGTTTACTATCTGCGATTCCCATTCCGGATCCGGAAAAGCAAAAAATGCGTGAGCGGATCTACTATGACGCTAGTGCCGAAAACGACGGGGCTGAGCGGAGCATGGTAGAAATCACACCAGGCCACTTTGTTTTTGCGTCCGAGGATGAAATCCAAGGATACAAGGACCAGGCGGCAAAGTACGCCGAGGCCGAGCAAAAGTAACACGTTAAATAACAGCCGCAAAAATCCTCTCCCCCTGGAAAAGGGGTGGGGGATTTTTTTGTTGCCACGAGCGTGCAAAAATGCATAAAATTAATAATTAAATAGTTCACGTTATCAACGCTGATAGCATCGCAAACGATTGACATCGCGGGCTAAATATCATTTAATAAGTTGGACGCGGTGTATTCATTATTCAATTATTAACAATATATATTGGGGTTGCGTTAAGTGCCTGTGTGTTGCGTTTGGGGGAAGTATTATGACTTTACGTGGTGAAACTAAGGTTCATTACAAGATGTTCAAATCCGGTAAGAAATGGGTCATAGCGGGTATCGCCGTTGCGGCGATGGTACCAATCATGATGGCACCTACCGTTTTGGCACCATTGGCACCAGTTCGGGCTGCGGATAATAGCAGTGTGGACAAGAGTGCAACGGGTTTGCTCAACCATTACTTTCCGGGTAGCAGTTGGGCCAGTGATGAAATTAAGACGGCTGTCGACGAAGGGGCCTTTATTGACGCCACGCCTAGCGGGTATGGTACCGTCAGCATTGGGTCACCCGATTACGTGAAGACCATCGCGGCAGCCGGGCTGCGGCTGACCATCAATGGCAACACGTGGACGATCAGCCCGCGCGATAGTAGTAAAAATGTTGAGCTGAGCAGTGTGCTCAGTTCCTTTGGCGTACCCAGCGCCAGTGTTCTCGCTGCGCCAACTTCAGCAGCAAACATGCAGACCATCCTCACGTATTTGAACGGCACTACTTTGAACAGTATGAACGGTGGCAAGGGCCTCACGTCCGGCTTCCCGTACAGCCTGCTGAGTGGTGGCGAGATGGATATGACCGACAACGTACCGTTCACTGGGGCCACGACTGACGGTTACAGCGCCATTACGGCTGGTAACGTCACGCTGACGAACAACAACTCCACACCGACAGGTAACGTGCTGATCACTGATGGGGGTAGCCTCACCGGGACGGGCACACTACCAAACGCCATTGCTAACAGCATTAGTAAGTACCAGTTCAGTACGGATTCTCTGGTTACGACTGAGCGTGCCATCAAGACGGCTGCTCTAGCAATCGGTAAGCAGCTGGTTGCCAATAACAGTACGCCCGTGGCCGCAGTGGCGGGTAACAGCGAGATCGACTTGGATTTCAGTAAGGCCAAAGCCGAGAACGGCACCTACGTATTTACGGTTGATGCTACCAAGTTGGGTAACTTGCATAACGACTTTGTGTTCAAGAACGCCAGTGATTACGACGGCAGTAGCAAAGTGGTGATCAACGTCACTGGTGGTAGCGGTGCCACGATGACCGTTCCCGGAATTAAGAGTGATTCGACGAAGTTACAGCGCGTTTACCTGACCAGTACGGATGGTACCACGCTCGACCTGACTAACGAGCAATTTGGTATTAAGACCACGCTGCTCGCGCCCACCTCCAACGTCAAGCTCTCAGGTAGTGCTACCATCAGCGGCTTTGTCGGCGCCATTAACGGCGACGGGAGTGGTGATGGCTACGTGGCGACAACGACGCCATCGAATCCGACTAACCCGACGACACCAACGACTAGCACGTACACCGTGCAGTTTGTTGATAAGAATAACGGTAACAAAGTGGTGGGCACCACGACGGTTGATGGGACTGCGGGTGACAGCAAGACCGTCACCGTTCCTAACGGTTGGGTTCTGGCCAGCGGCGCATCTAACACCGTGAAGTTGACCGATGACCCGTCCACACCAATTCAGGTGCCGGTCGTGCAGGTCAAGACCGCGACGGTAACCCAGACAATTACGAGTACGGCGGTTAAATCTGTTACTGACAACACGCCAGTGACGGACAACGACACTGACGACCAAGGCAATACCATTACGTACGCGGGCAAAGTCAGCGACTTACCTCAGCCGCAAACACGTACTACAACGGTGAAGTACACCGTTGAGGGTACGGGTGATAACGCCATTGTGAACGTGCTGAGTGGTGCGGCTGACGGGGTCGTCTTTGATCCCATTGCCGCGCAGGATGTTTCTGGTTGGATTGAAGACCAAACGAGCGTGGCTAACACCTACCTGGATGAAAGCACCTTAATTAGTAAATTAAAGACTCTCGATAGTGAGGATGGGAACGTGGCGGTTGCCGCGCAGTTGATCTACTACCCATCTTCTACTAGCGTGCACAAAACGATGACGTTTACGGACCACGTCTCGTTCGAGTTTAGTGACGATACCGATGGCGATTGGGATCAGTTGCCAGACGATTTCGACCGGAACGCTACGGTGGGTTATACCGAAACTACTAACTACAACGGCACGGTCACCAAGAGCAACTTTGCCATTGAAGATGGCGGTAGTCTTCCGGACGTGACGGCGGCCCAGATTGCTAGTTGGAACATCGATGGTTACACGAATGATGCCAGCACGGCTTCGTTCCAGACGGATGCGGACGTCATTAGTACACTCGAACAGTCTGGTGGCCAGGTACAAGCCTTTTACACCGTGATCCAGTACAAAGCCGCGGACGTACAGCTACACGTGACATACGTTGACGACGTGACGGGGGACACGGTGACGGTGGCTAACTCCGAAGTTACTGGACTGAACGGCTCTACCGGTGAATACACGGTGGTTGTGCCAGATGGTTACGCGCTGGCCGCGAATCAAGCGGCCACGGTTAGCTATCAGCTCACCGCCGATGACACTGATGATATTACAGTGCACTTGACGCATGTCGTTGATCACACCAGTGCAGCGACCACGCGGACGATTAATTACGTCTATGCTGGTACCGGCGCGAAAGCGGCTGATAGTGTTACGCAGACGCTGAGTTGGAATGTGGCCACGGATGAAGTGACGGGCGCATCCGTTGCGACGCCGGCAGGCGAATACGCCGCGGTCACTTCCCC
>NZ_AYZK01000009.1:0-46792 GCF_001436135.1 Lacticaseibacillus thailandensis DSM 22698 = JCM 13996
TAGCGTACGTAGCTCGACTAAAACACTGAACGGAGTACGCTGCCCAGCAACCATAGTATTAGTGCATAGCCTCATCATGTCCGCTCGGGCTTGGTGGGGCTATTCGCCTACTCAGTAATGTTTGCTACCCCATCGTAATGTTTGCTATCCCATCACGACCACACCTAACAATCACTAACCGTTGATTAGTAAACGATGGCAAAAATGTTAAATTTTCTCAGAGCTATGTGAGCTTAGCTGACAAGTTTCCTAGACTTTGCCCGGTTCCATCCACTAAGCTAGACACATCCTTTAAGGAAAGTGGTGTACGGGAATGAAGCAAAATAAGTTTGTGTGGCTCCTCGCCGCACTCGTCGCGTGCGTAGTTGCATGGTGGGTGCCACAACAAGAACAATCGGTGCATGCCGCCGAACAAACATACACGATTGGTACGGACACGACCTTTTCGCCGTTTGCCTTTACCAACAAAAAGAACCAGTCGGTCGGCATTGACATTGACTTACTGGATGCCATTGCCAAAAAGGAAGGCTTCAAGATCCAGTGGAAGCAACTGGGCTTTGATGGGGCCGTCCAGGCACTCCAAGCCAAACAGATCGACGGCGTGGCTGCCGGGATGAGCATCACCCCCGAACGTCAGAAAACCTTCCTGTTTAGTCACCCATACTACAAGTCAGGTACGTACATGGCCGTTAAGGATCAGCACATTAAGGATCTCAAGGACTTGCGCGGTAAAAAGGTCGCGGTTAAGACCGGGACCACCGCCGCTGACTATGCGAACAGCATGAAGAAAAAGTATGGCTTTCGAGTCGTCACCTTTGATTCCGATGACAACATGTACCAAGACGTGCTAACTGGCAACACCGTCGCTTGTTTTGAAGATAAGCCCGTTCTCCAGTACGCCATCGCCAATGGTATTAAATTGCACCTCGCCAAGGACTTCAAGGAACCCGATGCCGGAACGTACGGCTTCGCTTTCCAAAAGTCAGAGGGTGCATTAGTCAAGAAAGTCAACGCTGGTCTGAAGGCCCTCAAGGCTAACGGCCAGTACGCCAAGATCGTTGCCAAGTACGTGGGGAACGGTTCACAGAAATCACAGGCCAGACGTACCGCGACGCAAACTGAGTCCGACCGGAGTTTCTTCGGTCTCCTCAAGGCCAACGCAGGCACGTTGACCAGTGGCTTAGGTAAAACCATGGAGCTGACCGTCGTCGGGATCGTCTGCGCCACCGTCGTCGGGATCCTGATGGGCCTGCTCGGCGTGCTCCCCAACGCCTTTGCCCGGGGTGTGGCCAACACCTTCATTTACATTTTCCGTGGCCTGCCACTCATGGTGCTCGCCCTGTTTATTTACACCGGCGTGCCAACGTTGATTGGCACCAAGGTCCCCGCCTTCATCGCCGGGATCATTACCCTAACCCTGAACGAAGGGGCCTATACCGCCGCGTTCGTCAAGGGTGGGATCAAAGCCGTTGATGTCGGCCAAATGGAAGCCGCCCGTAGCCTCGGGCTCACCTGGGGTAAAACCATGAAGCGCGTCGTGCTCCCCCAGGGTATTCGCATTATGATTCCGTCATTCATTAACCAGTTCATCATCACGTTGAAGGATACTTCCATCTTGTCCGTTATTGGGCTACTCGAATTAACCCAGACTGGGAAGATCATTGTGGCGCGGAACATGGAAGGCTTCAAGATTTGGACCATGGTCGCTCTGATTTACGTCATCATTATTACTTTGCTGACATGGCTATCTAATTGGGTACAAAAGAAGGTGCACGCATAATGACAACAACACGAGTACAACTAAAGAACGTCCACAAGCGTTACGGCGACAATGAGGTCATTAAGGGTGTGGACCTGACCGTCAAGGACAACGAGGTGGTCGTCATGATTGGACCGTCTGGTGCCGGTAAGAGTACGGTCCTGCGGATGATCAACGGTCTAGAAACTACCACCAGCGGGGACGTCATCGTCGACGGCGAAAACATCGCGCATAGCGGTGTAGATATGAACAAAGTCCGCCAGAACATCGGGATGGTATTCCAACACTTCAACCTCTTCCCCAACATGTCCGTCCTGCAAAACATCACACTCGCTCCCATCGAACTGGGGCTCAAAACTAAAGCGCAAGCCGAAAAAGAGGCCAAGGACATGCTAGAGATCGTCGGCTTAACGGATAAAATCGACGCCATGCCGGCCCAGTTATCCGGGGGCCAAAAGCAGCGAGTCGCCATCGCGCGGGCGCTGGCCATGCACCCCGATACGATGTTGTTCGACGAACCTACCAGTGCGCTGGACCCCGAAATGGTTGGGGACGTTCTCGGGGTCATGCGGCGACTGGCCAAAGAAGGCATGACCATGGTCATCGTCACCCACGAAATGGGGTTTGCGAAGGAAGTAGCTGACCGGGTCGTCTTCTTTGGTGATGGTCAGATCCTGGAACAAGGTACGCCGGACCAAATCTTTAACCATCCCAGTCACAACCGGTTGCAAACCTTCCTCAAGCAAGTACTGGAAGCATAATTACAATCACGGCAACCACCATCACCAATAGGGCCGTAGTGTGCGCACGCTACGGCCCTATTGGTCTAGTTAGGTACCATTATGAGTGGGTTTTACCCCGTCCGTACCCCGCCAACATGAATTAATTGACTGGTTTAGGTCATAATACCTAACAAAAACCATAGACTTACACCCCTTGGGTTCGTTAGACTGGAAACATTGATGTAACTTTAGCTGTAGGTGTGGTACCAAAGCTACCACATGGCACCAACCAGAAAGGGTGTTACCTCCACATGAAGAAAAAATGGTTTTGGCCGTTCCTCGCCATGGCGGCCGCGCTGTTCCTTGCTTGGAACGCGCCCCGGTCGACGCCGGTCAACGCTGCGGAGCAAACGTACACGATTGGTACTGACGTCACCTTTCCACCATTCGAATATGCCAACAAGCACAATAAGTACGTTGGTATTGATATTGACATCATGAACGCGATTGCCAAAGCGGAGGGCTTCAAGGTCAATATTAAACCACTAGGCTTTAATGCTGCCGTGCAGTCGTTGGAAGCAAACCAGATTGATGGTGTGATTGCCGGGATGAGCATTACCCCCGAACGCAAGGCCAAGTTCGCGATGAGCAACCCCTACTACAAGTCTGGGGTGGTCGGCGCAGTTAAAACCGGGAGTAAATACCACAGCCTGAACTCACTACGCGGGCAGCGGGTCGCCGTGAAAACCGGGACCAGCGCCGCCGATTACGTCAACAGCATCAAGGACAAGTACCACCTCAAAGTGGTGACCTTCGACGACTCGAACAACATGTACCAAGACGTTATCACCGGCAATTCCGCTGCCTGCTTTGAAGATGAACCGGTCATGCAGTACGGTATTGCCACTGGCTTAAAGCTCAAAATCGTCACGAAACCCGCCAAGTCCGGTTACTACGGCATCGCCATTGCGCAGAAACACGCGCACGACCTGCTACCCAAGGTCAATGCTGGCCTGAAGAAAATTAAGGCCAACGGGACCTACGCTAAGATCATCCGTAAGTACCTCGGCAACGGTTCGCAAAAGTCACAGGCCAAAACTGCCGCCAAAACTAATGATAACAACCACACCTTCATCGGCTTACTGCAGTCTAACTGGAATACGTTGATGGGTGGGCTTGGTAAAACACTGGAACTGACGGTGTTGGGGATCGTCTTTGCGACCGTCATCGGGATCGTCTTCGGCCTCATCGGGGTCATCCCCAATAAGTTCGCCCAGGGGGTAGCCACCACGTTCATCTACATCTTCCGCGGCTTACCGCTGATGGTATTGGCCCTCTTTATTTACACCGGGATTCCGTCGCTGATTGGTGCCAAGATTCCCGCCCTAATTGCCGGGGTGGTCACCCTGACGCTCAACGAAGGTGCGTATACCGCCGCGTTCGTGAAGGGTGGGATCCAGGCGGTAGATGGTGGGCAAATGGAAGCCGCCCGTAGCCTGGGCCTGCCGTGGTCTAAGTCCATGCGGCGCGTCATTCTTCCACAAGGCATCAAGATTATGATTCCATCATTCATCAACCAGTTTATAATTACCCTCAAGGACACGTCGATTCTTTCCGTCCTGGGGTTGCTGGAACTCACCCAAACCGGCAAGATCATTATTGCCCGGAACATGGAAGGGTTCAAAATTTGGACGATGGTCGCTTTGATATACCTGATCATCATTACTTTGCTCACGTGGTTATCCAACTGGGTCCAAAAGAGGGTTAAATAGATATGACAAAAACACGAGTAGAAATGCGCGACGTGCACAAGAGCTACGGTACCAACGACGTCATCAAGGGCGTCGACCTCAAAGTCGAGGACAACGAGGTCGTCGTGCTGATTGGCCCGTCCGGTGCTGGTAAGAGTACCGTACTTCGGATGATCAACGGCCTGGAAACGACGACGTCTGGTGACATCATGATTGACGGTGAGGACATTGCCAAGCCGGGCGTTAGCATCGATAAGGTTCGCCAAAAGATCGGGATGGTGTTCCAACACTTTAACCTCTTCCCGAACATGACGGTCAAGCAAAATATCACCCTCTCCCCGACCGAGCTAGGCCTCAAAACCAAGGATGAGGCCAACGCTGAAGCCATTGAACTGCTCGACCAGGTGGGCTTGACCGATAAGGCCGACGCCATGCCCGACTCCTTGTCTGGGGGCCAAAAGCAACGTGTTGCCATTGCGCGGGCGCTAGCCATGCACCCGGACATCATGCTGTTTGACGAACCCACCAGTGCACTAGACCCCGAAATGGTCGGCGACGTGCTCGGCGTTATGCGGCAACTGGCTAAGGAAGGGATGACAATGGTCATCGTGACCCACGAAATGGGCTTTGCCAAGGAAGTGGCTGACCGGGTCGTGTTCTTCGGCGACGGGAAGATTCTTGAACAAGGGTCACCAGAACAAATCTTTGAGCACCCACAACACGAACGCTTGCAGACGTTCCTGAAGCAGGTGCTGGAAGCTTAAAAATCAGCGCAACAAAGGGCGTTCGTCCACCAAACCGATTGTTTGGTGGACGAACGCCCTTTTTGTTGAGCAAGACGCTTATAAATCGCCCGTCAGAAACTGAGCCTGGCCCCGCCCAAAGCTCCAGTCAGCATCGGTATTCACGGTCAAATTGATCATGACGTCTTCCGGCCGCATATTCAACTGGTCGTGTAGTGCCGCTACCAAGTCGTGATAAAAGGCTTGTTTCTGCGGTTCCGTGCGGGGACGCGTGGTTAAACTAAATACAACGACTTGATCCGTACGTTTAAACCCTAACCCCGTATCCAAAACCTGCATTTCATAAGGTTCGTGCTGCGTGACGATTTGGTACCGGTCCCCCTCTGGGGCGTCGAACGCTTTTAGCATCACCCGGTAGGAAATATCCAAGAGGGCCTGAATTTCTTCCGGCTGACGTCCCTTGAGCATATCAATTCTCATCAATGGCATATTATTGTTCTCCTGTAAAGTATTCCTTAATCAACTGCGCAATGGTTCCAGCATGTGATTCCAGCGCAAAGTGACCTGTGTCTAACAACACGACCTTGGCCCGTGGCGCATCACGCCGAAACGCCAGGGCCCCAGGATAGATAAACGACGCATCGTTCTTCCCCCATACCGCCAGTAACCGTGGTTGGTGCTGCCGGATGTATTCCTGAAAGCGGGGGTAGAGCCGTACGTTGGTCTGATAATCATAAATCAAGTCCAGCTGACGTTCCGCGTACCCTGCCGTCCGCGTGTACGCAATGTCCAAAGTATAACCGTCGGGACCCACCGCCATTGCGGGTGCCCCGTTGAGATATTGACCCCGGATCGTTGCGGGGGCAAAAGCATTGCGGTATTGCGCCCGTTTACTAGCGGTTGGGTGTTGCCAGAAATCCCGGCGCGCAGCCCACTTAGGACCTAATCCCGCTTGATAGACATTCCCGTTTTGACTAACAATGCCCTGAATCCAGTCAGGATGCTGCATTGCGATGCGGAACCCAATTGGTGCCCCGTAATCAAACACGTACATCAAGAATTTAGTTTCGTGAAGTTGCACTAACCAGTCAGTCACCACCTCAGTCAGGTGGTCGAACGTATAGGCAAATTGATCACGGCCCGGAGCATCTGATTGCCCAAAACCTGGGTAGTCCGGGGCTAGCAAGTGAAACCGGTCTGACAATAAGGGCATTAGGTCCCGAAACATGTGACTAGATGACGGGAACCCGTGCAACAACACCATTGTGGGCCGATTAGTGTCACCCGCCTCCCGATAAAAGATGTTCAATCCATCAACCTTGGCACTCTGATATTTAATCATTACAACCTGCTCCTAACTTTCTGGTTATTCAGCTCCAATAGTTCCGTCATGGGCGCTTTAGTCTCGCCTAGGTACTGGTCGGTCAACCGTCCAAATTGTTCCAGGCATTCATTGGCCGTGGTTAAAAATTCGCTACTACCTGCGGCTAATTCAACTAGTGTCTCTCGACCCCGACTGGTTAATTGAACCAACTGCCGCTTAGCCAAAGCACGCACCATCCGGGAAATGCTGGAACGCTCATAACCGAGCTGGTGAGCAATTTCCATAATTGTTAACGGGTGCCGATCTTCCAGCGTCATCATAATGTACGCGTATGCCGGTTTCATCCCCGTGGGTGCGAAAACCTGGTCGGCTAATCGCTCAATGGTCCGCATGTAGCGTGCCGCTGTAAAGTAAGCACAAGTATGGGTAAAGTGATGTGGCGTAAATAACCCTTCTTTCCATCGTGTATATACACATTTAACCACTAATTAAAACCGCTGGCAAGTTTGAACAATTAATCGTGCGGATGTCACCAAGCTGCCACCGGTCAATCCGGGTCGTCAGTACCGATACTGCGGCTAATATTACGCCAACGCTTGCAACCGTTGGCGTAGCTGGGGCTGACAGGCATAAATACCCAACCCTAAGCGGCCACGTTTCAACAGGATGTTGAGGGTGTGTAATACAATTGCCGCCCGAGCGCTGGCTAAATCGTCAAGATCCCCACGGCGTCGCATAGCCTCTTGGTCCTCGAAGCGGTCGGTCTGTACCACGATGCGGTCACTGACCGGGTCATAGTCCACGCTGGGACCGATGATCACCCCGGCATAATTGAGGTCAAACCCCTGGATGGTGTAGATCGATCCGACTTCATCGACGGTCTCCGGGCGGCTAGCCCACGGCCGGTCGGTAAAATTAATTTTGTCCCAGGGTAAGTGCAAAGTCCCCGCGTCCACATACCAAGTGCGGTCATCCAGCACCCGGTAGGGAAAATCAGTGGTCGCAATCAGCCGGGAGAGCCCATACGCGCGGTTCCGCGCCCGTACCCAATCATAGAGCGGCTGCCCGTCATCAAAAATGCGTAGTTCAAAATGCCGTGGTTGCGGTAACGGCCGCAACTGCCGGTACACCAGGGCGTTGATCCAGTCGCTCACGCTGCTGTCTTGCACCCGCATTTGTTGATTCAAGGCAAAGCGGCGAACGGTGTGCCCCTGCAGGTGGCGGCGTAGCATACCGACATCCCAATGACTTTTGAGTTTCACTACCTGATGCGGATCAAATACCAATACCAGCACCCGCGCCAGCTGGAGCAACTCATCCAACTGGTTGTTGGCCGTAAACTGATTAAACGGGTCAGGCCGACTTAGCAACAGGTGCGCTTCGTCCACAAAGACGACGTCGGTTAGCCCGCCAACTTTGCGCTGGCGATTAATAAAGGGCGTCGGCTTCACAAAGTCCTTTTTGTACAGATGCGGCGTGTGGGCCGCCACCTCTTTGTAAACTTTAAGCATCTCGTTGTGGTTCACCAGCAAGTGCGCATCCAGACCCGCTAACGCCGGGTCACTCCCACTCCGCGCCGCCTGTTGGAGCGCGGTAAAAACTGCGTTGAGCACGACGCTCTTACCGGAACCCGCGTCGCCCTCGATCACAAACACCGCCGCCTGCTCGTCACGCCGGTGGTGGCGAATAAACGCCAACACCTGGCGCTGCAGGGCGGCCTGCTGGCTGGTGAGCTGAGCTTGTGCGGGCAAAATGAAAGTGGCGGTAGATAGGTCCGGCATTGTGAAAACTCCTTTTTCCCTAGTTAAGTTGATAATACCAACCGTAGCACCAACTCCGGGGGGACGCAAAAATATGGGCGGAACGAAGACCAGCAAAAAAGCTTCCCACCTGTACGGTGGAAAGCTTGATTGGTGCGGATGAGTGGTGGCTACGCGCTGGCAGCACCAGGTTAGCACACCGACCGCGATGATTATGAGCGACTGCAGTCAAACTGGTCAACACCACAGTCTCGCGGGCAGGCTCCGCCGACCCCCGCGGTCAGTGAGAGCACAGGGCGCAAGCGCCTACGCTAACTAACCAACATTCAATATCCACATAAACCCAATAAACACGAAGAAAAGCATGTACATAATCGGTGAAACTTCCTTACCGCGCTTCGCCGCAATCATCGTAATTGGGTACATAATGAACCCCAACGCGATCCCGTCCGAAATGCTGTAAGACAACGGCATCCCTAAAACAATCAGAAACGCTGGAATCGCAATTTCCATCTTGAACCAGTTAATGTTCTTCAACGACTGCGCCATCAGCACCCCGACAATAATCAAAGCCGGTGCCGTGACCTGCGTCGTGACCACACCCAAGAGGGGCGAGAAGAACATCCCCACCAGGAACAATACCCCCGTCGTCACCGCAGTCAGGCCCGAACGGCCACCCACGGCGATGCCGGCGGACGATTCCACGTAGGCCCCCACGGGCGACGTACCCAGCAACGAACCCGCCAGCATCGCCGTCGAGTCGGATGCCAACGCTTTGCCCACGCGCGGCAGCTTGTTGTCGCGCATCAGCCCCGCCTGCGTGGCCAGGCCGACCAACGTCCCGGCCGTATCAAAGAATGTCACCAACAGGAAGGTCAGCACCACGACTACTAGTTGCAGGCTGTTAATATCCCCCACGTGGCGGAAGGCCACCATGAATGTGGGCTTCAAGCTCGGCGCTGCGGAAATCAGCCCGGACGGCATGTTGATGAGCCCGGTGACCAGGCCCAAAATCACGGTTGCCACCATGCCGATGAAAATACCACCAGGGACGTGCTTGACCATCAAGATAGCGGTCACCACGAGGCCAAAGATCGTTAGCCACGTTGTCCCCACGCTCAGTGAACCGAGGCCCACGATGGTCGACTTGTTGGCCGTGATCAGGCCGCCATCACTTAAACCTAAAAAAGCAATGAACAGCCCAATCCCACCAGAAATCGCGGCTTTCAGGTCACCAGGAATTGCATCAATGATCTTTTCACGGAGCTTAAAAATCGTGATGATGATAAAAATTATGGAAGCAACAAAGACGCCAGCCAGCGCGGTCTCCCACGGCACCTTCATGCCGATGCAGACGGAGTAGGCAAAAAAGGCGTTGATCCCCAAAGCCGGTGCCGTTGCAATTGGATAACGGGCCAAAACGCCCATCAATATGCTCCCCAACGCACTAGCCAAAGCCGTGGCGGTAAACACCGCCCCTTTGTCCATGCCCGAGGCGCCTAGAACCGACGGATTGACGAACAGGATGTACGCCATGGAGATGAAGGTGGTGAAGCCCGCCAAAAGTTCACGCCGGACGGTGGTATGTAGCTGGTCTAACTGAAAATACGACTTGATACTATCCATAAAAAGGTCTCCTACTACGAGCAAACACTCGAAAATTAGATTAGTAAAAATGACGAACGAACGTGTTTTATGGTATACCAAGCCGGGCAAACGGTCAATATCTTTTTCTGAAATCAGCAAAACCCGAACATTAATTCATGCTCGGGTTTGCCTTTGTTTACAGTAATAGGCCAGTCTGTCGCAGTACCGGTGCGACCATGGCGGTCCCCATGGTTGCCACCAACGCCTTCACCAATAGTGGCATGAGAAACGGTACGATTCCCACTCCTAGCGCACTACCAGCAACGACGTGTAACCAGACCGCACCCACGAATAGTTGGAGCAAACCAGCCCCCAGGTTCCGGGCACCAATCACCATCACTGACCGTGATTGTTGCACACTACCGCCAAGGAACAGCGGGAACAGTATTAAACCCACCAGGTACCCGCCAGTGGGGCCCACCAGGTGGCTCAGGC
The DNA here is from genome assembly GCF_001436135.1 of Lacticaseibacillus thailandensis DSM 22698 = JCM 13996. Classification (NCBI taxonomy): domain Bacteria; kingdom Bacillati; phylum Bacillota; class Bacilli; order Lactobacillales; family Lactobacillaceae; genus Lacticaseibacillus; species Lacticaseibacillus thailandensis. The sequence goes on from NZ_AYZK01000009.1 coordinate 10,142, forward strand.
CACCAGTGAAACCCGCAAACACCGGAAGCCCCACTGCGCCCATTAGGATGTAGACCAGCACGGCCCCCATACCGCTACGCCGATCGAGTAGCCCCACCACCAGGGGCACCATCAGGGTTTGTAACGTCAGGGGCACTGGCCCCAGCGGCACCGTCAGCGGGGCCGTAACTGCCATCAGTGCAGCGCCTAAAGCCACGTACGTGAGTGTCCGAATACGCATGGTCGTCCCCCTATTCTGCGTTGCTGTGACTCAACTGGGCCATCAACGTGGGTAACGCGGCACTCACCGCGGTCGGCAAAGCCACGTACTGGCTGCGCGCCACCATATCGGCGGCAGCGCTATGGACCCACACGGCGGCTGCAACCACCGCCAAGCTATAGCCAAACTGACCGATAAACGCGGCAATGATGCCCGTCAGCGTGTCGCCAGAACCACCCGTCGCCATGGCGGGACCACCACTCGTATTCCGGAACGCCACATGACCGTCTAACGTCACCGTGGGTGCACCTTTGCACACCACCACCCCCGGTAATTCAGCCGCAGCGGCTTGACTAGCCGCCACTGTCTGGTTAGCGATGGCAATGCCACTCAGCCGTTGCCACTCCATGGCGTGCGGCGTCCACACCGTCTGGGCCGTCCCCGTCTGGTGCTGGTGCCCGGCTGCCATAATGTCAATGGCGGAACCGTCCACAATCAGTGACTGCGGCGTACGCACCGTGTCGAGCACGAGCTGCAACACCACGTGCGCGGCGGCACTATCGCCTAGGCCGGGCCCGACAACTACCACGTCAGCTTGGGCCAACAATTGGGGCAACATGGCGTCCGTCCAGGTGCAGACCATGGCCTCCGGTAACCGGGCGTGCAAAGCTGCATGGTTCACCGCGGCCGTCGCGACCGTCACCAGCCCCGCACCAGCATACACGGCGGCAGTGGCGCTCATGATGGCCGCGCCACCAAAGTGTTCGTCACCTGCCACGATGACCACGCGACCATACATGCCTTTGTGGCTCCGCGTCGTCCGTGGCCGCACCACGTTGGCAGCGCGGCTACGCGTCATTTCATCCATATTCTCAACCTCCTTGGCCTCAGCCTAGCACATTGGCCGGAACTTGCAGCCGTTTGTGGCGGTGACTGCCTGTAGGGACACCGCCCACCACTGATCTTGGTCATAGTAGCAGCTACTGGTTGGCAAAAATACCGGCACGTTATAAAATGTGCTTGGATACTTAGTTACTAATAATAAGTGCTAGCTCCTGCTACAGAAAGGACGTGTACGTATGCCCCAATACCTTGCCATCAACGCCGGCAGTTCCACACTGAAGTGGCGTCTCTTTGCAATGCCGGCGGAATCACTCTTGGGCCAAGGTCTGATCGACCGCATCAACCACTCACACGCCACGGTGACCGTCAAGGTGCCCCACCAACCGGACCTTACTTACACCACTGCAACCGACGATTGCCGTCGCGTTGTGGCGGACTTATTGTTACGTCTCAAGCAACTCGGGCTCGTCTCCCATCTCCACGACATCGTGGGTGTGGGGCACCGGGTCGTGGCGGGCGGCGAGGACTTCAACCAGTCGGTCGTGGTTGATGATGACGTCCTGCTCCGTATCCGCAACCTGCGCAACCTCGCACCGTTACACAACCCAGTGCAAGCAAACTTCATCGCGACCTTTCGCGACGTGCTACCATGGGCGACTCAGGTGGCCGTGTTCGACAGCGCCTTTCACCAAAGCATGCCACCCACAAGTTACCTCTACGGTGTCCCGTACAACTGGTACCAACAATACGGGGCCCGCAAGTACGGCGCGCACGGCACCAGCGTCCGGTACGTCGCTGCGCGCACGGCTACCCTCTTGGGACGCCCACTGGACCAGCTACGCTTGATTGTACTCCATCTGGGCGCCGGTTCCAGCGTTACAGCTGTCAAAGACGGACGGTCACTCGACACCTCGATGGGTTTTACCCCGCTAGCCGGGCTGATCTCCGCCACACGTAGTGGTGACGTCGACCCGTCGCTATTAGCCTACATGATGCGCAAACTAAACGTCACCGCGGACCGGATGGTGGACCTACTCAACGATACCGCGGGACTACAGGGCATTTCGGGAATATCCGACGACATGCGTATTCTGAGTGCCGCAGCCGCCGAGCAGCCCCGCGCCCAACTAGCCATCGATATGTACGTACAACGCATTGTCCAGTATGTCGGGGCCTACGTCGCCGAAATGAACGGCGTGGACGCCTTCGCTTTTGCCGGGGGAATCGGCGAACACAGTAGTGCCATTCGGGCCCAGATCATGGCACACTTTGCTTACTTGGGCGCGACCATCGACCCCCACGCCAACACCAACAACGGCAACGAAACCGACCTCAGCACCACCGACGCCCCGGTGCGCACGTGGCTAGTACCCACCGATGAGGAACTGATGATTGTCCGCGATACGTACCGCCTGGCAACGGGTCAGTGAGCGTCAACGTGTCCGATAAACTAAAGCAGCTGGCCGCAACGAGTTTATGCTCATTGCGACCAGCTGCTTTGATTAGCTTAAATTATTGCTGGGCTGCTTGCCGACTCGTAAAGGCCTGGTACATCAGGATCCCGGCCGCCACGCTGGCGTTGAGGCTTTGCACATGGCCCACCATCGGGATCGACACCGTGGCGTCCATGAGCTTCTGAATGCCCGGGGAAATACCTTTGCCTTCGTTACCGATGACCAACCCAATCGGCCCGGTCGCGTTCCACTGCCGGAAGTCCTGCCCTTCCATGGCGGTACCGAAGATCCACAAACCGCGGTCCTTCAGTGCCTTAATGGCGTTCGCTAAATTTGTGACCCGCGCGACCGGCACGTGTTCGATGGCACCGGTACTGATTTTAGCTACCGCACTCGTCAGGCCCACAGCCCGGTGCTTGGGAATAATGATCCCGTGCACGCCGACCGCATCCGCCGTCCGCATGATGGCCCCCAGATTACGGGGATCCTCCAAGTTGTCAAGGATGAGGAAGAACGGGTCCTGCTCCGCCGCCTGGGCTTTGGCAAAGAGGTCATCGATGCTGGCGTACGCGTATGGTGGCATCGCCAGCATGACCCCCTGGTGGTTCCCGTTATCACTCAACAGGTCAAGCTTACTCTTCGGTACCTCGCTTACGAGGATTTTGGCCTTCTTAGCCCGTTCCACGATGCTGTGAATCTGGTCACTACTGAGGGACTTTTGCACGAAGAGCTTGTTGATGGTCGCGGCGCTCCCACTTGTCAGCGCCTCAGCTACCGCATGGCGTCCCCAGACAAACTCGTTGTCCTCACTGTCGGCATCGTCATCACGACGGGGCGCTACCGGTGCCCGGCGCGGCGTGCGCCGACTATCACGGCCCCCACGGCGGTCATCATCACGTCGACTTCCCCGGTGATTGCGGCCCTTACTTGATTTGTCCATGTCCCGTGCCTCCCTGTTCAACGTAATCAATACACCATTGAGCTAATTCACGCACCCGGTCTTCGCGTCCGGCTAGGTGCAGGGACCCAAAGAGGGCCTCAAAGCCGGTCGAAATCCGGTAGGTCACCACGTCGGTATTTTTAGCGTGCGTGTAGCTCTTGGCGTTGCGCCCATGCTTATACATGTCCCACTCGTCGTCGCTCAAAACGGACTGCTGTTCCATCCCGTCGATCAACGCCGCTTGCGCCTTGGCAGAAACAAAGTTCTTGGCTACCCGCTGTAGTTGCGCCGGCTTGGTCAGCCCCCGCTGTTCGAGCAGGTGCTGCCGGACGTACACGTCATATACCGCATCACCCATATAAGCCAACGCAATCCCATTCAACTGTCGCGGATCCATCGTCATGCGCGCCGCCACCTCGTTCCTTGTGCTGTATCTTCCAAAATAATGCCACGTTCCGTGAGTTCATCGCGAATCCGGTCGCTAGTCGCAAAGTCCTTCGCTGCGCGCGCCGCGTCCCGGTCGTAAATCATCTGCTCGACGTCAGCATCGAGCAGTTCGTCCGTGGTTGCCGTCTGCACACCAAAAATCTGCATCCAGTCATCAAAGGTGGTCAGTAACAACGCCACCGCCTCAGCGTGCACGGTATCGGCATTAGCATACCCGTTCATCAATTTGACCAGCTCATAAAGCACTGCCAAACCGTTAGCAACGTTAATGTCGTCATCCATGGCCGTAATAAACCGTTGCTTCAGGTCCGCCACCGCCGTCACTACTTGCGGGTCGGTCCCCTTTGCGGCACCCTGCTGACGAAATTCCAGGTTGGCGCGGGCTGTCCGCAGGTGCTCGAGGTCCGTGGCGGCTGCCGCCAAGTTGGCTTCGGTGTAACGAATCGGTTTGCGGTACTGCGTCGTCGCCATGAAGAAGCGTAGTACCATGGGGTCAACCGTCTTGATGATGTCGTGTACGGTCACAAAGTTGCCCAGGCTCTTGCTCATCTTTTGGTCATCTTCACCCACCGTCACGAAGCCGTTGTGCATCCAGTAGTGGACGAACGTTTTGCCCGTTTTGGCTTCACTTTGCGCGATTTCGTTCTGGTGGTGCGGAAATTCGAGGTCCTGACCACCACCATGAATATCGATGGTGTCGCCCAACAGTTTGGTGCTCATCACGGAGCACTCAATGTGCCACCCCGGCCGGCCTGGCCCAAACGGTGCGTCCCAGCTGATTTCGCCCGGCTTGGCCCCCTTCCAGAGAGCAAAGTCGATGGGGTCCTCTTTGCGGGCCGTCTCGACGTCATCCACGTGCTGGCTCGCGCCCTGCTCCAGTTCATCGATGTTCTTGTTAGCTAGGGCGCCATAGTTCTTCGCCTTGCGGGCGCGGAAGTAGACGTCGCCGTCACTGGCGTAAGCGTAGCCCTTATCCATGAGCACCTGGATGAAATCGATGATATCAGGAATCATCTGGCTAGCGCGCGGATTGACCGTTGCTGGCTCGATGCCAATCGCCTTTGTGTCCGCCATAAAGGCATCGATAAAACGCTGGGCTAGATCGAGCGGTGCTTCGCCAGTTTTGTGGGCGGCATTAATGATTTTATCGTCCACATCCGTGAAGTTAGACACGTAGGTTACTTTGAACCCCCGGTACTCAAAGTAGCGACGAATCGTGTCAAAGGCGATGGCCGACCGTGCGTTACCAATGTGAATGTAGTTGTAGACGGTAGGCCCACACACGTACATCTTAATCTCACCGGGTGTGATTGGTTTAAATTCCTCTTTTTGACGGGTCAGTGTGTTGTACAAACGCAACATTAGCCGCCGCCTCCCTTCGTGCTTCAAGCTACCTACCATCATACAAGACTTCCCGCCTTGCCGCCAGTATCCGTGGATGGTAGGGGCAAGGCGTTGCGGGAAAGCAAGGTACTACATCGGTGGGCACTCCACGGTGACCGCTGCGGTAGCCAACCATCGCACGAGCCCTCGCGCCATCGGACCGACCAACCAGGTTACGCCGGTCACCAGCAAGAACAACCATGCTCAATAATCGTCCATCGACCATCATGAATCTACTTGCGCCACGTGCCCGGCATAGTCCTCTCAGGTGAACATCAGCGGTCATCACCATTGAGCGCAAACAAAAACCGGGTTACAAACCCGGTGTCTGCCTATAACTGGTGGGTCGCAATCAGCGTCGCCACAAAGTCAAGCATGTCTTCATTTTGCTTAATGAAAGTCGTTGGCCGCTCCTTGAAGTCGAAGTAAGCGCAACGCTTCGTCTCCTTTTCGCTGGCTTCGCCAAAGCTGCCACCCACAACGTGGACCAGGAATAACCGCGCACAGTTCTGCACCTGGTCGCCGTTCGGGTACTGCATAAAGTACTTGTCGAACAATCCTAGCGGCCGAATCACTTCCACATCCAGGCCGGTGTCCTCCTTCATTTCGCGCACGACTGCGTCCTTGAAGCTCTCACCATATTCCAGGTAACCGCCCGGTACGCACCAACCACTATCCTCGCCGTTGCGTTCCTGCAACAACACGCGGTTCTGGCCATCCAACACAATGCCAGCCGCCGTATTTAAAATAACGGGTGTGTGACCAACCTTACTCCGAATCATCTCAATATAATCTGCCATTTCTTCACCATCTTTGCTTTGCTTGGTTACCGGGTAGCTACGTGTAACCGGCGCCACTGCCTTACCCGTAGTATAGCATCCCCCAACACGTACAGCGCAACTGCCCCCCAACCAATTAGGGCCGCGTGCCACAACGGGCTAAACCAGCGCGCCGGCACGTACCGCTGCACTAGTTGATTGGCCCCTTTGCGTGCATATACAATGACCGCACCAATATCGGTACGGGCGTAATCACCGCGCCGCAGTCGGTGACCATTGAGCCACAGTTCAGTGTGCGCGTAGGCGACCACCGGCAACTGGACGGCACCCGCCTCGGTTGCCGTCCAACTGGTTGCCAAAGCTCCGTTAGCCAACGTCGCCTTATGGTACCTGGTGGTTTTGGTCATCCCGGCCACATCGGTGGCCGTGACGCCCTTCTTAGCCTCATCCTGCACGTACTGCTCGGGATCACCACTAGCGTAAGCCGCGTAACTATACTGCGGCGCGTTGGCAATAATCTGCGCGTAATAGATGTTATACGGACTGGCGTCGTCCAGGGCGACCTGCTGCTGCTTGTACAGCTTGGCGTTGATGCGCCCACCAACCGCGCCCTCATTGGCGTCGGGATCGTTCGTGACGGCCACACGTTCTTGATGGTAGAGCACCGATTGACTATTCTCACGCATCCACCGGACGGACACAGCGGGCACGGGCAAGTAATCCGGTGTGGCTTTGGCTACCATCTGCAGGGCTCGACCCAGGTGTCGTCCGTTGAATGTCTCGCGGATCGTGGCCACATCGGGCGCATTCATCGTGATGCTGGTCTGCGACTGCAGAACTTGCGGCTTGTTCCAGGCTTCGGCCGAGTTTTGCACGTCCGTCACCGTCTGAACACCGAGCAAGCCCACCGCCGCCAAAGCCGCGGCCCGACACCAAAGCCGGGGTGTGCGACCAAGACGCCACGTTCCGTCGCCAACCGTCATCGCGGCTCCAGCAACTAAGAGCGTCGCCGCCACGACCAGTAGCCGACTGGGAAACTGGAGAAAGTTACCCAGGCCCGACCACCGGGCCGCCAGTGCGTTCCACGGTACAAGTTGTGAACTCAGTAGCAAAAATACGGTTCCTGTGACCGTAAAGGTACGGTTCAACGTCCGCACGTACCGCCACCGCGTGAGCACGGTCACGATTTGCGCGGCAAAGAGCAAGGTAATCACCAATCCCAGGCCGCTACCGTTGATTGTGCCCCGCCCGTAGTTACCAAAGGACGGCGTGACCGTGTAGGTGCTCAGGTTATTCGGCGCGTAGGGCGCAAGGACGTGGCCGCTAGTGTACACCTCGAGCATGGCGCCCCAGATGTTGGCCGTGAGCACCAGGGTCAGCACCACCGCCAAAATGAGGTCGACCATCATCCGTCCTTTGCGTGGTGTGCGGTATAACCCAATGGCCACAAAGGGTAGCAATGCCAACGTACCCAGCACCGCACTAAGGACGTGCATCTGCAAGACGATAGCCATAATCAGCGCTAACGGCACTACCCGTACGGGCCGTTCTGGGTGTTCCAACATACGCACCCCCGCCAGGAGAATAATGGGCATTAGGGCGGCACCCCAAGCGGTAAATTCTTGCGTGGTCAACCAGGACGCCACCCAGCCCGACAACATGTAAACCAGGCCAGCAACGGTCGCCCACAGCCGCCGTACGCCGGCGCGGCGGGTCAACACGTACATGCCGGTGCCAGCAATAAACAACACCAGCCACCCGAGCAAAACTTCCACAGCCAACCAGCTGTGCGTCCACAGTAACAGGTACCCCACGGCATAACTAAATAATGGGCCGTACAGGGCATTGACTACCCGGCCGGTACGCTGAAAGCCGTAATTCATTTGGAAATAGCTCCACACGTGATGGCGAATCTGTTGGTAAGCATCATAAAAGCGGTTCAGGTGAAAGATGGCATCAATGCCTAAAATTATCCCGTGATTCCATAATTGCGGGGCGACGGCCAAAAGCGCCACCAAACCGATAATAATGATGGGGGTGCAACGCGCACGCCGCACTTTACGTAGAAGTTGCTGTACCACGGATATCCTCCTGCAACAAATGTTTCTCAATATGTATAAAAATGGGAGCTACCACGCCCATACTGCGCGTGGTTGCCCCCCTATTCAGTGCGCTCTACTTCAGCGCGTTCAGTACATAATCAATGTTAGCCAAAACTTGCTTGCGGCCAATCAGTTCTAGCGTTTCTGGTAACTGCGGACCATGCATTACGCGCGTCGTGGCAATACGGATTGGCATGTACAGCTTACGACCATTGGCACCAGTCTCAGCCCGGACTTCCTGGGTTGCCCGCTTAATGTTCAACGCGGAGAACGGCTTCATGGTCTTGGCCTTAGCCTGGAACGCCTTGATGACGGGAATTGCTAGCTCGTCGGCCAGCTCAGCCCGATCATCATCGTTCAGTTCAGCTGGCTGGCTGAAGAACAAGTCGGCATCATCAACGATTTGCGCGGTGTAGCTCATCTGGTCGCGATAAATGTTGACCACCTGACGGACCCACTCAATCTGTTCCTTATCGGGATCGGTATCCACTTTGCCCGCGCGGATCAAGTTGTCCATCGCCAAGCCGGCAATATCGTTCATGTCGGTCTTCTTGACGTACTGATTGTTGACCCACTCTAGCTTCTTCTGGTCAAACTTGGCCGGACTCTTACTCAAACGGTTCGGATCAAACTGCTTGATGAACTGCTTCTTGGAGAAGAGTTCGCTCTCACCTTTTGGCGACCAGCCCAACAGCGCGATAAAGTTGAACATGGCCTGGGGCAGGTAGCCCAGTTCCTTGTATTGTTCGATGAACTGCAAAATGGTCTCGTCACGCTTGGACAGCTTCTTACCGGTGGCGCTGTTGATGATCAGCGTCATGTGGCCAAAGACGGGGTGCTCCCAACCAAAGGCGTCGTAAATTGCCATCTGCTTAGGCGTGTTGGCGATATGGTCGTCACCGCGCAGCACGTGGGTGATCTGCATCAAGTGGTCATCAACAACCACGGCAAAGTTGTAGGTCGGCATACCGTCACGCTTCTGAATGACAAAGTCGCCCCCGATGGAGTTGGAGTCAATACTAATGTCACCCTTGACGATGTCGTTCCACTCGTAGGTGTGATTTTCAGGAATGTGGAAGCGAATAACGGGCTCAAGCCCCTTCGCCTTCGCGGCAGCAATGGCGGCCTGCTTTTCGTCCTCACTCATGCCGGCATACTCGTAGACGTAGTGCGGCATTTCGCCGTTGGCCTTTTGCTGTGCACGTTCGGCTTCTAGCTCTTCCTCAGTCTTATATGATTCGTAAGCCAGACCCTTGTCCACCAATTCTTGAATCAATGGTGCGTAGATGTCGCGGCGTTCAGATTGACGGTACGGGCCAAAGTCGCCGCCCTTGTCGGGACCTTCATCCCAGTCAATACCTAACCAGTGGAGGTTATCCATCTGGCTCTTTTCGCCGTCGGCAACGTTCCGCTTGGTGTCAGTGTCTTCAATCCGTAAAACCAAGGTGCCGTTGTTGTGACGTGCAAACAAATAGTTGAATAAAGCCGTACGGGCATTCCCAATGTGAAGATGTCCGGTTGGGCTCGGTGCGTAGCGCACACGTACTGGTCGCTCTGCCAATATTCTGCCTCCTAATGACTACTAATACTCAAAATTCCGATAATAAGTGTAACATACTTGGGACCAGAGCGGAGCCCCGCGGGTAAAAGCGTTACACCAACGCCTGCACCAGGTAATACAGCCCACTGATGCCGATGAAGGTGTACACAATTTGCCGTACGCGCGTCAAGTTCAGTTGGTCAACCACACGATTAGCCACGATGGTGCCAATAACCGCGCCCAGCATCCCCACCGCCACAAAGCCTAAGTGGTGGAGTTGCAAGATGCCCTGACTAAACCGCAATGAGGTCACGTACACGGTGTCCAACATGAAAAACGTCTGGATACTGGCCAAGTACTCCGTCGTGCTGCGGCTTTCCGTCAAAAAGTAGAGGGCCATCAACGGACCACCAATACCAAACAAGCCGTTGAAGAAACCCGACACGATCATGAACACCACCGCTACCGGCCACACGATATGCCGCGGCGCGTGCCCCCGGTACTGCATGAGTACCTGGTAGGTGGCAATCGTAATCAGCAAGCCACCCAGTAAACCTTTGAGCAAAGTTGTGGGCCAATGCTGGCCCAGGTGGACCGCCACGGTGGCAACCACCGAATAAACCACAAAGGGCACGATAATGTGCAGCCAGTGGATTCCCCGCCGGTACCGCCACACCAACGCGGCGTTGGGCCCGGACATCGTTAACGTCAATACCCCGGCGCCTTGCGGAATAGGCAACACGAACGGCAAGAACGTCATTAACACGATACCAGAACCAAAGCCCGTAATACCTTGAACCAGGCCGGCAAAGAAACCTGGTATCACGTACAATAATGTTCCTAGCACCCGTCCCCAACTCCATTCATGTACAAAGTTAACTAAGCCTTGTCGGCACGGCCGCGACGCCCACGCCGCTTACGCGCTGGCTTGGCCGATGCCGCCGCTTGCTCCTGGCGGTTCGCGCTCTGCGGCTCATTTTGTGGCCGGTTGGCTTCGGCCGATGGATCCGGGGCAGCCTCAGTAGAAGCATCTTTGCCTAACGGATTGACACTGTGAGCCGGCCGGGCGAAAATCATGCGCCCAGCGTTGGTCTGAATCGCGCTCGTCACGATAACACGTAGATTTTGATCCATGTAGTACTGGCCATCCTCGACAACGACCATCGTTCCTTCCGGCATGTACGCGACCCCTTGCTGGCGTTCGGTCCCAGCCTTCACGATGTGGACCGTCATTTCTTCGCCCGGAATGACTTCCGGTTTCAGCGCGGTGGCCAGCTCATTAATGTTGAGAATCGGCACGTTTTGGAACTCGCTCACCTTGCCCAGGTTGTAATCGTTCGACACCACGACCGCATCCATTTCCTTGGCCAGCTTCAACAGTTTGCCGTCCACTTCGCGGGAGCCCTCAAAATCAGAGTCCGTCATCTCGATCCGAATATTCTTATCCTTTTGCATTTGGTTGAGAATATCCAGCCCACGACGACCACGTTCACGTTTCAAACTATCCGCCGAATCGCTGATTAGTTGCAGTTCATGTAACACAAAGTTGGGTACCAGCAGCGTTCCTTCAATGAACCCCGTCTTGGCTAAGGCCTGAATCCGGCCATCGATGATGACACTAGTGTCGAGAATCTTGTACTGGTGAAACGCGACCCCCTCAACATCATCGGCCTCCGTGACGTCCGGCTTGGACTTGGCGTCATTGTTATTGCGCCGCATGGTCATTAACAACCGGCGCCACTCATGCCGCCGGGTGGTACCCACACGAAAACCCAGATACCCAAAAACGATCATCAAGATGATTGGTGGCACGGTGGACAAGAAGCCGTTTGGTAGCCGGAAAAAGATCAGTTGGGAAATGAGCGTCGCCAGAATCAAGCCAACAATGGTCGACAAACTGCCAAAGAGAATGTAAGTTGGGGACTTATCGCTCAAAAACTGGTCGGCCCGGGCAATCATCCGTAATATAACACCTGCCAACATGAACGCCAGAACGATAAAGAATAAGGCACCAATAATTGCATTAACCACAAAATTATTAAATAATTCGTTCTGACCCATGCCCACGAGGGTCCAGATCCTCGGCATTACGGCCACACCAGCCGGAATCCCGAGTACCGCAAAAATTGCCGTAATAATTCGCTTTTGCATATACTTTCCTCCTCCATATTAGATTTACACGTACACACGTGCATCAGGTAGCAATAACGTGCCCGCTACCTTACCGCTTATTTTAGTCCTTATCGTCGATACAGGCGACCATATGGACCAAAGAAAGCGCAATTTTAAAATTATGATTGTTGACAGCCGCCGCCTCACCCCCTACGCCATTAGCCAAAAAGGGGGGTGCTTAGCTCCAGGAATATTTCCCGGGCAATAATCACCCCCATGGTCGCACTGGTATTAATTATGGTTGTGCCCAAACACCCTCTGTAGGGCTTCGCTGACACTAGTGACCCCCACCACGTCAATATCGTGCGGCACGTCCCAGCCATGCAGGTTGTTGCGTGGCACAAAGATGCGCTTAAAGCCCAACTTGGCGGCCTCTTTGACCCGATCCTCAATGCGGTTAACGCGCCTAACTTCACCAGTCAGGCCAATTTCCCCAACAAAGGCATCGGTGGCCGGAATCTCCACGTCTCGATACGAGCTGACGATGGCCATGGCAATGGCCAGGTCAATGGCGGGTTCGTCTAAGCGGACACCACCCGTGGCTTTAAGGTACGCATCCTGATTTTGCAACATAACGTCGGCGCGCTTTTCCAGCACCGCCATAATCAAGCTGGCTTTATTGCGGTCAACACCGCTACTAGTCCGCTTGGCATTACCAAACAGGGTCGGCGTAATCAAGGCCTGAATTTCCACCAGGATCGGCCGGGTACCTTCCATCGAGACCACCACCGCCGAGCCCGTGGCGCCTTGCATCCGTTCCTCCAAAAAGATTTCGGATGGGTTCGACACTTCCTGCAGACCGTCGCTATGCATCTCGAAGATACCAATTTCGTTGGTGCTTCCAAAGCGGTTCTTCACCGAGCGTAGGATCCGGTAGGTGTGGTGCATGTCCCCCTCAAAGTAGAGCACCGTGTCCACCATGTGTTCGAGCATCTTGGGTCCCGCAATGGCACCCTCTTTGGTCACGTGCCCGACCACAAAAATAGTTATACCTTGGCTCTTGGCGATGCGCATCAGTTCACTAGTCACCTCGCGAATCTGACTCACCGAACCAACCGCCGAGTTCATGTCGGGCACGTTCATGGTCTGCACGGAGTCGATGACCACAAAGTCGGGGTGCATGTCGTCAATGGCCTGCCGAATCGCAGGCATGTCGGTTTCAGGGTACAAGTACATCCCCGAATCCGCCATGCCCAAACGGTCGGCCCGCAACTTAATTTGGCTGGCACTTTCCTCCCCAGAAACGTATAGCACCGTGCCGTGCTTGGCCGCTAACTGGCCCGAAACCTGGAGTAACAGTGTAGACTTCCCAATACCGGGGTCCCCACCAATCAGGATCAAGGACCCAGGGACGATCCCGCCACCAAGTACCCGGTTCAGTTCTTGGAGGTTAGTAGTGATTCGCCGTTCCTTGGTTGCCGTCACGGCGTTCATCCTTTGCGGCCGCACCTGGTTTCCCGTCGCTGTCTGCCGGGGCTGACTCTTGGTGCTGGTGCTAGCGGTTGGGGTGACGGTTTCTTCAATCAAGGTGTTCCAACCACCACAATCAGGGCAACGGCCCACGTAAGACGCGGACACATAGCCACAATTTTGACATACATACCTAGTTCTGGCCTTGGCCATTATTCATCCCCACTTTCAACACCCAAAAACTGCTTGATGCTACTTACCGGTTGAACCAAACCCACCATTTCGCTGTTGGAGGCCGCCCTGGTCACCATCAGCCGTCAGGAACGGCATGAAGATGCCTTGGCCAATACGTTCACCCTTCTTGATCACCTTGGTCCGCGGCCCGAGGTTAACCAGCTGAAAGAAGATTTCGCCTTCGTTGTCCGGATTATTGTAGTAATCGGCATCAACGACCCCAATCCCGTTCGGCAGGATGAGGCCGCGCTTCAACGGGTTACTGCTCCGGTTAGCGAGGACAAACACCTCGTCGGGTTGCATAAAGACTTTGATGCCCGTCGGCACTAGTTGTGGCCGCAGCACATCGCTGGCCCGCTGGAAGTCATTATCGGTCAGCGGGTGCTCGTTGCGAATGAGGCGGAAGAGCCGAATAAAGTCGTAGCGCCAGATACTTTTGAGGACAAAGTCTTCGCGGGCAAAGAAGTCGTAGCCGGCGGCGTTTTTGGTAGACCGGACCGGTAATTTGAGACCATCGTTAGCATACTTAGAAACGACGGCAAATCCACGTTTGGGCATTGGTTTTCTCCTTTGAAATCATAATGATTTGCACTGCTTTGTAATTAGAATAAGGATAACACAGTAGCAACTGGTACGTGGGCCAAGCACCGGGCAATTAACTGCCACGGTGCCCACACCCCCCGGCAGCATGGTACACTAGACCCGGAAACAGCCGTAATGATCAAAATATTGGAGGCAGACGATGAAATTTCAGCACGAACACGGTCGTTATTTTCTCACTGACGACCAGGGGCACCTTACCGCGGAAGTCACCTACACCAGTATCGACGAGGGTCACGCACTAAGTATCGACCACACCTTTGTCGATCCCAGTCTCCGCGGCCAGGGAATCGCTGGCCAACTAGTCCGCCGCGTGGTCGACCACGCCCGGCACCACGACCTGAAAATTGAGCCGCTATGCACGTTCGCGCGCGCCGAATTTCAGCGTCGGCCAGAATATGCCGACGTCTTGCGCCATACCGCCGCAGAACGTCACGCCACAAAGGAGTAATCATCATGGATCAAAACGCACTGAAAAAAATGGCTGCGGACCGCGCCGCCGAGTTTGTTGAAGACGGAATGACGCTGGGGCTGGGCACCGGCTCGACCGTGCACTACCTGGTGGAGGCTATTGCCCGCCGCGTGCAAGCGGAACACCTACACATACAGGGGGTTTCTACCAGTAGCCGTACCGAGGACCAGGCACGCGGTTTGGGCATCACGATGGTTGGCATTGATGACGTCGACCACATCGACCTCACCATTGATGGTGCCGACGAGATCGACCAACACTTCCAGGGCATTAAGGGTGGTGGTGCGGCCCACACGTTGGAAAAGATGGTCGCCCTGACCAGTGCTCAAAACATTTGGATCGTTGACCAAAGCAAATTGGTGGACACACTCGGGGCCTTCCCGCTTCCAACCGAAGTCATCCCCTTCGGTCACACTCAGGTTGAGCGCCGCCTAGCTGCGGAGGGCCTCAATCCCGAGTGGCGTCGCGATGACCAAGGGCAGTTGGTCACCACACACAACGGCAACTACGTCCTCGACCTGCACGTGGGCAAAATTGCCCACCCGCACCTGTTGGCCCAATTCTTGGACGCGCAAACCGGAATCCTTGAGCATGGCTTGTTTCTCGATATTGTGAACAAGGTCGTGGTCGGCACGCCGGATGGGACGCAGGTACTTAACGCCGGTCGCTAAACACAGTTGAATTAACGTAGCGGGCCGTGGCATGATTGCATGTCACGGCCCCTTTTATATTCCTCTGGTTAACGTACCAACGCCAGCACTGGCTCACATTTTTCTCACCATGCCTACGCCCCAAACTTCGTATTAACGCTTGCGGCTATCCTGTTCAATAATGCCGTAGACGATGGTAATAACGATCAAATAAACCGCCACGATCAGCCACCACCACAGCGAATACTGGGTGACCCAACTACTTAAAAAGGCGCTAAAAAACACCGTTAACAGCAGTAGGGCAATATACGCAACGTACTTCATTTGGGCACCTCCCAATTGTTGACCATTATCCATAATTATTTTAACGCTACCACGGTCCCCGGAGCAGCAACTTTGTTCCCCCAAGACACCAAAGAGGCCCCGGTCAATTACCGGAGCCTCTAGTCGTTACGCCAACTTAAGCCAAAGCACCCATTGGGTCCCACGGTGCCAGCAGTGTGGGGTGATCGTATTCCTTCTTGATGACGTCGTTCAGTTCATCAGACAGGAACTTCTTGTTGATTACGACCTGGTAGACGTAGTTGTCGAACCAGTCGTCGGAAGCAACAAAGTAGCCCTTTTCACCGACCTTGTCACCCCAGGAGTTTTCCACCTTCCACTTGGTTGGCTGGCCGTCAACCAAGTCGACCCCAGTCAGAACCATGGCGTGCGTCATCAGGCTCTGCCCATAATCTAGGCGTTCTGCCTTGGTCATCTGGAAGCTGGTGTTGAACAAGCCGTCCTGGTCGTAAATGTTCGTGTCGAGAATCCCCAACTGACGGTCGGATTCCTTACCCACGTCACTACCAAACCAAACGGATTTGCCAGCCTGCAGCTGCTTGATGGCTGCCGCCTTAAAGTCCTCAACGGATAAGTTCAAGTGACGTACTTCACGGCCACCCACAACGTTACCCAGCATTTCCACCGTGTACAGATGGTTGTACGGCTTGTCAGCAGTTGGTGCCTGGATAATGGACTGGTACTGGTCCAGATCCCAGCCAATGTACTTGTCGTAGAAGCTCTTTGGTGTCAGGTCTGCGTCGCGGTGGTATTCCTTGTCGTCGTCCCGGTATTCAAAATCGAACTTCGTTGGCGGGTTGCCCAGCGTGTACGCCAAGATCCGGTAGTCTTCGGACAAGAACTTACTCTTGGTAGCCGCAAGGTCATCTGCACTCGCACCATCGTTCACCAGCTTGCGCAGGGCCACCGCGTCTTTGCGTAGCTTCAAGTTCAACGTAGCGTTCAGCTCAGAACTCTTGCTGGAACTGTAGGTTTCAGGCATGACGGACTTCGGCACGATTCCGTACTTATCAATTAGAGCCGTCAGCATATCCCACTGACCACCGTCCTGTTGCGGTGTCGTCAACAGGAAGGCCACCTTGCGGGAATCGGTTGGCTGGTCCGCCGTGGCGATGATGTTTTCATAGAAGTAGTTGGACTTTTCAAACTTGTCCCAGAAGAACGTGAAGTTCTGGGAAAGCTCAAAGTCCTTGATCTTGAACTGGGCCTGAATGGAGTGCCGCATGGTGTTCAAGGCCGCAAACATCCAGCAACGGCCGGACTGCTTCTGGTTCGCAACGGCACCGGTATCCAACTCAACGGAGAAGGTCGGCGTCATGGCCACCTTGCTGGCGGTGTTCTCGGCCACCTTCAAGATGCCGTTGTTCATGACGGCTTTCTGCAAAGCCGGTGCTGCTGGTGTAGCCGCAAAGTCCTGGGCGTACTGGTCCAAGTTTGCGGACGTAACTGCTTTTGCCATTAATTAATTGCCCCCTAAGAAGATTTAAACGTAGTGTAGCACAAAATGAGAATACTATGCGAGTGGGTCCCATGGTGCCAGTGTGGTCGGGGCCTGGTCGAGCACGTCTAGCACCCGTTGTGGCAAGTATTGCCGGTTAATGGCTACTGAGTAAGCGTAGTCCTGGAACCACCGCTCATCCGCGACAAAGTAGCCGTCGTGTCCATTGGCGGAGCCCCATGAATTTTCCACCTTCCACTTGGTCGGTGCGCCCTTAACTAGGTCAACACCCGTTAAGACCATGGCGTGACTAACCTCAGCCTGATGTGTGTCGAACCGCGTGCCGACGTCCATGTGCAGGTCAACGCCGAACAACTCGCTTTGTGCGTACAAGTCGCCCACTAACGTGCCACTTTGGCGGTCAGAATCAGCCAACACGTCGTTGCCAAACCACACCGTCTCGCCACCCTGAATCTGCTGGATGGCCGCTTGTTCAAGGACCGCCTCCGGAACGTTGACCCACAAAATCCGCCGGCCACCCTCGACGTGATCCTGGGACGGCAAGGTGTAGCTGTGCCAGTATTCCTTGCCCGTAGCATTCGTGCTGATCAGCATCACGTACTGGTCGAAATCCCAGCCGAGGAACTGGTCAAAGAAACTACGCGGCGTCAAACCAGGCACACGGTGGTACTGGTGCTGGTCATCCATGTACTCAAAGTCGAATTGACGTGGTGGTTCGCCGTAAGCATACGCGAGGATCCGGTAGATCGTGCTGAGTTGCTGCACGCGTTGAGCCGCTAACTGGTCAGGCGTGGCGCCACTGGCGTACGCCTGCCGCAAGGCGACGGCGTCCTGCCGTAACTTTAAGTTCAGCGTAGCGTTAAGCTCCGTGGTATTGTCACTGTTGTAGGTTTCGGGCATGACTGACTTAGGTATGACCCCATATTTGGCAATCAACGACGCAGCGTTTTCGTACTGGCCACCATCCCCGTTAGCCCAGGTAAGGTACCAGTCCAACTTGCGACTGCCGATGGGTGCCGCCACGTTAGCAATCATTTGGTTCAAAAACTGGTTGGACTTTTCCAACCGGTCGTAAAATGCTAAAAACGCCTGGGAAAACTCCAGGTTCTTGACGCCAAACTTGCCGGACACCGCGTGGCGCATTGTGTTGAGCTCCGCGAACATCCAGCAGCGCCCACTATGTTTCTGGTTGGTCACCACACCCGTGGGAATCTCGTCCGAAAACACGGGTGCAAAGGCGGCCTGTCCCAACTGCTGGCGACTCGCTGCCTTGATGCCAACGTTCTGCACCGCCCGCGCTAAGGCCGCGTGACCGGGCTGCTGTTGCAACTCCTGCTGGTACTGTTGCACTTGCTGCCATGAAATTGCCTTACTCATTTGCTGACCCTCCCGTCGTCATGATAAACATACTCAGTTTACGCCATTTAGTGAGTTTTTGAAATGATTACCGTGAGAAAAGGGTGAGTTTTATTGTTTGGCCGGCAAATTAAACAGTGCACGTTGAGCCGGCGTCAACGTGTCCACACGGTCCGGGGTCACTTCCCAGGCCAGCTTGGCCCAAGCACCTGGTTGGTCGCGCAGGACCGTCACGCTGGTGTTGACCAGCTCCCCATCGGTCCGGGCACCATCAATGCTGGTCGTGCCGGTCAGTACCCGCGCCAGCAACGTCAAAATAATGGCGTGGGCGACCACCAAAACGTGCCCGTCCGCGGGCACGCCCGCCACAGCCGCGCGCAGGGCGGCGTGGCCCCGCTGCCAAAGGTGGGCGATTGTCTCGGCATGCATCGCCTGCGCGTTAAAGGCATCCAAATGCTCATTAAAGTGGTGAAACTCAGGGTCGTCCGCAATCACGCTGACGGGGAGCCCATCCCAATCGCCCAGCGTCATTTCGCGCAACCGCGTATCGGTGATGATGGGTACCTGCTCGCCCACCACTAAACGGGTCGTGGTCACCGCCCGTTTAATTGGGGAGGTGATGATACGGTCAAAGTGGACGCCAGCCAGCAATTTGCCCAACGCCTGCGCACTGGCCACGCCTTGGGCTGTTAACGGGCTGTCCACCGTACCACCATTAACGCGGTCGTCCGCATTCAGAATCGTTTCGCCGTGCCGAACCAAGTATAGATAAGCCATATCATTCCTCCTTGAATAGTTGCTGGACGGGTGCTGGCTCGTCAGCCAACGCCGCAGGGGTCACACCCCACGCTAATCGCCGCCAACCCGGGTCACCCGTCTGGTTTTGCAGTACCGAAACACTGGTGTTTGCCAGTAATGGGGCATCCCGCGTCTGGCCAAGCGGCGTGCCGATAAGTACTCGGCTCACAATCGACAGCAAGATCCCGTGCGCCACGATCAAGACGCGGTCTTGGGTGCCCAACCCCGCCACGGCATCCTGGTAAGCGGCGCTCGCGCGGTCAACTAATTCCTGGTAGGTCTCGGCGTGAATGGCGTGCCCATCAAAGCGGTCCGGGTGGTGAAAATAATCGTCATATTGGGTAAAGCTACGCGCAAAATCACCCGTTTGACCGTCCCAATCCCCCAACCGCATTTCACGCAAGCGTTCATCCACCCGCAATGGTGCGTCCGCCCCTACAATCAACTTGGCCGTACGTATTGCTCGTGCTTGCGGTGATACTACGATACGGCGGAAACTCAAGGGCCGTAACATCGCACCCAACGTCCGGGCACTCGCCACGCCTTTGTCTGTCAGCGGGGTATCCACGCCACCACCATTAAAGCGGCCCTGCGCGTTGATCTGCGTTTCACCGTGTCGTACTAGGTATAAATATGCCAATATCCCAACCCCCTGGATGTTAATATCTAGCTCACGACCATTATAACGGACCCAGCCGGGGAAACCAGTCAGGGACTGAACCATTCCGTGTCAGCGTTGTACAGTCAGCGACAATGAATGTTGCTGCGTTAACCCCGCCATGACGGCCATTTTCAATTATTTCAATCATTTAACCCTATTAGTTTTCGAATATGTTATATTAGCGATTGGGGAATTTTTTGTTGAGGGGGACCGCCTATGCTCGTTTCGTGGGGTCTACGCACGACCACCTTTATTAACAACTCGCTTGTGCTGATCGGCTATGCACTACTATTTAATTGGTTGCAAAATACCAATAGTTTGACGGGCCGTTGGCGGCATTGGCGGGAACCCGCACTGATCGGCATGACCATCGGTTTTGTGGTCTTATTCCACTTTTCCTCGGTCCTCGCCATGGCGGCACAGAACAACCCGGTAGGCTATGGCTGGACCTACCTCAACTTTCAGGGTGCCACGTTACTGTACGCCTTGTTGAGCTCTCGGCGCCGGCACGTGTTTTTGACCATGATCATCGTGGTCAGCCTGTGGTATTGGTGGCTACCCCACGTGTCCATGTCGTTACCGCTTGATGCCTGGACCATCGTCATGATGTACCTCGCCACCAAGTTCGGGGTGAAAATCGGGACCTACTGGTGGATCTACTATCCGTTTGCCTACGTGTACATGGCCCCCTTCTTCATTGCCAATTGGCGGTCATTAAACGGCATCGATGTGGGGTGGCCGTGGCAATTCGTCACTTTGACCCTCATCCTGTGGTTTCTTTGGGAAACGCACTACCGGTTCAAGGCGCGGCGGACCCATGAAGCTCACCTACTCAGCGAAGCCCGCATCGACGACCTGACCGGTTTACGCAATTTCCGGGTGTTCGATGCTGACCTGCACACGGCCTTTGACCGGCTACAAGATCATAACGAGCTATACGCCCTGTATACCTTTGATATTGACCACTTCAAGCGGGTCAATGATACCTATGGGCACGTGGTGGGGAATACGGTGTTGCAGGCCGTCGCCAAACGCTTACGGGAAGTCGTTGCACAGTTTGATTACCCCGTACGGACCTACCGGACCGGCGGTGAGGAGTTCAGCTTCCTGCTGCTTGACGTCGTAGAGGATTTTGACAAGGCCTCAGCCTACTCGACCGCCGTTCAAAAGGCGTTAAGTGACCTCACCTTCACCACCGACCGCGGCGACCAGTTCCACATCACCGTCTCAATTGGCCAGGACCGGTCAATTCACGAAGACCGCAATTACCTCGATATCTACAAACGCGCGGACAAATACCTGTATAATTCCAAAAATCATGGTCGTAACGCCATTACCATTCACGGTATTACCATCAGTAAACCCAACGCAGCTAGTCCCAACTAAAAATGATGCTGACATGTTTGCCGCATGTCAGCATCATTTTTTTCTTAGGCATCAAAACCCGCCGCGATGTAACCACCATCAGCGAGGTGCTTCCGCATCTGGAGCACCGCCGTATAGGTTGCCAGCAAGTAAACGTGCTGTTCCGGTACCCCTTTGATCCAATCCACCACGTTGTTCAGGTCCGGTGCCGTGGCTAAGGCGTCAGGATCCACGCCGGCCACCTGCATACGTAACTGGATATCACGGTACCGCTCGCCACCCACCATGTAGCTACTGTGCTGGTGGGCGTGCACGAACTCTTCGAAGTTGCCGTCCCAGATCCATGACGTGTCGATCCCGTCGGCGTAGTTAGCGTTGAGCAACACAGCCAGGGCAAACGACTGGTCATCATGACCGATCATGTCCAAAACTTGGTTCAAGCCCACCGGGTTTTTGACGAGCACCAGCGTCACCCGCTTCCCGTCAATATTGATTTCTTCCTGGCGCCCAAAGACCTTCTCGTCGTACGCAAAAGCGTTCGCCATCTGTGCTGGCGTCACGCCAAACTCACTCGCCACGCTGTACGCTGCCAGCGCGTTGTAGACGTTGTACAGGCCGCCGATATTCAGGGTGTAAGATTGGTCACCAATCGTAAAGGTAGAGCTGGTCGGCGTCTGCTCCGTAACGGCAGCCACGTGGTAAGTCAACTCCGGGCGGGCAAAGCCGCAGTTCGGGCAGAAAAAGCTACCCAGGTTACTGTACGTGCGCTCGCGGTAATGTAAAATATGCTCACAGCGTGGGCACAACACACCATCAGTGTTTGGTGGTGCCAAGAGGTTATCGTGACGTCCAGTGTCAAAGCCGTAGTAACGCATCGGGTTCTTCAGCGGGCGGG
The DNA here is from genome assembly GCF_001436135.1 of Lacticaseibacillus thailandensis DSM 22698 = JCM 13996. NCBI lineage: Bacteria > Bacillati > Bacillota > Bacilli > Lactobacillales > Lactobacillaceae > Lacticaseibacillus > Lacticaseibacillus thailandensis. The sequence continues at coordinate 32,243 of NZ_AYZK01000009.1, forward strand.
AACTAAAAATCGGGGCGTCCCCGTTGGCCACGACCAAGGCATCGGGATGCATGTTAATGCCATTCAAGATCTTCTGGTAGGTCGTGTAAAACTCGCCGTACCGGTCCATTTGGTCACGGAAGATGTTGGTAAGCACGTAGGCTTTGACGTGCACCAACGCCGACACGGGCGCCACGTTGGCTTCGTCAACTTCCAGCACGGCCAGGCCGCGCCCGTGACCTTTGTGCGGACCCTGGGCGATAAAGGCCGAGATAATACCACTCATCATGTTACTACCCGTGGGGTTAGTCATGAGGTCAGGATACTTTTGCCGGAGGGCCTTCACGATCATGCTGGTCGTCAGGGTCTTACCGTTGGTCCCGGTGATGATAATCACATCATAGTCCCGCGCCAAACTGCGTAGGACATCGGGATCGATCCGGGCAGCCAAGTTGCCAGGAAATGCAGAGCCGCGTTTGAAGACTCCGTGCAAGACACCATATGATAAACGAGCGAGGCCCCGCGCAGTTGCGGACCGAATTGGGTTTTGCGTTGTGATGATACTTTCCTCCACATCCGTAATTAACTGTGTTCAATTCTAGCACACCTGGCCTGGTCATGCGGTAATATACGGTGCATACGGGCAGTATGGCTCCTATAGAACCGCCAATTAACGGACATACTAAAAAGGGCCAGCCACACACTGGTGGTTGGCCCTGCGTTTGTTAATAGAAATTACTTGGTCTGGCCCGGCGTGGACGCGATAATGTCCATCTTGCCGTCGAGGTCCCAATCGTCGACCTGCGTCGGAATGATGAAGTGGTCACCCTTCTTCAGGGCGTACACCTGCCCATCAACCGTGATGTGGCCCGCACCATCAAGGACGGACACCAGCGTGTACGGCGCCGTCTTGGTCAAGTGCAGTTCACCGTTGACCTGCCAACGGTATACCGAGAAGAACGGGCTCATTGGTGCGGTCACAAAGGTAGTGACCGTGGAATCACCCATGGTCTCGTGCTTGATGTCCAACTTGGGGTCGACACTCGGCACCGTCGTCACGTCGATGGACTGCTTCAGGTGTAACTCACGCTTATGCCCCTGGTCGTCCGTCCGGTCATAATCGTACAGGCGGTAGGTGGTGTCGGAACTTTGCTGAGTCTCCAGGACCATAATGCCCTTGTTCAGCGCGTGAATCATGCCGCTGGGAACGTACACAAAGTCACCCGTCTTAACTGGGACCTTGCGCAACAGGTGCTCCCAGTCGCCCGCTTCGATCATGGACTTCAACTCGGCCCGCGTCTTGGCATGGTGGCCGTAAATCAGGTAGCTGCCTGGTTCCGCCGAGATCACGTACCAGCATTCCGTCTTACCCAGTTCGTGCTCGTGTTCGGCCGCATAGGCGTCGTCCGGGTGAACCTGTACGGAGAGACTATCCTCAGCGTCCAGAATCTTGGTCAGTAGCGGGAACACGTTGTCCGTTGGCTGGCCAAAGTATTCACCGTTCTCAGCGTAAGCCTGGTTCAGCGTCTTGCCTGCCAGCGGGCCATTCTTAATCGTGGCCGGCCCGTGTGGGTGACCAGAAATCGCCCAGCACTCACCAATCTTACCCTCAGGTAGGTCGTAGCCAAACTGCTCCAGCTTACGGCCACCCCAAATCTTTGGCCGGAAATATGGTTTCAGGAAAAGTGGTTCTGTCACTGTTATCAAGCTCCCATCTATGGCATTTGCACACGCATTCACGTATGCGTTTACACCTGTAAGGATACCACACTAGGCCCGCTCTGTGGCGGCCAAATATTGAGGAATCAACGCATCCCGTGCCGCCAAAAATTCGGGGTGTACGACCGGGTGCACGCGGTTCGCCAGCACAATCAACCCGCGGTGCCCCTTGGGATCCAGCAGAATAAACGTTCCGGTATAGCCGGTGTGGTACAACCACTGCCGGTGCGTCACTGGCCCTTCCCGCAGGTCAAAGCCCAAACTGCGGCCCCCGGCGTAACTTTGCTGCAAATTTTCGGCCCAATTTTCGTGCAGAAAAATTTGTTGCACGCGGCCAAAGGTGACGTGGGCGTATTGCACCAATCCGTCAATGTTGGCAAACAGACCCGCCGCGCCGGAATCGGCACCCAGAATTGCACTCTTGGGGTCGTGCACAATTCCGCGCCGTAAACCGTGCTCGGGACCATAGGTCGTCGGTACGGTCTGCGCTGGATCAGGGGTAAAGGTGGCGTTGGTCCGCATACCAAACGCCGGTAAGACCCGGGCGGTAATCAACCGTTGAATGGGATCGCCGTAAACTTTGGCTAACGCCCACCCCACCAGGAGTAGGTTAACGTCGCGGTACTGCACGACTTTGCCGGTCCCGTCCGTTTCGTGTAGCTGGGTCAACAGGGCGTGGCGCAACTGGTCAGCTGGCAGTTCGTCGCGGTGCGGAATGTAACCCGCCAGTCCCGAGGTGTGCGTCAACGCCATGCGAAAGGTGACGTGCGGTGCCGAAAACTCCGGCAACACTTCCTGAATGGGCTGATCAATTCCCAGAAGTCCATCCTGCACCGCCCGCAAAAATAGTGGGGTGGTGCCGACCACTTTGGTCAGTGACGCCAGGTCATAAAACATCCCTGGCTTTAACGGCAGCGGCTCAGGTACGGTCGCCGCCTGTCCCAATGTTTGGGTGTACACCGCATCCCCATCCAGTAGTGCGTACGTCGCACCGGGCGTGATGCCACGCTTGATCATGTCAGTCAGGGCCATCCGTACCAAGGCGTCGCCGGCCGCAATACGTTGTGTTTGTTCGGTTGCATCCATTTTTACTAATCCGCTTCCCAACTATGTATTCGTGCCGTTGATGGCACGTAATCCCCGCTATTATAGCACTGGTGGACCAACTAGTGATGCCACACAGACCACCCGTAACAAAGTAGGACCAGAAATTGATTGATTTCTGGTCCTACTTTGTTTGCGCCAACAACTGCATCCCATCGAGCGCCGCAATCGGCACGCCCGCCACTAATCATCGTCTGACGTTGCCAACACCTTACCAGTGTCGGCCTGGACGGAGACCTCACGTTGCCCGGCGTGTGCCGTCTGGATTTTGACGCTCCAAACCGGCACCCCGTCGTCTTGTTCCAGCGACCACTCGCGCGCGGTACCCGGCACCGCCTGGGTGGCTGCCTGTGTGATGTGCCCTAAAGCCAACAGGTGCTCCGTGTTGATGGCGTGCTCCTGCCGCTCCACCCCGCCGGCCTCATCGGCTGCCAACGCGTGTTGCGCTTGCCGCAACACCCGACCCGTCCGACCATCCAGCACCATCTGGTACTCGGTATCATCATCCACGGCCTCCACGTCGTACTGGTACTGATTGCCGTGCGGTTCGATCTCAATACTGCTCAGATCGACATCGGTACCCCAGCGGTCGTGCATCAACTCGACAACGGCACTCACCGAGACTTTGACCGCCTGACTCGGCTTGGATGACTGTTGTCGGTTAACGTGACTACTATTACTCTGGCTACTCGTTTCGTGTGGCGTCGCGGTTGGATGACCACACGCACTCAATACGCACAGGCTCACTACGGTCAATAGTATCGTCTTCATCAGTTTTCCTCCACTGGTGTGCACGTCCAGACTTTGCCTCTACCTTAATTTTAACAAGTCCAGGGGCTAAATACTATCACCGTACCGTCATTAAGCCTGCTTGGTTTCGACCCAGTTGTGCAGTAGCAAGACGTTGATGACCGAATAAACCGCACTTTCGACCAACGACCAGAAACTAGCCCAGTAGAAGGCAGGAATGGCATCTTCGATTTGGTCCACACTAGTAAAATTAAAACCCAAGTGCGGCGCAAGTTGCCGCACGCCACCTTCTAACCCGTTCAGGGCCATGAGGACCAGCACTAACACCACCAGGTAGAAGCAAAATTTGACGATGCGTTGCCGCATAGGTGGTAGAAACGCACTAATACTGACCCCGACCAAATGGATCATGCTAATAAAGATCCACATGTACAGGCACGCCGAGAGCATCATGGTCACGCCGGCAAGGCCGTAGCGCCAAAGCGCCTCCGCGTGGTCAGCCTGTAGCTGTAAAGGCACGGCCTGTTGCTGCAAAGGTACGGACAATAGACCAATGACGGTCACCCCTACAATGAGCCCGTAAAGCATGCTGATAAAGCTGGACAACACGTTCATCACGTACAGACGCAGGTCTGTCACTGGCGCCAGCCGGAAGCGACTGGTCGTCCACACCCGTTCCTGGTGATTAGCCAGCAAGACAAACAGGACGATGCCCGCTATCAGAGCGTAAAAGCCGGCAATCACCACTGCAAAATCGGCCTGATAACCATGGTGCCAGGTACCCCAACCAATTGTGACAATCACAGCGGCTAAGTATACCAACACGACGTAGCTGGTCAGCTGCAACTTTGGTACCAATAAATTTTTGAGCACGTGCACCCGTTTAGTCATGTTGTACCCTCCCTGCATGTACATCTTCAAAGTATTCTTCAATGCTCTTGCCGGTAGCCCGGATATCATCAGCCTCTTCATTGGCGACTAGTTCGCGCCCCTCAATAATCATGACGCGGTCCAAAATGTTCGCAATATCGCCCACATGGTGGTCACTGATCAGTAAAGTCGCGTCAAACGGCTTCCACTGAATGATGGCAGCGATGATCTTCTTGCGCGTCATGCTGTCGATTCCGTCAAACGGCTCATCCAACAGGTACAACTTGGCCCGCCGCGCTAAACTCAGTGCGATGACAACCTTCTTCAAGTTACCCTTGGACAGACTGCCTAACCGGGCGTGGTGGTCAATATCCATGAATTGCGCCACCAGCTCGAACTGCTCGCGGTCAAAGTCTGGGTACCAGGCGGCCCACGCGGCGACGGCCCGGTCGACCCGCAAGTTTAACGGTAGCCCGTTGGTCTGTTCCGAAAAACTGACCGCAGCTTTGCGGGCGACTAACTGTGTTGCGCCGTCCACACTGATTGATCCCAGAAAGTGAGGCGCACTGCCGGCAATCAGGCGCATAAGCGTGGTTTTGCCAGCCCCGTTGGCACCCAGGAGGCCAATAGTCTGTCCTGATTCTACGTGGCAGTTGATGTCGCGCAAAATCACCTTAAAGTTCCGCTTGTACGTTAATCCACGTATTGCTAGTAAATCAGTCATTATTGGTGGCCTCCTGTTCCTGAATGTATTGATGCAAGTAAAACTCCATTTCACTCGGCGTAATCTTCAGCGCGTTCAACCGCTCGTACAGCGTCGCCACCTGCTCCTTGACGATGCGCGCACGCAGATTGACGATCACTTCCATGTTGGTGGTGACAAAGTTGCCTTTGCCCCGTTGCGGCACGATCAGGCCCGTCGTGACCAATTCAGCGACGGCGCGTTGCACCGTGTTCACATTGACCGCTAGTTGCGGGGCCAACTCCCGCACCGAAGGCAGTTGCGCCCCCGCGTCGAAGTGACCGGTAATGACTTCGCGGATAATATACTGCTCAATCTGATAATAAATGGGTATCTTAGCGTTAAATTCCACGGGGCATCTCCTCATCACTACTGTACTAGTTCACTAGTACAGTGTAACAGCTGCCGAGCTGACCGTCAACTCCCCAACCCACTTTGTTGCACTTGTTTGCGTACAGCCTCACAGTGAGTGTCGCGGCCGACCAAACATCAGTCGTGACGATCAGTGTTGGTGCGTGGGCCACTACATCCACCCGCGTATACAAAAAGGGTCAACCTCCTGTAGGAGATTGACCCTTTCACTATCAATATTAACGTTAGATTTCGACGTTGCCACTAAACTGACTGTTGTACAGGTCGGCGTAAAAACCGTTTTTGGCCATCAAGGCGTCGTGGTTCCCGGTTTCGACGATGGACCCGTGGTTCATAACGATGATGTTGTCAGCGTCACGAATCGTGGACAACCGGTGCGCGACCACGAAGCTTGTCCGGTTCTGTAGCAACCGTTCCATAGCGTGCTGAATGTGCATTTCAGTCCGCGTGTCGACGGAACTCGTGGCCTCATCCAAAATCAAGATTTCTGGATCCGCCACGAACGCCCGGGCAATCGTCAGCAACTGCCGCTGCCCTTGACTCAGGTTTGACGCCTCTTCATTGAGGACGGTATCGTAGCCGTTCGGTAACTGCCGTACGAACGAATCCACGTGCGCTGCCTTGGCCGCGCTGAGAATCTGTTCATCCGTCGCGTCTTCACGCCCGTACTTCAGGTTGTCCCAGATAGTGCCGGTAAACAGCCAGGTATCCTGGAGCACCATGGCAAAGTGGCTGCGTAGGTCCTCCCGGCTCATGTCGCGGGTATCCTTACCCCACAGGCGGATGGAACCACCCGTGACGTCGTAGAAGCGCTCCAACATGTTGATTACCGTAGTCTTCCCGGCCCCAGTTGGCCCGACGATGGCAATCATCTGCCCGGACTGCACGTCCAGGTTGTAATCCTGCATCAGGGTGTCGGCACCCGGATAACCGAACTTAACGTGGTCCAGTTTGATGATCTCATCCGTCTTGGGTTCTGCGGGCAGGCCGGACGGAGTGTCTTCCATTTCGGGTTCGTCAAGCACCTCGAAAATACGCTCAGCGGACGCGATCGTCGACTGAATGGTGTTCGAGAGGTTGGCCAACTGGGAAATTGGCTGGGCAAACTGCTGGGTGTACTGCAGGAAGGCCTGCACGTTCCCCAAAGTAACGCTACCATTCGCAACTTGGACCCCACCAACAACGGCTACAAAGACGTAACCAATGTTGTTCATGAAGGTCATCAACGGCATCATGATCCCGGAAACGAACTGCGCCTTCCAGGCAGCCTGGTAGTAACGCTCGTTTTCTTCCTCGAACTCATGGACCATGACTTCTTCACGGTTGAAACTCTTGACGATTACTTGCCCACCATACGTTTCTTCAACCTGGTTGTTGATTAACCCCAGCGACTTTTGCTGGGCGGCAAAGAAGCGTTGCGACTTTGGCGCCACAATACCAATGGCAATCACGGACAACGGAATCGTGACCAACGCAATCAGCGTTAACTGCCACGATATCGTCAGCATCATCCACAACGTCCCGATGAAGGTCATCGTGGAAGTGACCATCTGCGTCAGACTTTGCTGCAACGTGCTGGCAATGTTATCCATATCGTTAACGGCACGGGACATAATGTCACCATTGTTGTGCGCGTCGTAGTAGTGCACCGGCACCCGCTTCATCTTGGCCTTAAAGTCGCGGCGCAGATCGTAAACGGTCAGCTGACTAACTCGGGTCATGATGAACTGCTGCAGGAAACTGAAGAGGGCACTGGCCAGGTACATGACGATGACCGTGGCGATAATGGTTTCAATTTTACCCCAATTAATGGGGTAGGTGCTGATGTGAATCCCTGCCTTTTGTTCAGACTGACCCTTCATCACCCCGGCAAAGATTTGGGTCGTTGCTTTCCCCAAAATCTTGGGGGTCCGAATCTGGAAGTAAACGGAGGCGATGGCCATGATCAGCACGAAGATGACGGCGACCAGCCGGCCCTTCATGTAGCCCAACAGGCGACCGGTCGTCTGCCAGAAGTTCTTCGGCTTTTCGACTAGGCCCATGCCGCGCATGGGTCCGTGTCCACGAACGGGAGCGGTTTTTGTAGTACTTGCAGCCATTACGCTTCATCCCCTTCCCGAATCTGTGAACTAACAATTTCTTGGTACGTTTCGTTATTAGCCTTCAATTCCTCGTGGTTACCAAAGCCGACCACGCGACCTTCATCCAGTACCACGATCTCGTCGGCGTCGGCCACGGTGGAAACCCGCTGACCCACGATGACGACAACCTTGCTACTGATATCCGGGTCGTCCTTCAGGGCCTGACGCAGGTTGGCGTCGGTCTTGAAGTCCAGGGCGGAGAAGGAATCATCAAAGACGTAGATGGAAGCCGGCTTGACCAGCGCCCGCGCAATAGCGAGCCGCTGACGTTGACCACCAGAGAAGTTAGCCCCACCCTGCTCGACCATGTAGTCCAAGCCGTCGGGTTCTTCCTCGATGAAGTCACGTGCTTGGGCAATTTCCAGGGCGTGCCAAATCTCATCGTCGGTCGCGTCGGCTTTACCCCATTGCATGTTCTCGCGCACGGTGCCCGCAAACAGTACGGCTTTCTGGGGAACAAAGGCCACCGTCTTGTGGAGCTCCTTCAGGTCGGCGTCCTTGACGTCGATCCCGTTCACACGGACGGCACCCTGCTCGACGTCGTAGAACCGCGGAATCAGGTTGACCAAGGTACTCTTCCCGGAACCAGTCCCCCCAATCACGGCGAGGGTCTGCCCGGCGTGCATGTCAAAGTTGGCACCGGTCAACGCCGGATTTTCGGCGTGGCGGTAACGGAACTCGACGTGGTCAAACTGTAATTCAGGCGTCGTGCCGTCAAAGTTCTTGGCGTCGGCTTTGGAGTCGATCGGTGAGTTTTGATCCAACACTTCGTTGATCCGGACCGCTGATGCCTGGGCACGCGGCACGAACACGAAGATCATGGCCAGCATCATGAAGCTCATCAGAATCTGCATCGCGTAAGTCATGAACGCGATCATGTTCCCGGTGTTCATGGCCTGGGCGGCGATCAAATGACCACCCCACCAAACAATGCCGATGTTGGTGGCACTGATTACCAGCGTCATCACGGGCACCATGAGGGCCATGATGGAGAAGACCTTCACGGCGTTGTGGGTGTAATCCTGGTTAACACCTTCAAAACGCTTCTGTTCAAAGTCGTCCTGCCGAAACGCGCGGATAACGCGGACCCCGGTCAAACCTTCACGGAAGACCAAGTTGATATTATCGGTCTTTTGCTGCATCTTGCGGAACAGCGGCACAGCAAAAATCATGATCAAACCGATGAACACCACCATGATCGGCAACACGATGACGAAAATCTGCGTCAAGGTGTGGTCCTTTTGATAAGCCAGGAAGCTGGCCCCAATGAGCATGATTGGTGCCATGATCATCATCCGCAGGGCCATGATGGCCACGTTTTGGATCTGGACCACGTCGTTAGTGGTCCGCGTGATCAGGGAACTGGTCCCGACGGTGTCCATTTCGTCGTGAGAATAGTTGATAACTTTGCGGTAAATGTCCTTGCGAATGTTGGCCCCGAGACGCTGGGAAGCACGCGATGCCAATAAGACGTTCATGACGGCGGCCAGCACACTGATCAGGGCAAAGATGGCCATTTCGCCACCCTTACGCCAAATGTAGTTCACGTCCCCCGTTTCGACACCATTGTTCACGATGTCGGAGGTCAAATTAGGCAGGTACAAGTTACTGATAACCTGGGCAACCATAAATAGGATCGCGCCCACCACGGCCCAGTATGAAATGCGGCCCTTTGCTAATCTAAGCATGTGATTCTCCCTTCAATAACACACCATGTTGTAACCAGTCGAGTAACCACGCCATCCGCTCCTTTACTTTAGCAACGGTGTCGGGATGCTCGCCCTCCTGGTGGTTGTAGAAATAAGCCAAAGACTGTGCGAACCCGCCCATGGTTGTGCGGAACAACAGTTCTTTTTGCTGATTATTGGTCACGCGGAGACCGGAAAAGTCAATGTGCTCCTGCAAGTACCGCCGGCCGGCGCCATGGCGGTGCACATTTTCCCCAAAGGCGGCGTGGCTGGCCGACTTGAAGTTCATGTTGCTAAACACGTTGCGGAAAAATGGCGCGTCATCACCTTCAAGTAACCGGTCAATGGTGACGTCAAAAAATTCCGTCACTGAGGCAAAGAAATCACCGTGATGCGCCTCCACAATGGCTTTGAACGCATCAACGAACCGTTGCCCCTCCGTTTCGAGTAAATAGTAAAAAATGTCCTGCTTATCCTCAAAGTACTGGTAAAAGCTCCCCCGCGGGACGCCCGCCAGCTCAATAATGTTCGAAATTGATGCCTTGGCGAATACCGCCCGGGTAAATTCCGTCTTGGCGGCCGCCATCATGCGGGCTTGTTTCGCCGCTGGTAGCCGCAGAAATGTTGGTTTCGGCACAAGGTCGCCCCCCTTCGCGTAAAATTATGACGTAATGTCATGTGACAGTTTGTCATTATACACCCCTGGGCGACGAATGAACATAATTTTTTTAGGATTTTCTGAAACAAATGCACCTGGGGTCCCCAGGCGCCGTAGCGTTAAGCCATTATGGCATAAAAAAACAACTATCACAATTGCACAATCGGTGTCGCCGCAGCAATGCCCATCCACACGATACCAGGCAGGGCTACTATTGGCGTATGGCACCGCGCGCAGAATTAAGTGCGTTGTGGTCACTGGTAGGATAACGCTTTCTCCGGTGGTACTAAAAACAAGGGCGGCTGCGCATATCGCCCGCAACCACCCGTAGGTACCTTCGTTAACTTACTTGTGCTGTTGCAAATACTCAACCGCAGCAGCCCCGACCGCTTTAGCGGCAATAATCAAACAATCCTCGTTCATCAGGAAATTGGGGCTGTGGTGTGGGTGGCTCTGCCCGTCGTCCGGGTCACAGCCAATGTACAAAAACGTGCTGGGCAGCGCCTGAGCGAAGTAAGCAAAGTCTTCCGACGGGTCTTGCGGCCCCACGTCGGTCACCGCCCGGACTTCCGGAATGTTGGCAGACTGAATATTGTGCACCGCCTGCATGGTCAGGTCCGGATCGTTAAACAAGACGGGGTAATTATCGTCGTAGTCCACGTCCACCTGCACGCCGAACATGGCGGCCACACCCTGAGCAATCTGTTCGATCTGCTGGCGCACAGTCACCCGGGTACTTTCCTTCATCACGCGCACATCCCCCTTGAGGGTCACGTTCTGCTTAATGGCGTTAAACGACCCCACGCCGTCAAACGAACCGATCGTCACGCTAGCAGTATCAAACGGGTCCACCCGCCGCGATACCACAGTCTGGAGCGCGGTAACAAAATAACTGCCGGCCACGATGGCGTCGTTGGCTAAGTGCGGCATGGATGCGTGTCCGCCTTTGCCCACCACCGTAACCGTAAAGTTGGCCCGGCCCGTTTGCGTCTCACGCACGTGGTAACCGACCGTCCCCGTTGGCATTGACGTCATCACGTGCGCACCCAGGACGTTGTCGACGCCAGTCAGGACGCCGGCGGCCAACATTCCCTGCGCCCCACCGGGAGAAACCTCCTCGGCGGGCTGGTGGATGATCCGCACCCGCCCTGGTAACTGGTCGCGTAACTGCCACAGGGTTCGGGCTAGTACCATCATGTAGGCGGTATGGCCGTCGTGGCCGCAGGCGTGCATCACTCCGGGTTGCTGGGACTTGAACGGCAGGTCGTTATCCTCCTGCACGGCCAACGCGTCAAAGTCCGCCCGCAGTGCTAGCGTCGGGCCGGACTGACCGCCCGGAATGTCCACCGCAAACCCGTACCCGTCGCCATAATCAGTGACGGGACAATCAAAGCCGGCGTAAAACCGTTTAATGTAGGCCGCCGTCCACTGCTCGTGGAACGAGACCTCCGGATGCTGGTGCAACTCCCGCCGAATGCGGATAATCTCTGATGCTGCTGCATCCAGTTGCTGCATTAACGTTGCTAATAAGTCCATCACAACCACCCTTTCATATGTAAATGTACTGCGCGCCTACCGCCGTTGACTGACCTCACGGTGTAACAGCCGCTGAATCCACGGCCGCACCTGGTTCATCAACGCTTCCGCCAACACGAACCCGATGGCCAACGCAAAGGCCACCGTCAACGTTTTGATCAGGCCTTGCTGTGCACTGGCATCGTGGCCCAACGTAAAGTTCTTCATACTCATATAGATAATGGCCCCCGGCACCAGCGACACCAGGCACGGAACGTACATCACGTTCACCGGTGCCCGCACCGCAATGGCCGCGACGTTCGCCAGTACCCCGATGGTCAAAGCCGCCAGCAGGTTGGGCAGGATCACGTTGCCGGCCACCTGGTCGACCAGGACGTACACGCCCCAAGCCAAGCCACCAGTAACGCCCGAAGCCATCAACGTCCGTCGCGGCACGTTGGTAATAATGCCAAAACCGACGGAGGACAAGAAGCCAAAGGCAACTTCAATGAATAAATTAACTAAGTTCATCTTCACGCCCCCATGACTAACTGCACCAGGACCGACCCCAACACCACGCCACCACCAATGGCAACGGCTACCAAGATCGCATCCACCGCGCGCACCATTCCCGAGATGGTGTGCTTACCAATTAATTCTCGTAGCGAGTTAGTCAGCGCCACGCCGGGGACAAGGGGCATCAAGGCGCTAATAATGATGTTATCGCTACTAACGGCCCAATCTAAGTGCACCAGCAGTACTGCTAGTACCGCAATCGTGAACCCACCCACAGCTGAAGTAATGTAGGGCGTTTTAGTCTGGTGGCCGACCCACTGCGCCGCTAGGTAACCGGCAATGCCGACCCCAAAAGCCCAGGCTAAGTCCCCCCACGTAGCTTTGAACAGCAACATCGGGGCAATTGATACCAACCCGGCGCCAATGATCTTTTGAACCCAGGTAAAGTCGATCACCTTCCGGTCAATGGCGGCAATCCGCCGCTGCAAATCGTCAAAACTAAGGTGCCCCGCCACGAACTGCCGGGACACCGAGTTAATCTCGTCCACTTTTTGCAGGTTAAAGTCGCCCGTGCGCACCTTGATTAGGTGGGTGTGAGCTTCCGTTTGGGCATCGACAAACACCGCCGTCATGGTGGCATGGCAGCTCAATTCGAGCCCGGCCGCGCGGCCAATGTACTCGGCGGTCCCCTCGACCCGCGAGGTTTCGGCCCCGTTTTCCAGCAGGATCTTCGCCACACGGCCACTCAACTCAATTACGTCTTCTTCACTGGGCATTGCCCGCACACCCCCAATTAGTCGTCGACCCGCGTCATGCGTAGCGGGTTGGTCCACTCGTCAAACTGCGCCGCCGTGACTTTGCCAGACGCTAACGCCGCGGCCCGCAACGTGGTACCGTCCCGCAGCGCCTGCTGGGCGATTCGCGCACTGACTTCATAGCCAATATGTGGTGACAGGGCCGTCACCGTCATCAGTGAACCGTCCACCGCCGCCCGCATGTGGTCGGCATTGGCGGTCATGCCGGTCAGCAGCAGCCGATTGAACTGGTCCAACCCGCCGCTCAGTAATTCGACTGACTCCAGCAAAGCCGCAATGATGACCGGTTTGTAGACGTTCATTTCAAAGTTACCCTGGCTGTTGGCCACGCTGATGGTCACATCATTACCCATAACGCGGGTAGCAATCATCGTCAGGGCCTCCGCCTGGGTCGGGTTAACTTTGCCGGGCATGATCGAGCTACCCGGCTCGTTGGCGGGGATGGTCAGCTCCCCGTAGCCACCACGGGGACCACTAGCAAGAAAGCGAATATCGTTGGCAATCTTCAGTAGGTCGGTTGCGAGCGTCTTCACGGCACCATGTGCGTTAGTCAACTCGGTATGCGCCGACAACCCGTGGAACTTATTGGGCATGCTGGTATACGCCACGCCCGAATCACTGATGAGTTGCGAAATAATCGCCTTGGTGGTGCTGGTCGTGGTGTTGAGCCCCGTCCCCACGGCGGTACCCCCGAGTGGTAGCGCACGCAACTGGTCCCGGGCCTGCGTCAGCGTATGTACGTCTTGTTCCAACGTGGCGCGCCAACCGGAAACTTCCTGGCCAAAGGTGATGGGTGTGGCGTCCTGGAGGTGCGTCCGCCCCAACTTAACGGTGTGCCGGTACAGTTGCTCCTGGGTCTTGAGCGTACTCAGGGTGTGCTGTACTACGTTGATGAGCCGCCCCATTGCAGCGTAGGCCGCCATGTGCATCGCGGTGGGAAAGGTGTCGTTGGAACTTTGCCCCTGGTTGACGTGGTCGTTAGCCAGTACCGTCGTCCCGGCTGCTTGGCTCGCCTGGTGGGCGATCACTTCGTTGACGTTCATGTTGGTCTGGGTGCCGGAACCAGTCTGGTAGACCCGCAGTGGAAACTGGGCGCGCAGGTCATGGTCGTTAAACGTCAGGAGGCCACTGGCCACCTGCACGATACTGTCAGCAATCGTGGTTGGCAGGCTGCCATCACGACCATGCACGGTGGCCGCGGCGCGCTTGATCTCAATCAGCGCCCGAATCACTGGTAGGGGCATGAGCGGACCGACCGCAAAGTTGTGGCGAGAACGCTCCGTTTGCGGGCCCCACCAAACTCCGTCAGGTATTTCTACCGCACCGAGCGCATCGTTTTCAATTCTCATGACCATACCCCTTTTCGACTTTGTTGCTTCTATTGTCACCGCCCGGTTCATTTTTGTCCAGAGCACGAAGATAACGGTTGCTCGGACCTGTTGTTGATATGACTACCATTGCGGTGGGCCCGGACCGCGATGACCTGCGACCGGGGGGTACGCCGCCATGGCCGCTACCTGGGCGCAACCGGTGTTTCGATATCGGCTCTGACTGCCCTTGGCGGGTGACCCGCTCTTGGACTAGCGCCGTGAGCCTGCCCTGAAGGCTCACTCACGGCATAAAAAAAACGGTTGCCGTTAAGCAACCGTCATCAGTGATTGGGTATCTAGGGATCGAACCT